>JAFSKF010000040.1 GCA_017449065.1 Bacteroidales bacterium
ATGAAAAAATCTCTGTCAATGCCTAATGTTTGCTGTTCCATGGTGCAAAGGTACGAAAAAATCTTTCTTCATGTATCATATCTGCGCCATTCTTTTGGCTAAGCCTGCCTCAGGCTCCCACGGAAGTTTTCATCTGCGCCTTTTTTTGCCGTTTCTGCTAAAAAACAAGTGCCCATGCCTTGGTATTTCGGCAAACAATAACTATCTTTGCGCCGCTTAAAACGAATCCCTGAGTATTTCTTTCCTACAAATCCGGCATTTCGGACGAAGTTTGTGAAACAGAATACCCGGGGATTGTTTTACAGACCTTATTATTTTGAAACTATGTCAAATCAACAACTTTTCTTCAAACAAATGACAGTAACAGTTCCGGTGCACGAGTTCCTTCGGACAGGCTCGCTCAAAGACTTAGAGAAAGCCTGTGTGTCGGGCGAAAGCCGTCCGGATTCGCTGCTGTCCGACAACGTCGTTTTCCGTATCGACAGGAACGGCACGCCCGCCGACCTCTTCCGGCTGCCGCCCTATCTGACCGACCTTTATCACCGCATGGTGGGCTGCCAGCAGCCGACCAAAGGCTACGTTCAGCACATACGGCGCACGCCATCGGCAAACGGGCAGCCCGAACGCATCCGGTTCGTGCTTACGCTCGTGGCTCCCGAAACCTGCCAGGAATATGTGAGGCCGGAAGTGAAATTCATTCAGGACACCCCTCTTTCGGCAGACGCTTCGGTGTTGCACGAGTCGATTGCCGTCAAAGACCGGCTCTTGCAGCTTGGACAGCGCCTGAACTGCATCTGTCTGGCCGAAAGGAGCCTGATACCGCTCACCTTCAGCCGCGACCTCACCCGGTTTGTGATGCTGACGGATACCTTCCTGAAGCACTACCTGCCCCTGCCTTTGCCGGTCAGTTTTTCCGAGTTGCACGAAGTGCGCTACTGCGCCTGTCTGCTGTTCGAGAAAACCAAATCGAGCGTCGATTACGTGGTGCAGGCCGACCGCATACAGTCGCAGCTGGAACAGTTGGACACGCTCGAAGAGACGTTCATCGAACCCGAATCGTGGGGGCACATGCTCCGCAAGGCGCGCTCGATCTATGCTGCCGACAGCAAGGAGAGGGGCGTGGACCGGCAGATCATCGGACAGGTGGAAGACATGCTCGGCACCGACTACTGTGCCGCCGACCTCGCCTGCCTGATCAAGAAGACGGGGCAGAGCCTCCTGAAGAGTTTTCTGGGCGGCTACCACTATAAAGACAGCGAGGAGCAGCAGGCCCGGCAGCTCATGAGTGCCGACCTCGACTACGAATCGTTCGACAACTATCTGTTCATCGACTATATACTGGAAACCCTGCACGAAAGGAAGCAGCAGCTGGCCGAAGAAGAGAAAGAACCGGCGCTGGTGTCTTTGCCCGTGGTGCCTGAAAAGCCGCGGCACACCCCTCCGCCCTTTGTCCGCGCACGGATCGTGGAAGCCCTGAAGACCTTGCGGGCGGCCAACACCATGAACATCGCGGAACGATATTACCGGGGGCAAGTGGCGGCCATCTTCGTTACCCTCTCAAGAACCTATCCGGTGGAGGTGACCCTGTCGGTCTTCCTGGAACTGCTGGCGGAGGCTGAACTCCCGTGCTGCGCGAAGACGCTCAGGCAGAAGGAGGCAAAATACCGGCGCCTCATGCAAGCCGACAGCCGGACGCTGGGCAAGAAAGACCGCAAGCTGCTGTCTGACCTGAACCAGCTGCTCTCGGCATTCAGCCACAGCGCCGGTCTGGACTGATACCGCCAGAAAACAGAAAATCTTACCCTGTTTCCGTATTTTTCTCCCCAATTATTTGCAAATGCCGGAAATAATCCGTATATTTGCAGCGCGAAACAAGCACTTTTTCAATCTGAAACACAATGGAACTTGGAATACTGACCCATAATATCCAAATCCGGAGGGCAATTTTACCCCCCCCCGTTGCTTGTTCGCTAACCTCTGATTTTCCCTTTATCTTCATAAAGCACAACGCTGAACTGCACATGGCAAACCGCCATGCGTGCAGGGCTTCGTCGTGTCTCCCAAACAGGTCCGAAAGGATCTGATTATCCCTATTTAAGAACAGACGGGCTCTCTGGGCTGTGAAGTTCGGAGAGCCATTTTTAATTTTTGAGAAACATAGCATTATGGAACAGACACAATATAATCAACTTTTCTCTTTCATCTGGAACATTGCAACAGATGTGCTTGTATATGCTTTCGAAAAAGGAGATTATAAAAAGATCATCATGCCGATGATGGTGCTGCGTCGCATCGACGTGCTGCTGGAACCCACCAAAGAACGGCTACTGTCTCAAAAGAAAATTCTGGATGACAATCACATCAACAATCAGGATCCGATTCTCTATAATGTCACAGGTTATCCTTTCTACAATGCCTCTCTCTTCACCATGAGGACACTGAAGAGCGAGACCGACCCGCTGCGGCTCAAGATAAATTTCATCGACTACCTGAACGGATTCAGCAAGGATGTGCAGGATATCATCGACAAGTTCCACCTTCGTCAGATGGTCGATAATCTCACAGAGGCAGAACGTCTGGGCAGTATTATCGAAAAGTTCACGGATGATAAGATAAATCTCTCGAACAAACCGGTTCTGGATGACGAAGGGAACATCAAACTTCCATCATCGACCGCAACAGCATTGAGACGGGCTATGAACTCTCGTTCACGAAATACTTCTATAAGCCGAAGCAACTGCGCTCCATCGAGGAAATCAGCTTGGATATTCGAAGCATCGAAGAGCGCACAGACGGATTGTTGGACGAAATACTTGGGGCTGAAAGCAGAATCGCCAAAGTCGTCACGCAGGGATTGAACCCTGATGTGAAGATGAAAGATAGCGGCATTTCTTGGATTGGCATGATTCCTGAGCATTGGGATATAAGACGCTTGTCGCAAGTTTCTTATGAACACTATATTTCAAATAAACAAGTTCATCATCAAAACCTATTGTCTCTTAGTTATGGTAGAATTGTAAGAAAAGACATAAATGCGCGAAAACGGAAGCTTCGTGCAAGATACAAGAGATCTTTGACATAGTGACACAAAAAAGAAAGTGAAAGTTTGGCAGTGTAAGAAAAAAGCCGTACCTTTGCAAGGTAATATCGCTGAATAATGAAGGAAAGCTGTCAAACACGACGTTTGTTTGGGCACAATTATGCTGTGCCGGGTACATACGAGGTGACCATTGTGGTTGCCGGTAGGCTTCGTGTCTTTGGAGAGGTTGTGGGGACCACCAAGGCCGGTGGCGAAAAGCCACGGCTCCAGCCGTCTGCGCTCGGGCAGGCAGTCCTTGATCATGAGATTCCGAAGATACATCATTATTATCCGATGGTTGATATTTGGCAGGTTTGCCTTATGCCCGACCATTTGCACATGATAGTCCGCATCAACAAGCCATTGCCCAAAGGCAAGCACCTGGGTATCGTTATCGGTGCTTTCAAGGGCGGTGTCAGTCGTGCCTGGTGGAATAGGGGAGCCACCGAGTATGAGGCGTCAGCCTCAGCGTCCCGTCCTCCTCTTTTCGAGCCCAATTACAACGACCACATCCTTATGCGCGACGGACAGCTGGAGAACTGGAAGCACTACCTCCGCGACAATCCGCTACGCTACATGATGAGGCGCGAGTATCCGGACTCGTTCCAAAGGGCATTATGCATCACTATAGGAGGCACGCGCTACAGCGCCTTCGGCAATATGCTCCTCCTTCGTCAGCCAGAAAAACACCAGGTGATGTTCCATCGCCGTACCAATGGTGTACCCACGGAAGAGACTGACTTCTGGCGCACAGAGAGCCAGCGCCTTTTCTCCGTAGCGCAGAGCGGAGACGTGCTGGTCACTCCTGGCATTTCCGAATGTGAGAAGCGGATAAAGAACATGGCTTTGGAACAGAAGCTGCGATTGATTCACGTGCAGGCCGACCCTATCGGACGCTACTGGAAGCCTGAACGCAGCCGTTTCGAGGCTTGCGCTTACGGTTCGCTTCTTATCATCGCTCCTTGGCCAGAGGATATGCCGACTTTTAAGAGCGCATATGAGCGTTTTCATTACCTGAACAGCCTTGCTGAGACCATCTGCGCCATTGGCCATACTACAAACGTGGCGGTGAGAGGCTTACGCCTTGGAAGCGGTGGCTGATTGAAACGTGCAGTTGCAGATGGAGCAGCATCGGGGATGTCTGCATTCTTTTTTGTGTCACTATCGTCTGGAATGGAAATAAAAACGACAAAAGCAAAATAAGACTATGCCGACAGACGTAAGTGAGAAGCAATTAGAGACGCTGCTTGTAGATTATCTGCGAGAGATGCATCAGTATGAACAGGGCGTTTCTGATGATTACAGCAAGGACTATGCGCTCGATACGGAGCGTGTGAAGCGTTTCCTGCTCTCCACCCAGAAGCAGAAAGTGGAAAACACGGCTTGCTTTGCCAGCGAGGTGTCAGAACGGAAGTTCTTCACGGAGTTGAACAAGCAACTGGCCAGTCGTGGTGTGACCGATGTGCTGCGCAAGGGATTCCGATATATTTCGGAGCTGTTCGATATGTACTATCCGCTGCCTTCAGAACTGAATCCCACAGCACAGGAGCTTTACAAGAAAAAGATCTTCTGCGTGACGCGCCAACTATTCTACAGCAAAGAGAATCAGAACAGCATCGACGTGATGATTTCGCTGAACGGACTGCCCGTGATGACGTTGGAACTGAAAAACCACTATACAGGGCAGACAGTGCCGAAGCCCTGCGTCAGCACCTCGAAAGCGGCAAGAAGATCATCATCACTATCGTACATAAGTTCCCGTATATTCTTGAAGCCATCGGTTCTGACCTGAAACATAAGCGTTTTGGCATCATCATCGATGAAGCCCACAGCAGCCAGAACGGATCGCTGTCGGCGAAGATGAATATTGCCCTAAGCGGTAATGCCGGAAAGGACGAGATGGACTTGGAAGACCGCCTGAACCAGATTATAGATGGTCGCCAGATGGTGAAGAATGCCAATTACTATGCCTTTACGGCAACACCGAAGAACAAGACGTTGCAAATGTTCGGCACTCCATTTGAGCAACCAGACGGAGAAATCGGTCATCGGCCGTTCCATGAATACACGATGAAGCAAGCCATCGATGAGGGTTTCATCATGGATGTCTTGAAGAACTATACCACTTACAACAGCTATTACAAGGTGGTAAAGGCGATTGAAGAAGACCCGGAATTTGAAAAGAAGCAAGCTCAGAAAAAACTCCGGGCCTTCGTTGAAGCCCAACCGGAAACCATCCAACAGAAGGCGGCAATCATCGTTGAGCACTTCCATACACAAGTGATAGACAAAGGCAAGGTCGGCGGTCAGGCAAGAGCTATGGTGGTAACCAGCAGCATCCTGCGAGCCATTGACTTCTACTATGAGATACAACGCCAGCTTGAAGAGCGCAAAAGCCCCTATAAAGCCATCGTGGCCTTCTCTGGAACAAAAGAATATGGCGGAAAAGAGGTGTCGGAAGCAGATGTCAACGGTTTTCCTTCCAAAGACATTGAAGACAACATGGAACGAGACCCTTACCGCATACTCGTTGTGGCAGACAAGTTTCAGACGGGCTATGACCAGCCGTTGCTCCATACGATGTATGTTGACAAGGTTTTGACCGATGTAAAAGCCGTGCAGACCCTGTCCAGACTGAATCGTTGCCACCCCAAGAAAAGAGACACATTTGTTCTGGACTTTGCCAACGATGCTGACAGCATACAGGAAGCATTCCAACGGTTCTACAAGACCACCCTTCTGTCGAAGGAAACCGATCCCAATAAGCTTAACGACCTCATTCAAGAGATAGAGAGTGCCAACATCTATACGGAAGAAGATGTTCGCACATTGAATGAAAAGTATTGGGCAGGAGAAGAGCGTGAAGAACTTGATCCAATCATCAATCAGTCTGTAGAACGGTTCAACCTATTGGATGAAAATACGCAGATACGCTGCAAGAGTAGCATTAAGTCTTTTTTGCGCACCTATCCTTTCCTTGCCGCTGTGATGCCCTTCAAGAGCGTAGAATGGGAAATGCTAAATACCTATTTCATGCTTTTGGTTCATAAGTTACCGGTTTTGAAGAGAGAAGACTTCACAGAAGGACTTCTGGAAGCAATCGACTTTGACCAGTACCGCGTCATAAAAGGTGAGGAACCAATTGGCTTGATAGGGACAAAGCCAAGCAACAGCTTGATGAACTGCCTGTCCGCCTACAGGCAGATGAAGCTTTTGTAAATGCCGCCCGCAATAGCAACCGAGAAACGGCACAGGAACAAAGTAATATGTCGCTGATGGGTATTGTGGCACAGATGCTCAACGAGAATACGGAGTTCTGCCGTAATTATTTGGATAATCCCGACTTTATGAACTTTATCAACCAGCGCGTTTTCCAAAGTGCCTATAATAGTGTTGTGAGATAGTAAATTTAGCCGTATCAATAGAGACAAAAACAAGAATTGGGAACAAGTGCCGAAGATATGATAGATTCTATCGTACCTTCGGCACTTATCTTTTGCCTCTGAAACGGCAATTTCGGAAAGAAAATCTGGAAATTCTCCCACTGTATTTGCAGATGCCAGAAATAATATGTATATTTGCGGCTGAAAATCTAAAAGGATTTCATTTTGTCTGAAGTAAATATAATGGCTACATCGAACGATTCCCTGAGGATTTTATGTTTCAACTTACAAAAGAGGAATGGCATCATTTGCAGTCACAAATTGCGAATGCAAAATATTGGGGCAATCAGGATACCGATTTTTTAACATCACAAAATGTGATCTTAAAGAATAAAGCTCGGGGACAGCATAGAAAATATCTGCCTTTTGTGTTTACTCAGGCCGGTGTGGCTATGCTGAGCGGTCTTCTCCACTCTAAAATTGCAGTGGAAGCCAATATCCGCATCATGCGGGCTTTTGTAGGCATGCAGCGTTTCCTCGGTGCTAATGCACAGATATACCAAAGATTAGAACGGGTAGAATTACAACAGCTTGACAATAAACAATGGATGCAGGCAACGGAGAACCAAATAGAAATAATACTCAATAAGATTGAAGAATCTTCCCCAAAGCTCTTGCCCGAACAGATATTCCAGACAGGATGCGTATGGGATGCCTGGGCATATATTTCAGATCTGGTGAGGAGTGCGAAGAGCAGGATAGTTCTCATCGATAACTTTGTGGACGATCGAGTGCTGTCGATGTTGGATAAGCGTTCAGAAGGCGTTACGGCCACGATACACAGCCGCTACTGTGAGCCGTTCCAGACGGATTTGAAAAAGCACAATGAGCAATATCCGGCTATCGAGTTCGTTCAGTTGCCGCATAAGAACCACGACCGATTCCTTATTATCGATGACAAGGTGTATCTGATGGGAGCCAGCCTGAAAGATATGGGTGCCGGCCTTTGTGCTGTGACAGAATTACAGACTTCACCTGAAACCATACTGGCGTTTGTAAGATAAAATTCTGTCGTGCCTTCGGCACTTGCTCCGTCATCGCGTGGATAGCAGAGGTTGCACTTCGTTGCACCCCTGCCTGTGGTCATGGTATCCCTTCGGGATGCCCCCCGAGCAGATTTTATCGGAAAATATGTTTGCCCGAAGTGATGAACACCGAACGGTTGCCAAGACGAACCTCAACCCGGCAGCCTTCCGGAACGGAAACTTCAAGGCTGACAGAACGGTTGCTTTGCCGCGTCCAGGCAACTTGCAGATCGCCGTGCAGGGTGCGATAGGTGCATTGGCAGGAATCGATGCCGGAAAGACTGGTGGCGGGATCGACGATGTAGTCGGAAGACGGATTGCGGCTGAAGTCGGGACGGATGCCGCCCACATAGCCATATAGCCACTCCATGATGTGACCGAGCATCAGGTGGTTGTTCGATACGTTTTCGAGGGCTTGCCATGATTCGGTCAGCGATGTGGCACCTTTGGCAAGTTGCAAGCCGTAGCCGGGAATGTCGGTGCGGGTGCAGAGCTGCATCAGCAACTGGTGTTCGCCCATCTCGGCCAGCGTCCGCACGAGATAGACATACCCGATATCGCCGGCTGTAAGTAGCGTGCTCCAATGCTGAGTGCCTTTCGAGTTGCTTGTGGTGTGCGGCTTGTGCAGATCGGCCAGAAGCAAGGCCTGCGCCTCAGAGATGCAGGAATCGGGCAACAGACCTAACGACAGACCCATAGCCAGAGCCGTCTGGCTGGAGCAGGTGTCATAGCATTGGCGATAGGCCGATCGGATGCTGTCGGACAAACGGGAGAAATACGATTCGTCAGCCGTTCGGTGCAGCAGCGAAGCCATCTTTTGCATGGCTTGCGCTTCGGCAAAATAGGTAGCCGTTGCCGTCAGTCCGTTGGGGGTGAGCTGAGAGTAGCCAGGGCCTTTGGGACCGAGATCGTACCAGTCGCCCAACCCGTAGGCAATGATGTAGCGAGGCTTCGAGACGTTGCCCAAAGAATCCCTTTCCTCGCGTGCACGTACATTTAAATAATCCATGTACGACTTCATTCGGGAATAGTAGGTCTCGATGAGCGACAGGTCGGCATTGTGCTGATAGAGAATCCAGGGGGCCAGAATAAAGGCAGCACCCCATTCGGGACTGTCGTCGAAGCCCCAGCCGAACTCGGTGTAATAGGGAGCAATGGTGGGAACGGAACCGTCCGGTAATTGGGCTTCCGCAATCTGTTGCATCAGGCGATGGTAAAGCGGCGTCACATCGTAGCGGCAAAGAAGCGAGGGCAGCATCAGGTAATCCTGTTCGAGCCAGCCCAGTTTCTCGCGGGTAGGGCAGTCGGTAGGCACACTGGCCAGATTGCTGCGGATGGCGTTGTCGATGAGCCGATGGATGCGGTTAAGCGTGTCGTTGGAGCACCGGAAACTGCCGACGGGTGCGGCACACACACAGCTGGAAGTATGTAACGCCTCTAATTCGATGCTGTCAGGATGAATGCCCTGCACTTCCACATAGCGGAAACCGTAGTAGGAGAAACGGGGTGTCCACGACTGGTTGGGTTTGCCGTTGGAGGTATATTGGAACCAATAGGGACGGGCTACGCTTTGGTTCAGCGAACCGTCGGCTTTGATCAGTTCGGCCGGCAGCATACGGATGGTCCGTCCGGCAGGCTGTTCCTTGATGCGCAGCCGGACGATGCCGGAAAGGTTTTCGCCAAAATCGTAGATCCAGGTGTGCTGGGGAGTCGGGATTACCGACAACGCTTTTCGGGTGCCGACAACTTTCAGTTCCGTGCCCTGTTGCTTCACCAAAGCAGGTTCGAAGGCAGGCTGGACCACGATGGCCGAAGTCCATTCCGATGCCTTGAATCCAGTTCGGCTATTCCAGCCGTTTTGCTCCAGTCGGGCATCATAGTCTTCGCCGCCATAGATGCTCGAAAACGTGACGGGACCGGGAGCTGCTTGCCAGGAATTATCGCTGACAATTTCTTCCGTTTGTCCGTTATTATAAGTGATTTGCAGCGAAAGTTTCAGCTTGGGAGCTCCGTAGGAACCCAGCAGTTTCAGGTAGCGTTCGCGGGGGATATTGTAGAAGCCATTGCCCAGCATCACCCCCAGCACATGCTTTCGGGTCTTCGAAGCATTGAGCAGCCCTGTAACATCGAACTCCACGTACTCTGCCGATTTCCGGTAGTCCGACCAACCGGGATCCAAAAAATGATCGCCCACTTTCTGTCCGTCGATGGAACACTCAAAGTGTCCCAAGCCGCAGACTTGCAGCGTGGCTTGCCGGACGGTCCGGTTCTGGAGTTTGAAGACACGGCGCAGGAGCGGCATTGTATATAGGCCGGGTTTCGAAGTGCCAAATCTCTGCTTCACGAAAGGACTGTGCACCAACGGCACCACGATGCTGTCGTCGGGCTGCATGGCAATCCACGGAGCCTGATGGATATCTGCCAAAACAACATTGGCCATCCAGAAGACGGCCAATATTGAAAAGAAACGTTTTATGTTTTTATTTCGCTTCCCCAACATATGAATACGTGGTTTGGCTGATGACTTCGCCCGTCTTCTGATCGAGTTCGGAGAAGGTCAGACTGTTTATATTGAGCAGGGAAGACTTGAATTTCTTTACGCCATAGATATAGGTCATGCTCCAGTTGGCAAGATCTTTCTTCGTCAGGTAGTTGTGTGCTCCGTTGTATTGCACCAACGCCTGCTTATAGGAAGAATAGTACAGGTAGCCGCCTGTCTGCAGCAGATTGATGGTATCTTTTTTGCTGACGAAATGGCTGGTAATTGTCGAATCCGGGTAGAACCAAAGGGTATCGTACGTGCCGGCATTATCGGTATAGGCCCAGCAGCCGGTCAGATAGAGGGTGCTGTCGCCAGTGATAGCCGAAAGACCATCGGCAATGATGGTGGCAATGGCTTCCTGTCGTCCGCTTTTATGCTTCAGGTTGGTAAGGCCGGCAATGGCGTTCTCGTTCGTGCCGCAGCTACTTAGGATAAAACAAACGGCAGCAAGTGCCGCAATAGGGAAAAGAATTATTTTTTTCATTTTCTTAGTTAGTTTTTAATCGCTGGCAAAGTTACGTTTTTCTTTTGGTTCCGGCAAGTTTAATCGGCGAAAAGCGGGCAAAGAAGCCCTGAAAAGGGGAGAAAAACATGTTTTTTAGCATAAAAAGCATAATTTTTTATAACAAAATGAGGTTTTGCTCAAAAAAATAATTACATTTGTACCCGCAAAATGATTTATACCATACAAATATACCACAACTTAAATAAATACTTATGAAAGTCTACAAATCGAGTGAAATTAAAAACATTGCTCTTCTTGGCAATGACGGCTCGGGCAAGACGACCTTGACCGAAACCCTTTTGTATGTGTCTGGCCAGATTGCCCGTAAGGGTCGCATTACCCAGCAGAGCACAGTGAGTGATTACTTCCCAGTAGAGAAAACTTACGGATACTCGGTGTTCAGCACCGTTTTCCACACCGAATGGAACGGCAAGAAGCTGAATATTATTGACTGCCCAGGTATGGATGACTTTGTGGGTCAGGCCATCACTGCGATGTCGGTTACCGATACCACCATTTTGCTGATTAACGGATCTGTAGGACCGGAGGTCGGAACACAGAACCACTTCCGTTACACTGAAAAACTGAAGAAGCCGGTTATCTTCCTGGTGAATCAGCTGGATAGTCCTGAGTGCGATTATCACACGATCGTCGAGAACTTGCAGCTCACCTATGGTGCCAAGGCGATACCTGTACAGTATCCGGTAGAGACCGGTGAGAATTTCCATCAGCTGATCGATGTGATTCTGATGAAGCAGCTGACCTACGATGCCAACGGCAAGCTTACGCTGGAGGAGATTCCGGCATCGGAGATGGAAAAGGCTCAGGAAATGCATCATGCCCTTGTGGAAGCTGCCGCTGAAAACGATGAGGCTTTGATGGAGAAATATTTCGAAACCGAGAAACTGACTGAAGACGAGATGCGCGAGGGCATCCGCAAAGGTATGGTGACACGTGGTATATTCCCAATCTTCTGCGTATGTGCCGGCAAGAATATGGGCGTTGACCGTCTGATGGAGTTCTTGGGCAATGTGGTTCCTCATGTTGACGAGATGCCAGCTGTTCACAATACGCGCGGTGAGGAAGTGCCGCTGAAGACCGACGGTCCGACCTCTCTGTTCTTCTTCAAGACTGGCGTTGAGCCGCACATCGGCGAAGTCCAGTACTTCAAGGTGATGAGTGGTGTCGTTCGTGAAGGCGATGACCTGATCAATGCCGATCGTGGAACGAAGGAGCATCTGGCTACCTTGTATGTCTGCTCAGGTGCTAACCGCGAGAAGGTGGAGGAGATGCAGGCCGGCGATATCGGCTGTACCGTGAAACTGAAAGATGTGCGCACCGGAAATACGCTGAACAGCGTGGATAACGACTGCAAGTTCAACTTCGTGAAGTTCCCACCAGCCAAGTATTGCCGTGCTATCAGCGCCGTCAACCAGGCTGATACCGAGAAGATGATGCAGGCACTGACCCGTATGCGTCTGGAAGATCCTACCTGGATTGTGGAACAAAGCAAGGAGTTGCGTCAGACTCTGGTTTACGGACAGGGTGAGTTCCACCTCCGCACCTTGAAGTGGCGTTTGGAAAATCTGGATAAGATTCAGGTGAACTATGCTCCACAGCGCATTCCTTATCGCGAAACCATTACCAAGGCTGCCCGTGCCGACTATCGCCACAAGAAGCAGTCGGGTGGTGCCGGTCAGTTCGGCGAGGTGCACCTGATTGTAGAGCCTTATCAGGAAGGCATGGCCGATCCGGTTGTCTATAATCTGGAAGGCAAGGAATATCGTGTGACCATGAAAGGCAAATAGGAGATCGATCTGCCTTGGGGTGGTAAGCTGGTATTCATTAACTCTGTGGTGGGTGGTGCTATCGATGCCCGCTTCATGCCTGCCATTCTGAAGGGTATTCAGCAATGCTTGGAGCAAGGACCTCTGACGGGTTCGTATGCACGCGACGTTCGCGTTGTGGTTTACGACGGTAAGATGCACCCGGTTGACTCGAACGAACTTTCGTTCATGCTGGCAGCCCGCAACGCTTTCAGCCAGGCATTCCGTCAGGCCGGACCTAAGGTGCTTGAGCCTATCTATGATGTTGAGGTATTCGTGCCTGCCGACAAGATGGGCGATGTCATGAGCGATTTGCAGAACCATCGTGGTCTCATTATCGGTATGGAGGCAGAAGCCGGCTATCAGAAACTGCAGGCTAAAGTGCCGCTCAGCGAGATGTCGGAATACTCTACCACGTTGTCGAGTCTGACCCAGGGCGCAGCTTCGTTCGTCATGAAGTTCTCAAGCTACGAGCTCATTCCTACCGATCTCCAGCAGAAACTGATTGCAGAGCACGATAAGGAGGCCGCTGCTGAAGCTTGATGATTGCGATTATCGGCGCAGGCGCAGCCGGATGCTTTTGCGCCATTGAATTGAAACGTAGGCTACCGCATCTCGATGTGGTAGCCTACGAATCTGCTTCTAAGCCTTTGGCAAAGGTGGCTATTACCGGAGGAGGACGTTGCAATCTGACCAATTCGTTTGAGGGCATACGGAGCCTGAAGGAAGCCTATCCGCGACGAGACCAGCTCCTGAAACGGGCCTTCCATACTTTCGATAACCGCCAGCTGATGCAATGGTTCGAAAGGGAGGGCGTGCGTCTGGTGACGCAATCTGACGAGTGTGTGTTTCCGGAGAGTCAGGATGCCATGCAGATTGTCCGAACCTTGCTCCGCAATATGGAACAGTTGGGGGTGAAGCTGTGTCTGAATCATCGGGTGATCCGGATTGAAGCTGAGAAGGGTTATCGGATCAGTTTTGCAGACGATCGGCAGCAACCGGTGCATGCCGATGCCGTTGTGGTAACGACGGGAGGCAGCCCCAAAATGTCCGGCTTGGATTTTCTGCAGTCCTTACAACTGGAGATGGTGCCGCCGGTTCCTTCCTTGTTTTCATTCAACATTTCCGGCATGTCGCCCTATATGGGTATCGTCGTTGAACCGGTTACCGCCTCGTTGGCAGGGACAAAGTTCAAAGCCCAGGGCGCATTGCTCATCACCCATTGGGGCATGAGTGGTCCCGCCATCCTGAAACTCTCCAGCCATGCTGCACGCTATCTGGCTGAAAATGCTTACAAAGCACAACTGTTGGTGAACTGGCTTGGCGATATGGGAGAGGAGAAAGTGCGAATCCTGCTGCTTGAGATGCAGCAAACACAAAGCGGCAAACAAGTAGGGAATACTCATTTGCCGCAGATTTCAAGCCGGTGGTGGCAGGCTCTTATAGGTCGTGCCGGCATTCGGCAGGAACAGAAATGGGGTGAAGTGGGACGCAAGCAACTGAACAAGCTGGTTGCCGTGCTTACCGCCGACACTTATGCCATTGAAGGACAAAGCCGCCACAAGGACGAGTTCGTGACTTGCGGCGGCGTATCGTTGTCTAACCTGAATCTGAATACGCTGGAAGTGAAAGCGCATCCCGGTCTCTATCTGGCAGGCGAAGTGCTTGACGTCGATGCCATCACCGGAGGTTTCAATTTGCAGGCTGCCTGGAGCATGGGCTATGTGGTAGCCCAAAGTATCGCTTCGGCGGTAGCCCCCAAAAAAGTAGCAGAGAAATTTTAATATCCTCCCGATTCGATGTCTTCCAAATCCTGGTAGCCTTCGAGGTCAAGTTCGTCTGGATCGTAGTCTTCGTCGCCATACATAGCGCCGGAGTCTTCGGAAAGACCGCCGAACATATCGTCGATGTTGCCTTCCTGTTTCGGTGCCTTGCCTTTGTTGACAACCACCTCGGGAGTCAGCAGGTGCTTGCGTTCGATCACCTCGCGAACCTGCATGTATAGGTAGCGGTCGCACATGGTGTCGAACAGGAACAGGATCTTGGCTTTCTTCTGCGCCTCCTCAAGGGGAACCAGATCGCTCAGGTGCGTCTTGTCCATCAGGTAGCTTTGCTCGTCCTTCTGGCTTTCGTCCTTCAGGTCCATAGCGGTCACTTCCTGTTTCTTGTCCCAGTATTCGTCACAGATGTAGAAGGCAGTCATCAGATCCTTCTTATACTCGCAGGTCTTGAGCAGAATATTGTTCAGATCCGTGAAGGTCGCCTCTGCATCGATTTCAATCTCACGACGGAAGTCATCGACTTCATCGCTAAGAATTACAAACTTATAGACCATAGTTGTAGCAGTTAAAAGGAATTACATGTTGCCGGCAATGATGCCGCGATCGGAAGAGCGGACAAAGCTCAGGATGTAGTCGCGTTCAGGAGATGAGGGGAACTCCGACTCCAGACGCTCGCAGGCATGGGTGGTGTTCAATCCGCTCATGTAGATCACACGATAGCACTCCTGAATAGTGAGCACCTGTTCGGGTGTGAAACCACGACGACGCAGGCCCACCGAGTTCAAGCCCATATATTTGGCTGGGGAACGTCCTACCATCGTGTAAGGAGGAATGTCTTTGGTCAGGCCCGATCCGCCCTGAATCATGCAGTAGCTGCCGATGTGGGTGAATTGGTGGATGAGAGTTCCACCGCCAATCACGGCAAACGGATCGACCACTACTTCGCCTGCCATCTGCACGGAGTTCGACATGATGACGTTGTCACCCACGTTGCAGTCGTGTGCGATGTGGCAATATGCCATAATCAGGCAATTCTTTCCCACTTTGGTCACCATCTTCGAGGCGGTGGCGCGATGCACGGTAACGCACTCGTGCAACTGGGTGCCGTCGCCAATTTCGACGGTGGTGTATTCGCCCTTGAACTTCATGTCCTGTGGCGTTGTTGCGATGCAGGCGCCTGGGAAGATGTGAACGTTCTTGCCGATACGGGCACCCGGGAAGATGGTTACATTGTTTTCGATGACGGTGCCATCGCCAATCACGGTATCAGCATAAATACAGGAGAAAGGTCCCACCTTGACGTTCTGTCCGAGTTGTGCACCTTCTTCAATATAGGCCAATGGAGATATGAGATTCTCTGCCATAAATGTTATTTTTACTTATTCTTAACAATCTGTGCCATAAACTCTGCCTCGCTCACAATCTTGTCGCCAACAAAAGCATAGCCCTTCATTTCGGCAATGCCTCGGCGCAACGGAGAGAGGAACTGCACGCGGAACACCAGCGTATCGCCGGGAACCACCTTCTGGCGGAACTTCACGTTGTCGATCTTCATGAAGTAGGTGGAATAGCGTTCCGGTTCATCGACGCTGTTGAGCACCAGCAGGCCGGAGCATTGTGCCATCGCTTCCACCTGGAGTACACCTGGCATTACGGGTTCCTCGGGGAAGTGACCCACGAAGAACGGCTCGTTGGCAGTCACGTTCTTCACGCCGACTACGTAATCGTTGTTTTCGAGCTCCACAATCTTATCCACCAACTGCATCGGGTAGCGGTGAGGCATCACGGCTTTGATGGCGATGTTATCCATCACAGGAGCCTTGTTCGGATCATAAACCGGAGCCTGAACCTCCGTGCGCTTCACATCCTTGCGGACGGCACGCGCCAGTTTGTTGTTCATGCCGTGACCCGGACGTGTGGCAATGATGCGACCCTGAATGAAGCGGCCCACCAGAGCCATATCGCCCAGAATGTCGAGCAGCTTGTGACGTGCTGGTTCATTGTCCCACTGCAGCGGACGCTTCTGTACGTAGCCCAGTTTCTCGGCCGATGGGGCAGTAGTGCCGATGGTGGCAGCCAGCTGGTCGAGTTCCTTCTGTTCCACTTTCTGGTCGTAGATCACCAGCGCATTGTCGAGGTCACCGCCCTTGATGAGGTTGGCAGCTAGCAGCGGCTGGATTTCGCGAACAAACACGAACGTGCGGGCTGCGGCAATCTGTGAGGGGAACTCACTCATTTCGTTCATCACCGCAAACTGGTTGTTCAGCACGGGCGACGGATAATCGACGAACGTAGTGACCGAGAAATGATCGTCCGGATAGATTTCGAGCTTGATGCCCTTCTCCGGATCTTCGACGGTATATTTCTTCATGATGCGGAAAACCTCACGCTTGGCTTCCTGCTCCACGATACCCACCTTCTGGATTTCCTCGATGTAGGGTAGCGCCGAACCGTCCAGGATCGGGAATTCCGGAGCATTGACCTTGATCAGACAGTTGTCGATGCCTGCGCAATACAGGGCGGCCATACCATGTTCGATGGTGCTGACCACAATATCGCCTTTCTTTACAACGGTTCCGCGATTGGTGGCAGCCACATTGTCGGCAATAGCTTCGATGGTCGGCTGACCTTCCAGGTCGATGCGCTGAATATTGTAGCCTGTATCTGGTTTAGCCGGACAGAAAGTGACCTCAATCTGCAGGCCGGTATGCAGTCCTTTGCCCGTCAGCGTAAAGGGAGCTGCAAGAGTTTGTTGGTGTTGCATTTCTTATACTATATTATAATATGTCTGATATTTATTTCTTCAGTTCTTTGCGAAGTTCCTTCAGTTCGGCCTGCATGTCGGGCAGGCGCTTGAAGTAAACCACCTGGCGAGCCCATTCCTTGGCCGGAATGACCGGTGTGCCCATCAGGACGTTGCCGTCCTTGATGTTGCCCGGAATGCCCGATTGTGCACCGAACACGTTCTGGTTGCCGATGCTGAGCTGTCCGGCTACGCCCACCTGACCAGCGAAGGTGTTCCAAGCACCGATCTTCGTGGTGCCAGCCACACCCACCTGTGCGCAGAAGATGTTGTTCTGGTCGGTCACCACGTTGTGGCCTATTTGCACCAGATTGTCCATCTTGGTGCCCCGACCGATGATGGTGTGTCCCATCGTAGCGCGGTCGATGGTCGTATTGGCTCCGATCTCGTTGTCGCCCTCCAGAATCACATTGCCGATTTGCGAAATCTTCTGCAACTGTCCATCGACGGGTGCGAAGCCGAAGCCGTCGGCACCGATCACGCATCCGGCATGCAGAATGCAGTTATCGCCGATCACGCAGTCGTGATACACCTTTACGCCGGCATAGATCTTCACGTTCTTGCCCACCTTCACGTTCTCGCCCAAATATACTTGCGGGTAGATCTGCGAACCTTCGCCCACCGTTACGCCCTTGGCCAGATAAGCGAAAGCACCCACATAGGCATCGGCAGGAACCTGCACGCCTTCGGCAATGAATGCCGGCTGTTCGATGCCCTGCTTCTTGGGGTTCAGAGCAGCTTCCACCATGTTCAGCAGCTGTCCCATGCAGGCACGGGCATCGGCCACTTTCACCAGCGTGGGCTGAATGGTGCGGGTAGTGTCGATTTCGATGTTTTTGTCGATGAGCACGACGCTACTTTGGGTGGTGTAAAGGAACTCGGTATATTTCGGATTAGCCAGAAACGACAGACGTCCCGGCTGTCCTTCCTCGATTTTGGCAAGGTCGCTGACTTGTACGTTAGGGTCGCCGATCACCTCGCCTTGGAGGAACATCGCAATCTGTTGAGCTGTGAATTGCATTTGATAACGATTAACTAATAACTATTAACTAACAATTGCTTATTACGCCGCAAATATATGAAAAAAATATGAGATGTGCGAGCAAATCAGAAAAAATCTACAATTATTTGGATATTTAGGCCGATTTTTCTTCCTTTTTTGCCTCATGTGGTGCCCAATTCCGTGTTATATGTGCGTTTTTTCCGCTTGGTTCTTTTCGTGTGTTCGTTCTGTTGAAGGATATATTATTGCTTTTATCATATCGGTTTGCTTACAAAACGGAAGAGAAAAAAGAAAAATTCGCATAATTATTGTTAAATAATTCGCAAAAATGATAATGTTCCAAGAATAATATTTATCTTTGCACGCAGTTAATCTGTAAGAACTGATGAATATTGAATTTGAAAACGACGCATTACAAGAATTATACATAGGAGGAGCCACTCGTGACAGTAAATACAAACGGCTGTCAAAAGATATAGTAAGACAATATATCAAAACGGTGAACTACCTAAAAGCTGTTCGTAGGATAGAGGACCTCTATATGATTAAGTCGTTACACTACGAAAAGAAGAAGGGTGATCTGAAAGGAGTAGAAGCAGTTTGGATAAATGCCCAATATCGGCTGCTTTTTTATTCTTCACCCGATAACGACGGAATTATTGTAAATGCATTACTTTTTGAAATATCTAAGCATTATGAGTAAGAAAGATTTAATCCCATTTGTAGCCACCCATCCGGGTGAAATGATTAAAGACGAACTTCGAGCCCGAGGTATGTCCCAGCGGCAACTTTCTGTCATTACAGGCATTAAACCTTCTGTAATCAGCGAGACAATAAACGGAAAGCGTAATGTTTCATTAGCAATGGCTCAGTCACTTGAACGGGCTTTTGAAATTCCTGCCGATGTCTGGATGAATCTTCAGGTGCAATATAATTTGGATAGTGCAAATATAGATAGCCGAGAGCGTATAGACAAGCATGCTTCTGTAACAGCCAAAGGGAGTAAAAGTGAAACGGTATCTGTTACCATCCCAGTACGAGATCGCACTCTGTTTCGCGAACTTGTACGGAAGTTCGGTTGGGTTTGTATGTTTTGAGTTTGGAACCGTTATTTAGAAATAACATGATTTTCGTCGAAAGCCGTTTCTTTATTAATAATTGCATCAACCATGAACAACGAACAGCATAAACAGACTTTGCTTGATGTGCTCCGCGAACAGAAGGCGATGAAGATGACGGGCGGCATCTATCACAAGACGCAGATAGACCTGACCTACAGCTCGAACCATATAGAAGGCAGTCGCCTGACGCACGAACAGACGCGCTATATCTTTGAGACAAACACCATCGGTGTGACTGCTGACGAAACGCTGAATGTGAACGATATCGTGGAGACCGTCAACCATTTCCGCTGCATCGACCTAATTATCGACAAGGCCGAAGAACCTCTCTCGGAAGAAATGATAAAGCTGTTGCATGGGATTTTAAAGACGGGAACCAGCGACAGCCGTAAGGACTGGTTTGCCGTAGGTGACTATAAGCGTATGCCCAATGAAGTGGGAGGCGAACGGACATGCGAGCCTGAGTTGGTGCAAGAAAGCATGCAGCGACTTTTGGAATGGTATAATGCCAAGCCGCAGCACTCGCTGGAGGATATTCTCGACCTGCATGTCCGTTTCGAGAAGATTCACCCCTTTCAGGACGGTAACGGTCGTGTGGGACGCCTCATCATGTTCAAGGAATGCCTGCGAAGCGGTATCGTGCCGTTTATCATTACCGACGAACTGAAGATGTTCTACTACCGAGGCCTTCGCGAGTGGGGCCACATCGACGGCTACCTGACCGACACCTGCCTGACGGCACAAGACCAGTATAAGGCCGCCCTCGACTATTTCAGAATCAAATACTGACAATTTAATGAATAGTTAGAGGTTTATGCTGATATTTAGGAGACTTCAGCTTTCAGTCAAAAAGAGACCTTCTGTCTGAATGACAGAAAAGCGAACTGATAGGTAGAAACAAACTATTATGGTTATATATTGATACGTGCGGAGATAATGGCAACAATATGCACTTCACGAGAGTTGTACCAATAGTATATACGTGTTAGCGGATGAGATGGAAAACTTCGATAAATGCGTCGTCCTACCTTTTTTCCATGCGTCCGATGGTTGGCATTTTGGCTATAGCGATAATGGTCTCGTTGATATTCTCTTCGTAAGTCTTAGCAAAAGAATATCCTCGGTTCTTTTGGTACCAATCTATTGTCTGATAAACGGACAGAGTAGCCTTTTTGCTGATACTTACTTCACGTTTTTCCATACCAACGGAAAAGCTTTTGCCATTTCTTCTTCAGTAAGTTCGCCACTGGCTTCGGCTTCTTCCAAAGCTGCATCAATTTCAACTTGAGTCGTACAGATACGAGCAGGGAAGGGTTTGCCTATCATAAAATCTTCGTCTTCAAGCTTCTGTGCAACATCGATGGGCAGACGTTTATATGCGAAATCCCGAGCCCAAACACGAAATTCATCATCGGAAGAGAATTTTTCCGGTGTCTTTGATGTTGTTGCCAAAGACGGAGCCAAAGTTTGGCTTCTGTAAGCTATCGGAGTACCGTCTTCCATTTTATTTCTAATGCTATCTGACATTTTCAAAGTATTTATGCGCTGCAAAGGTAACCATTTTTTTTAGGAAAAACAAAATATAGAGATTTTTATCAGGCTGATTTTACACCTTTTTGAGATTTTTGGCAAATTTTTCGGCAAAAAATGATAGGAAGTTAAGCATTTTTCTCAAACTTGGCCTCAAAATGGCCGTTTTCGAGTAAGGGGGTGATGAGGAAGCGGCCGGATTCGTGGGGTTGCATGTGGCGGTCGAAGTAGAGGCGTGCGACAACCCCCATTGTGCAGCGGACATTCATCTCGACGCAAGGCATGAGGCCGGTGGAGGTGATCATCATATCGATGCCGATGTAGCCGACTTCCCAAGGTTGGCCGAAGAAAGGAGAGAAGAGGCGATTCAGGATTGGGATGAGGGATGCCTGCAGGTCTTCGAAATTTGAAGTTGATGTCTGTGTTTTCATGTGTCCGGATGCATCTGGATACCCCTGCTTGGTATTTTCCGAATTTTGGCAATCTCCCTTAAAACCAACAGTTTCTGCAACAGAAGAAGCAGAACCCTGCGGAAAGTCGCAAAGCTTTTCCAGTCGCTTTTGGATGGCAGCGTTCGAGAGGAGATAGCCTTGCCGATAAGTGCCGCATTCTTCGTTGTCGAACAAAGAGTAACCGATGAAATGCACCTCTTGTTGCCCCACATAGAAAAGCATCGCGAAATCCTGAATTTTCTCTAACCAGTCTTCGCCCATGATGCCTCCCATTTTGCGGATGGTGGAAGAAGCGCGTTGCAGCATCAGGTGGCGGGGAGTGGAAGAGAGGATCAATCCGCGTCCGCTGCTGCTCCAAGGCGTTTTCAGCACAAATTTCGTGCGGTTCCGTTCGTGTTCGCCGATGAACGCCTCAACGTCGGCGAGCGAAGTCAGATATTGTGGTATCGCGCCTTCGTAGTGCAAATCTTGCAAAAGGCCGATCACCATTCGGCGGTTCGAAAGCTGACGGAGAGCCTCCAATTGGGCATCCGACGGCAGATCCTGCAACGCGATGTGATACTGGTGGTGAATGTAGTTCCGCGTGTCCCAATCCCAACCCCAAGGAATGACTTTTGCGGGGTCGGTGTTCCATACGTCCGATAACCAAGCCAAATCCTCCTGAAGCCGGAGAGCGGCAGCGGGAGGATTAAAATGCCTGACCCCATTGGCAAGGGCTATGTCGTGCGACGGAAAGAAGAGCATCGGGGAGGGCTTATATCAGATCGTAGAAATAATGATAGAAGGCAGCCATCGTGTAGAATGTCATAATGAGACTTGCCACCAGCTTGATGCCTGTGGTGAGCAGGAAAGCGATGAACGAAAGCAAGGCCACACGTACCGCTTTCGAAAGGTCCGACTCGTGGATAAATTCGCCGACGAAAGCGCCGATGAGCGGTCCGACAATGAGTCCGACAGGCATGAAGAAAAGCCCCAGGAACACACCGACGGTAGAGCCCCAGATGGCAGATTTCGAACCTCCGCCCAGCTTAGTGAGCCAGATGGGAGCGATGTAGTCGAGCACCGTAGCCAGAATGGTAACCAGCAGCATGCCGATTAGCAGCGAGAGGCTGATGTAGCCGGGAGCGACGAAATAGGCCACCAGTAGCGAAGCAAAGCTCAACGGCGGGCCGGGAATGGCAGGCACGATGGCTCCGATAATGCCCACGATCGAAACCACTACAGCCAATAGAACAAGTATGATAATCAGTATCTCCATTTGAATAGATTTTTTGTTCCCCAGTTAGGAAAAATTTGCGCCCCAGTTAGAGAAAAATTTTTTCTCAGTTAGGGAAAAATATTTCCTTAATTGAGCGGAAAAATTAAAAACGGGCAGATAGCCCCTGAAATACGCTGCAAAGTTATATAAAAAAACTTAAAAAATTGCGAATCTGACAAAATTTTAATATCTTTGCACCACTTTTCTCTATTCAGGAACCTTTTCATTAAGCCAAATGAGCAGAACCAAACTTGTTTGAGCTATGCCATGGCGAGAAAAGGAGGAATAAAATTCAACCCAAAACTTAACAATACACCGACAAAAATGAAAAAAGTTCTCCTCCTGACGCTGGCCGTCTTGCTGTCTTTCGGCATTGCAGAAGCCAAGTCGAAAAAATCCTCTCCGAAAACTCCGTGGCAGCAGGCCGATTCTATCGTTTCTGCCATCCGAAAGACCAGTTTCCCCAAGAAGACCTACAACATCAAGGACTTCGGCGCTAAAGCCTTCCGTCCGGATGCTCCTGTCAGCTTGGCGCACGATGCCATCAATCTGGCCATCACGGTGTGCAACCAAGAGGGCGGAGGAACGGTGATTGTGCCTGATTCGACCTACATCACGGGTCCTATCACCTTGTTGAGCAACGTCAACCTGCACCTCGAAGACGGAGCCGTGCTGAAGTTCTCGACCAATCCAGATCTGTACTATCCTGCCGTGCTGACCCGCTGGGAAGGCATCGATTGCTATAACACCCATCCGCTCATCTATGCCTATGGTGCACAGAACATCGCCATTACGGGCAAAGGTTTGCTCGATGCACAGGGCAGCAACAGCAACTGGTGGAGCTGGTGCGGAGCCGCCCACTTCGGCTGGGAGAAAGGCAAGATCAGCCAGAGCGGACGCGACGGCGATAAGACCAAAGGTCCGCGTGCCCGCCTTTTGCAGTGGGGCGAAACGCAGACTCCGGTTCACGAGCGCGTCTTCTCGAAGGAGGACGGCATGCGTCCGCAGTTCGTCAACCTCTTCCGCTGCAACACGGTGCTCATCGAAGACATCACCCTGCAGAACTCTCCGTTCTGGGTGCTGCACCCCTTGTTCTGCAACGATCTCATCGTGCGTGGTGTGACCGTCATCAACGAAGGTCCTAACGGCGACGGATGCGATCCCGAATCGTGCAACCGCGTGCTCATCGAGAAGTGCGTGTTCCATACAGGCGATGACTGCATCGCCATCAAGTCGGGCCGAAACATGGACGGACGCAAGTGGAATACCCCCAGCCAGAACATCGTGGTTCGCGGTTGCAAGATGGAAGACGGACACGGTGGCGTAGTGATCGGTTCCGAGATCTCAGGCGGCTACCGTAACCTCTACGTGGAGGATTGCGAGATGGATTCGCCGAATCTGGATCGCGTCATCCGCATCAAGACCAATTCCTGTCGTTCCGGCATCATCGAGAACATCTTTGTGCGCAACGTGAAAGTCGGCCAATGCCGCGAAGCCGTTTTGCGCGTCAACTTGAACTACGAACCCAAGGAGCAATGCCAGCGTGGCAACAACCCGATTGTACGCAACGTCAATCTGGAGAACATCACCTGCCAGAAGTCGCAGTTCGGCATCATCCTGAACGGTTTGGAGGATGCCTGCAACATCTACGACATCAACCTCACCAACTGTGAGTTCAACGGCGTGAAGCCCACCAAGCGCTATGGCGGAGGCGTCATCGGCAAAGAAGGAAAATATCGCGACATCCATTTGAATAACGTAAAGATTAACGGTACGCTGGTTGAATCGCCGGCAGATGTGAAATGAAACAACTCTTTTTAATACTGTTTTTGCTGTCTCAAACGGTCTGCCTCACTTGGGCAGGCATCATTAGGGGAAAAGTCATCGACGAGAAGGGCGAGCCCTTGGAATTCGTCAACGTAGCTGTCTATAAACAAGGCGAAACGGTGCCGCACAAAGGCGGTATCACCGATGTGTCTGGCCAATATCAGGTAGATGGTGTATCGGACGGTAGCTATATCGTCAAGTATTCCTTCATGGGATATCAGGAGGAGCAGCGCAACGTGAATGTGAACGCCAACAACAAGCACAACGCACGCGTCAATACCGTCACCTTGAAGGAAGACCGTGCCGTGCTGCAAGAGGTCAGCGTATCGACCCAGAAGGCAGCCATGAAGCTCGACATCGACAAGAAAGTGTTCGACGTGAGCCAGAGCATCACCGCTGCCGGATTGTCGGCCTCCGAAGCCTTAGAGAACATCCCGTCGGTGGAAGTCGATCAGGAAGGCAATATCTCGCTGCGCGGTTCGTCGAGCGTAACGGTTTGGATTAACGGCAAGGCGCAGGGTCTGACCAGCGACAATCGCGGCGACATCCTGCAGCAGTTGCCCGCCGAGAGCATCGAACGCATCGAAGTCATCACCAATCCGTCGTCGAAGTACAGTCCGGAAGGTTCGGCAGGTATCATCAACATCATCCTGAAGCGCGACCGCAAGGCCGGCTACTACGGAGGCGTGCAGCTCAATGCCGGCAAGACGAAGGGTGCCGATCCGGGCGGACGCCTGGGGGCAAACATCAACTATTCGAGCGGCATTCTGGAAGCCTATGCCAACGTGGGAGTCGGGCGGCGCACACGTGTGAACCGTGGGTTCACCGATCGTAACTTCCTCGATCCGGAAAACAACGATTTCAACTACGGCTATCTGAACTCTACCTACAAGGGCGGAGGCAAGGGTACGAACTTCTTCGGTCGGGCAGGTGTAACCTGGCACTTCACCGAGAAGGACGAGATCGGCGTCGGCTATATGGGAATGATCGGCTTGGGCAAAAGTACGCGACACACTAATTATATATATGATCAGGACTTCGTTTCCGACGATGCATCGCTTTGGACCGCTTATCCGAACTTCAAACCCTACGACAGCCGTCGCAGGAGCTACAACAGCGATAAGCCGCAGATGAACAATGTCAACCTGACCTATCGGCACGAGTGGAAAACCAACCATACGCTCGATGTGGCTTTGTCGTTCAACAAATGGCACGCCGACAACGAAACCGGTTACGATCAGTTTACCGACTACACCGATCAGACGGGTAGCGTAATCTCATCCACCGAGTCGCACCAATGGCAGGAAAGTCGCATCGGCAACAGTCACTTCGAATCGCAGATCGACTATGTGCAGCCATTGTCCGAAACCTCGAAACTGGAGGCCGGCTACAAGGGTACGTGGTTCCACGAGAACAGCCCGACAGAAACCTGGAACGATCGCGAAAAGACCGATAACATCTACACGCTCTACAATCGTTTCGTTTACGATCAGCACGTGCAGGCGGTCTATGCCAACTATCAGAACCGCATCGGCAAGAACTTCGGCTATCAGGTGGGCTTGCGCGGCGAATACTGGCAAGTGGAAACCAAGTCGTATAACTACGATCAGGAGCACAACACTAGCTTCCTGGGGGCTGTGGAGACGGTGTCCAAATACACGAAAGACTTCTTCAAGATCTTCCCGACCGTCTTCCTGAGCTATCAGTTGCCGAACAATCAGGAACTGCAGGCGAACTATACACGCCGTCTGTCACGTCCGTGGGGCGGACAACTCAATTCGTTTAAGAACATTCGCGACTCAACGAGCATTTCCTATGGTAATCCGGAACTGACGCCGACCTATACCAACTGTTTTGAACTGAACTATCTGAAGAACTGGGACGATCACACGCTATCCATTTCGACCTATTACCGTCCGTCGTCCGACGTGATCCAGCAGGTGGCCTATCTGCAGAACGGTATCCGCTATCAGACGAACGAGAATATTTCGAAGGAAGTGTCGAGCGGTTTGGAGATTATCGGCAAGAACAAACTCTTCCGTGTGATCGACCTCACCACCACCGTCAATGCGTTCTACTACAAGCTGGACGGCGGTACATTCAATATCTTCGATCAGGGACAGACGCACAGCGTATCGGTGGAGGAAGACGACGATTTCTCGTGGAATGCCACAATGATGGCACAAGTCATGCTGCCTTGGCAACTGGCCTTCCAGGCAACTGGCCGATACAATGCCGCCAAAGTCATCACACAGGGTAAGCGCAAAGCCAGCTATGGCCTTGATATGGGCTTGCGACGTTCTTTCTTCGACAAGAAACTGACCGTCAACCTCAACGTCCGCAACGCACTCGACAGCCGTAAGAACCGTTCGCGCACCTATGCTGCAGGCTACAATCAGCTGAGCGAAAGCGCTTGGGGTTCCCGCCGTTTCGGCATCCAGATTTCTTACAGCTTCGGCAACATGAAGGGCAAAGACCGAGACCGCGGAGACGATCCTGAGGGCAATAACGGAGGCTATAGCGAAGGCGGAGAGGAGTGATTCGTATCACCACTTCCCTTTTACTCCTCTTTTTACTTCCCTTTTACTTCCCTTTTACTCCTCTTTTACTCCTCTTTTACTCCCCTTATTTTATTATAGTCAAACATGGGATAATATTGCTACGGTCAAAAAAACAATTCATTCACTATGTTTGAAAATCTTTCCGAGCGTTTGGAACGCTCATTCAAAATCCTGAAAGGCGAGGGCCGGATTACGGAAATCAATGTAGCCGAAACCCTCAAGGATGTGCGTCGCGCCTTGTTGGATGCCGACGTGAACTACAAAGTGGCCAAAACCTTTACCGATACGGTGAAGCAGAAGGCTTTGGGCATGAACGTGCTGACAGCCGTCAAGCCGGGTCAGATGATGGTCAAGCTCGTGCACGACGAACTGGCTCTCCTGATGGGCGGCGAGGCGGTGGAACTCAACGTCAAGCCGAATCCCACCATCATTCTGATGGCAGGCTTGCAGGGTTCCGGTAAAACCACCCACTCTGGCAAACTGGCCCTCATGCTGAAGACCAAGAAAGGCAAGAAGCCGTTGCTGGTTGCCTGCGACGTCTATCGTCCCGCAGCCATCGACCAGCTTCAGGTGGTGGCCGAACAGGTGGGTTGTCCGATCTATACCGATCGCGAAAGCAAAGATCCGGTGAAGATCGCCCTCGATGCCATTCAGCAGGCACACCAGAAGGGCAACGATGTGGTGATTATCGATACCGCCGGACGTCTGGCCATCGATGAACAGATGATGCAGGAAATCTCGAACATCAAGAAGGCTGTCAATCCGACGGAAATTCTGTTTGTGGTCGATTCGATGACCGGCCAGGATGCTGTCAATACCGCCAAGGAATTCAACGACCGCCTCGATTTTACCGGCGTTATCCTCACCAAGCTGGACGGCGATACGCGTGGCGGTGCCGCGCTTTCCATCCGTACGGTGGTGCAGAAGCCGATCAAGTTCGTGGGTACGGGCGAGAAGATGGATGCCCTCGATATCTTCTATCCGGAACGTATGGCAGGACGCATCCTCGGTATGGGCGATGTGGTGAGTCTCGTGGAACGTGCACAGCAGCAGTACGATGAGAACGAAGCCAAGAAGTTGCAGAAGAAGATGGCGCAGAACAAGTTCGATTTCAACGACTTCTTCGAGCAGATTCAGCAGATCAAGAAGATGGGTAACCTCAAAGATCTGGCTTCCATGATTCCGGGTGTCGGCAAAGCCATCAAGGATGTGGAGATTGGCGACGATGCCTTCAAGGGTGTTGAGGCGATCATCAATTCCATGACTCCTTATGAACGCGAGCATCCCGAATGCCTGAATCCCTCTCGTAAGCAGCGTATCGCCAAGGGATCGGGCACCCAGCTGCAAGAGGTGAACCGTCTGGTCAAGCAGTTCGACGATATGCGTAAGGTGATGAAGAAGATGACCGATTTCAAGAAAGATCCCCGTGCCATGATGCGCAATATGCCTAATCTGCCCAACATGCCGCGCAGGTTCTGACCCCTTTTATGATTCTGTTTCTTATAATATAATAATGAGGCGCTCCGAATTTACCCACCGGGGCGCCCCGTTTTTTTAGCGAACGCGGAGAGAACGTTTTTTTAATTTCACACAGAAATCACGGAAAGTTTTTTGTTCTACGAATACAGATTCAAGGGATTATACGAATTTTTCTGTGATTTCCGTGATTTTATTTGAACCGTAATTAGTAATTTGTAATTCGTAATTAATCCGAAGGATTCTGTGTGCCATTTGAACCGTAATTAGTAATTTGTAATTCGTAATTAATCCGAAGGATTTTGAGCCTCTCGTCGTATCACGGGAACGCATTCCTATTCTTCCGGAGTTCGCGCTGACGCTGTTGGCAGCAACTCCGGAGCGCAAGTAATGGAATCTGCTGTGTCGGTAGCAGTTCCGGAAGATTTGAAATGAAAACCGCTGTGTCAGTGGGAACTCTGGAAGATTTGAAATCAAATCTGTTGTGTCAGCGGCACCTCCGGAACGCGAGAAATGGAATCCGCTGTGTCGGCGCCATATAATCGGTTGTTTGGGATTGTTCTTGTAAAATTTCTCTCATTTTTCGTGATTTTCTTTTGAAAAATTTGGTTGCAATCAAATAATTCCGTACTTTTGCATCGTGATTCTGTGCCGGAAGGTGCGGATTCGCCATCGGTAGTGTCACAGGCGCTTAGTCTGCCGCACTATTCGATGATCTTACGGAAAGACGTTACTTACGTTTTGGTCTTGGCAATTCAAAACTACCACCTTTGATTCTCCCAAGAGACAAGACAAATGTGACGTTCATGTGGTATGTTCAATATCCACAATATTGTTGTCGCTGCCCATTTTGGGTGGGGACAATGGTTTGGGCTTATATGAATATATGGCGTGGGCACTACATTTGTCCGTTCTCAGGGAGACGGCTGTGGTAGGCCTTGGAACACGGGAACGACAAGAGTCAGTTGCCCGCGTTTTTCTTTTAAATATGTGTACCGAATCCGGGGTGGCTATAGGGAAAAAACGTTTTTGAAATTATGGAAAATTTCTTGTTTTCAAATGTTGAAGAACCGAATCGCTTTCGCTATTTTCGGTTAGGTAAAAAATGGCATGAATGCTTTGTTGTCGAATTTATGCTTGGTGCTAACCATTATGAACATCTCTATTGGGGCAATCAAGATTATGTTGAAGAGGACAGACATGTGATATCTTCCATGCTCGTCATGAGTGTCCTTCCGTGTTCACATGACGAATGGAAAATAATGGATCTTGATATGGAGCAAAAGGGTTTTGATTTTAAGCCCATTTTGAGTCAAGCAGAGGATGAAATTGGAAAAAAAATAAACAAACAAAGTTTGACAGTATGAAGACCTATAAACTAATTATAGATACTGCGGCATTAACTAAACAAAAAATGGAGGCTGCATGCAAGTTTTTGGATGAGATTGACAATACAGAGGGGGTTGAAATGAATCCTGACTCTTTAACAATTAACTTTGATGAAGATAAGGATGATGTCATTCTTTCCATTGCAGCAAAATATGGAATAGTAGATTTAACAGATATGTAACTATGAAAAGATTAAAACTATTATTACATACTGTACTTATGAGTATGGTATGTATAGAAGCATTGGCTTACGACATTGCTGTTAATAATGAAGAAGGTATAACAATCTACTACAATTTCATCAACGGCGGTAGTGAATTGGAGATTACCTCAAACACTCGTTATAACCCTTCAGATAGTCACATTCGTACATATGGATACGAAGGTTTCGAGAGTATTACAGTCCCCTCAATTGTAAATTATTCTGGGAAAGTATTAAAAGTGACTGGAATTGGAGCTCACGCGTTTGATTGCTTTTCAGGATGGGGCTATTCTATGGATAGTGCTTATTACAAGATACGCTCAATCGTTCTGCCCGACAATATTGCATATATAGGTGAAAATGCTTTTGAGGGATGTAGGGATTTGCAATCCATTGTCTTACCTTCTGAGGTAAAAGCAATAGGCAATGGGGCTTTTAGTCGTACCGGGTTAGTTTCAATTGTCATTCCAAATTCCGTTACTGAAATCGGAATAGGTGCCTTTTCTTTTTGCGATAGTTTGGAAAAAATATGCTTCACAAATTCAACTGTAAGTATTAAGATTCAAGCCTTTCGGTCTTGTCCTAAATTAAATACAATAGAGTATCTTTCTGAAGACATTAGTGCAAAAGGACCTTTATATGACTTTTCTTCTTCGTTTAAAGATACAATTGTGGTTCCTGAAAAAGCATATCAAAATCTAAAGGAGAATTCAGAGTGGGATAAATATGATAGAATTTTTGCAAGAGGAGCCGACAAGAGACTATACTTAGGTATTCGGAATGATTATAATTCTATCGTAGGGGTCAATGGAATAAATGATAAGAACCTCATATTGGTTCCCCATGATGAAGAGGCGGTGCTACAAAGGAGTAATTCTAGTTCAAATGAAATATATGTGACTATGAATGGGGAGTCTTCTGTGCTTACCCCAGATAATCCCAAAATGTTCGTTAAACCATCTTCTTTACATTCTTTGGAAAACAATATAATATATGTAATCGACAGAGACGTGTCTGAAGAAAATGATTATAATATAGTCATGCCTTCAAGTGGCAAGCTATTGAGTCTAATAGGTAAAGACAATTTAGAGTTAGTAAAGAGATTGAAAGTGGTTGGCGATATAAATGGTACAGACATCTTGGCTATTAGAAATATGTCAAGTTTAGAAGAACTTGACTTGAGTGTTGCCAATATTGTGAAAGGAGGTACTTCTTATTTTGATAATTATATTACATCAGCAAATACAATAGGAAATAGTTTTTTCAAAGATATGAGCAATTTGATTGTTCTTTATCTGCCTAAAAATGGAACAAGTATCCTTTCAAATGTATTTGATGGATGCACAAAATTGCAAGAGATTATTATTCCTCATAGTTTTGCTTCTATTGGACCAAATGCATTTAGTAATAGTGGTATCAAAAAAGTAGTACTCGAAGAAAGTACGGGGACTATAAAAATAAATACTAAAGCATTCGAAAACACCTCTATTTCTACTTTGGAATTATATAGAGATTATACCGGTTCCCTATTCGGAAATATTGAAGCACTACAACGTCTCACGGTAGATGGTCCACAAACAAGTATCAATGAGGAATTTCAGAATTGTAACAATTTATCTACTCTGATAATTGGTTCCAATATAAAATATATTACATTAACAACATTTATTAATTTCAAATCATTGGAGAAAGTAATTTTCAAAGATTCTAATATAAAAATAGAATTATATAACTCTGATGGATTTCCAAAGGGACCTCATGTTTTATTCGAGAACAGTCCAATAAAAGAATTATATTGGGGAAGGGATATATATGGGGATTATTCCTCTAATCACTATTCTTACCCATTTTATCCATACGGAGTATTTATGAATTTGCCATATTTGACGAATCTTTCAATTGGTGATGCGATAACAAAAATACCTTCTCAACAATTCAAAGGTGATATTGGTCTCAAGAAAGTTTCTTTGCCAGATGGTATCACAGAGATTGGCAGCAGCGCTTTTGATGGATGCTCTTCTCTTGTTGAATTATCTATGCCAAATCAATTAAAATATATTGAGGCCGGTGCCTTTGCAAATTGTGAAGTTCTTAAAAGCATAGAGATTCCAGAAACAGTTGCCTCTATTGGTGATAGTGCGTTTGCGTATTGCAAATCGATTTCCTTTATCAGTATAGGGAAAAATGTAGGTTCTATTAGACGTAAAACATTTAAAGGATGTTCATCTTTACAAGAAATTAGATTAGGAGATAAAATTACGAGCATTGGCGACAATGCATTCGAATGATGTTCATCTTTACAGGAAATTAGATTAGGAGATAAAATTACGAGTATTGGCAAAAATGCATTTGAGGGATGTAATAATATAACAACGTTTTTTTCTTGGAATCCTACTCCACCAACAGTGGGTAACACCACATTTAGTGGTTTTAATAGAAGTGCATGCACATTGTATGTTCCCAAAGGTTCTGTCGATTATTATTGGCTCCATCCAGAATGGAGGGAATTCTTTGATATAAAAGAAGTTGAACTATCTGGCATAAATTCTATATCAGATGACATTCATTCTCTTTCTTCGTATTTCACTCTTGATGGACAGAAAATAGAAGCTCCTAAAAAAGGTGTAAATATTATCAAAATGAACGATGGTTCATACAAAAAGATAATTGTAAAATGAATTAATAGTAGTTGGTGGCTCTATTAATAAGTATCATTAGCTGTTTAATTGTAGATTATATTTGTTTTTACAAAAAAGCACATTTTCGCCTAGTAGCATTCTACTAAAAGTGGCAGCAAAATTTCAACTCCAGTTAGATATTGGAGATTCTAAAAAAGTACGGCAGAAACCTGCCGTACTTTTCCTTTTCGTATGCATCCGATAAATTCCTGCACGATACAAAAAAACTTCTGTGCCGAGGGAATTTATGTTTCCGGGCGTGGTATATGTGTTTCAGACGCGGAAACATATGTTCTCGGTGCGGAAACTTGTGTGTAGCGACCGGAAACATAAAATAGTAGTCTTATGGTTTTCTTCTGTCAGGAGCGCTTCGCATTTTAAACCTTCCGGCATCCGGTAAGTCTTAAAGACAAACGAACAAGAAACAGAAACCTAAAAAATAATACTGTTATGAAAAAGATTATCTTATCATCGCTATTTGTTTCCTGAAAATTTTTCAATAGGAAAGTAATAATACAAAAACATTGGGAAAGCATTGAGTATAGCCACTTCGTCATGAGGAATCACATGTTTTTGCAGTTGTGCCTCAAAGATAGCTTCTTGCATTACGTTATCTTTATCCAATGGCCAAGTCAGAGATCCCGTTGTCAAATTATTGGCCTTGAAAACATTCTGCCGTATAATGTGCGCCCAGTTCTGAGTGTCTTTTAGGAATGCATAACCTTTGTAATAACAAAATAGCCTCGCTTCCCTCTTGAATTTTTCGCCAACACATTCATTTCGTTTCGCGGTATAGGAATGGAAGTCATTGTCTGGTAATTCTTTTGTATATTGGATACTCTCTATCATCGGATAGCTGATAAATAATCGTCCGTAATCAGTTTCCTCATTGAAGTATTTCAATAGCTCCTTTATCTGAGCATTCTTCTTCTTCAAATCACCCCGATAGAAATCATAGTCGAAGAAAAGATAGATGGATTCAAAGTCTGCACTTTTATATTTGAACAACTCGTTTCGAGGATCTGTCTTTGCCAATTCTATTTTTAGTACATCCACCACATCGGCAAAACCATCAAATTCATCCTTAAGGCGTTTATAGAACGTGTATATACTGCTGCAGAAAGAGCATAACACCTGATCGTTGCTTTTCGGGAAAAATAACGATTTTATACCCTCATACAGAGAAGGCTCATAAGAAGCTCCTTCAAAGATAAATAGAATCATAACTCAAACGCATTACCTCTGTACATTTTTTCAATATTATTGCCCCAACGCAATTCCTTGTCCGTGCATGCATTCAACGGTTTGATCGTGTTATGATTAATAATGAAATTGCAGTCAGGACGTAACAAATCATTTGACATCAAGTAAGTGTTGTGTGAAGTAACGAATAACTGGCACGGAAGTTGGAACAATCTTTTACACACGTTGAACGACAAGGCATAGTGATAGAACGCATCGAACTCGTCAATCATCACAAATGAGGCTTTGGAAAGTTTCTTGCTCCAAAAGTATAACAAAGTCAAAGAACTGGTGCCTGTAGATCTGATTTTTTGAAAAGGCACACCTTCTCCCATATCACAAATCAGTTGTTTGTCTCCTTCTTTTGCTTCCTTAAATTTGAACTCTTGTCCACTTACCGATTTCAAAAAGTCTGCAAAATCTTCCACAAAACCATTAGCGATGATAAACTCTTCAAGAGTAGAGATGTTTTCGTCAAAACCAGCAAAACCGCGATCTTCATGATTCCAAAACAAAAGCATCCCTTCTACAAATGTCTTTAACTTCATCAATGGATGATCTGAAGTAAGAGGATAGACACTCCAAATATAAGAAAGCACTGACACTTTGTTACCACTGGTCGCCAATTGTTGCTTAACATCTTCCGTCATAGGAAAATCAGCACTTACAATAGATAATTCTTTATTATCCAATCTAAACAAAGTTACACCATCTATCACAATAGTTTCCTTCTCTATTCCTTCTATTCCCTTTGAATAAAAGTATTCAATAACATTTTGTTCAAATTGAAAAGAATATTCAAAAGACACGGAATCCTTTGGGTGAAATACGTTAATGATTGTATCCAATTGGTGTATATTCCGTTGTTTTTGAGTAAGATGAAGAATGATATCGAATATAGCTAATGCCAGATTCGACTTGCCGGCTCCATTAGGACCGTAGATTATGCCATTCTTTACAACACCATCTTTGATAGCATCTGTGTTGAACGAATAATTGCTTGGGGATGATAAATCCCATTCAATTCTATCTTTAAACCCTCGATAGTTTTTAACGGCAAATTTCGTAAGCATAATAATCTGTTTTTTTAGATAAAACAATACTTTGCCTGCAAAGTTATATATTTTTTTTTATTCCGTAAAATTTTTACGGAAAAATGTGCTCGTATGACGTGTTTTTAACGAGAATTAACCTGATATTGCTGTCATCAACAGCTTATTGGTAGGTTTAATATTGAAGATTATATGAAAGTAGGTTAATTCAGGAGCTCTTCGCTTTTTAAACCTTCCGGCATCCGGTAAGTCTTAAAGACAAACGAACAAGAAACAGAAACCTAAAAAATAATACTGTTATGAAAAAGATTATCTTATCATCGCTATTTGTTCTTCTGAGTGTTTCTCAAATGTTTGCAATGTCGAATGCCAGCATGCGGAATCATGCACGTTTCCTGACCGATCGCATGGCTTATGAACTCGACCTGACTCCGCGTCAGTATGATGACCTCTACGAAATCAATCTTGATTTTATCTATATGGCCGACCGTATCATGGATGATGTAGTGTATGGCTATCGCGATGCCATCGACCGTTATTACGATTTGCTGGATATGCGCAACGACGATATTCACTACGTGCTCACGTCGCACCAGTACCGCAGATTCCTCTCGTGCGAGTATTTCTATCGTCCGATCTATACTTCCAACATGCGCTGGTACTTCCGCATCTATACGGTTTATAATAATCGGAAGTTCTTCTACTACGATGCCCCGATGCACTACAAGACCTACTTGGGCGAGCATTCCCGTCATCGTTACGGAAAGCCTGACTACTATGCTTCGCGCTATGCCGCCTTCGTGCACGATCGCTATACCGGTCATTTCTTCATCCAGAAAGACAATCATCACAAGCCGGATATCCATAAGAATGATTTCGGAACCAACATCCGCGAGCGCAACAATCCGAGTCAGAACCGCATCAACAACTATAGCAACCGGAAGGAACAGAACCGCACGGAGAATCCTAACTATCGCGACAACTCCGGCAACAAGAATGCTCCTGCCATCAACAATCGCAGCCAGAGTTCGACTTCCAAGAGCACCTCTACCCGTACGCAGAGTTCTGCCGGATCGACAACGCGCCAGCAAGCCACTACAGGTTCAACCACAAGGTCAGCTGTAAGTAACAACAGTTCCGGCAACACATCCACCCGAAGCGGAAGCAGTTCCACCTCAAATACTTCCACCCGGAGCGGCAGTTCTTCCACTCGAAGCGGTAGCCGCCGTTAATGAATTATCGCATCAATCTACGGATGACCTCGTCTGCCAAGGCGAGGCCATTTTCTGTCAGACGGTATCGGTCGGATTGGGAAACTTTTTGCAGTAAATTTTGAGAAATCAATCTGTCTAATGCCGGAGATTCGGTTAGAATGGCGCCATGGGAAGTGCGTAATCCCAGCATAATCTGTTCGTTGAAGAGATCGTCATCGGATAATGTTTCCGATTCCGACAAGCGGTTGCCTTGCAGATAATCCCGTAGGTTAGAAAGATTCCAGCAACGAAGCCGTTCGCCGTCGTAGCTGTGCGCACCGGGTCCTAAGCCGAGATAGGGAGTGCGGTTCCAATAGCTGCTGTTGTGTTTCGATTCGAATCCCTTTAATGCGTAGTTGCTGATCTCATATTGCACAAAACCTGCCTCATGAAGTTTTCGTCTTAACATCGCATTCATAGACAGACACAGTTTCTCGTCTGCAACGGTAAGTTTTCCCTCATCGACCAGCTGACTGAGCCTGGTTCCTTCTTCCACACTCAGGTTGTAAGCTGAGATATGTTGTGTGCCCAGTTTCAGGGCTTCATCGATGGAGTGCTGAAAGCTTTGAAGCGTCTGGTTGGGCAGCCCATACATGAGGTCGATGCTGATATTTTGAATATGTGCCACATCGCGCAAGAGCTGTATGGCTTCCGCAGGCTTTTGGGCATTGTGTCTGCGTTGGAGCAAAGCCAGTTCGCTATCGACAAAACTCTGCACGCCCATGCTGATACGATTGATGCAGGATGGGAGAGAAGCTGCATATTGCGGGGTGATATCCTCCGGATTCACTTCAAGCGTAAATTCTTCGACAGCAGACAGGTCGAAGATTTCCGCTAAACCTGCAACGAGTTTCTGGAGTGCAGAAGCAGGCAACTGGGACGGGGTGCCGCCTCCGACATAAACCGTACGGATCGACCGGTTGCCGAGGAAACTTTTTCTTTCGGAGGCTTCGGCAAGCAGACGTTCCACAAAAAGATTGCGATTCCCACTCATAGTTGTTGAGTAGAAATCGCAATAAATGCAACGCGATTTACAAAACGGAATGTGTACGTAAACGCCTGCCATTAAACAGAATAACTGTAAGCTTGAAGATTTCGCTATACGTTTACAGATAAGCCAAGAGCAGTTTGGCATTCGGGCTCTTACGAATCTTCAGAAGCGCACGTTCGCGAATCTGGCGAACACGTTCGCGGGTGAGACCCAATTCCTGACTAACTTCTTCCTGGCTTTTTTCCGGACAATCGATACCGAAAGTCTCTTTGATAATCAGGGCCTCACGTTCCTTGAGCATACTTTTGAGAAGGTTGTCAAGTTCGATGTGAAGGGATTCGTTGTTAAGCGTTGAGTCGGTAGCTTCGAGCTTTGTGTCGGGAGTAACATCCAGAAGGGTGCCGTCCTCATCATCCTGCAAAGGAGAATCGAGACTTACGCCACGACTGTTAGCTGCCATCGTCTCTCGGATTTTAGAAGGCTCAACGTCCAATTCGTCTGCAATCTCTTCGATGGTTGCGGGACGGTTGAACTCCTGCTCGTAGCGGTTCTGAATGACGCGAATCTGGCGAATCAGATTATTCTGGTTGCCGGGAAGTCGAACCATGCGAGCCTGCTCGGAGAGAGCCTGCATAATGCTCTGACGAATCCACCATACGGCATAGGAGATGAACTTGAAACCGCGGGTTTCGTCGAACTTCTCGGCTGCCTTAACGAGTCCTACGTTACCCTCTGAAATAAGGTCGGAAAGACTCAAGCCCTGATTCTGATACAATTTAGCGACAGACACCACGAAACGCAGATTTGCTCTAACCAGCTTATCCAATGCAACCTGATCTCCCTTGTGAATCCTTTGAGCCAGTTCCACTTCTTCGTCGGGGGTAACCATGTGCTCTTTTGAAATCGCGGTGAGGTAGCTTTCGATCGACTCCTCTGTGCGTCGGGTGATGTTTTGTGTAATCTTAATCTGTCTCATGAATCAATTTTTCGAAAAATAAGCGCGCAAATATAAATATACTTTGTCGATTTTCCAAATTTTGGGATGCGTTTTTTGTCGCAAATAACATATTCTAAGTCTGACTGCCAGCTTTAAGTAGCATAATAAGCTTCAGACTCAGGTCAAAGAATATCATCTTCGAACTTACGTTTTGCGTAACATCAGTCTCTGCCACTTCAAGTTCGTGCATGATTCCCTCAACGTTCTTCGCATTGACAAAGCGGGAGAAACGGCTACTGAAAGCTTCTTCATCGGGCTTCATGTAGTTAAGTTCCGGCTGATGAAGGTTCATGACGTAGTTCTCTCGAATGAGATTCTGTGCATATTGCAGAAAACTTTTCTGGCGTTCACGACCCAGGCCAGACATTTCTTCGCTCCATTTCTTCATGTCATAAAGCTTGCGGGCATAGCTCAAACGCATCATGGAGCAGAACTTCTCGAAGAAATACAGACGATCTTCCTCGTCCGGAATCTGGATGCCGGGTTGCACAAAGTTGCCCAAATAATCGATTGGTGCCAACTGCAATCGCTGCACTCGGCTTTGGATGGTGCCAATAATCTGATCGGGATTGTGGCTTACCAGCAGGAAATAAGTCTTTTCGTAGGGTTCTTCGATGATCTTCAACAGTTTGTTGGCAGCATCTTCATTCAGTTTTTCCGGCAGCCAAAGAATCAGAATCCTGTAATCGGATTCGTAGGGTTTGGTGCTTAGCGTCTTGATGATATTTCCGGCCTCGCTGACAAAGATGTGGGCTTGTTTGTTTTCGTCACTTCCTTGTGCTTTAATCCATTGTGAAAGATTTATGTAAGGGTTCTGTGAAATGGCTTCACGCCATTCCGGCAGAAAATCTTCGCTTGTCGAAGCGTCTTTGCCGGAACCGCCTTTATTGATGAGCGGATAGACCCAATGCAGGTCGGGATGTCCCAGTTTGGAGGCCTGAATACATTCCGGACAAACTCCGCAAGCTTCTCCGTCGTGCTTGTGCTGGCACAAAATGTATTGGGCTGCAGCCCATGCCAGAGCTAAGCCACAAGTTCCCTCCGGTCCTGTAATCATGAGAGCATGAGGCAGCCGGTTGTTGTCGATGGCATCGCGCAGTTTCTGAACCGCAGAGTCTTGTCCGACGATATCTTTGAAAAACATGAACTATCTATACTTTACTTTTCTTTAATCAGACCTGTCGTATAGGCCACAAGGAGTTTCTTCAGGTTGCCGACCTGCTCTTCGAGTTCGCGTCCGCGATCGGTGTCGCACACCAGCATACGATGTTCGGTAAACTCCTCCAGCTGGACGCGACTGTGAATATCGGAACCATCCTGAATGGCTTTTTCCTTGGTTTCGAACTGTTCGTGCTGAACGAGTTGCAGGCCGTGACTGTTATAGATGAGCGTATAGCCGGCTATGCCTGTGGTGGCATGATAGGGTTTCGAGAAACCGCCGTCGATGACCAGCCGCAATCCATCGGCACGAAGTGGAGATTCTCCTTTCAGCGTGCGCACAGGGACGTGTCCGTTGATGATGTGGCTCTTTGTCGGATCGAGCCCGAATTCCTCAAGAATATGGCAGCAGGTCTCCTTGGTGTTGGCCAATACGAAATATGCGCCTTTCTTTTCTGTGTAGAGATTCTTATCGGCGATGAAATAGCGTTCGAAGGTGGTCATCTTGTCCTTATTGAACAGAGGTGATCCGGGTCCGCACCATAGGTAGAGCATATAGTCGAGTGCGTCCTGCTTTTCTTTCGAGCCGCGCGGGCCGAAATAGGCTTTACGGATGACATGATCGACCCGCTCCATCAGCTCACGTCCTTTCACCATCTTGCCGTCCACCAGTACCTCCTGGAAAGAACCGTCTTCGTTCAGCGGAATCGCAGCATGGTAGAGCAGGCAATTATTGCGAACCAGGTATAGAGAACCATGCTGATACAGACAGCGAAGATGCTTCTGCAGTTTTTCGGAACGACGGAAAGAGTGAACCAGCTGGTTCATGAGATCTTCCTCGCCCGGACATAAGGCATACGGATCCGGCTGATTGAGAGAAGGCAGGTTCTTGTCGGTTAATTCATATTCTTTTCCATCGATGGTAATCGTTCCTTTTTCTTTGTTGATCAGATGCAGGAACAGACGATCATCCATGTTCCATTCCGGATGCCGGCGAATAAGCTGTCCTTGCAATTTGAACTCCATGATGGAAATACACTTGTGCATCTTAGCCATCAGTTGTGCACTTCGTTTCAGGCGGGGGTTATTCTCAAAATCCTTGGTCTGCCACATAGTGCAGGGATCGTCTCCATATACGTCGATGGCAAGTGTCGCCAATGGAAGCAGATTGATGCCATAGCCTTCCTCGAGGGTTTCAACATTAGCATAGCGGATTGAAATGCGCAATACGGAAGCAATCAAGGCCCGGTTGCCGGCAGCAGCTCCCATCCACTCGATATCATGGTTGCCCCACTGGATGTCGAAGTCGTGGTAGGAGGAGAGTGTCTCCATGATACGATAAGCACCGGGTCCGCGGTCGAAGATGTCGCCAACAATATGCAATGTATCGATAACAAGACGCTGAATGAGGTTGCAAATAGCAATCAGGAACTCATCGGCACGATCGATACTGATGATAGTTTCCACGATAGCGCTGTAGTAATCCTCTTTGTCTTCACGCTCCTGTTCAAGTGTACTTTCGTGCATCAGTTCTTCGATAACATAGGCAAACTCCTTAGGAAGCTGTTTGCGAACTTTCGAACGCGTGTATTTTGAAGAAACAGCTCGTGCCACACCAATGGTCTGATGCAACTTATCGCTGTACCAGTCGTGCAAATCGTCGGTTTGCTGATGAATGAGGTTCAGTTTTTCCTCAGGATAATAAATCAATGTGCAGAGTTCCGTCTTTTGCTCTTCAGAAAGGGAATTACCGAACGTTTCATCCACTTTGCGCCGAACCACGCCGGAAGCATTTTTCAGCACATGATGGAAAGCGTTCGACTCACCATGCAGGTCGCTCAAAAAGTGCTCCGTTCCTTTGGGAAGGCTCAAAATGGCTTCAAGATTGATGATTTCGCTGGCTGCCGACGTAATCGTTGGGAATTTCTCGGCCAAAAGCTGCAAATATCTGATGTCAGATTTGGTTTCTTCAAAAGGGGTCATTAGAAAAGAAGAATTATAACTGATTTTTCACAGTGTGAAAGATTTCAGCTGCAAAAATAGATTATTTCGGATAAAAAAACAAATTTTTAGCTTAAAAAGGTGCAAAATAAGCGGTTCTTTGTCGTATTTTTGAATTTTAAGACTTATTTGGCATGAAGAATGTATTTTTCGACAATGAGAGCTACACCGTCGTCATTGTTTGAAGCCGTAACGATGTCGGCATTGGCTTTGACTTCATCATCGGCATTCTGCATGGCTACGCCTAAACCTGCATACCTGATCATGGAGATATCGTTGTGTCCGTCGCCAAAGGCAATAACGCTTTCGCGTGGGATATGCAGTTTTTCGAAAAGCTGCTGAAGGGCATTGGCCTTATCGATGCCTAAAGGTGCACACTCCAGGAAAAACGCAGTCGAACAGAATATGTTCATACGACCTTCCATCTGTCGGGCGAGTTTCTTTTCAAACGTTGCCATCCGGGACGGATCTCCGACAATCAGACACTTGTAGATCGGATAATGAATCTGATGGACAAATTCGGGGCATTTCACAATGGGCATCCGGTTGGTGGTACTTGCCTTCACTATATACGGATTGGTATCGCTGGTCGATTCTATCGTATCTGTTTGATAAGTAAGAATCTCGAACTGATTTTCGATGGCAGCCAGATACAGTTCGGGAACAAACGAAGGAGACAACTCTTGGCTATACATGAGTTGTCCGTCTTGACAACTCAGAATCTGTCCGCCGTTGAAAGCCAGAATATACCCATGGTTTTCGCTCAACTGAAGTTCATCGGCAACATATTGGATTCCGTGGGGCGGTCTGCCGGAGGCGAGGACAATACGGACACCCAGATGCTGTGCATCCATTAGCGCCTGAAGCGTGCGAGGGGTGATGAGCTTATCGTCGTTTGTCAGCGTTCCGTCTAAATCGAGTACAATCGCTTTATATTGCATAAATTTCGGAGGAAAAAGTTACAGACCGAGGACTCCATACAGAAGTATTCCTAAGAGACCACAAGAGAAAGTTGTATAGATAATATTCAGCTTGCGCATGTACATACCTGAAAATACAACTGCAAAGATCACAATACTGATGGAAAACTGAACCGGATTCTGCAGAGGAACGCCGAAGTTTTCGGTATTCATGAGGGACAAAGCAGCAGAGGCCAAGAGGCCAATGATGGCGGGACGAAGAACCCGGAAAATGCTTTGCGTCACAAGATGATCTTTATAGTGGAGCAATAGTTTGGAAACCCATATCATCACAATGAAAGGCAACCAAAGCACGCTGATGGAGGTGAGAATGCTGCCCAGTATTCCCATCCACCAAGGATATCCATCGTTGACGACAGCCGTATAGCCGGTATAGGTGGCACAATTGATGCCGATAGGACCCGGTGTGCTCTGCGAAATGGCCACAATGTCGGTAAACTCGGATTCTGTCAGCCAACCTTCTTTCTGCACCACCTCCTGCTGAATGAACGAAAGCATGGCATAGCCGCCTCCGAAGTTGAACAGACCGATATAGGAAAAAACAAGAAATAGCTTTAGAAATATCATGAATACTGAGGATTACTGTTTTTTGTTCAAATACAGGCCATACAAAAATCCACCCAAGCCGGCAATCAGAATGATCCAGGCAGGTGACACACCGCAAAGCCAAATGAGCAGGGTGGAGGCAATGGGAATCCAGCAGTTGGCCCATGTGATTCTGGCCGAACGAGCCATGCTGAATATAGGTACAGCCAACAAAGCAACTACGGCGGGACGAACCCCTTTGAAGAAGGCTTCGACCCACGGGTTGTCTTTGAATTGTGAGAAGACGATGGCAATGGCCAGAATGATGACGATGCTGGGGACCACGACACCCAAAGCCGCGATGATGCCCGACTTGACGCCTCCTATCTTGTAGCCGATATGACTTGCCATATCGACAGCAAAAATGCCGGGCGTAGCCTGTGAAACCGCATATATATCCAAGAATTCCTCCTTTGAGAGCCACTGGTGCTTCAAGACAATCTCTTTTTCCATCATGGGAACCATAGCGGCTCCACCGCCAAGGGTGAAGCCGCCAATCTTCAGGAAAGTCAGGAACAGTTCTTTGTTCATGATGCCATGTTTTGTAAGAAGAGTTCTTCGGATTAGCAGATCTTACTGCCGTTCTTGACTTTATCTTCGAGTGTCACCACATGCAATGTGCCATCGAAGTTCTCGGCAGAAAGAATCATTCCGTTGGAGGCGATGCCGCGCATCACCTTAGGAGCAAAGTTGGCAACGAAGGCAATCTGTTTGCCTACCAGCACCTGCGGATCAGGATAACTTTGGGCAATACCCGAAAGAATGGTGCGTGGCTGATCGGTGCCGTCATCAAGGGTGAACTGTAGGAGTTTGTCGCTCTTCTTGACCGGTTTCACTTCCAATACGGTTGCCGTTCGGATATCCAAACCGGCAAACTGATCGAACGGAACTTCGTCGGCCACCGGAGCCGGACGCCAGTTCTTTTCAGCTTCCAACAGCGCCTGTTTCTCATTCTCTTTCTTGATGCGATCCAGTCGGTCTAACTGACCCTGAATAACTTCGTCTTCAATCTTTTCGAAGAGAAGCACACTTTCGCCTAACTGGTGACCGGCTGCCAACAGATCGATACGACCCAGTTTGTCCCATTCGAAATCTGTCATGCCTAACATATTGCGCAACTTGGCAGCAGAGAAAGGCAGGAAGGGTTCGAAGGCAATCGCCAAGTTGGCTGAAATCTGTAGCGACAGATTCAGGATTGTGCCCACGCGATTCATATCGGTTTTAGCCAGCTTCCAAGGCTCTGTTTCGGCCAGATATTTATTACCGATACGTGCCAGTTCCATAGCCTCTTTCTGGGCATCGCGGAACTTGAATGTTTCAAGAAGTTCCTCAACGTTCGTCTTGACGTTCTTGAAGTCTTCGAGAGTCTGTTTGTCGTAATCTGTCAGCTCACCAAGGGCTGGAACTTTGCCGTCGAAATATTTCTCGGTCAGCTTCATGGCACGGTTCACGAAATTGCCGAAGATAGCAACCAGTTCGTTGTTGTTACGTGCCTGATAGTCTTTCCAGGTGAAGTCGTTGTCCTTCGTCTCAGGGGCATTGGCTGTCAATACATAACGCAAAACATCCTGTTTATCGGGCATATCCTCCAGATATTCGTTCAGCCAGACGGCCCAGTTACGGGAAGTGGAGATCTTGTCGCCCTCCAGATTCAGGAACTCGTTGCTTGGCACGTTGTCGGGCAGATTATAATCACCGTGAGCATGCAACATGGCAGGGAAGACGATGCAATGGAAAACGATGTTGTCTTTGCCGATGAAATGAATCAGTCGGCTCTCAGGATCCTGCCACCAGGTTTGCCAAGTGCCTAATTCCGGATGTGCATCGCACAACTCTTTCGTGTTCGAAATATAGCCGATGGGGGCGTCGAACCAGACATAAAGCACTTTGCCCTCAGCGCCTTCCACAGGAACTGGAATACCCCAGTCGAGGTCGCGTGTCACAGCACGGGGCTTGAGTCCGCCGTCGAGCCAGCTCTTGCACTGACCATACACATTGGGACGCCATTCTTTGTGTTCGTCCAGAATCCAGTGTTCGAGCCACTGCTGGTCTTTGTCAAGCGGCAGATACCAGTGCGTCGTAGATTTCTTGGTCAGCGGATTGCCATTGATGGCATTGTAGGGATTGATCAATTCGTCGGGCGAGAGGGCTGAACCACACTTTTCGCATTGGTCACCGTATGCGCCTAACGAATGGCACTTCGGACACTCACCACGGATATTGCGATCGGTGAGAAACTCATGGGTCTCTTCATCGTAGAACTGCTCGGAGGTCTGTTCGATCAGTTTGCCGTCATCATACAGTTTGCGGAAATAGTCAGCTGCAAACTTGTGATGTATCTGACTGGTAGTGCGAGAATAGATATCGAACGAAATGCCGAACTTCTCAAAAGAATCTTTTATCAGGTTATGATAACGGTCAACAACGTCTTGCACGGTGATGCCTTCTTTGCGGGCACGGATGGTGACGGGTACGCCATGCTCGTCGGATCCACCGATGAAAAGAACGGGACGTTTTTTGAGACGCAGATAACGGACATAGATGTCGGCCGGTACATAAACGCCTGCCAGATGTCCGATGTGCACAGGGCCATTAGCATAGGGTAGAGCCGCTGTGACAAGAGTACGCTTAAAGTTTTTTTCTGCCATATATATTTGTGGTTTTTACAAAATGAAGACGAAATGACATCTTCAAAAATAAAGTATTATAGTATTATTTCTCAATAATTTTTATCAGTTCTTCGTAATAAGTCCGGCTGTTGGACAAACGCGGAATCTTATGCTGACCACCCAGCTTGCCTTTCTGTTTGAGCCATTGATTGAAAGTTTGCGGTGGGGCTGCGGTCAGTTCCAGCCGGTCGAGGAAGATGCCTTTATACCGTTTGGCCTCATAGTCGGAATTGACTTTCTGCAGGTTGGCATCAAGCATGTCAGCGAACTTTTCGAGGTCTTCTGGAGTCTTTTCAAATTCGATGATCCAAGAATGGTGAGCCTTCTTTCCATCGCTTGCGAACGTTGGTGCGGCAGTATATTCGGCCACCTCGCAATTCAATGCAGAGCAGGTTTTGCTCAATGCTTCATCGGCATTGCTCACCATGAGCTCTTCGCCAAAGGCATTGATGAAAGCTTTGGTGCGACCGGTGATAAAGAATTTATACGGATTCTTTTGTGTAAAGCGGATGGTGTCGCCCACTATGTATCGCCATAAACCAGGCGTGGTGATCACCATAGCATAGTTTTTCCCAATTTCAATATCGGATAATGGAATCGCATGCATCGAACAGGTATCGTCCGAGAACTCATCCATCGGAATGAATTCGTAGAAAATCTTGTTGTCAATAATAAGCTGGAGGGCAGCATCGTCGAACGATGACTGGATGCCGAAGAAACCTTCCGAAGCATTATAGGTTTCCAAATAATGCATCTTATCGGAAGGGATCAGTTTCTTGTATTGCTCACGATAGGGCGTAAATGCAATGCCGCCGTGAAAGAACACTTCCAGGTTAGGCCAGACTTCCGTCAGATTGTCAGCTCCTTTTTCTGCCAGCACCGCTTTGATAAGTCCCATCATCCACGACGGAACACCACTCAAACTGGTGACGTTTACGTCCTTGGTAGCTTCGGTAAGTGCTTTCAGTTTGGCTTCCCATTCGTCCATCAGGGCAATTTCCTTGCTGGGGGTTCGGATGGCATTTACCAGAGGATTAACATTCTGAATCAGGCAGGCACTCAGGTCGCCGACACGAATATCCAGACCGGGAGCCAGGGGCGTTGGAGCAGAACTTCCACCCAGAATAAGACCTTTGCCGCTCATCATCCGGCTTTGCGGATTCAGGCTCATGTAAATCGCTACCACATCGGTGCCGCCGCGGTAATGGGTGCGATGAAGGGCATCGGCTGTTACTGGAATAAACTTACTTTTGTCGCTCGTGGTACCAGAAGATTTGGCGAACCAACGGCACAACCCCGGCCAAAGAATATTGCGTTCTCCTCGTAGCATCCGTTCAATCCACGGCTTAATCTCGTCGTAAGTGTGCAGTGGCACTTTTTTCGAAAAATCGTCGTAGGATATGTCGGGTGTGAGCCCATGTGCACGCCCGAATGCAGTATGGGAACCTCGCTTCAGCAGAAAAGACAACTGTTCCTGTTGAAGTTCTCCGGTATGAGTGGCATATCGTGCAATCTGACGAACACGCTTCCGGAATGCTACCTTATATATAATACGCGTAAGCATATCGATCGGCTATTTCTTTTTGGCTGCATTGTCCGAAGCATCGATGATAGACAGACAATCCTGATAGCTGAGTTTTTCGATGTTCTTGCCGTGAGGAATCTTATAGTTCTTACCGTTATACGACAGATATGGACTATAGCGACCATTCAGGATCTGTAGGTTGTCATCCTCCTGGAAAGTGCGGAGAATTTTTTTCTTGTCTTCGTCGCGCTTGCCTTGAATCAGTTTGATGGCATCTTCAAGAGTAACATCAGCAGGATTAGTTCCTTTGGGAACTGAAACATATTTACCTTGATAGAAGATATAGGGACCGAACCTTCCAACACCGACGGCAACCGTATCCCCATCCAAATCGCCTAAATTTTTGGGGAACTCAAACAGTTTGAGTGCTTCCTCAAGTGTAATAGTGTTGATGGACTGTCCTTTTTGCAGAGAAGCAAACTGAGGCTTCTCGGTCTCGGTCTGTTTTCCGATCTGAACTACAGGACCGAAACGGCTGATTTTCACACTTACAGTGAAGCCCGTTTTAGGGTCTTTGCCTAATATTCGTTCTCCGGCTTTGCGATCCATTCGTTCTTCCAATGAATCGGTTACCAGCGGGTGAAACATCTTATAGAAAGCAGACAGGCAGGTTACCCAATCTTCCTTACCGTCGGCAATTTTATCGAAATCCTCTTCAACGGTTGCCGTAAAGTTATAGCTCATGATTTCCGGGAAGTGTTCGGCCAGATAATCGTTCACAACAATACCGATGTCAGTTGGAATCAGTTTTCCGCGCTCTGTGCTGTAGGTTTCTTCCACCACTTTAGTGTTCAGTTTCCCTTTAGCATCAATCTTGATGTGAGTAATCTTGAATTTTTCTGCCGGACGGTCACTCTTTTCGACATATTCTCGTTGCTGGATGGTGCTGATGGTAGGAGCGTAGGTGGAAGGACGTCCGATGCCCAGTTCCTCCATTTTCTTGACCAAACTGGCTTCTGTATAACGTTGTGGATGCATGGTGAAACGCTGTGTACCTTCTGCTTCATTCAGTTCGATAAATTGGTTGATGGCAAGAATAGGCAAGCGAGTTCCAAATTCTTCTGCATCAACTTCGTCGTCGGTCGATTCCATATAGACTCTCAAGAATCCGTCGAACTTAATAACTTCACCAGAAGCAATGAACCGCAATTCGGGATCAATATCAATACCTTCGATATCGATTTCGAGTGTGGTCTTCTCGATTTGGGCCTCCGCCATCTGACTGGCTATGGTACGTTTCCAGATGAGTTCATACAGGCGTTTCTCAACCGGAGATCCTTCAATCTCTGTTTGATTCATGTAAGTGGGGCGGATGGCTTCGTGTGCTTCCTGTGCTCCTTTGGAATGTGTCGTGTATTTGCGTGTCTGCAAATAATTTTCACCCATAGTCGATAGAATCTGTTCCTTTGACGCATTAAGACAAAGCGACGACAAGTTAACGGAGTCTGTACGCATGTAGGTGATTTGACCAGCTTCATACAAACGCTGAGCGATGCTCATGGTTTGCGTCACGCTGAAATGCAGTTTGCGGGCGGCCTCCTGCTGCAGGGTAGAAGTGGTGAAAGGTGGAGCTGGTTGCCGATGCAGCGGACGCTGAATAATATCTGCAACTTTGTATTTGGCTTTCACACATTTTTTCAGAAAATTTTCGGCTTCCTGTTGCGTTTTGAATCGTTTGTTCAGTTCAGCATTGAAAAGTACAGGAGTACCGTTCATGTCCTGAGTGGCAAACGTTGCAGTAATGCGGTAAGATTCTTCTTTTTTGAAGTTCTCAATTTCCCGTTCGCGTTCCACAATCAGTCGTACGGCTACACTCTGCACACGACCGGCAGAAAGGGATGGTTTTACTTTGCGCCACAAAACTGGCGAGAGTTCGAAGCCCACAATACGATCGAGCACACGGCGAGCCTGTTGTGCATTTACCAGATTACGATCGATGGTGCGAGGCGTCTTGATGGCATTAAGAATAGCACTCTTGGTAATCTCGTGAAAAACGATACGATGTGTCTTTTCGGGAGTCAGGCCCAACACCTCATAAAGATGCCAGGAAATGGCTTCTCCCTCGCGGTCTTCATCGGAGGCCAACCAAACCATATCGGCTTTTTTCGAAGCTTTCTTCAAGTCTTCAACTAATTGCTGCTTGTCAGCAGGAATTTCGTAAACAGGCTGAAAATTATTGTCGATATCAATACTGAAATCGTGCTTTTTAAGGTCACGTATATGACCATAGCTTGAGGTTACTTTGAAGTCTGCACCAAGGAATTTTTCAATTGTCTTTGCCTTGGCAGGGGACTCTACAATGACCAAATTCTGCATGAAATATGTAGTTTGAATTTTGTTTAATATTTATCCGTTAGCTACTTCGCTCAAGAATTTTATGCGAATCAACCGAATTTCATTTTCGCTGTAATCCTGACCGAATTCTCTGAACGCTGCTTCGATATCACTGCTTTCTTCTTTCTTGAAGAAATTATAGATTTCCTCGATTGAATCGGCATCCATGACCTCTTCCAAGAAGTAATCGATATTGATGCTTGTGCCGCTTGCGACGATGGTTTCCAGTTCGTCAAGCAATTCTTCGAACTCCATGTGATTGCCTTGAGCCAAATCGTCAAGCGCGATTTTTCGGTCAATGGCTTGAATGATGGATACTTTGACTTTCGATTTGTTGGCAACTGTACGCACTCTCAGATCTTCCGGTCTGACAATTTCGTTTTCTTCAACATGTCGTTTGATAAGAGCACAGAATTCTTCTCCATATCGGCGTGCTTTTCCGGCTCCTACGCCTGGAATATTTTGTAATTCCTCAATAGAAATAGGATAGGTGGTCGCCATCGCCTCGAGTGACGGATCCTGGAAAATAACGTAAGGAGGAAGTTCGAGTTTTTTTGCCACTTTCTTGCGCAGATCCTTCAGCATATTGTAAAGTTCTTCATCTGCGGCGGCACTGGCTCCAGAACCCTTGATCTCGGTTGTCTCCTCATCTTCCAGTTCGTCTTCATCGTATTCAACCACAATGTTGAATGGTTTGGGATTATTGAGGAAGCGTTTGCCGGCCGATGTGACTTTCAGCTGACCGTAAGTTTCGATATCTCTTGTCAGGAATTTTCCGATGATCGCCTGACGTATGACAGCATTCCATAAGGAAGCCTTTTCATCGTTGCCAGATCCGAAACATTCAAGTTGATCGTGTCCGTAGCTTACAACTTCGTCGGTGCGGATGCCTAACAACACAGTTACCACATATTCCGGCTTGAACTTTTCTTTTAATGCCAATGCGGTTTCGATGACAGCGCAAAGCAATTCTTTCGCTTCGATGTGTTTCTTCGGCTTTCGGCAGTTGTCACAGTTGCCGCAACTGTCTTCTTTATAATCTTCACCGAAATAGTGCAGCAAAGCCTTGCGACGACACATTGAAGTCTCTGCATATGCTTGAGTCTCTTTGAGCAGAAGCTTTCCGATTTCCTGTTCAGCAATCGGCTTGTTCTGCATGAACTTTTCCAAACGGATCAGATCGCGGTCGCTATAGAAAGCGATACATTCTCCCTCACCGCCGTCACGACCGGCACGACCGGTTTCCTGATAATAGCCTTCGAGGCTTTTGGGCATATCGTAGTGAATAACGTATCGTACATCCGGCTTGTCGATGCCCATACCAAAGGCTATGGTTGCCACAATAACATCGGCATCTTCTTTCAGGAAGGCATCCTGATTGTCATTTCGCTGTTGGCTGTCCATTCCGGCATGATAGGGTAAAGCCTTGATACTATTGGCGCGCAAAAATTCTGCCAGTTCTTCTACCTTCTTGCGGCTCAGACAATAGATGATACCTGATTTTCCAGGGCGTTGCTTGATGTATTTGATAACCTCGCGGTCAATCGTGTTTTCGTCCTTCTGCCGTACCTCATAATAGAGATTCGGGCGGTTAAACGATGATTTGAACACCTTTGTCGTCTTCTTGTTGATGCCCAGATTCTTCATTATATCCTGTTGCACCTTCACAGTGGCAGTAGCTGTCAAGGCTATCAGCGGACGACTGCCGATCTCGTTGATGATAGGACGGATGCGTCGGTATTCAGGACGGAAATCGTGTCCCCATTCTGAAATACAATGAGCTTCATCGACCGCAAAGAAGGAAATTTTTACAGTGCGGAGGAAGTCGATATTATCTTGTTTTGTCAGTGATTCAGGAGCAACATAAAGCAGTTTGGTATGGCCGTTGATGATGTCTTCTTTCACCTGATCGATGGCAGTTTTTGTCAACGAAGAGTTGATAAAGTGAGCCACATTGTCTTCTTCACTGAAATTACGCATAGCATCCACCTGATTCTTCATCAGGGCAATCAGTGGAGAGATGACAATTGCCGTTCCGTCCATTAAGAGCGAAGGAAGTTGGTAACATAAAGATTTTCCTCCACCAGTCGGCATAAGTACAAAGGTATCATTCCCCTCCATCAAATTCTCGATGATGGCTTCCTGATTACCTTTAAAATTATCAAAGCCGAAATGTAGCTTGAGGCTTTGTTGCAGATTTTTATCCATATATCTTGATTTCTTAACGCGAAGTTATATAGGTTTTTTGATATATGCAAGAAAATTTCGGATTTTTTTTATTCAAATTTGAAAAAAATAACAATTAAGCCTCGATTTTAAGTTTTGCAACCATTATTATGCCAGTTCTTCCAATTGTTCGGAAGCATTCATCCAGTTTTCGCTGGCTTGGTCGATTTTTTTCTTGAGTTCAGCGTGTCGGATGTAAAGTTGTTGGTCTTGACTGCCTTTGGGAGTTGTCATCTTTTCTTCAACTTCAGCAAGTTCCGCTTCCAAGGAAGCAATCTCTTCTTCTGTCTGCTTTACAATCTTTTCAAGTTTGGAACGTTGCTGTTTGATGGCTTTTTGTTCTTCGAAACTGAGTTGGGAGTCGCTTTTTGCAGGAACCTGAGGCTTTTCTGCGCTTGTTTGTGGCTTATCCTTGAATTCGAGCATCTGAAGAGAATCCATTTGCTTTTTTTGCAGGTATTCGAAGATTCCGCCCAGATGCTCACGCACTTGTCCGTGTCCGAATTCATAGACTTTCGTTATGATTCCATCCAGAAAATCACGGTCGTGGGATACGACAATTACAGTTCCGTCAAAAGCTTGAATGGCTTTTTTCAGTACATCTTTTGATGCCATATCCAGATGGTTGGTAGGTTCGTCAAGGATCAGCAGGTTGACAGGTTCCAGCAGTAAACGGATCATGGCCAATCGGCTCCGTTCTCCTCCGGAAAGTACTTTAACAGGCTTATCAGAAGCCTCACCGCCAAACATGAATGCACCGAGAATATCTCGGATTTTAGTGCGGATTTCTCCCACGGCTACGCGGTCGATGGTATCGAAAACCGTAAGATTCTCATCCAGAAGCTGTGCCTGATTCTGTGCAAAATAGCCGATTTTTACGCCATAGCCAACCTTGAGTTCTCCTTCAAAAGGGATTTGTCCCATTATGCATTTGACCAATGTAGATTTTCCTTCTCCATTACGACCTACAAAAGCCACTTTTTCTCCTCGTTTGATAGTGAGTTCAACGTGGTCGAATACGACATGATCGTAGGCTTTACGTACATCGTGACAAATTACAGGATAGTCTCCGGAACGTTGTGCAGGGGGAAATTTCAGATTCAAATGAGAATTATCAACTTCGTCGATTTCGATTGGGACGATCTTTTCGAGTTGCTTGATGCGGCTTTGCACTTGGATGGCCTTCGTCGCCTGATAGCGGAAACGCTCGATAAATGCTTCCGATTCCTGAATCATCTTCTGTTGATTCTCGTAAGCACGGCGCTGTTGTTCGATATGTTCTGCATGCAATACTACATATTTCGAATAGTTGACGTTGTAGTCGTAAATTCTTCCACAGGAGATTTCGATGGTTCGGGTTGTTACATTATCAAGAAAGGTACGGTCGTGGCTAATAAGCAGCAAAGTGCTTTTGCCATTAGTCAGAAACCTCTCTAACCACTGAATAGACTCGATGTCCAAGTGGTTCGTCGGTTCGTCGAGTAACAATACGTCCGGATGCTGAAGCAGAATCTTCGCCAGTTCAATTCGCATTCGCCAACCGCCGGAGAACTCACTTGTCGGACGATCCAGATCTTTCCGTTCGAAACCGAGACCCAGAAGTGTCCGTTCTATTTCTGCTTCGCGATTAGTACTGTTGATAACTGTAAGCTGCTCGTTCAGTTCGGTCATTTTCTCAATCAGAAACTGATATCTTTCGCTTTCATAGTCAGAGCGATCTGCCAATTCCTGATTCAGTCGGGCCAGTTGTGCTTCCATCTGCATGGTGCCAGCAAACGCTTTTTCCGTCTCCTGCCGCACTGTCATGCTGTCCGACAGGATCATCACCTGTGGCAAATAGCCGATGGTGAGATCTTTGGGCTTGCCGATGTTTCCGCGAGTAGGCTGTTGAATGCCGGCAATGATTTTCAACATAGTGCTTTTGCCGGCACCGTTCTTACCAACCAACGCAATTCTGTCGTGGCGGTTTATTACGTAATTGACATCGGTGAAGAGTGGTTTGACACCAAACTCCACCGATAGGTTTTCGATTGAGATCATTGATTATTTCTGCATAGCAGACATGAGGAGTTCCTCGTTGTTGCTTGTGTTCTGAATGAGTTTCTGAAGTTCTTCCATCGCCTCCACAGGCATGTGTTCCGACAAATGACGACGGAGAATCCACATGCGGCGTAGAACGGTATCGTCCAACAACAGGTCGTCGCGACGGGTTGAAGAGGCGAGAAGATCGACTGCCGGGAAGACGCGTTTGTTGGCAATCTTTCGGTCAAGCACGAGTTCCATGTTACCGGTTCCCTTGAATTCTTCGAAGATGACTTCATCCATTTTGCTGCCGGTTTCAATCAAGGCTGTAGCAATGATGGTGAGAGAACCTCCGCCTTCGATATTTCGCGCTGCACCAAAGAAACGCTTAGGCTTTTGCAATGCGTTGGCTTCCACACCGCCCGAAAGAACTTTTCCGCTTGAAGGAGAGACGGTATTGTAAGCGCGGGCAAGTCGGGTAATGGAATCAAGCAGAATCACGACATCGTGTCCGCACTCTGTCAGACGTTTGGCTTTTTCAATTACCATATCGGCGACTTTTACATGGCGGTCAGCAGGCTCGTCGAAGGTGGAAGCTATCACTTCTGCGTTTACACTGCGCTGCATGTCGGTTACTTCTTCGGGTCGTTCGTCTATCAGCAGAATAATCATGTAAACCTCGGGATGATTGAATGCGATAGCATTGGCAATTTCCTTGAGTAGAACGGTTTTGCCTGCTTTTGGAGGAGCTACAATCAAGGCTCGTTGACCTTTGCCGATTGGGGCAAACATATCAATCACACGACAGGAGTCGCTGTCGTTGTGTCCCTTGCAGAGTTTGAACTTTTCGTTAGGGAATAAGGGCGTAAGATGCTCGAAAGGCACACGGTTACGAGCGAATTCAGCATCGCGGCCATTTATGGTCTCTATGCCAATTAGGGGATAATTGTGCTCACCTTCGTGAGGGGGACGAATCGGTCCTTCTACCACGTCACCCTGTTTCAGGTTGTTCTGTTTAATAAGTTGTTGGGAAACGAAAATGTCGTCCGGCGATGAAAAATAATTATAGTCGGCAGAACGGAGGAATCCGAAACCATCCGGCATCAGTTCCAATACTCCGGAACCTTGTAATATCCCTTCAAATTCATCTCGAGGTACTCCCACTTCGGGAAGCTTTTCTTCTTTAGGTAATTCCGGTTTGGGTGGCTCTTGCTTGATTCTATCTTGTTTGTTTTCCCTTTGTTTGGCAATATTGGCTTTCTGCTTCTGTTTGTTCTTTTTTCGGTTGTTGCTGTGACCACCACCAAAGAAGTCTCCGAAAGCATTTTTGTTTTGTTCAAGCAGTTCCTGAACATCGTTGCTATCCAACTCCTGGGGCATATTAGCATAATCCTCGCTTTCTTCCGGAAAGTCGATTTCGTTCTCATCATATTGTGGACCAGCTTCTTCAGGAAAGTCGGATTGTGGCATTAATTCCTGATAATATTCTTGTGTCGGTTCCGGAATTATTTCATCCTTAGAATCAGAATTCGACGGTTCTGTCGTCTCCGGTTTCTTCTCCAAACATTCTTCAAGTTTACTAAGGGCGTTTTCAGCATTGATGACCGCTGCAGATTTGCGTCCCCGCTTACGCTCCTTGATAAGTTCTTCGCTCTCATTCACCGCATACAACAAGTTTTCTACTGCTTGTTCACGAGACTCGGCGTTCCGTATATCCACTTCCAAATCTTGAGCTAATTGCACAAGCTCACTATCGTTTAAACGATTGATGTCTTCAAATTTGTACATAATAAAAAATAGAGGGGAATACGTCTTAGTCGATGGTACTATTGATAAAATGACTAAAACGCGGTTGCAAAGGTATAAATAAATTGAGAAAAAACAAAGAAAAGCAATTGAAAATTATTAAACAAGCCCCAAATATGCGTTTTTTGCTATTTAGTGTTGTCGTTTTAGAAGATCTTTGAGATTCTGGAAGTCTTTTCTCAGAATAATACCGATACCTTGTGTTGTGAGAGCATTGTTAATCGAATAGTCGCGTTCGTTGTAATGGCTATAGGCCTTTGCGCGTACGGTTCCGGATGTATTGATCAGAAATTCCACATCGAAATCCCCGATAAAGGACGTGTTTGTGTTGTTCATGCCGATACGGTTAGCTGGGTCGCGATACCCGAGGTTCCCGTTCAGCAGCAAACGGTCGTTCAATAAGCGGGTGGAAACGGAAAAATCCATTTCCATATCCGAGAAATCTCCTTTGTCGCTCCTAAAATTCGTTCCCAAAGTGAAGTTGTCGCTCATGTGTCCCAACAGGTTGTTTAACTGCGAGGTAAGTGATGAACTGGCAAACGATGTCAGTTCCGAACCTGTTTGTCTTTGTGAGGTAGAAGCATATTCGGGGGTATAGAATTTCGAGAAGAGTAGCAAATAGAATACTTCTCGATTCAGCATTTCTTGTGTACCGATGATATTGTGAACTAAAGCTTGCACATCGTCGGAAGCGTTTTTCACTTCCAGGTCGAAGGCAATCTGAGGTGCAGTAATTTGTCCGGTCACTTTCAATTTACAATCTACAGGTAACGAGGTGCGACTCAAGCTTGCTAATGATGCAAAGCTTTCGTCAAGGTCTCGCAAATTAGCCGATGGAATACTATAGACGGCATCCAGATTTAGGCCTGCTTCACTCGGTAGTCCTGTAAAAGTTACCCGGCTGCCATCTTGTAATTGGAAAGCTTTCGTCATTAGGTCTCCACGCATATTGATTGTATATGACCCATGACTTATGTCGTAGTTTCCCGTAAGCGTAATTTCATGATAAGGGTCATAATGCAGCGAAAGATCTCCGTTTCCTCTGCAAGTTAGACGGTCTTCCGCCAACGGATCCATCTGCACATAAACCAGACAGCGGTCATTGGCATGAATCAACAGGTCTGCCTCCACAAAAATCGGTTCTGACTTCCTTATATTATCATTGGTTCGTGTGCGTGTATAGGCTCGATCAGCTTCTTCAGTTTCCAACACAACCTGTTTGTCGCGGAAGGTTAGGAAATTGTAACTGTTGTCCGAAAAACTTTCCTCACCTGGCGAGAGGTTAAAGACCGACTTGCCAGCCGTTGACATTTGTGCGCTGATCCGATGATGTGAATAAGTCCCGTGCATCTGACATCGCCCCGTTGCCCACAATCGTCCCCAGTAGATTTCGTTGTATTCCTGTTTCGGATGGTCAAAGATCAGGAATCCGTCTTGGTTTTCAGGTATATCTATATCTACACCATACTCCATATTGTGCAGATGTTTGTGGTTCAGATCAAGAGACAGATAGGCCAATTGCCCGTTGGCGTCATATATTTTGGCGTTGTTCAGTCCGATATAACCATCAGATAGATTTTCCCCATGAATCATGTGTAGAGTGTCATTTAATGTAAATCTGCCACCCAGTAGGTCGTAGGTGAAATTCACATTGTTCAACATCGGATGTCCGGTCAGACTCAACGAATCGCAGTCTCCGAACAGGTGAATGTCACCTGTTGCCTGTCCGTGCATGTCTTGTAAGATGCCACCTAACCAATAATCCAGAAAATCAATGTTTAACGAATCAGTTTGAAAGAGCAGGTCCAAGCTGTCCCGTTTTCCCATTTGCACCCAGCCGGAGGTGTGAGAAGTATGTGCTTCATCCGAAAAAATGTCTGCATCCAGGTCAATCCGACTGTTCTCGAAATCGTAGAAACAGCTGAAAGAGCAGTTGCCCAATACATCGTCGATATAACTGAACTGGTCAAAATACAGGTCTTGCGTGGCCAAATGGAAAACCGAGTCCGAGGATATGTTGACCGTTCCCGTAGCATAACCTCCGAAATTGAGGTACCCTTTTTGAAGCATATCGAAGAGAAAGTCTGTTTTGAAGTGCTCAAAATCAGCAATTAGGTACAGAGGTCCGTTATCGCTTATCTCGCCAGAGAGGGCAAACTTTTGGTCTCGGTCCTGAATCTGCAGATTATCCAGCACGAAGCGGCCCTTGTGGGTCTGAATAATCGAAGCCTCGGAAAAAGTATATTCGCGATTGTCGATGTTCAAAGAAGAGGGTTCAAGTTCTAACGTCAACGGATTCCAATCGACTTTCGAATTCATGCGTGTTGCCAGATAATGTTTAGGCGTTTTACACTCGAACATCAGTTTGGTCCGTAGCATTTCAGGAATGGGAAGATACTCTTGTGTATTACCTTCGGCCGTAAGATGCAGGGTCATTTGATTGTCGTTGCTCACCAGTTTTGGTGCATTTAGTTCTGCTTGCAAATGATCGGAAACGGAATCCCATTCTGCGACAAACGTTGCGCCTTCTGCCAGTTCGATCGGTAGGGAAAATAATTTGGCAAGGCGATGGTTCTCTGGCATAAGACCTAATGCGGCAGTGGGAGTGACAACCATATTGAGTATGGGCGAGTTTAGGATTCCCACCATGGAACCCGATTCCGGAACGATCTTTGCGAAAATTGGGTCAAAGAATACGGTGTCTTGAGGTCCTTTAATACAGAGTGAGTCTATACGAACCGTTCCGATGGGAACTTTCGACAGATCGTATCGGGTATATTCTTTCTCATGTTTCCTGAACAAGGATGTGGGAATGCGGATATCACCTTCTGTTGTTCCAGAAAACTCCAGATGTTGAAAGTTTTTGAGGTGGGTCAACTGCATCTGATAAAGGTCTGCACGATGTACCTTGGCGTCATACTTCAAGTCGATGTGCGATCGGCTCAGTCCTGTGTTTGCCTTACCGTTCAGGGAGCAGGTCGGAGTCTTTAGTCCAAAATATCCGTCTAAGGTTGATTCGTCGTAATTTCCGTCATCCCAATGCAAATCGCTGTCAAAAGTTGACTCCAGTTTGCCATGTGTGCCCAGTTTGCCGGAAAAAGACATTTTTTTGAGCGTGGAAATTTCCGCGTGTCCTTGCCAGTTTACTGTTTCTACGTATGAAAGTAGATCCGTTATATTTACGGGTAGGGGCAATCGTAGGTCTTTTTTTACTTTTCCCAAAGTCTCACGACCGAAGAAACTTGGCAAGAAGTCAGCCGCCAGATGTAGGGAATCCGGTTGTGAGATTCTGCCATTCAAGGTAGCACTTCCCAGAATGTCTCCCCAACCGGCACTCTTTATATTGAACCTCTTCAAGCCGATGGAAACAGAGTCTCCTATCATTCGACAAGATCCGTTTCCCTCCAAAAAGCCTTGCGAAACTTCGTCTATCGGATGGCTCATTCTCATGCGGACATCTTTCACATAAATGCCTTCACCTGCCATTTCACAAAGTCCCTGCAATGATTCCAAGTTCGTTCCGCGACGTTCTCGCAACGAAAGGCGTTTCAGTTTGGCACTCAAACCGGTAATATGTGAAATCTCTACCGAAAGCGAGGCGCTTATATCATGAAAACAAAGGTGGTTCGGGTCAGGCAGTCCGGCTTCTTCATTTCTGGGTTGGTCCCAAATGTCGTAAGTTACAGTTCCTCGGCGCAAGAACAGGGCATGCAGACTCGCATCATTGATGAAATGACGTTGGTTGTCAGCCTGTAAAGGAGCCAGCGCTTCAATCAGGAATTCATAATTGGGAGTCGCGCCGATAGAGTCTTTTCGGATATACAAGCCGAAATCAATCAGCTGGATAGTATTCAGAACCAGTTTTTGTCGGATGAGGGGAACTAACTCATAGCCGATCATAACCCGTCGGGCGTGAAACAAAGTATCGTCCCGTTGGTCGAAAACAACCAGATCATTCAAAGCCACCTGATTGAGCCAGGTAATCTCCACCTGTTCAACTTCTACTTTGGCATTCAGTTTCCGGCTCAGTCGCTCAATCAGTTGTTCTTCTGTCGCTTTTCCTGCCAAGTTGAAATGGGTCGCCACGTAGAGGGAGATACCCCCCAGCACAATGAGAAAAATCATTGTGTGAAGCAGGAATTTTATAAACGACAATAATCTGTGCACTTACATTTCTATTTTCGTGAGTTCAAACGGGGGTTACCGGTATAGAAGATACTTGCTCCTCATCTTCCGATAGTTTTCAAGTTCCGGTTGCCAAGATGCCCGGATTGCTGCCGCTGTTTTTCCGTCGGTAATCATCAGCCGTAGCTGATCGTTTCCCGCCAAACGGTCGAAGAATGTCTTTTGTTTGATGCAGGCAGGTCCAAGTTGGCTGATGCATTGCATGAGCCAATCGAGATGAAATCCTTTGGGAACATCGGCTTCTCTCAAATCATATCCATGACAAAGCGTGTTCATTTGGAGCGGATTGGTGGCAGCCGCACATGATTTCGGTGTAAATCGGAAATCGCCTTTTAGACGGGGATGTCCGATTACCTCAAAAGGCCAATCCGTACCTCGTCCTACGCTGATATCAGTAGCCTCGAACAGGCATAAACTGGCGTAAAGCCGGATGGCATGGTCGGTACGCAAATTAGGAGAGGGAGCTACAGGTAACGAATAAGACTGACCTCTTTGCCAGCCGGAGCAGGGAATCACGGTCAATTTTGGCTTTTGTGCCCCAATCCAACCTTCTCCGATCATCATTTGCGCCATCTCACCCAGTGTGCATCCATGCATCAGAGGTACCTCAATCATGCCGACAAACGATTGGAAGGCAGATTTGAGCATTGGGCCGTCGATGGTATCGTTCGGATTGGGTCTGTCGAGTAACAACACTTCTTTCTGCTGCTCACCACAGGCTTCCAGCAGATATTTCAGCGTCGATAGGTAGGTGTAGAATCTGCAGCCTACATCCTGAATATCGAAGACTACAATATCAACCTCTTTCAGCCATTCGGCTTGCGGTTTCTTATTTTTTCCGTATAAGGAATAGACAATCAGGTTTTTCTTCTTTTCGTAATGGGTGTCTCCAATAGGATCGCCTGCGCTCACCAATCCCTGCAAACCGTGTTCCGGAGCCATCAGAAAACGTACGTCAATATCCAAATTGATGAGCGAATCGACCAGCGAAGTCAGTTCTCCCTGCCGGTTCCTGACCACCGAGGTCTGGTTGACCAGCATGGCAACTTTCTTGTCTTTCAATAATGGGAGATAGCATTCTGTCTGATCGGCGCCGGTCAGTACGTTTTGAGCACCGGAAGGCATAGCGTTAGACAAAAACACAACAAAAATAGCCAAAAAAAATGAAAAAATAGGTTTCATTGTACCAAAATACGAAAAAAAATGCTATATTTGCGCCGCAAAGTAAATAAAAAAAAACGAAACTGCAAAATTTATTTTGTAAAATTTAGGCAAAAATAATGAATGCGCTCAATATACTTCTCCATTTTTATCCCGACGACACTCCTTTGCGTCGCCTGCTGATTCTGCATAGTACACAGGTTCGCGACAAAGCAATGGCAATTCTGGGAAATCCAGGACTGAAAGAAGTGGAGCTCGATTTACAGTTGGTGAACGACGGCGCACTCTTGCATGATATCGGTATCGGTCGGTGCAATGCTCCAAGTATTTTTTGCGAGGGTGAAGCGAATTATTTGCTTCATGGAACTATTGGAGCAGAGATGCTGCGTAGTTACGGGAAGGAGAACGGATTAGATATGGAGCCGTATGCACGGATATGTGAGCGGCATACCGGCACGGGGCTGACGGCCGACGATATCATCCGCCAGCAACTTCCGTTGGAGGTCAAAGATTATTGTCCTGAAACCCTTGAGGAAAAACTGGTATGCCTGGCAGACAAGTTTTATTCGAAATCTTCTCCGGAGAAGGAGAAACCTTTGGAGCATGTACGCAAGTCGGTATCGAAGTTCGGTGCTGACAGTTTGGCTCGATTTGACGATTTATGTACGATTTTTAAGATTGTATAAGCATATTTATGGCACAGAAACGTGATTATTATGAGGTGCTGGGGGTATCGAAAGAAGCCAGCATTGATGAAATTAAGAAGGCTTATCGGAAGATGGCCATCCAATACCATCCGGACAGGCAGACAGGCAAGTCGGATGTAGAAAAGAAAGAAGCAGAGGAACGGTTTAAGGAAGTTGCTGAAGCCTATGAGGTGCTTAGCGATGCTCAGAAGCGTGCACGCTACGACCAGTTCGGATTCGAGGATCCGGGTATGGGAGGCTTCGGAGGTGCCGGTTTCAATCCTTTTGATATTTTCAATAGTTTCTTCGGAAGTAGTTCCAGCGGTTTTGGAGGATTCAGTTCGATGTTCGACGAAGACGACGAAGAAAGCTCTGTGTCTCGAGGTTCCAGCATACGCATTCGTGTGAAAGTGAATCTCTCAGATGTTATGAACGGAGTTGAGAAGCATCTGAAAATCAAGAAATATGTTGCTTGCCCACATTGCAATGGTACGGGTGCCAAGGACGGTACAGAAATCGAGAACTGTAAAACTTGCGGCGGACGAGGAAGAGTTGTACGTAATGTGCGAACGATTTTTGGAATGGCACAAACTCAATCGTTGTGTCCTGATTGCGGCGGCACAGGCAAACGCATCAAAACCAAGTGTCAGCATTGCAACGGAGAGGGCGTAGTGATGGGCGAACAGACCGTAGATGTCAAGATTCCTGCCGGTGTGGCACAGGGTATGCAACTCAAGATGTCAGGTTACGGACATGCTGGAAGACGAGGAGGCGGAAATGGTGACCTGATGGTGATGATAGAGGAGGAGCCTCAGAACACGTTCATCCGTGAAGAAAACAACTTGATTTATGCATTGTTGCTCGATTTCCCAACTGCCTGTCTGGGCGGAGAAGTAGAAATTCCGTTGGTGGAAGGTTCCTACAAGCTAAAGATTGATCCAGGCACACAGCCCAACACGCAAAAGCGTTTGTCCGGCAAAGGATTGCCATCCGTCAACCGTTATGGCAAAGGCGATCTGATTGTCAATATCGGGGTCTATGTTCCGGAAAAAATCGATAAGGACGAAAAACAGACGCTTGAGCAATTACGCGATCACAAGAACTTCCAGACTTCACCATCGTGCTTTGAGAAGTTCAAGCAGCGCATTCGTAATATTTTCCAGTAAAGAAGATGAGTAAAAGGGGAGAAATAGAGTAGTAACCCTGAATCTCCCTTTTTACTACACTAATACTACCTTTCTCTTCTATTTTACTACACTTTTCTTAAATCACCATCCATAAACCAAGTATTTACCAACTATTTTATGCTAAGAAAACTACGAACCTTATTGGCCATTCTTTTTTGGCTGGGCATCACCCTCCTTTTCCTCGATGTGAGTGGAGTGCTACACACCTATTTGTCATGGATGGCAAAGTTGCAGTTCCTGCCAGCCATTATGGCGGTTAACGTGGGTGTTATTGTTTTGATTGTGGTTCTGACGCTGCTTGTCGGACGCATTTATTGTTCTGTAATTTGCCCGTTAGGAGTTATGCAGGACATCTTCAGCTGGCTTGCTGGGAAACTGAATCCAGACAAGAAGAAACGCAAATTCGGACGCTTCCGTTTCTTTGCACCTGCATGGATGAAAATTTTGCGCTATGCGATACTGGTTATTGTTGTTATCGCTTTAGTGTTTGGTTCTGGCACCGTGGTTCAGATTTTTGCTCCCTACAGCAGTTATGGACGCATCGTTACCATGATATTCCGTCCAGGGGTCGATTATATCAATAATCTTTTGGCCGATTGGGCAGCTGAAAACGATAGTTATGCATTCTCGCATGTTGAACTATGGATGCGATCTTCTTCTGTGCTGATAGTGGCTGTTTGTAGCCTGATTACTATCGGTTTGATGGCTATTTTCGGAGGACGTTTCTATTGTAACTCCATTTGTCCTGTAGGAACTGTTTTGGGATTCCTGTCTCGTCGCAGTATCTTGCGTGTTCATATTGATGCTTCGAAATGCACCAAATGCGGTCTTTGTGAACGCAAGTGCAAGGCAATGGCTATCGATGCAAAGCGGCATTATGTTGACAATTCGCGATGCGTGGATTGTTTCGACTGTTTGGAGTCCTGCCACTTCAACGCCTTGAAGTTCGGAATCATTAACCCCATCACCCCCACAACCCCCATTAACCCTATCGAGACAACACAAAAAACTACCCCAGTCGCACCTTCTCGCCGCACCTTCCTTTCAACTGCGCTCACAGTAGCTGCCGTATCGAAACTGGAAGCCGACTCAAAAATTATGGATGGAGGTTTGGCTGTAATTGCTGATAAAAAGCCATACGTTCGTGAAACTCCGGTTTGTCCGCCAGGAGCCTTGTCTTTGCGTAATCTGCAACAGCATTGCACGGGTTGCCAGTTATGCGTGTCGGCTTGCCCCAACAATGTGTTGCGTCCTTCTGCGGGTCTGCTTCATTTTATGCAACCCACATTGAGCTATGAACTGAATCATTGTCGTCCGGAATGTCATGCTTGCAGCGATGTCTGTCCTGCAGGTGCCATTTTGCCATTAGGCACAACCCACGAAGAGAAAATGGCTCGCAAATCGAGTCTCAAAATCGGACGTGCTGTATGGATTGCCGATAACTGTGTGCCACTTACCGATGGCGTTTCTTGCGGCAACTGTGCGGCACATTGTCCGACAGCAGCTATTAAGATGGTGCCAAGTGATCCTGAGGATCGCAAGTCGGTACGTATTCCTGTGGTAGATGAAGAACGATGCATTGGCTGTGGAGCCTGTGAACATTTATGCCCGTCGCGGCCCTATTCTGCTATCCACGTGGAAGGCCTGGAAGTGCAACGGGAAATCTAATTAAACTTGTACATTATGAAAAATATTGATAGACGTGATTTTTTGAAACGTATTGGTGCTGCCGGAGCTGTGGTGGGAGCAACGACTACGTTAGCTGCATGCGCAGGGGGCAAAGGGTCGGAGGCCGTGACAGAAGCCATCACCGGCAATGCAGTCAATTCCGGTGAAAAGCCGATTGGCGATATGACCTACCGGACCAATCGTCGAGGAGATGATAAGGTGTCTTTGTTGGGTTATGGCTGTATGCGTTGGCCTACGGTATCACGCGGGAAGGCTTTGCCTGACGGAAATGACATCGATCAGGAGCAGGTAAACCGTTTGGTGGATTATGCCATAGAACATGGAGTGAACTATTTTGATTCAAGTCCGGTTTATTGTAAAGGTTTCTCAGAACGAGCCACAGGTATTGCCCTGAAACGTCATCCTCGCGAAAGTTATTTTATTGCCACGAAGCTTTCTAATTTTGCCGAGCAGCTGCATTCGCGTGAGGCAAGTATCCAGATGTACCGCAATTCTTTCAAGGAATTACAGGTCGATTACATTGACTATTACCTGCTTCACTCGGTAGGTGGCGGCGGCATGGACAACTTCAGTAAAAGGTATCTGAACAACGGTATGCTCGATTTCTTATTGGAACAGCGAGAGAAAGGTGCCATCAGGAATCTTGGCTTTTCGTTTCATGGAGACGTAGAGGTGTTCGACTGGCTTTTGGCAAACGATGACAAATATCATTGGGACTTTGTGCAGATTCAGATGAACTATGTGGATTGGCTGCACGCTGCTGAACAGAACAAACGCAATGTAAATGCCGAATATCTGTATGGTGAACTGCAGAAACGAGGAATTCCGGCTGTGATTATGGAGCCCTTGTTGGGCGGACGTCTTAGCAAACTGCCTGTGCATGTTGTGAACCACCTGAAAGAACGACGTCCGGATATGAGTGTAGCCTCTTGGGCCTTCCGCTTCTGCGGCACTTATCCGGGTGTGATGTGTGCGCTGAGTGGAATGACTTACATGGAGCACCTGCAAGATAACTTACGTTCGTTCTGTCCGCTGGATCCGCTGACGGAAGAAGATCTGGCTTATCTTGAAGATACCGCACAGAATATCCTGACCTATCCGACCGTACCTTGTAATGATTGCAATTATTGTATGCCTTGTCCCTACGGTATCAATATCCCTGCCATTTTTGTTCATTACAACAAATTGGTGAACGAGGGTGTTGTGCCAAAAGACGCGCAGGATCCGAACTATCGGGATTTACGTCGCAAGTATCTGATCAGTTTCGATCGCGCGGTTCCTGCCATTCGTCAGGCAGACCATTGCATCGGATGTGGCCAATGTGCGCCTCACTGTCCGCAAAACATCAAGATTCCTCAGCAACTCCGTCGAATATCCGCACGTATCGAGGAACTTCGACAGAATCTCTAAGTCGCTTGTCGTTTTTTTCAATTCAGAACATAAAACGAAGGATGAAGCGGATCAAACTGAGTCCAAGGGCGGAGAATCCGCAATAAAGAAAGTATTGGAAATAAGCTTCGTCAACAGGGTCGCTTGTTTTGTACAAGATGAAAAGTACAAGACAAGCGGCTACTAATATATAGAACAGCCAGCGGATGATTTTGATGAAGAGATTCATATTTATTTCTTTAAAAGTCCGACTTGAGAAAACACCTTCTCGATCTTTTGCAAAGCGATGTTGATTTGTTCTGGTGTATGCGTTGCCATCAGCGAGAATCGGATGAGCGTATCGTTAGAGGGAACGGCAGGAGGAACCACCGGATTTACAAAGATTCCTTCATCCCACAGCATCTTTGTAACTAACAGGGTTTTCTGGAAATCGCGAACAAACAGCGGTATGATAGGAGTGGAGGTGTTGCCGATTTCGCAACCCATGCGACGGAATCCGTCCAAAGCCTGCCGTGTGTTGGCCCACAGACGTTCGATGCGCTCGGGTTCGGTTTCCAGAATGTCAAGAGCAGCATTGACGGCACCAATGGCTGCCGGAGTGGCAGAAGCAGAAAAAATAAATGGACGGGCATTGTGCCTCAGATAGTTAGCAGTAACGCTGTCGGTCGCAATAAAGCCGCCTATAGAAGCCAGGCTTTTCGAGAAAGTTCCCATGATGATATCCACATCTGCCGATAGGCCAAAGTGGTCACACACACCCCTTCCGTTCCTGCCGAATACACCCAAACCGTGCGCTTCATCCACCATGACAGATGCGTTGTAGCGTTTGGCGAGACGCACAATTTCCGGTAGATTGCAGACATCGCCTTCCATCGAGAAAACACCATCAACCACAATCAGTTTGATACGATTCGGATCGCATTTCTTGAGCACACGTTCGAGCGAATCCATATCATTGTGGCGGAACTTGAGCGATTGGCTGAACGAGAGACGCTTGCCTTCGATGATGGAGGCGTGGTCGAGTTCGTCCCAGATGATATAGTCCTCACGTCCGGTGAGACATCCGACCGTACCCATATTGGCAAAAAATCCAGTTGAGAACACCAGCGCCTCTTCTTTACCGACAAACTTGGCAAGACGTTTTTCAAGGGCTTCGTGAATGTCGAGAGAACCGTTCAGAAAGCGACTGCCGGCGCATCCGGTACCGTATTTCCGGGTCATTTCGATGGCGGCTTCTTTCACTTTCGGATGATTGGTCAGGCCGGTATAGGCATTCGAACCGAACATCAGAACCTTTCTTCCATGCATGGTGACTTCTGTGTCCTGATCGCTCTCAATCGCACGAAAATAAGGATAAACCCCTTGTGCTTTTGCAAACTGCGGTGCGGTATATTTGGCTAACTTCTCTTGTAAAAGTGTCATTTATAATTGTGATTTGAGGGCGCAAAGTTAGTAATAATTCGAAAAACCTGCAAATTTTTTCAGAAAAAAATATAAAAGCCCTTTTATTTGAGAAAAATTTACTATCTTTGCCGCGATTTATGTGCCCTATGCGCACACGTAAATGCGATAAGTTAAGTAATGAGAAAAATAGTTGTCATAGTCAATCCGATTTCGGGTGGTAAGTCGAAGGAAGATATCCCCGCTATTGTGAATGATACGTTTCCGGAATGCGATTACTGTGTCGATATCGTTGAAACCAAATGTGCGGGTCACGGCTATGAACTTGCCATGCAGGCTATTGCTGATGGTGCAGACACCATTGTGGCTGTGGGCGGCGATGGTACGGTGAACGAAATCGGCCGGGCACTCATTACCGATACGACGGTGAAATTCGGTCTTGTCCCGATGGGATCGGGCAATGGATTAGCTCGTCATGCAGAAATACCGATGGATGTCCGTCAGGCTTTCAAGCTGATCAAAGCAGGGCATAGCGAACTGATTGATTACGGCGATATGAACGGTCATATCTTTTTCACTACAGCAGGAACTGGATTTGATGCAGAAGTGGGGCAACGCTTTGCCGAAATGGGAAAGACCTTCAGCATTACGGGTAAACGCGGGCCAATCACGTATCTGCGTGCCATTGTCGAGATGGCTGCAGTTTATGTTCCTAAGGAATATACGATCATGACCGACGACGAAGTATTCCAGCAGCGATCGTTTCTCATTACGGTCGGCAATGCTGCACAATGGGGCAACAAGGCGTACATTGCCCCGAAGGCCAGTCAGCAGGACGGGCTTTTCAGCGTTACTATCGTTAAGCCGTTCCTCTATATTGAAGCTCCTATGATGGCAGTACAGCTGATGAACAGGCAGTTCGACCGTAGCGAGCATGTTCGTAGCATCGAAACGAAACATTTGCGCATCATGTGCAACGATATCGGATACAGTCATGTGGATGGCGAGCCCATGAAACTGCCTTCTCCTCTCGATGTGACTATGCATCCGGGTGGCTTGCGCATTATTGTGCCTAAAAAAAGAAAGAATATTTTATAAAATAACGAGTTATTATGTCAGAATTGGAGAATAGCGTCTATGATGATGCTGAAGCTGTAAAATTTATTAAGGAACGGCTCCCGCAGGAAGTGCAGGGCAAGTACGAGGACGATGATATTGTATATATGACCGACCTGATGGTTGAATACTATGAGCGTAACGGTTGGTTGGATGCCGATGCCGACGAAGAGATCGACATCGATGTCGAGGACATTGTCAACTATGTTTCGAATGCCTGCAAGAAAGATAAGGAATGTCACTTTGATACGAATCCGGAATCGGTTCGTTGGGTGATTGAAGCTGAGCTAGACTATGAAGAGAGTCTTGCTTAGTCTGTTTGCCATCCTGCTTGTTTCGCTGTCGTTTGCACAGACGGTAGAACGCCTGACGGACTATGAGGATAATCTGTTCGGTAAGAAAGTCTATGTGAGCAGCGACTACGAAACGTTGAAAGCGGTGCGTCGCCTTTGGACACAGGAAAGCATCCGGCTGAGAAGCAGCAACTACGAATTTGCCCAATGCGGAAACAGCGATGCCGTGCTGAAGGTGACCATACCTTCGCGTCTGCTGTTCCAGCAAGGAGATTCCGTGTTGTCGCAGACAGCTGATGGTATATTGCGTCCGTTCTTGCGTATGTTGCGAGGCGATCAGGCCGTTGCGACATTGGTGATTGCATGCTATAGCGATAACAACGGGTCGGAAAAATATCTGAATCATATTACCACCCTTCGAGCCAATGCGATAGCCCGTTGGGTGCAGAAGCAAGGGATGTCGGCTCGCGACGTATCGGCTTACGGGATGGCTAACAATGTGCCAAAAACAGACAATAGCAGTTTGGCAAAACGTGAGCGTAACCGCAGGGTGACGCTCTATCTGGTGCCGAATCGGCGTATGCTTAGAAACATTAAGCGCGGATCACTTTTTAATTGAAAGAAAATAAAAAACATACATTAAAATGGCAAAAGAATTAAACAAAATGACCAAGCGTGCCGACGATTATTCGAAATGGTACAACGACTTGGTAGTGAATGCCGATCTGGCAGAACAGTCTCCTGTGCGTGGTTGTATGGTAATTAAGCCTTACGGCTATGCCATCTGGGAAAAGATTCAAGGTATCTTGGACGGTATGTTCAAGAAGACGGGTGTGCAGAATGCCTATTTCCCTTTGCTGATTCCGAAATCCTACTTGTGCCGCGAGGCAGAGCATGTCGAAGGATTCGCCAAAGAGTGCGCTGTGGTTACCCACTATCGTCTGAAGAACGACCCTAACGGAAGCGGCGTGATTGTCGATCCGGAGGCAAAACTTGAAGAGGAACTGATTGTCCGTCCGACGTCGGAGACCATTATCTGGGGTACTTATAAGAACTGGATCACATCGCACCGAGATCTTCCGATTCTCTGCAACCAGTGGTGTAACGTAATGCGCTGGGAGATGCGTACCCGTATGTTCTTGCGCACTTCCGAATTCCTTTGGCAGGAAGGTCACACGGCTCATGCCACCCGCGAGGAGGCTGAAAAGCGGGCCATGCAGATGATCAACGTTTATGGAGACTTTGCCGAGAAATACATGGCTGTTCCGGTCATCATGGGACCGAAAAGCCCGAACGAGCGTTTTGCAGGTGCTCTCGATACTTACACCATCGAAGCCATGATGCAGGACGGCAAGGCATTGCAGGCAGGCACCAGCCACTTCCTGGGTCAGAACTTCGCCAAAGCCTTCGATGTCACCTTTACCAACAAAGAGAACCAGCGCGAGTACGTTTGGGCTACTTCGTGGGGCGTTTCCACTCGCTTGATGGGTGCCCTGATTATGACCCACTCCGACGATAACGGTTTGGTGCTGCCTCCGAAGCTGGCTCCAATTCAGGTAGTCATCGTGCCTATTTATAAGACCGCAGACGAACTGCAGGCCATCTCCGCACGTGTGCAGCCTTGGCTCGATGCCTTCGAAGCCAAAGGAATCAGCGTGAAGTTCGACGATGCCGACAACAAGAAACCGGGTTGGAAGTTCTCTGAGTACGAACTGAAGGGTATTCCTGTGCGTCTGGCCATCGGTCCTCGCGATTTGGAGAACAATACTCTCGAACTGATGCGCCGCGATACGCTCGAAAAGGAATCTGTTCCGCAGGACGGCATCGTTGAGCATGTGGTTGCTCTGCTCGATGAGATGCAGACAGCCATCTTCGAGAAAGCCAGGAAGATGCGTGACGGTTACATCCGCCGTGTGGATACGTGGGAGGAGTTCAAGGTTGAGATCGAGAAAGGCGGCTTCCTGCTTTGCCATTGGGACGGTACCACCGAGACCGAAGAGCGCATCAAGGCAGAAACCAAGGCAACCATCCGTTGCATCCCGTTCGAGCCGCAGGATCCGTCCGATCTGGAGCCGGGTGTGGATATGCTGACCGGCAAACCAAGTGCCCGACGTGTTCTCTTTGCACGTTCCTATTGATCTTTTCCGACTATGCGCAAGAACCGGTACGTAACTTTACTCTATCTGACGTTCCGTTCGCTCAATGCGTTTGAGGTGCTGCTGCTAAGTGCCATTCTGGCGCTGGCAGTAGCATCGTTTGTCATCAAGGGCAGCTTCGGTTTTAATGCCTGCATGGCAGCAGTCGGAGCCATCTTGGGCGTCTTTTGTGTGGTGCTGGGTGCCAAAGGGTCGATGGCCAACTGGCTGTTCGGTATTGTCGAAGCCTTTATACATATTTATATATGTTTCTGCACCCACATGTACGGAGACTTCCTGCAGCGGTTGTTCTACAATCTGCCCATGCAGTTTTTCGGATGGAAACAGTGGGGCAAGCGTCGCAGGCACGATGATACCGCTCGCATTCGTACACGCTACATGACCTGGAAGCAACGCGCATGGACCTTATTTGCCGTTGTTGTGGCTACGTTGCTTTTAGGTGTCTTCTTGCTGCAATTCGGACCTTGGTTAGTGGAAATCATCACGCAGACTTTTACCCGATTCGGTTGGGGAGAAGTGGTGTTCAAGACCTTAAAACTCGATTACGACACGCAGTCGCAGCTTTGGCTGGATTCGTTCACCACCGTGATGAGTATCATTACCATGTGGGTATCGGTCAAGGCGTACGTCGAGCAATGGTATATGTGGCTGATGATCAACGTGGCGTATATTGCCATGTGGCTGATGTCCGATTCCGTCTTCTCGTTCATGACTACTGCCAAATATTGCGTGTATCTGATCAACAGTTTCTACGGCATCTATATGTGGAATAAGTTGAGCAAAGAAGAGTTGTAGTTGGTAGTTATTAATTAATAGTTAGTAGTTATTAGATGAAAGTCCAGGATATAGCATCGCTGATTGAGCAGAAAGCACCCTTGCAGTTGCAAGAGAGTTACGACAACGCTGGGTTGCAGGTTGGAGATCCCGAACAGGAGCTGACTGGGGTGATTACGACCCTCGATGTGACGGAAGAGACCGTCCTGTTGGCTATCGGAAAAGGGGCGAATCTGATTGTGAGCCACCATCCGTTGCTGTTTCATGGCACCAAACAGATCAATCCTCGGAAGGACTATATCAGCCGGGTGATTATTGCTGCCATTCAGCATAATATTGCCATCTATAGCGCTCACACCAACCTCGACAATGCACCCGATGGAGTGAACTATAAGATTGGCGAAGTGCTTGGTTTGCAGAAAATATTTCCCTTAGCACCTCTTTCATCAGCGCAGACGGCAGGTCTTTCGTCCGATTTCGTGCAAGCCTGCGGCAGCGGTATCATCGGAGAATTTCCGTCTCCTCTTTCTGTTGCCGGATTGGCAAAACAGGTGAAAGAGAAACTTCACATCGAAGCCTTACAGAGCAATGCCGCAGATGTGGATAGTGAAAAGAGAATTACGAGGCTGGCGTTGTGCGGAGGTGCAGGCGACGACTTTATTGGCGATGCCATCAGGGCCGGTGCGGATGCTTATCTGACAGGCGAGGTGGGTTATCATCTGTTTTTCGGACATCCCGAAATCCTCATTCTTTGTGGCGGACATTTCGAGACGGAGCAATATACGCCTTCTTTGTTGCGCGATTGGATTTTGTCCCGCTATCCTTCGCTTAAGGTAGAGGTGGCTCCGAAATCAAGTCCGGTAGTTATTTGGTAGCTATTTAAATTCAGCAGTTATGATTGAATCTGATATTCGAGAGGATGAGTATGCGAAGTATCCTTCAGCCTGTTATGTGCTGGAGGAGCGGTTGCTGCGTCGGAATCTGTCACTCATCAAGCATGTGGCAGACGAAGCCGGAGTGGAAATTATTCTGGCCTTCAAAGCCTACGCCTTGTGGAAGACTTTCCCGATCTTCCGCGAGTACATCAGCCACACGACGGCTTCTTCGCTGAGCGAGGCACGCTTGGCTTTCGAGGAGTTCGGCACCCAAGCACATACGTATTCACCTGCTTACGATGACGACAATATCGATACGATTCTGAAGTGCTCGTCACATATCACTTTCAATTCCCTGAGCCAGTTTGAACGCTATGGGGCGAAAGCTTTGCAGGCAGGCGTTTCTTGCGGACTTCGTGTCAATCCCGAATACTCGGAAATCGAGACGGAGATCTATAATCCCTGTGCTCCCGGTAGTAGGTTCGGAATTCTGCATACCGATTTACCTGAAGAACTTCCTGCAGGTGTGGAGGGCTTCCATTGTCATTGCCATTGCGAATCGTCTGCCCAGGCCTTAGAGCACACGCTGGTTCATCTGGAAGAGAAGTTTGCGAAATGGTTCCCGCAGCTCAAGTGGCTGAATCTGGGCGGCGGACATCTGATGACTCGCAAGGACTACGACGTTGACCATCTGATTGCTCTCCTGAAAGGTTTGCGTTTGCGATATCCTTGGCTCAAAATCATTCTGGAACCCGGTTCTGCATTCGCCTGGCAGACGGGACCGTTGATTTCAAAAGTGGTCGATGTCGTCGAGAATCACGGCATTCGTACCGCTATTCTGAATGTTTCGTTCGCCTGCCACATGCCCGATTGCTTAGAGATGCCATATTGGCCTGCGGTGCGAGGAGCAGAGACCCTGGAGAATGTCACCTCTACGGAGGAGAATGTCTATCGCTTGGGTGGCAACAGCTGTCTGTCGGGCGATTACATGAGTTCATGGCGCTTTCCCCATCCTTTGGAGGTAGGCGATTACGTAGTGCTCGAAGACATGATTCACTACACCACCGTCAAGACCAATACTTTCAATGGTGTTTCGCATCCGGCCATTGCCTTGCGCCATTTGGACGGTAGCATCGAAATCCTTCGTGAGTTCACCTACGAGGACTATCGCAGTCGCATGGATTAATCCTTTTGTTTTTATCCCTTTATCTCAGTTCTGGCCATCCGTCGGGTGTCCAGCTGATGGTTCGTTGTATCAGCAGGGCAGTTCCGTTGCGTTCTGCACTATATCCGTGACAGATAAAAATATCTTCATCGTCCATGTGATAGGCTGCACAATGTCCTGCTGCCTCCCATTCCTGTTTGTCGCCCTCCAGGAAGAGGGTTCCGCCTCCTTCCAGCATCTCCTTTCCTGTCCGATCCAGATAAGGACCGCCAACGTTCTTGCTGCGTCCCACAGCCACCCGGTAATTGCTTTTGGCACCCCGGCAGCAGTAATCCCACGATACGAAGAGGTAGTAATATCCGTCGTGCTTAAAGATGAACGGAGCCTCGATGGCGTTGCGTCCTGCAAATTTTGAGGTCGGGTTCTCAGCCGCATCCGGGTCACCCAGGCGGTGGCGTCGGGCAAGGGTTACAGGTTTCGAGGCCAAATGCATGGTGGAGTCGAGCCGGGCGAGCTGGATACCGTCCCAGAACGAGCCCCAAACCAGCCAAGGGGTATCGTTCTCGTCGATGACGAAGTTCGGGTCGATGGCATTCCAGTTGTCGCGTTTTTCTCGCGATACCACAATGCAACCTTCATCTTTCCATACGTTTGCCATCAGCGATCGGGTGCTGAGCAATCCGATGGCGGAACCATTCTTTCCAAAGGTCGAACAACTGTATGCCATCCACCACTTGTCGTGCCAGTAAATCACGTCCGGAGCCCAGACATGACTGTTGAAGCCCGGCACGGAGTCGGTGGTCCACCCGGGTATGACCGTCATCACGGGTTGGGGGAGGACCGTCCACGTCTTTCTGTCCTTCGATGTCATCTGCTGGATGCCCACGCCTGTCGAAAACACGAAGTAGGTATCAGCTTCCTTTGCCATCACGGGGTCGTGCACCATGGGTGTTTCCGTCTGGAATGCTTCACGGGGTCCCCGGTGTCTGCGTTGTCCCTGTGCCGATGCCCAGCTTTCCATCACCGTTATTACCGCTAATGTCAGTAAAATCCTTTTGTTCATATTGAAGTATGGTTAATGTTATGATTCACGCAGCAAAGATACACATTTTATTTGAATCCTGCAAACTTTATACTACATTTATAATATTGAGCATACGGATTTCCTTACAAATACAGATTTCAGCAATAATGTTAGTTTTCGCGTATTTCGCAATTTTCGCAATAGAAAAATAATAAATCCAGAGCAGTTGGCTGCCCTGGATTCTTTTTAGTGTTATTAGTAATTTTTTTCGATTAGTTTCCTTCGAAATCTGACCAATCGCTGTTACGCTGCTGAGGAGCCATAGCGGAGCCTGTTGCATCCTTGCCAACCATGGTGACAGAAGCAGCAATCACTTGAACGGTGTCGATTTTGACAATGTTCGTGCTGGGTGTCTGATATGTCTTTTTCATATTTCGTTTTCTAATTAAAATTACTCATTATTTTATTTAACGATCACCTTCTTGCCGTTTACGATGTAGAGACCCTTCTGAGCCTTGGCTACACGCTGGCCTGCGAGGTTGTAGATACCGTTGGCACTCGTCTCAGCCTCAACAGCCTCGATGCCTGTTACCTCATCTGCGAACTCGATAACCATTGGAGCACCAGCTTCTGCATCAGGAGCCAACGTAGTAGCGATGTGCAGGTAAGCACGGTTAGCGGCAACGGTCTGACCAGCTGCGAAGTAGAAGCCAACATTACCGTCAACCTTGTTCAGAATCATATTGGTGTACTCTCCATCGATAGTAGCAACGGCAGCACCAGTACCAGCCACGAGGTCGTTATCTGTAACAGCTTCAGCACTTGCAAGAACTGGGATATCCTCAGTCTTGCCACCTTCTGCATAGAGCAGGACAGGAGTGTTGGCAGGAACCTGATTCAACTTGGTCAAGGTAGCAACACCCTTCTTAGTAACCGTCACAGCGTATGCCTCAATAGCAGTAGCAGAGAAATTGAGATTATAGTTGCTCACATAGGTAGCAAAGCCAGCCTCAGAAACGGTAACGGTTGATTTTGTAACATCAGTCTTATATAGGGCTGGTGATGCAATACATTGCCAGTTTGAAATGTTATCATTGCCGAGCTTAATACCCATCTTAGTACCACCCGCAGTTGTAACGGTGAAGTTAACTTTGTACGTTGTGTTCAACGTTGTTGCAGTTACAGCATCACCCGTAGCGTCTCCGGCAGCCATCAGAACTGTTGTAGCTTCATTTGCGCAAGAGAGAGCTTCGAAACGGTAGTTGCCGGCTGGCAGATTGATTGTCTGATACAATGCATAAAGATTTGCAGTCGTGCAAGCATTGCTGGTATAACGCTCTACAAACTTAGATACCAAAGAGCCGCCAGGTGCGCCTGTTGTGCGACAAGCAAAGTTATTATAATCACCCAGATTTGTTCTTGGAATGTCAGTTGCCCATCCTTGATCTGCTGGAGCACCCCAGTCAGCGAAGCCTTCGAAAGATGGATTCGTTAACAGGAATGATAGGTCAAAAAGTTTGCCTTCTGCTGGATCAGCAGTACCAACGTAAGTAATCATCGCAGTCTTCAATGTAGAAGTAGCTGTTGTGATTGCAGCTGCAGTTGTAGCAGCCTCGACAGCTGTATTCTGTGCACTAATGGCTGAAGCAAGAGTACTATTGGCATCACTATTGTTGTTTTCAACAGAAACAAGAGCGTTTGCAGAGGTTTTCAATGTCTGGAAAGAAGCGTAAGGAGCAACAAAAACAGAAGCAGAAGTTGCGGCTGCTTCGATAGCGGCAATAGCGGTCTCAAAACCTGCAGCTGTTGTAGGATAGTTTGCACCAGAGTTTGCCGTAACTACAGCATATGCTGTGTTGTAAGCGGCAGTAGGAATAGTTCCTTCAAGGACGGTAACCTTAGCAACAGCTGCATTGAAAGCATCATCCATAGATTGAATGCTTACATTCTTAAATGCCACCCAATTATAGTTTGCACTTGAAATTTTCACACCAAGGGTAATTTTTCCGTCATCGCCTACCGTAGCTGCGGCACCAAGCATTCCATAGTAACCCTTTTTGTTACCGTTAGTAAATGCGGTTCCGACTTCTGTCATGTCTTGCTCTGTGTCGTTCACAAAGAATGTTGGTCCATTAGGAGTGTTACCTGCTTCGCTATATGCACGCACAAGAGCTTGAGCATAATAGGTTTCTCCTGGTTCAAGTCCCGCAAGTGTATAGTATGCTTGACCATCTTTGAGAGTGCTTGATCCATTAATCCAGGTCTGAATGAAAGGTGTGGTCATACCTGAACCATCCGTATTACCTTCAGTTGACCATGTGTTTACTCTGAATTCAGAACCTGTACCAGTATCTGACCAGCCTTCAATACTGCTGTCAGAAATAGATCCTGAAGCTATGATGGAATAACTTGCGATAGAGGTATTAGCATTGGTTGTTGCTGAGGCCAAAGCAGCAGTTGCTGTATTCAATTCTGATGCCGAGGTTTCGTTCACATTTCCTTCATCGTATGTAGATATTGCACTTTGAAGTGCAGCGAGAATGGATGTTGCCATCTTTTTGCTTTGGTCTACAGCCTTGGCATTGGCAAGTGCAGTTTCGTATGCTTCTGTCAATAAGGTAAGGTCCACAATGTCTCCAGTACGAACAAGAGACTTAATTTGCACATGGTGCCATTCTGTCAGGTCGGCTTTCGCAAGACCCATACCGAGTGTCAAACTTCCATCCGTAACTTTGACACCACTGATAGTGTAGATTCCGACATTATCATCACCTGGATATGAATTCCTGGCACGTGCGTTTATCCACTCTTTAATCTCATATGCTCCTTCGGTAAATACGTATGCAACGTCACCTGCATCATTTGTAAGAGAACCATTCCATTCCTTCTGTGAAAGAGCGTAGAATGCAACCTCGTACATACCGTTATCCAGTCCACTGACAGTCTGGTAGATGTGACGGCCTATGGTTTTATCGCCATATTGGCGTGCAGTATTGATTGAACCACCTTGATAACCGTCACCGGCACCTGTCCAACCTGTGGTTTTTACCTTGTTTGTGCAATCCTCAGCTACTTCATTTTGTAAAATTTTTACGTTGTCAACAAACAAATGAGGCATGGCGGCGTTTCCTGAAGGGCCAACATAACCCATAGAAATTTTACCGGCTGTTTCTGCAGCGAGTTCGAAAGTTACGGCAACGTTTACCCACTGGCCAATTGCGAATGTGTTGTTTGGGGCATAATGTGTAGTTCCTCCATCTTCTATAAAGCCGAACAGGTTCGTGGTGATAATCCCAGAACTATTACCGCTACCAGATGTAGTATTGAAAACATTGAATTTTATAGTATAGCTACCAGCAGGAAGAGTTACGGCCTGTGTGTACTGGATACTGCCGCCCCAAACAGCACAAAGTCCGGCAGCTTTACCAGCATTTCCATTAGGATCTGTTGCAGGAGCAGTATTTCCAGCACCTGCTACCCATGAGGCACTTCCATATTCGAATAAAGCACCGGCCAATGTGCAGTTGTCATAGCCATCCGCTGTCGATCCGACGCTAGCATTTGTCCATCCACTAATGGCTTGTGCACCATAGTAAGTTGTGCCATTTGCAGCCATATCTTTTCCATAGGTACATACATTATTGTCGATAACAGTACCTGCGGAAAAGTCCGCATTGGTTAAATATGTGGAAGTCACATCTGTCTGTGCCCACATACTTCCGGCACACAGTAGTGCCGCTAAAGAAAGAAGAATTTTCTTCATGTGCATTAAATTTTTAATTGTTAGAAAATATGGTTTTAAGTAACTCGTTAGATTCAAATGATCGTAGGTGACGTGGGGCATCTAGTAAAAAAAAGCCCTTATCGCGTGCAAATTTAATAATAATATGTGAAAATTCAGTTTTTACTCCCCCCGTTTTTGAAAATCAGCCAATATGAAAAATAAAAAATCGTTAAATCTGCAAAGCGCAGATGATAATTTTAGGCTTATTGTTTTGGATGGGGCGAATAAAAAGAGAAGTATATCGGTCGGGAGCGAAATCGGGAGTGGTATCGGTTGTCCGCATTTTTTTGTTTATTTCGTGTTTTTTGCAATAAATATATCCGGCATTGGTTGGAACATGTGTATATTCTAACTGGATTGTGTGCCATCCTATACCAAAGCAGTCTTCTCGAACCTGCATTTGCAGCCTCCCCGAGCCTGCACGTGTACCCTCCCGGACACAGCACGTGCAGCCTCCGGAGGTTGCAAATTATCTTAGTTGTTTTATTCAAATTTTACAGGCTAATCGGTATTTTTATGGTTTGATAGTTGGATAGAGCACTCTGAAACGATTTTGTAAGTTTTTTTATTGCGAAAACATGCGAAAGAGCGAACGGATGCGAAAATTTATTAAGGTTTAATTATAGTGATTGGATTGCGGGGCAAAGGTACGAAAAGTTTCTTTCAAAAGAAAGATTTTGACAGAAAACGGCAGAAAAACAAACAAAAAACGGGAGACACGTAGTATCTTCCGTTTTTTGTAACTCTCAAAGAGAAGGGATTAGTTAGCCTCTGCTGGAGCTTCAGCTGGAGCGGCATCGGTAGCCTCAACGTTCTCCGGAGCACTCATCGTCTGTTCGATGGCGTCGTTAGAAAGTACGCTGCCCTGCTCTACAGCAAACTTGTGGGTAGTAACGGTGCAAAGAATGCAGAGGAATGCAATAATGCCCATGATGCTCCAAGTTGCTTTCTCAAGGAAATCGGCAGTTTTAGGGGCACCCATAATCTGATTGGAAGACTGGAACCCTGCTGCAAGACCTCCGCCCTTTGATTTCTGGATAAGAACAATCCCGATCAGCAGGACGCTGAGAATTACAATGATGGGTACAAAAATAGCGCTCATTTGTTTAATGTTTATTTTTAATTACAATTACTTTTCGTTGTCCGACGGATCTGAAGCCTCTAACTCCTTTTGGTAAGCTATAATCTTCTCCAGATACCTTATTTGGTCTGCAAAGTTACTGCTATTTTTCGAATATTTCAAGTTTAAAGAGGAAAAAATAGCTAATGCCTGCTCAAATTTGTGCTGTTTGACATATAGTTTTGCCAAACTTTCGGTCAAAAATGCCTTTTCGTGAATCTTTTCAGGCTCTGCGATGGGTATTTCTGCGGCTTGCGGATCTGCCTGAGGAACGAACAGTTCCCCGTGGCTGTCTGCCTCGAGAAAGTGATCGATCAGCTGGTCTTCGAGGGAGGAGTTATTATCGTCAGAATTTACAATAAGTCCATCCTCCTCGTCGTCCAGCAATCCGGCATCCGGCATCTTTTCGAGGTCTGACAGGCTGAACTTCGGAGCCACCGTCGCATCGCTCAGTTTTTCCGACAAACCGGCATCGGGAAGGTGCTGCTGGTTCAGGTATTGGTCGATCAGGGCAAACGAATCGGTTGCCTCGTCCTGAGCCAGTTCCTCCTTGCGAGCCTGTTCCAACTGTAGCAGCAGGCTCACCCATTCGTGCTCCCCGTTGTTCACCAGCTGGAACAGCTTCATGCGGTCGGGCAAGGTGGCGGCCGTGATTCGCAGCTCGTCGTTCATCCGGATGCTGTGCGTGTTGGCCAAAGCGATGGTATAGAGCAACCGGAAAGAGGCGCAATAGGGATACTGTTCGATGAGCCGCGGCAACTGTTCGATTGCTTCAGCTCCCATCGATTCCGGGTCGTTCAGCCATTTTCCGAGGAGTGCATTCATGTGAGGCGAGGTGTTTACCAGTTGGCAACCGTGGCGTTAAAGATTTCTTCAACCAGTTCCTTGATCATCTCTTCGCAGAGTCCGTCCTGCACATCGGTCAGCAACTGGGTGGCATCGAAGTCGCGATAGGCAGAAAACTCGCGTTCGAAGTTCTCGGTGGAGTTGTTTTTGTTCACAAACTTCACCTTTATCTTGATGGTCAGACGTGTTTCCGCGGCATAAGCGTCGCTTTTGACCGCCTGAGGCGTCAGATTGTAGCCCGTGATGGCACCGCTGAGCTGAAGGTCTCCGTCCTGCTTCACCTGCGACAAGCGGGTCTGCGAGGCGTACTTGTCCTGCAGGGCATCGTTGAAGTTCACCGCCAGCGGAGCATAGACCAACGGGGCTTTGATGGGGAAGTTCTCGAAGCTGATGGTCTTGGTGACCGCATAGTCGATGCTGGCGCCATTCAGTTTGTAAACCGGATAGCACGCGGTCAGGGCTGCAAGGACCAGCAGGAAGGGGAGGATCAGTTTCTTCAAGGTTGTGTTGTTTCTTTAAGTTTTTTCCGGGGCAAAGTCAGAGACCGTAGTCGGCAATCTTGCGGTGGATGGTCCGCTCGGAAATGCCCAGTTCTTCAGCCGCTCTGCGCTTGTTGCCTCCGTTGCGTTTCAGGGCCTGTTCGATGGCTTCTTTCTCCATCTGTTCGAGGGTGCGTACCGGAGGTTCCGGCTGTGTGGAGGCCGGAGCCGTAGGGGCAGAAGCGGAAACCGGGACGGAAACGGTGCTGATCGGAACGCTTGTGCCGACTTCTTCCGCTTCCTGTTCCTCGAAGTCATCGACGGTGATAGGCACGCCTTGCGAAAGCTGTCGGACAGGGTGCGTCGGAGGTATTGGCGCATCCGAAAGCCCCAGTCGGGTGCGCACCTCTTCCAGCTGCTGCTTCATTTCGAAGAGCACCTTATAGAGCATAGCTTTCTCGCCCGGCCCGAATCCGGTTTCGTAGGAGTCCTTGTGCGAGCCGCCGGCAGAGGTCATTCTCGACTCGAAATCCGGCAGATACCGCTTCAGAATGTCAGCAGTAATGAGACGTTCCGTTTCCACAATGCTGATTTCCTCCACGAGGTGCAGCAGCTGTCGGACGTTGCCCGGCCAGCTGTAAGCCATCAGCAGCTGTCGTCCGCCGTCATCCACGCTGATTTTCGGGCAATGGTATTTTTCTGCCACATCGTTGGCAAACTTGCGGAACAGCAGGTAGATGTCCTCGCGCCGGTCGCGCAAGGCTGGAACACGGATGGTGACGGCAGCCAGACGATAGTACAGGTCCTGGCGGAACTTTCCGGTTTCGATGTCTTCCTGCAGGTTGCGGTTGGTGGCAGCCACGATGCGCACGTTCGTCTTATAGACCGTGTTCGAACCCATGCGCTGATATTCACCTGCCTCGATGACGCGCAGCAGGCGGGCCTGTGTGTCCAAGGGAAGTTCGCCCACTTCGTCGAGGAAGATGGTGCCTCCGTCCGCTTCCTCAAAATAACCTTTTCGGTCAGCTATGGCACCCGTGAAGGCACCTTTCACGTGTCCGAAAAGCTCGCTGTTGATGGTTCCCTCGGGCAGGGCACCGCAGTTCACCGGAATGCATTTGCTGTGCTTGCGGGCGCTGTAGTTGTGCAGGATCTTGTGGAAAACTTCCTTACCGACGCCGTTTTCGCCTACGATGAGCACATTGACGTCGAAAGGAGCGGCCTGAAGGGCTGCTGATATGGCTTGCAGCAAAGGCTGGCTGTTGCCAACGATGCCCAAGTTCTGCTTGACGGTCAAAATGTCGTTATCCATATGCGAAAAAACTGCAATTATTCGTTGTAATCAGGCGCAAAGATAATGAATTTTTGGCAATCCGTACAAAAAAAACAAAGAAAAAATGCAGCTATTCAACTTTTTTTGCTATCTTTGCGAAAATTTTTGACCCATGGACGACCAAATATTGTCTTTGTATCTACGGCATTTCGGTTTCAGACCGGCTGCCATTCAGGCGCTGACGGGGTCGGCAGGCAACCGGCGTTACCTGAGGCTGATGGCTCCCGACGGCACATCCGTCATCGGAGCCTGGTCGGGCGAACCGTCGGAACTCAATGCTTTCTGCGAACTCAGCCAATCGATGCTTGCACAGGGCTTGCGCGTGCCCCGGGTGCTGGCTCGCAGCGGTTCGTGCTACCTGCAAACCGATCTGGGAGCCGTCTCGTTGTATGACCTGATTGTTCGATGCCAGAAGAACGGCTGTTGGGACGAAGAGACGTGCGAAGTGTTGCGACAGGTGATGCGCGATCTGCCGGAAATCCAGTTCAAGGCCCTGCGAGGTTTCGATCTGAACCATTGCTGTCGGGAGCAGGTTTTCAGCGCCCGCAACATCCGCTGGGATTTGAACTACTTCAAGTATTGTTTTATTAAAGGTACGGGCGTCAACTTCGATGAAGTGCAATTGCAGGAGGAGTTCGATGCCCTCGAACAGCGTCTGCTTGAAGCCCCGAACAGCGGCTTCCTCTACAGGGATTTCCAGTCGCGCAACATTCAGGTGAAGGACGGTCTGCCGTACTATATCGATTTTCAGGCAGGTTATCAGGGTCCCGTCTATTACGATGTGGCTTCGTTCCTCTGGCAGGCGCGTGCCGGTTATCCGGAGTCATTGCGCCAGGAACTGCTCGCCGTCTATCGCGATGCGTTGCGTCCTTACTTGCAGGTTTCCGATGAGGAGTTCCATTACCGGCTTCGCCAGTTCGTTTTCTTCCGGTTGCTGCAAGTTTTAGGTGCCTACGGATTCCGGGGCATCTTCGAACGGAAGGCGGCATTCCTATCGCCCATCCCCAAAGCATTGGCTATGATTGTGGCCGTAGCAGAGGAATTGCAGGAAGACTACCCCTATCTGCTTTCCGTTTTGCGCGAGGTGGCTGCTTGTCCGAACTTCCAGCCGTCATCGGATCAGGGCAGGCTGACCGTTCGGATCACCAGTTTCAGCTTCAAGAAAGGCGTTCCGAACGATTTTTCAGGCAACGGAGGCGGCTTTGTCTTCGATTGCCGGGCTCCGCATAACCCGGGCCGCTATCGGGAATACAAGCACCTGACGGGTCTCGACCAGCCGGTCATCGATTTTCTGGAAGGGCGGGATCACACTCCGGGGCATGAGCCTTTTGGCATGGAACTGACGATGCTGCAGTTTCTGGAGCATGTGTATGCGCTGGTCGATCCTGCCGTCGATACTTACCTGCACCGTGGGTTCACTCACCTGATGGTAAGTTTCGGTTGCACCGGAGGCCAGCATCGCAGCGTGTATGGCGCACAGCATCTGGCACAGCATCTGAAACAGCATTATCCCGATTTGGACATTCTTCTGGTGCATCGCGAATTGGGCATCGAACAACATTTATGATATGATTAAGAATATAAAGATACGCGTGCGTCCGGAAGTGTGGTGCGATGCGCAGAAGTTAGAGTCGGAACTGGCACAGCAGAACGCCATTTCCCCGAAGTCGTTGCGCGGTTACCGGATTTTGCACAGCAGCATCGATGCCCGCCAGCGTCAGGTGATGATCCAACTCGACCTCGATGTGTATATCAACGAAGAACCGCCACAGACGCTTTTCGAGCCTAAGGAGTATCGCGAAGTGAAGGGCGATAGGCAGGCGGTTGTGGTGGGACTGGGTCCCGGAGGTTTGTTTGCCGCCTTGAAACTGATCGAGTTGGGCATCAGACCGATCGTGATCGAGCGCGGACGCAATGTGTCGGATCGACGTCGGGATGTGGCTCAGATCACCCGCAGGCAGGAAGTCGATCCCGAAAGCAATTTCTGTTTTGGCGAAGGTGGGGCAGGTGCCTTTTCCGACGGCAAGCTCTTCACACGAAGCAAAAAGCGGGGCAACGTGTCGGGCGTCCTTGAGCGTCTTTGCCAGTTCGGTGCCGACACGGGCATTCTCGATGCCGCACATCCGCACATCGGTACAGACCGTTTGCCGGCAGTAATTGCCAACATCCGCAACGAGATCCTTCGCTGCGGGGGCGAGATCCATTACGAAACCGTCGTCAATAGGCTGCTGTTGAAAGGCAGTCAGGTGGTGGGCGTCGGTACGAATCGGGGCGAGGAGTTCCTGGGACCTGTCATACTGGCCACCGGTCATTCTGCACGTGATGTCTATCGAATGCTTTACAGTGAACATATTCCCATCGAGAAGAAAGGTTTGGCGATGGGTGTCCGCCTGGAGCACCCGCAGCAGCTCATCGACCAGATTCAATATCATAATAAAGCCGGAAGGGGTCCGTACTTGCCGGCCGCTGCCTACAGTTTCGTGGCGCAATGCAACCAGCGTGGAGTCTATTCGTTCTGCATGTGTCCGGGGGGCGTGGTGGTGCCAAGTGCCACGGGGCCGCAGCAGGTGGTGGTGAACGGTATGTCAGCTTCTGCCCGTGCTTCCCGTTGGGCGAATGCGGCAATGGTGGTCGAAATCCGGCCCGAGGACATGGGCGAACTGTTGAGCGAGGGCATTTGCGAGGAGTTGCCCACCTGCACTTTCCTCGATGCAATGGGCGAGACGCTTACTGCTGATTCCCCGTTGGTGGCGATGGCGTTGCAGGAGAATATTGAGCGCAACAGCTGGCTGAACGGAGGACAGAAGCAGGTGGCTCCGGCTCAAAGGATGCTCGATTTCGTGAAGGGACGGCTCTCCGCTGATTTGCCCGCCACATCCTATACGCCTGGAGTCCTGGCTTCGCCGCTGCATTTCTGGTTGCCGCGTTTCATCAGCACCCGTTTGCGTTCAGGCTTCGATGTTTTCGGGCATAGTGCCCATGGGTTCCTTACCAACGATGCTGTGTTGATTGCTGCAGAGACACGCACTTCTTCACCGGTTCGCATTCCTCGCGATCGCGATTCCCTTTGTCATCCCGTCATCGCCGGTCTCTATCCCTGTGGAGAAGGTGCCGGCTTTGCAGGCGGCATCGTCAGCGCGGCTATGGATGGCGAACGCTGTGCAGAGGCCCTGGCATCTCAATGTTCTTGCAGGGAGTGAATTCAAAGATAAAATGTAAATTTGCAGCGTAAATCATGCCGGAATTATGAGAAACATTCTTATCTTCTTCTTATTGCTGAGCGTACATATATGTACGGCACAATACACAAAATATAATAATACGTTTACCATTCTGCGGAGCAATAGAATCGCATTTACATCCTTTACGCTTGTGGCTCCTTGTCCGCACTCGGACGATTATCAGGACATTTATAATCTGGATCTGACATCGGCAGGCAAGTGGAATCAACAGACTATTGCTGAGAATCAGAATCAATATGTGGAACTCTGTATGAATGCAGCTCAGCTCAGCAGTATAGACAAAGATTTTAAGGTGGGGTATAGTTTTATTTTTTTTCCTAAAACTATAGAAATCGACTTTTCTCGTTTTAAGAATGCGGATGGCACCTGGAAGGATATGCCTGAATATGACACTACGACAAACGACTATAAAGATAATTGCAAAAGAAGTGGCGAGTTTGTTGTGCCGGATAATTCTATAATAAAGTCGCTTTCAGATAGCTTGTTCGAGGAATGCGGTAAAAATAGGTTGGCCTACACGGAGCATTGTTATAATTATGTCGCATCCAATTATAAGTATCTAAATCCGTTTACTGGACTGCACACATTGTCAAAAATCCTGAAAGATGGTGGAGGCGATTGCGGAAACCTATCATCCATATACATTTCTTTGTTGAGGGCTAAAGGTATTCCTGCGCGGCATGTTGTTGCTTTTGCAGCTAACAATAATTTCCATGTTTGGGCAGAATTTTACATCCAGGATTTCGGATGGGTGCCAGTCGATGTAACTTATAAAAACGGGAATCCGAGAGGCAACTATTTCGGTCGATACAACTATAATATGGTGATTGTTCAGAAGGGGGCTTTCATGGACTACAATCTTCAGAATGAGGGGACCAAAACTCTTGAACTTTTGCAGACCTATTACTATTGGTACTGGTATAGTGTATATGCAACCCTGTCTGTAAGTCAGCAAGTTTTTTTGGAGAAAGTGGAAAACATCGATAATATCCCGTTGAATCGGGTGGAAGTTTCCATACCCAAAACGAAAAAGGTTTTGAAAAACAATCGTATGCTTATTGAGAAAGGCCGGAAGAATTATTACTACAATGGAGTGCTTGCCCCGTGATTCAATTAATTCGTCTTATAAAAGAACAATAAAAAATGAAGAGCGAAAATAAGGAGAAGTTACTTGCGTTGCTCCGGCAACACAAGGCCTTAGGGATATCGGATCAGATCGACTTCGAGAAGTTTTATCTGTATTCCATCATTACACACTCTACCGCTATCGAAGGCAGTACAGTTACCGAGGTCGAGGCACAATTGCTGTTTGATGAAGGCATTACAAGCAGCAAACGTACTATGTTGGAACAGACGATGAATCTCGATTTGAAAGTTGCGTATGACTATGGACGAACATGGATTATGCGACATGAGCCTATTTCTGTGGATTGGCTAATTTTGTTGGCATCGAAGGTGATGGCACGAACCGGTAATGAATATAACTCGATTGGAGGGTGCTTCTCTGCCTCAAAGGGCGAACTTCGCAAGTTGAACGTGACTGCAGGATCCGGTGGAAAATCTTATATGTCGTTTCAGAAGGTACCAACACGATTAGCGGCTTTTTGCGAAGAGTTGAACAAACGACGCAAGTCCATTGATCCTACTGATGTAGCATCTGTTTATGAACTTAGCTTTTGGGCGCACTTTGAATTGGTGACGATTCATCCATGGGCAGACGGCAACGGGCGTACATGCCGGTTGCTGATGAATTTGTTACAATGGGAGTTCGGTGTTTTGGCTTCTAAAGTGCTTAAAGAAGACAAGTCTGAATATATTCAAGCGCTTATAGATACTCGAGAACAAGACGATATTAGTATTTTCATAGATTGTATGACCGACTTGCATTGCCAGCATCTACAGACGGAAATCGATTTTTATGTGAAATCTGTAGCATCAGAAATGGACGATAAAAACGATTTGCAGCAGGAAATGGTCGATAAATGGTCGATAAATCCATTCTTGGCAGGGAAAATGGTCGATATTTTGAATTTTATGGCCGATAAAAATGAAATAACAACAGAAATAATAGTCCGCCATTTTGGATACAGTCCCACTACAGCAAAGCGATACCTCCGGCAACTCAAGGAATTCGGTTATCTGGAGTCGTATGGCGGTAATAAGAATAGAACATATAAATATAAAACAGAAAAGTAGCGTATTATGGAAATATATCTGATTGGAATAATTGTTGCAGTTCTTTTGGGAGTGCTTGGTTACTATGTGGGTAGCCGGGGAAAGAAGACGGATGAGGAAATCATCAAGAATCTGACGGTGGAGCGCGAAGTGCAGAAGACCAGAGAGGAAAACCTGAAGGCACAGCTGGAACGTCAGACTCAGGGGTATGAGCAACAGCTGAATGTGCAGCGAGAACATTACGAGAACCAGCTGAATGTGCAGAGCGAGCACTATGAGAACCAGCTGGGAGTGCAAAAGGAATATTATGAAAACCAGATGGCGGTACAGAAAGAGCAGCAGGAGAAACTGATTGCAGCCTTGAAGTCCTCTTTCGACGAACAGTTCAGACAGGCTAAGGAGGGACACGAAAAACAGATCGCTGCCCTGAAGCAGATGAACGAGGAACAGGTGAATAGCCAACTGGATTTGATTCGGGAACAGATGCAGACCACTTCGGAAAAGGTGCTGAAAGCACGACAGGACGAACTGGGCGAACGGAACCGGGAACAGGTGTCGAAGATCATTGATCCCTTGCAAAAGAGCCTGAAAGATATGCAGGAGGCATTGGACAAAACCAAGGAACAGCAGACCGAGGCCCTGACCCGATTGGACGAGACCATCAAGATCAACATGCAGAAAAGTGCCGACATCGGAGAAAAAGCTGACCGCCTGACCCGTGCCCTAACGGGAGAGGTGAAGGTGCAGGGAAACTTCGGAGAACTGAAACTGAAGCAGTTGCTCGAAGACCTGGAACTGAAAGAAGGAGAGCAATTCGACACCCAGGAAACCCTGCGCGACCGGGGCGGAAAAGGAGCCAAGGGTGACGATGGCAAGGGCCTGATTCCAGATTTCATTCTGCACTTTCCCAATAACCGTCATGTGGTGGTCGATTCGAAGATGTCGTTGACCGACTACGAACGCTATATGAATGCTGAGGACGGATCGCAGGAGAAGAGCGAGGCGCTGAAGGCACACATCGAAAGCGTCAGGGCACAGGTGAAGCGCCTGGCCCGCAAGGAATATACCAGATATCTGCCCGACGGCTACAATCGCCTGAACTTCGCCATTATGTACGTGCCTATTGAAGGAGCCTTGAACCTGGCTCTCCTGAACGATGCCTCGCTTTGGCGGGAAGCATACGATCAGGGCGTGATGATTCTGGGTCCGCAAACCATGTATATGAACCTGCGGGTGCTCGAAGTGATGTGGACGCAGGTGCGCCAGCTGAAGAACCAGCAGGCCATGATGGATGCCGCCAATACCGTGATCGACCGCGTACAGGATTTCGGTATCCGCTTCATGGATGTCGAATCGAGCATGAACGATACGATCCGGAAGATAGCCAAGCTGAAGATCACAACGGCAGACAGCGGTCCGAGCATCATCACGGCAGCCCGTAACCTCCTGAAAGCCGGAGCGATGGAGAACAAAAAGAAGAAAACTTTGGCCGAGATGGACGACTCTATGTTCCTGGATTCCGAATCGGCACCCATGTTGCCCGGAGAATAGGCAAATTTGTGAATTTTGAATCAATCTTAGTTGATTTTCCGACAAAAGAAGAAAAAAGAGTTGAAAAATTTGTCTGTTTGAAAACAAATGAGTACATTTGCGGCACTTTAAGTATAAACTGCTTTTTATATCTGCATTCACATAATGAAAAAAGCCATTACTGAAAAAATAGTAATTGCTAGCCTGACGGTCGTTGTCGCAGGCGGTTTCCTGTCGTGCAACGACGACGGGAAAAGCTTGCTGGCAACCAAGGGCGAGAGCATTCGCATATCAGCTGATGCAAAGTCGCTGACCAGGGCGGTGAACACGCTCGACTCCTTGCAGAAGAACGGATTCGCCTTATTGGCCGTTGTGCCCGGTGTAGCGAGTGAAGAAGATCCATGGTTCACCAATACGGTGGGAGAGAACGACAGTATTGTGTATGGCGCATCCGAGGAAGTTCCGTTGGTAACATACAGCTTTTCGTCCGGAGAATGGTGGTTAGGCAATAATCCCTGCTATTGGCCCACGGATCATAGCCGGAAAGTATGCTTTTTCGGGTGGTATGGCGGAAATCTTGATGCAGAAAAACAAAATGGTCCGCTCTGGTCGAACGACTATGTGGAAGAGGGAGCCTATGGTATTTATGCTAACTTGGAAGTAAAAAGAACCAACGAGTTTGACTATGAAGAGACCGTAGAATCAGGCTGCTACAGTCAGGATCTGATGGCCGTTTCCGATACGTCGTCGATGAACGAGAGCGGCAACGGATCCATTCAGCTGAACTTCGAGCACATCATGGCCCAGCTGACCTTCTTTGTGAAATGCGATGGAGGTGCCGATACCGTTAAACTCAATAGTATTGAATTCCAGCAGCCCATCGAGGGCTTCTACGACATGGAAAGCAACGAGTGGGTATATTCCGATTCGGGAACCGAGTCGCATCCCTATCTCAGCACCAATGTCTGTGGCGATGACGATACCAGAAAGAATCTCACCACCGAATTTCAGCAGATTGAACCGGGAGATTTCGGACTGTATCAGGTGACCGACCTGTATGGTCCCCGCTTCGTCTTCCCGACAGAAACTACCATTTATGTCAGCTATACCGTCAAGAATACCTTTTCTGCCAATGGGAAAGAGTTTGACGGAAAAGAGATCCGCCTAAGCAGGACAGCCGTCATCCGGCCCGAAAAGGGAAAGGTGAATCAGGTTTATCTGACCCTGCCTACCGACGAGGCGAAAATGATTGTATCAGTATCAACCTCTTTTATCGATTGGATTGAAGAATGAAACCGTTAATCTGCATATTCTCTGCTGTTTCGTTGCTGGCCTGTGTGGCTTGTAGTGATGAAATGGAAACTCAGATACAGACTTCCGCTTTGCTGCACGAAGCTGAGGTCGAAGTGCTTCCCTTCGAAGCGGAAGGTAACACCCGATTGGCCTACACAGATAAAAATGCCATCAGTTGGACCGATGGAGACACCATCGGAGTGTTTGCCGTTTCCGAGGAAGTCAATAATCCGCAGGTCTCCATGACCTATAGCATTGATTATTACAAGAGCAATGAGACGCATGAGTTTGAAAGTGTTTATTTGTTCAAGTCGGGTGCCTGGGGATTCCAGCCCGGTCAAAGCTATCAGGCTTATTTCCCGATCGACCCTCGGAAAGCAGCATCCTTTCAGTCCGTTCTCTTTCAGTATGATTCTGTGCAGGTGGTGCCCGAAGTGAATTCTCCTGCCGCCAATCTCGGTAAGTACGACCGGCTGGCATCGGAAGTGGCAACCCCGGGCCAGCAGGGGAACAGCGATACGATTCATTTCGTCATGGCGCATAAGACGGCGCTGCTTGCCCTCAGCTTCAACCTGCCGTCAGGCGCAGCTTTCGATAGTTTCAGTCTCTATCTGACGGATGCCGCCGGAAACAGGAGCGGGTGCGGATTCCCTGCCCGTTTGTCCTACAGTTTGCAAAGCGGTTCGTTCTCCATGGTCGATTCCGAACGGGTTTCCTATCAACTGCAAATGTCGGAGAGCATATCGAATAACGAAACCAATTGGGTGTTCTATCTGCTGGTCCCACCATACGGTGTGGTAGGCGAAACCCTCTATATGGAATATGGCATCGATGCAATAAGCACACAGCACGCTGCGATGCCGGCTACCCTGGAAGCAGGGCACCTTTATACATTGGTTTTTGAAGAATAACAGAAGAAACGTAAGGCATGAAAAGAATCCATATCATATTGAGCATAGGCTGTCTGCTGTCCTTGGCGGCTTGTTCCGATCAGTCGGAGGCTGACCTGTCGGGCAAGGCAGACGAGTACGTAGAACTGAAAGCCATCACGGCTTCCATCGCTCCGCGTGTAATCAGTAACTCCGGATTAACCCGAGGGACGGTGTTCGATGAAACCGAAGGCGCCTTTGTCTATACTTGGGAAGAAGGCGGCGAGTTTGCCGTCTATCCGCAAACCGGTGATGCCTCGATCATGTATTATACCATTACTTCTGACATGGCAACCGACAGCTCCGCGCTTTCGTTGCCCTCATCGCTTTGGCAGTATAATGCAAGTATCAACTACATTGCCATGTATCCGCCTTATTCGGAGTCCATCTTCCCCGACACTTATTATAATACCTTCGCTTATACGATGCCAGCACAGGTGCAGCTTGCCAACAACGATGCCAGCCATATCACACCGGAACTGGATCCTGTGATCAGCGATGGGGAATCTCCTTCCAAGGGAGTGCTGACATTTTCCATGCACCATGTCCTCATGCTGGTCAAACTTCAGCTTACCTGTACGGAGACTGCGACTTTTCATCAGTTGAGCTTAACAGAAGCTGAGGGTGCCGGTTTTTATTATTCATCGGGCAATTTCTACTTCAGCAATGGTATGGATACCGATGGTGCCACCTTGTCCGACACGCTTACTCTCACATTCGATGGAGATGGAGTGGAGGTTCCAGCAGGAGATACCTTAACGGCCTATATGGTGATTCCGCCCTTTGTGTATAAGCAATATGTGATGCAAGAGGTTCATCTGAATCTGACGGCTCATGTCACCACCCAGGATGAATACACCACCGACACTGATTCTTATGATCTGGGAACCTGGACTTTCAACAGCGATACGGTGAAAGTCTGCAATGCAGAGTTAATGATCCAGCACTAAAAACAGAATCAAGGTCCGTTCCATCTTATTTACGCATTATTAACAATGAAGAACGGTTTTTATGATAACACCGAAATCTTCAAGTGCAGGAAAGGATAGCCAACTCTTGAAACTATCACAAATGTGCGATTAACAATTTAACATTTTAACACTTCCTCACAGGGACCAGAATTTTGCAACCACGAGGAGGAAAATTTTGCTACTACGGGGAGAAACAGTAAAAAGCAATGGGGGTGTGTCAAAATCGACACACCCCCATTGCTTTATCTATAGTGATTAGAAATCGAAGTTCAGGCCAATACCCAAAACGCGATTGGTGCGCTTGTAGTGGTCTTTCTTGTCGAGACCGGAATTGAGGAAATTAGCGGTAGTTACGTCGCGGCTTTCGTAGAGCGTCTGCATGAAGCCGAGGTCGATGCTCCATTTCTCGGAAATATGAACACGGGCACCCAAACCATAGCTCTGAGAGTTGGTGACGAAGCTCAGGTCGTTCATATAGGCATCAGAAAGACCGTACTGGGTAATCTGCCAGCCGCAGGAAGCGGTAACCCACTTGTTGATATCGTATTCCACACCGGCGGTGAACTCGAAGGTGTTGTCGTCGATCTTTTTCTGCTTGTTGCCGTACTGCGAAGCGTTCTTGTCATCGTACCAATGGTAACCGGCATTGATACGCAAAGCCTCGACAGGAGAGTACTGGACTCCGGCAAACAAAGTGGCAGGAATATCGGCCTTTATGGTGCGTCCATCCTGGAACTGCTGCAAGGTGGCATTCTGCATCGAAAGCAAAGCCGTATAGTTGTTCATTTCCGATTCGTTCTCCAGACGCAGCTTTGTCTTGAACTCATATTTGGCTGCAAAGTTCCAATGGTCGTTCAGCTTCCAGTCGATACCCAGCATTGGTGTAAAGCCCCAGCCGGTCTGGTCGGCATTAAGCGAAAGGGCATTGTCGTTCAGATCGACATCGACGGTCTGTCCGTTGGCAGGATTGGTATAATAGCCGTGAATATCTTCCACCCAACCATTGTAATTATTGGTAGCATAAACGATGCGTCCGCCGGCGAAGACTGCCAGATTGTCGAGTGCTTTGTAGGTGCCGCCCACAGTCCATCCGAAGTAGTAGGCACGTCCCTTCATGTAGGCATTCAGCGAGTAGCCTTGGATAGCATTTTGGGCTGCATTCTGTGCTGCTGCAAGCGGATAGCCTGCACCTGTCAAAGCCGAAGTCAGCTGTCCGGTAATGCCGGCATAAACGCTGGCGGCATACATGGTTTCGAAGGTGCCTAAACCTTCGTCGAACTCACACTTGCCGCCGCCGCCTGTCAGAGCAAAACTGCCGTTCACGCTCCATTTCTCCCAATTGTAGCTGTAATGAACGCTTGGAATCACAGGAGCCAAAGCCTTGCCGTGATATTTGTGGGTGGAATTACCTGCATACTTGGTGTTATATCCCATTAAAGCGAAAGATGTCGTGATATCACGATTCTGCTTTGCATTCTGAATATTAAAAGCAACGTGCGAACCTGGGGCAAGGAAAGCGGTACCGGCAGGGTTGGCATACATGCCGTCGATGTCGATGATGGCCTCCTGACTCAACTGGCGCAAGAAAGAAGCATTCTGATTGGTGTTGGTTACTAAACCGCCGGCAAGAGCCGATGTAGAGATCATTGCTGCAGCTACTGCAGTAAAAATCTTGTTGATGTTAGAAATAGTTTTCATTCGGATTTACCTTAATAAATATAAAAGGATTAAAATCTTGAATCACGGTGCAAAGGTAGGGTTAAATTTGCACACTTTTTGAGAATATGTGTCATAACTTCATAAATTTTTACCTTTTTTTGCAAAAATAAAGAAAATGCAACGCAACGATAGCAAAATATACGACACAAAAACCAAATAAATGTGCAAAGAAGGGAAATCCGCTCCACAAAAAGAGGAAAATAGGAGTTTTTTTGGACCAAATGGTCACAAAAATGGTTATTTTACTAAAAAAAGAACCGATTTTACCAATTCATGTGATAGAAAATACCTAAATTTGCGCCATTAAAACAATTTCAATTTCCAATTCGCAGAGTTCCATGTTTTACTTCTGTCTGTTTGTCTGTCTTTTTGTGTTTGCCGGATGTGGCTTGTCCGGCTCACATCTGTCGTCTGAACAGCGGGAGGCACAGTTGCAGGAGGCTGTCGATTTGCGTTTGAAAGGAAAGGCTTTACGCGAGAAGTCGGATTTCAGACAGGCATTGGAAGTTCAGCAGGAAGCGCTGAACAAAGCTTTGCTCTTGTCCGATTCCGTTGAGATTGTGCAAGATTATAACCAGTTGGGCACCACTTTCCGGCGCTTGGGACGATTGGAAGAGGCACTCAGTTTTCATTATAAAGCCCTGAACTGGGCAGAAGAGATGACCGATACTTCCTATCAGGCACGGAAGAATCTGGTTGTTTCGCTCAACGGTTTAGGCAACGTGCATCTGATATTGGGCAACGATCGTGAAGCAGAAATCTGTTTCCGTCGGGCTTTGGATGGCGAAATTGCTTTGGGCAGTACCTTAGGGCAGGCCATCAATTATGCCAACCTCGGAGCTATCATGGAATCGAAGGGAGAAATTGATTCCGCCAAGGTTTATTATCAGCTTTCCCTGCAAAGGAATCTGGAAATCGACAACTCGCTGGGCATCGGGCTTTGTCATACCCATTTTGGAGGTCTGGCCGATCGCATGGGCAATCACAAAGTGGCTCAACTCGAATATCAGACCGCTTATGAGATTCTGGAACCGTTAGGTGACGATTGGCATGCAATGAGCCCCTTGCTGGAGATGTGTCGGAGTCTGTTGTCGCAACACAAGCCTCAGGAAGCGGCTCCCTATTTGGAGAAAGCACTCTCGAAGGCCAATGAATTGCATTCGTTCGAACATCTGAAAACCGTATATCGGCTGATGAGCGAATATCAGGAACAGAGAGGCAACTACAAAGCAGCTTTGGATTATAGTAATCAAAGTGCCGCATACGCAGATTCTCTACAAGACCCGGAAGAAAACCGTCGCATTCGCGAAATCTGCATTGAGTACGAGCGGCAGAAAGTGCAGCGAGAGGTGACGGCATTTCAGCAGTTGTACGAATCCGAGCAGAGCTTGAACGAATTATATAATATTCTGGCTTTGGTCGTTTTTGCACTAACTGTCGCTGCTATCTTTATATTGATATATGTAACGCGCATACGAAAAGAGAAGATCGATGCCCTGAACCGCATCGAGAATATGCGCACTACATTTTTTACGAATATTACTCACGAGTTCCGCACACCCCTTACGGTGATTCTCGGTATGGCCGAACAGCTGAAGGACGCTACGTTAAGCAACGAGCAACGTGTGCATTTCATCCGCTCGATCGAGAAGCAGGGGATGTCCCTCCTCGATTTAGTAAATCAGTTGCTCTCTCTCTCAAAACTGATGGCAGGATACAGTCAGGGCGAGTGGCGTCGAGGCGACGTCCTCTCGTTCCTGCGTATGACTCTCACCGGGTATAAGGACTTCGCGCAGATGCACCAGTTGCGCCTTTCCTTGCAAACTCGTTTCGATACCATAGAAATGGATTTCATTCCCGAGTACATCGATAAGATCGTCCGGAATCTGTTGGGGAACAGTTTCAAGTTTACGCCCAACGGTGGGCAGATTACCCTTTCCCTCGATGTGAAGGACGACTCTTTGTTGTTCGACGTTTCAGATACCGGTTGCGGCATTCCCCAGGAAGATCTCGGTCATGTTTTCGAGCTGTTCTTTATGGGGAACGAAAGCAAGCTTATGGGAAGTACCGGTATCGGTTTACCTTTTGTGCAGCAGATGGTGCATCAGATGGGAGGTTCGGTTTCCGTTGCTAATAATACTACAGCAGGATGCACATTCCACATGGTGCTTCCGCTTCGGAACAGGGAATTGGGGAAGAACATAAAGCCCTGGCATCTTGAAGAAGAATACCAGCGCATCAATCAGGCCAGTTTCGCTGCCGGAAAGCTGATTCCGTCAGCCGAAACGGTTGAATCGGATACGGAGGAAAAGTTACCGTTGATTCTGGTGGTGGAGGATAATAATGACGTTGTCGAATATATGCATATGTTGCTGCATCTGCATTATAGGGTGCGTACGGCCACCGATGGCTATGATGCCTTGCACAAGACGGAGAAAGAGTTGCCCGACCTGATTGTCACCGACCTGATGATGCCCGGAATGGACGGTTATGCCCTGTGCCGGATGGTGCGTCAGAGCGAAGTTATGGCCGATGTGCCGATTATTGTGGTTTCTGCACGATCGGAAGCCGACGATCGCATCCGGGCCATCGATGAGGGTGCTGATGCCTTCCTGCTCAAGCCGTTCAACGCAAACGAGTTCCAGAGCCTGGTGGCGCATTTGTTGGAGCGTCGTGCCAAACAGCGTGAGAAACTGCAAGGTCTGATCGAAAATCAGGAAGCCGACAACGCTTCCGGCTTATCGGAAGAAGACAAACAGTACATTGAGCGATTGAACGCGATTGTGCGTCAACAGATGGCTTCTGGAGATTTGGCGGTCGATACACTTTCGCAGCAGATGTGCACCAGTCGTTCCGTGCTGAACCGACGTGTTCGACAGCTGACGGGAACCAGTGTTGCCGCCTACGTTCTGCAGCTCCGCATGCAACATGCCAAACAGTTGTTGCTTGACACACACCAGCCGATCGGAGAGATTGCCTTGGCCTGCGGATTCGACGATCTGAGTTATTTCAGTCGCGTTTTCCGTCAGTCGTTCGGTGTCACTCCGTCACAGTTCCGTAAGTAAATAGCCCACAAAAAACAGAATAACAGCCCATGAATCCGATAGCTCACATAGAGACCGATTTCGGCAGTAAGTTCGGTGTGCCGCGTCAAAGCGGACTGGTGCCCGAACTTATCGGCCGCATTGTGTTTGAACCGGCCTATCGGGTTCCGGAAGCATTTCGCGGTTTGGAAGGTTTTTCGCACATCTGGCTGTTGTGGGATTTCAGCGAAGCACATCACGACGGATGGAGTCCGACGGTTCGTCCGCCCAGGTTGGGAGGGAACGTGCGTGTAGGAGTGTTTGCCACGCGGAGTCCGTTCCGGCCGAATCCCATCGGACTGTCGTGTGTGCAGCTCGACCGGATTGAACTCGACAGCCCTGATGGACCGGTTCTGTGGGTGAGGGGAGCCGATCTGATGAACGGAACGCCGATCTTCGACATCAAGCCGTATCTGCCGTTCACCGACAGCCACCCGGAAGCATCGGGCGGCTTTACGCAGCAAACGCTTCAGCAGCCGGAACTCGAAGTGGAGTTCGCGCCCGAGGTAGAACGCCTCTTGCCGGCCGATAAGCTGGAAGCCTTGCGAAAAGTATTGGCTGCCGATCCGCGTCCTCATTATCAGCACGATGACAATCGCGTGTATGGTTTGGAGTTTAATGCATTAAATGTGCATTTTACAATCAAAAAAGAAAAAATTTCTGTGTTTTTATAAAAATTTTAATATTTTTTATAGAATTACGAAATAAATATGTATATTTGCACCCGATGAAACATAAGGGTTTACTACTCACAATGGTAGTTGCGTCTATACCATTGTTCCAGCTATGGGCACAATCTTCCCAAGAACCGGAATCCAGTTGTTGGCTGGAACGGGTTCCTGTTGCCGTCAAGAGCAATCTGTTGCTTGACGGAGCCACACTTGCGAACCTTTCAGCCGAAGTCGGTTTGGGTGATTGCTGGAGTTTGAGCTTCGATGCCGTGACTCCTTGGTGGGATTCGAACGACAACGGGAAAGTCCGTACCACGCGGATGATGCTGTTTGGCGGAGAGGGCCGATGGTATATGCATCGTTGGAAGAGTGCCTCGACCGCCTTTGCGGGTCCGTATTTAGGCGTGTATGGCTATGGTGGACGCTATGATGTTTGCCGATGGAGCGATGCTCGCGAGAAATCGCGCGGCTACAGAAGCGAGAATCTCTTCTCTGCAGGCATCGATGCCGGCTATTCGTTCCGGATTTCCCAGTGGTGGCGTCTCGATTTGACGGTCGGAGTGGGCTATATTCAATCCGATTACAAGCACTACGACGTCATTCACCGGAAATATCGCATGAAGCATTATAACGGATCGTTCTCGAATGTGCTTCCTACGCGAGCCGGCATAAGCGTTTCGTGGTTGATCGGTCAGTGCCGTCAGCATAAGATAAGCAGACAGAAAGGAGATGCACGATGATGAATTTCCGTAAATTCCTGCTCCTTCTGTTGTCGGGCGCAGTTGCTTTGGCATCGTGCACCTTCGATAAGCTATATACTCGCGAAGAAATCGAAGCGATGGTGGCCGAGGAAGGGTCTGCACATCTGACTTTCTATGTTGACTGGAGCGACACAGAGACGCCTACCGGCATGACGCTCTATCTCTTCCCGAATACGGGCAAGCCTGCCGTCGATACGGTTCCCTATGTGTATCACACCAATACGGTGGATGTCTTCACCACGACGGTGCCCGATCAGGATTATTCGGTCATCTGCTTCAATCAGTCGGAGACGGAGTTCGCCAACCTGAAGTTCTCGTTCAGCAGTTTTGCCGAATCGCAAGTGATGCTGAAGGAAGAAAGCGAACAGACGGACGAGAATACAAAGGTGTTCGGTACGCAGATTACCCGAGGCTTCAACGCCAGCGGCACCTTGAGGCCGAAAGGCTTGTCGATAGCATCACGTCCTTCTGTCAAGGGTTCCGTTACCCGAGGCTTCAACGCCAGCGGCACTTTGCGTCCGCGTTCGGTAATCAATGGCGTCAATCTGAAGGTCAACGTGTACGGTTTGAAGAGTGCAAAAGCAGTGGAAGGTTCCATCACCAACATGAGTGCCGGTTACCGCATGGGCATCAGCCGGACCATCGAAACCACCTGCGATATGCATTTGGGCAATTGGGATCTCTCGGTGAACGAAAACGATTCCCTGCCGGGTTCTATCGAGACCGTGTTCGGAACATTCGGCCTTCCAAGCAATCTGACCAGCTACGCACCTGCCACCCGAAGCTTGGCCGACGATACGCAGGACATCTGCCTCAACCTCTCGTTCTTCCTGATTAACGGCGATACCGTCCGCTTCAGCCGGAACCTGACGCAGGAGTTCGTCGAGCAGTTCGAGAAAGCTCATCAGATAGGCATCGAAACCGGAGAGACCGTTGCCGAAATCGAAGTGGAAGTCGGAACGAGCACCGAGAAGGTGAATCCCGATTCCACCTACGTTGACAATGTCACCGAGCAGGGCGGCCTGATTCTTCCGAAGGTGGTGAACGGTTTGTCGGTGGGTGTCAACGATTGGGGCGATACCAACATCATCGACATCAGCTTCTAATATATAATAATGTGTCTATAAACTAAAACTATATTACTCATCAAAAACTTAAACATTCCATTTGTTATGAAAAAAGTTTTATTTGTGGCTGCTTCTGCAGCGCTCGTTATGAGCAGTTGCTCAAACGAAATTTCTGAGTCTTTCAAGACTTCGTTCGACGAAAGAACTCCTCTCACCGTATCAACCTACACTCCAGGTCTGACCCGTGTTGCTGCCGGAAGCGATGCAGTTGTAGTCAATGACGCAGCCCTGCAGGCTGGCGGATTCTGGCTTGCCGCTACAGCCGCCGGAGAAGAAGAGGACCTGATCAGCGCTTCTCTTTTCACCTACAGTGCAGGTGCATGGAGCAGCAGCCTGGACGAAATCTACTGGCCTCTCGATCCGAGCACTGTGGTCAGCTTCTACGGCTTCTACAATAATAGTTCCGAAATTGCTCCTGAAGGTCTGAACACCGGCACCGTAGCTCTGTCTCCAGACGGTGAGACCGATCTGATGGCTGTTTACAAGGCAACCTCATTGGCTGGCAACAACGGAAGCAGCAATGTTTCGCTCGCTTTCGATCACATCCTTGCACAGGTTACTTTCAACGTCACTCCTGCCATTAGCGGCTATCAGTATGTAATTGGCGACATCTCAGTCGAGGCTCCTTACGGCCTGAACTACAGCCTTTCTGAGAAGGCTTTCATGGCTCCAACCGATGCCGTTCCTGAGTCTCCAACCCATACATACGCCGTAAATTCCGGCGAAACTTCCGAACAGTATCTCACCAGTGGCGATACCATTACCACCACCTCGAAGGTGGGTCGCACCCTGATGGTTACTCCAGGTTCTTGCACCCTCAGCATCACCTATCAGATCAACGTAATGGATGGCAATGGCGGCGTGGCTCAGCTCAATCAATATAAGACGGCTTCTGCCACCTTCACAGCCGTTGCCGGCAAGAGCAATGTCCTGAACATCTCTTTGAGCCCGGACAATGTGCCGCTTTCCGTCAGCGCTTCTGTGAATGGTTGGGACGCTACTGCCAACAACATTACCCCGACTTTGGAATAAGGCATTCCGTTCGACGGAAATTTTTATTATAAGCAGCGTGTGACAGACGGATGAAACGACTCTGCGTAACCATTCCGCTATGCTTATCGCTTGCTTTCCAGCTACAGGCCCGACAGGTTATCAATCTGTCGGGTTCTTGGTTAAGTAAGCAGGCGACGGCACCTACTGTGCAGACATCCTGGACCTACCAGCCCTACAGCAGTTTCTATGAGACGGACAAGCGCTTCGAACCATTCCGGAAGGAGGGTGCCCCGGTGCTGAATCCGTACATCATGACTCCCCGAAAGCTTTTCGTGGGAGAGGAGGACTATGTGGAGCGGATTGAGGTGCCGGCCGATTGGGAGCATCAGCGGGTCACGCTTTTGCTGGAGCGGGTTCACATTAAGAGCCGGGTGTTCGTCAACGGGGTGGAGGCCGCCTCGCTCTATGGCTGCCCCGAGATGGGGAAGGGCTGCCGCAGTCTGGGCGCTCCGCATCTGTACGATGTGTCCGGTCTGCTCCTGGCCGGTCAGGCCAACGAGCTACGGGTGTCGGTGAGCAATACGCTCGACCGGATTCCCATGTCGAAGAACTCGTACAGCATCAGCGACAACTGTCAGGGGAATTGGAACGGCGTAGTCGGTCGCATCCAGCTCATTGCGCAGCCCGTCGTCAGTTTGCAGTATTCCGATACGCAGGTCTTTCCCGATGTCAGCCGGCAGGAAGCGCAGGTCCGTTTGCTGCTGCGCTACGGAACGCCCTACCGGAAAGGCCGGCCTTTGGCTCGCAAGCCGCAGAAGCTGACGTTGCGATTCCGCAGCGAAGCCGGCGAGCAGCAGTTTCCGGTGCTTTTGTCGGCCGACAGTCTTGTTTGGGAAGGCCGTTTGCCGAATTTCACCCGAACCTGGGACGAGCATCGTCCCGATCTCTATCACTTGCAGATCTCTTTGCTCGATAGGCAGGGGCACGAACTCGATTCGCAGGATGTGACCTTCGGCATGCGCGAGGTGTCGGCCGATGCCCATTATGTCCGCATCAACGGGAAGCCTGTCTTCCTGCGCGGCAACGTCGATGGTGCCCAGTTCCCGCTTACGGGCCATCCTGCCACCGATGCTCCCTATTGGATTCACTACTTCCAGGCGCTTCGGCAATGGGGCTTCAACATGGTGCGCTTCCACAGCTGGTGTCCGCCGGAAGTCGCCTTTGCCGTAGCCGACAGCCTGGGATTCTATTTGCAGCCGGAATGTTCGTCGTGGCCGAATCACACCGTCATGCCCCGGGAGGGCAACGATGTGGAGCGCTACATCGAGCAGGAAGCCGAGCAGATCCTGCGGGCTTATGGCAACCATCCTTCGTTTGTCTTGTTTTCGGGTGGCAACGAGCCCAAGGGCACCGAGTGGGTGAAGATGGCAGAGCGGTGGACGGCTTATTGGGCCAAGAAAGATCCGCGACGTCTCTACACCGGTTTCGCCACCGGCGGCAGCTGGGCTTGGGCAAGGGGCAACCAGTTCCACATGCGGGCAGGCTTGCGCGGTCTCGACTGGAACCGCCGTCAGCCCGAAAGCATGTCCGATTTCAGTGCCGCCATCGACACGCTCCGCCAGCCCTTCCTTGCGCACGAGGTGGGGCAGTGGTGCGCCTATCCGAACCTCCGCGAGATTCCCAAATTCACGGGCCTGATGCAGCCCAGCTTCCATCTCATTGCCCGTCAGTTCCTGCAGCAGGCGGGCATGGCGCAGCTGGCCGATTCGTTCGTGCTGGCTTCCGGCCGTCTGCAGATGCTGTGCTATAAGCATGAGCTGGAGCGCTTGCGTCGCACCCGCAACTATGGCGGTTACGCCCTGCTCTCCATTGCCGATTATCTGGGCCAGGGAACCGCCACCGAGGGCATGCTCGATGTGTTCTACGACCCCAAGCCTTACGCCACCCCCGAAGAATGGCTTCAGTGGGCGGGTCCGGTGGTGCCTCTCTTGCGCACCCGAAGGTTCACGTATGCTGCGTCCGACACGATTCGCCTGGGTCTTGAGCTCTCGAACCTTGGCGCCGACACCCTCAGGCAAGCCGTCGCTTCGTGGACGCTCTCCGACGCCAGCGGGCACGTCTATGCCTCCCGGACCTATGCCCCGCAGGATTATCCTTTTGGCAGCGGCCTCGAAATCGCGCACGAGGTCTTGCCCTTGTCCGCACTGGCTTTGGCCGATGCCACCGCGCTGGAGTTCCGGCTTCAGGTGGGGCCTTACAGCAACCGTTGGCGTTTCTGGGTCTATCCCGATGCTCCCGATTTGCAGGAGGGCGATGTCTATGTCACCCGTGTGCCCGATGCCAAGGCGCAGCAGGTGTTGGCTCGGGGCGGGAAAGTGCTGCTCCTGGCAGCCAATCAGGTCAACTACGGGCGCGGCATCCGTCAGTCCTTGCTGCCCGTTTTCTGGAATCCGCTTTGGATGGGCGACTATTCATCGCAGACCTACGGATTGCTGATTCGCCACCAGAGTCCGATGTTCCGCCATTTTCCCACCTCGTTCCACAGCGACCTCCAGTGGTGGGAAATCGTGAACCGTTCCTATCCGATGCTGCTCGATGATATGCCTGCCGATCTGGTTCCCACGGTGCAGTCCATCGGCTATGCGCTCAGCACTTCCCGCATGGGCGTTATCTTCGAGGCCCGCGTCGGCAGCGGTCGGATCGTGGTCGTCAATGCCGACCTGAACACGAATCTCAGCCATCGCATTGCAGCCCGTCAGCTCCGGTCTTCCATCCTGCAATACATGAATTCCGCTGACTTCCAGCCCCGCACATCGGTCACCTGGCAGCAGGTTTACGACCTTTTTGTGAAGTATAAGCAGATTTTATAGCCGAACTCTCTTTTTTCCCGCCCGATTTTGCGGGAATTGCAAAATATTCTCCCCTTTTCCCCACATTTTTCCCCCGATTGCTGCGCTGTTTCGGAAAAAAGATGTATATTTGCACCCGAATAGTTCAATATTTAATACCTATTAGTCATGAAGATAGGTGATAACGTACTGATTTCGCCCGAAGTAACTCACAAGAGCGACTGGACACTGGGCACGGTGATTGAAGTGGAAGCAAATCCCTTTGTGGGCACAGTGATTTCTGTTAAGACTCCCGCCGGAGAAATCTACTTCGATAAGGAATATATGTTCAAGTCTGCCAATTGAATCCTATGTACGCACTCAGTTTCGATATGAACATCGGTGACCTGGAGGAGCACTACGGTGATCTGGAAAGAATACGCGGGCTCCGAACCGTCTGACATCACTTCCGTCAACGCCAATGAGACAGATAACGCCGTTTATTACGACCTCAGCGGCCGTCGCACCACCGGAAAGCCGGGCGAAAAGGGTCTCTTCGTGAAGGACGGCAAGAAGATTCTTGTGAAATAATCCCGAACTGTCGGAAACGCTCAAAAGACGTTTTGAAGACTTCCGGCGGCTCCGGAAACGCCCAAAAGACGTTTTGGAGACTTCCGGCGGCTCCGGAAACGCTCAAAAGACGTTTTGAAGACTTCCTGCGGCTCCGGAAACGCCCAAAAGACGTTTTGAAGACTTCCGGCGGCTCCGGAAACGTCCAAAAGACGTTTTGGAGACTTCCGAACCGTTCGGAAACCTTGCGCGGGGCGGAAATGACCTCGCCGAACCGTTCGGAAACCCTGCGCGGGGCGGAAACGACCTCGCCGAACCGTTCGGAACCCTTGCGCGGGGCGGAAACGACCTCGCCGAACCGTTCGGAAACCTTGCGCGGGGTGGAAATGACCTCGCCGAACCGTTCGGAAACCCTGCGCGGGGCGGAAACGAAGTAAGAATTTGAATCCGTAATCTGTTTTCGGGCAGGTTACGGATTCTTTTTCGGCCCGGGGGTGAGATTTTTGGGGCGGGAAGGTGGGAATATTGGAAATAATGCGTATCTTTGCGCCGACAAACTAACCATCGCTTATGAAAAACTTAGGAAAAATCTGCGTGCTTCTGCTCTTGGCCGGATGCTGGCAGTCGGCAGAGGCAAAGAAGACGAAGGCAAGCGAGCAGCATGTGTATTTCAACGGAGTGGTGACCGATGCCTTCAAAAGTCCGCTGAAAGGGGTGAGGGTCTATACGCGGTCGCGCAGCTATTCCACACGGACCAACAAGGAAGGAAAGTTCGGCCTGACCGACGTCGGCGAGGGCGATACGCTGCACCTGGAATATCAGAAGCAGCACTACGCCATCCCCGTGCAGGGACGTCGGGGCATGCGCATCGTCCTGGGCGACCAGCTGGTGCCGCAGGCCTCGGAGGATCAGGAACTGGCCGACATCGGCTACGGGTTCGTCAAGCGCCGCGAGAAGGTGATTTCGAGCAGCGGCATCCCCGGCGAGGTGCTGGCTCGCACCGGAAAGACCAATCTGCTCGATGCGATGATCGGGCTGGTGCCGGGGCTGTATGTGGTGCCCAACGGACGTCCAGGCATTTCGCCCACAGTGCGCATCAGGGGCGAGAACAGCATATTGGCCGACTGCACGCCGCTGTTTGTGGTCGATGGAGTGGTTACGCCGTCGCTCGACTATCTGAACATTCACGACGTGGAGAGCGTGGAGGTGCTGAAGGATGCATCCATCTACGGAGTGCGCGGTGCCAACGGCGCCATATTGGTACATACTAAAACAGGAAAACGAAAATGAATACCCGAAGACTTATGAAATTACTCGGATTACCGTTGCTGGGCCTTACGATGGCCGTGCAACTGGCCTCTTGCCAGCAGAAAGCAGTGGCCGACAATACGTATCGCGATGTGGCTTTCGACTCGACGCAGCTCTATAGCCGCCTGCTCATCGACAGCCGCCTGAACGACTTCTACACCAACAAGACGCAGGTGGGCCTGAACCTGTTCGACGCCCGGGGAAACATGGTGAAGCAGAATGCAGGCGGCGCCTCGCGCCTGAAGTTCGACTATGTGGTGGGCCTGGTCACCAAGGCGCTCATCGAGGCTGCCGACTATTATCAGGATTCGCTTTTCGCCCGCCCCTGGTTCTATGCGGTGCAGGATTATGCCAACACGTTCGCCGCTCAGGTGCCGACCACGGGCGGCAGCCTCGACGACCTGAATGCCAGCAAGATGTACAGCACGATTTGCGACCTGACGGAAACCGGCGGTGCTTTTGCCTCGGTGGCCGATGCCTCGACGCACCGGAATGCCATCGAAGCCATGCAGCGTGCGGTGAAGGGTCTGTCGGACGCCAACAAGACCTACGTCATCAAGGCTTCGACCAATGCGACGGCAGCCGGCGGCTGGTGGCACAAGAAAGGATATGTCGATCAGATGTGGCTCGACGGCCAATACATGGGCCCCGCCCTGCTGGCGCAGATGCAAAAGTACGGCCTGCACATTGCCGATGCCCGAACCGACTGGCAGACCATCACCCGGCAGTTCGACATCACCTGGCACTATCTGTGGGATGAGGAGAAGCAGCTCCTGTGGCACGCATTCTCGGCCGATCCGGCCAATGCGGCTTCCTACTGCTGGGCCGATCCGGAGACGGGACGCTCTGCCGAATATTGGGGACGCGCCTGCGGCTGGTACTTCCTGGCGCTGGTGGATGTGCTCGAACTCATGCCCGAAGATCTGGACTATGCGCCCACGCAGTCCTCACTGGCCGGCTATAGCACGAACTGCCGCACACGGTTGCAGCAATATCTGGAGGCATTGGCGCAGGGCCTGAAAGCCCGTCAGGATGAAGCCTCGGGCTGCTGGTATCAGCTGTTGGCCTACGATGGCAGTTTCTCGGCTTCCACGTATCAGGGCAGGTCGTACGGCAAAACCTATAACTATCTGGAGGCTTCTGCCTCGGCCATCTTCACGGCTTCCTACCTGAAGGCCATACGTCTGGGTTTGCTTTCGTCCGAAGAATACCTGCCCGTAGCGCGGAAAGCGTACGAGGGTTTCGTGGCAGAGTTCGTAAAGCAGAAGCAGGATGGCACCTACGAACTGATCAACAGCTGTGCATCGGCTGGCCTGGGCGGCAGCAATTTCCGCGACGGCTCGGCGGCTTATTATCTGTTGGGCAGCGATGTGACAAAGATCACCACCTATACGGAAGGGAAGGTGCTGGGTGCGTTCATCTTGGCCTCGGTCGAATACGAGCGCATGCGGGCTTCGCAGCAGGCATCGGGCCTCACGACCGTCCGGCAGGAGGCCAGGCCAGAGTCGGGGCAGGCACATTCGTTGGCGGGACAGCGGCTGCCTTCCGGCTACGAGGACGGTATCATAATCCGCGACAACCGGATCATCAAACGCTGAGGATGGGGGAAAGGAGAGACAAAACGAAAGATAGAGGACAGACAAAAAAGCGGGAGCACTTCAGGCAGGTGCTCCCGTTTGTTTTTAGGATTGTGTCGCAGTCGGGTTATTACTCGTCATATTCGTCCAGCCAGTAGCCGGGCTTGCCTTTGTAGTGGATGGTCAGTTTCTTGAACTGGCTTTCCTTTTGCTCATTGTAGTTGTCGTCGTCAGCGTCAAAGAGTTTTGTGGCTTCGAAATCGAGGGTATAGGTGTCGCCCGATTTGGCAACGATGACAGTTCCTTCTGCCCCGACGCTTTTGGCAGGGTTCTGTTCGCCGTAAACGGGCTGCTCGATGGCTACGTAGGCATAGGCAGGATATTCGCCGCTTTCGAGTGTGGTCGATTTCAGCTCATAGATGCCGATGGAAGCGTAGTTCCACTTGGCGTCTCGCGATGGCTGGGAATTGATGTCCAGGTTCGAGATGAAAACGGCAATGGATTGATACTCGGCATCGTATTCGCCGGAGAAATAGCCATAAGGCGTTGAATACGACTTGCTGTCGAGCGTGATGGAGCCTTTGCCCTTGCCGCTGCTGGTAGCCACGCTACCGCCGTTATCGTCGTCGTCATCGTCGCCGCACGACACAAAACCGGCACTCATTACGGCCATTGCCATCATCAGATAGAGAAACTTTTTCATGATAAATTTGATTTTTTTGCCGGAGTCTTTCGTTTTGGGGTTACTTGGGGGTTACAGATTATGATTTCAGAGGAGACTCCGTTGCCTTTTCCATCTCTTCTTGCAACTTCTATGGCGCAAAGATAGGATACATTTCTACTATTTCCAAAAAAATTGAAGAAAAACTTGCTTATTCGGAGAAAAAGGGCTAAATTTGCGTCGCTTAATCCAAATGTATGAAGAAAATTGTGTTTGCGACGAACAATCGTCATAAGATTGAGGAAGTCCGTGGATTACTGAAGAAAGCGAGTCCCGTGCTGTCTGAGGAGTTCGAAATCCTGTCATTGGCCGACATCGGCTGCACGGAAGACATCCCCGAAACGGGTTCCACTTTCGCTGAGAATGCGTTCCTGAAAGCAGAATATGTGAAGGTCCACTACGATATGGATTGCTTTGCCGACGACAGCGGTCTGGAGGTTCGCGCCTTGGGCATGGAGCCGGGTGTGCGCTCAGCCCGTTATGCCGATGTCCTGGGCCGTACGCACGACAGCGAAGCCAACATGGACAAACTCCTGCAGAACCTGCAGAACGTGAGGGACCGTCAGGCTCAGTTCCGCACGGTCATCGTGCTCCTGATGGACGGAAAGAAGGAGGAGTTCGAGGGCATTTGCCGGGGCGAGATCATGCAGGAACGTTCGGGCAAGGAAGGTTTTGGCTACGATCCGATCTTCCGGCCGGAAGGACACACCGTGACCTTCGCTGAAATGACGATGGAAGCAAAGAACCAGATCAGCCATCGGGGACAGGCTGTCCGCAAACTGGTGGATTATCTGATCCAGTCGGTGAAGTAGTTCTCCGGCAATCCGGACATTTAGAATCCCATCGGAATCCTTTCGAAATCCCTTCGAAATCCTTTCGAAATCCCTTCGAAAAACGATTTGTACAAAAAAACAATAACAGCGGTTGACGTTTGCCAGCCGCTGTTACTTTTATACATTATATTATATAGTCAGTTCGGAATATTATAAGCCGGTTCGGAGCGTTAGAGTGTCACGCCGTTCTTGAAGATGGAAATCTCGTGGATGCCGGCACGTTCGTTGTGGGTCAACTCGCCGGAAGCAACACGAAGGATCTTCTGGATAAATTCCTGAAGCGTCTCATCCATGGTCTTGTCTTCCACCAGTACGCCTGCATTGAAGTCGATCCAGGTAGGCTTGCGCTGAGCCAGACCGGAGTTGGTCGAAACCTTCATGGTCGGAACGAAGGTGCCGAACGGCGTGCCGCGACCTGTGGTGAACAATACCAACTGGCAGCCGGCAGCAGCCAGTGCAGTGGCGGCAACGAGGTCATTGCCAGGAGCAGAAAGCAGGTTCAGACCGTTGTTCTTCAGGCGTTCGCCGTATTCCATCACGCCGCAAACCACGCTCTTACCCGACTTTTGGGTGCAGCCGAGGGCTTTTTCTTCGAGCGTCGAGATACCGCCGGCCTTGTTGCCCGGGCTTGGATTCTCGCCGCAAGGTTCGCCGTGGCTCAGGAAGTAGTTCTTGAAGTTGTTGATGAGCGAAATGGTCTCGTTGAGCAGTTCGTCGCTGCCGCAGCGCTTCATCAGGATGGTTTCTGCACCGAACATCTCAGGAACCTCGGTCAGGATGGTGGTACCGCCTTGTGTTTCGCAAAGGAAATCGGAGAAAGCACCCAGCAACGGGTTGCCGGTAATGCCCGAGAAACCGTCGGAACCGCCGCACTTCAAGCCTACGCGGAGGGCAGAAGCCGGACAGGTTTCGCGCTTGTAGGTCTGTGCATGCTTCACGATTTCGGTCAGCAACTTGACGCCGTATTCCACTTCATCGCCCACCACTTCCTGGCAGACCATGAACTTCACACGGTCCTTGTCGTAGTCGCCGCAGAACTCCTCGAAAACCTTAGGCTGGTTGTTTTCGCAGCCCAATCCGACCACCAGAATGCCGCCGGCATTGGGGTGAAGCACCATGTCGCGCAGCACCTTCTTGGTGTTTTCGTGATCTTCGCTCAGCTGCGAGCAGCCGTAGTTGTGCGGGAAGTCGAAGATGCCGTCAATGCCGTCCAACTGTCCCTTGAGGTTCTCTCTGGTCTTTTCGACAATCTGTTTGATGATACCGTTCACGCAACCGACCGTAGGAATGACCCACACTTCGTTGCGGATGCCCACTTGTCCGTCCGGACGCTTGTAGCCCTGGAATGTCAGCTGTTCGCCGCTTGGCTGCTGTTTCTTCAGGCCGAGGGTCTTGATGTCGCTGTAGTCCAAAGTGCCGGCCAGATTGGTCTTGATGTCCTCATGGTTCATGAAACTGCCCTTCTTGACAGCATGACGGGCATGACCGATCGGGAAACCGTATTTAATGATGTTTTCGCCTTCCGAAAAATCCTTCAAGGCACATTTGTGACCGGCAGGAATATCGGTGACGAGTGTTACTTCTTCGCCTTCAACGTTGAGGGTAGTGCCCTTGGTGAGTGGCTGAAGGGCCACAAAGACGTTGTCGGCAGGATTGATTTTGATGAATTCTTTCATAGCAAGGAGATAGTTGGTTTAATAGCCACAAAAGCACGGAGAGCATCAGAGCCAAACTCCATGTTTTCCGTGCTTTTGAGTATTGTGAATATGCTGATTAGAGAATACCCTTAACCGTCTCGACCATACCCTTAGCCTGAATCTGGTTCAGGAAGTCGGTAACCATATCGGTCAGGCCAGGAATCTCGTTGAGGTTCTGCTTAGACTCTTTCCAGATGACGTCGGTAGCACCCAGAACGCCTTCTGCCACCTTGCGGGTATCGTTGGTAGCCCACAACTGAGTCAGGCGATCCATGATTTCCTGTGCGTCGTTTGGCTGGATAGGAGCACCGTCTGCGCGTGTGCCACCCTTATAATAGGTAATAATAGCAGCCAGACCCAATACCAGGCCCTTAGGCAATTCGCCCTTGCGCTCCAGATAAACCTTCAATCCTGGCAGATCGCGGGTCTCGAACTTCGGGAAGCTGTTCAGCATGATGCTGGTAACCTGATGATCGACGTATGGGTTGTCGAAACGCTCAAGCACGTCGGCACCGAACTTCTGCAACTCTGCCATTGGGAGGTTCAGGGTCTGCATCAACTCGTCGAACTGCACTTTGCGGATGTATTTGCCGATAACAGGGTGATGGCAGGCATCGCGAACGATGTTCACGCCGCTGAGGTAAGCCACAGGGCTCAACACGGTGTGAGGACCGTTCAGCAAGGTTACCTTGCGCTCGTGGTATGGCTTCTCGCTGTCAGCGATGAGAACGTGCAAACCGGCCTGATCGGCAGGGAATTCCTTGCGGAGAGCGCTGATCGACATATTGGTTGGTTTCTCGATAACCCAGAGGTGGAAGATTTCAGCCTGCACCATAAGGTTGTCAGCATAGCCGGCGCGCTTCTGCAACTTGGCGATATCCTTGCGTGGGAAACCAGGAACGATGCGGTCAACAAGCGTAGCGCAAACATAGTTGTATTTCAGGAACCAGTTCTTGAACTTCTCGTAATCTTTTCCGAAGTCGTCTTTCCAAAGCTCGATGTACTGCTCGATGCACTCCTTTAGGTGATGACCGTTCAGGAAGATCAACTCGCAAGGCATCAGGATAAGACCCTTCTTCGGATCACCGTTGAAGGTCTTGAAACGACGGTACAGCAACTGGGTCAGCTTGCCCGGATAGCTGCTTGCAGGAGCATCGGTGAACTTGCACGAAGGATCGAAGGTGATACCAGCTTCGGTTGTGTTCGAGATAACGAAACGGATTTCCGGCTGCTCAGCCAAAGCCATGAAAGCTGCATTCTGGCTGTAAGGGTTCAAAGCACGGCTGATGACATCGATGCGATCGAGCTGATCGACCGGCTTGCCATCCTGACGGCCCTGAAGATTTACGTGATACAGGCAGTCCTGACCGTTCAGCCATTCAACCATACCGCGCTCAATAGGCTGTACAACTACGACACTGGCATTGAAGTTGGTCTTCTTGTTCATGTTCCAGATGATCCAATCAACAAATGCACGCAAAAAATTGCCCTCACCAAACTGAATGATTTTTTCGGGGGCGACGCTCTTAGGAGCAGTAAGCTTGTTTAATGCCTTCATGTTATAAATAACAATTTGAGTTTATGAATTGATAAATGTAATAAATATCGTGAATGGGTAAAAAAATAACTCGATTTTGACTGTTTTCGACCGCAAAGATACAAAACATATTTATTTTTCGCAAAAATTTTGGCTTTTTTTTTGCGGTAATAGAAAAAAAACTTATCTTCGCAGCATGAATTTTGAGAAAACGCAGCAGTTTTTATCATTATTCAACAATTCGACTGACTTTAGTCTTATCAAAACATCCAAATAAACCCAAACGTAATGAAAAAATTTATGGACGAGAACTTCCTGCTGCAAACCGAAACTGCACAGAAGTTGTATCATGAGCATGCTAAAAAGATGCCCATCATCGATTATCACTGTCACCTGATTCCACAAATGGTGGCTGAAAACAAGCGTTTTGAATCTATTGCCCAGATCTGGCTGATGGGAGACCACTACAAGTGGCGTGCCATGCGTACCAACGGTATCGACGAGCGTTTCTGCACCGGTAAGGATACCACCGACTGGGAGAAATTCGAAAAATGGGCTGAAACGGTTCCTTATACATTCCGTAACCCGCTCTATCATTGGACACACCTCGAACTGAAGACTGCCTTCGGTATCGAAGAAACCTTGAATCCAACCAACGCGCGTGCTATTTATGATAAGTGTAACGACCTGATCGCAAACGATCCGAAGTTCACTCCACGCGGACTCATGGCTTACTACAACGTTGAGGTTGTCTGCACGACCGACGATCCTGCCGATTCTCTCGAATGGCACAAGATTGTTGCTGCCGATCCAACGGCTAAGACCCGTATGCTTCCCACCTGGCGTCCGGATGCCGGCATGAATATCGAGGCTGCTACCTGGAAGGCTTACATTGAGAAGCTTTCGAATGTGAGCGGTGTGGATATCAAGAAGTTTGCCGACCTCGTTAATGCTTTGCAGAAGCGTCACGATTTCTTTGCCGAAATGGGTTGCCGCTTGTCCGACCACGGTATCGAGGAGTTCTACGATGAACCATACACCGATGCTGAGATCGACGCTATCATGGATAAGGCATTGTCTGGCAAGGCTCTCTCTACGGAAGAGATCCGTAAGTACAAGCATGCTTACATGAAGGCTCAGGGTGAGATGGATTACGCTTCGGGCTGGACGCAGCAGTATCACTACGGTGCTATCCGCAACAACAACAGCAAGATGTTTGCCAAGTTAGGTGCTGACACAGGTTTCGATTCTATCGGCGAATTTACGACTGCCAAGGCTATGAGCCACTTCCTCGATGAGTTGAATAGCGAGGGTCATTTGGCAAAGACGATTCTCTACTGTCTGAATCCATCGGCCAACGAGGTAATTGCTACCATGCTGGGTAACTTCCAGGACGGTTCCGTTGCCGGCAAGATCCAGTTCGGTTCAGGCTGGTGGTTCCTCGATCAGAAGGATGGTATGGAGAAGCAGATGAATGCTCTCTCTGTATTGGGCCTCCTTTCTCGTTTCGTAGGTATGCTCACCGATAGCCGTTCGTTCCTTTCTTATCCTCGTCATGAGTATTTCCGTCGTACGCTCTGTAACCTGGTAGGTCAGGATATCGAGGACGGTTTGGTTCCATACACCGGCTACGAGGAGCAGCGTGTTAACCAGATGATTGAGGATATCTGTTATAACAACGCCAAGAACTTCTTCAAATTCTAAACTTAATGCTTCAGGCAAGGGTTCCTTTATGAGTGAATCCTTGCCTTAGGCATATATATAAATTGTTCGTTTTATTCGGACATTCAACTTACTATACATTATAAAATTATTATGGGAAAGATTATTACCCTTGGCGAGATTATGCTCCGCCTTTCTCCAAACGGCAACGACCGTTTTGTTCAGACCGATGTATTTCGTATTATTCCTGGTGGTGGTGAGGCTAATGTTGCCATTAGCTGTGCTAACTATGGCCACGACGCTTACTTGGTAACCAAGTTGCCAAAGCACGAGATTGGCCAGATTGCTGTTAATTCTCTCCGTCGCTATGGCGTTAAGACTGACTATATCGCTCGTGGTGGTGATCGTGTAGGTTTGTACTATTGCGAGACAGGTGCTTCGATGCGTCCTTCAAAGGTTATCTACGACCGTGCTCACTCTGCTATTGCTGAGGCTGAGCCAAAGGATTTCGATTTCGATGCTATCATGGAAGGTGCAGACTGGTTCCACTGGTCGGGCATTACTCCAGCCATTTCCGATAAGGCTGCCGAACTCACCAAGCTGGCTTGTGAGGCTGCTAAGCGTCACGGTGTGACTGTTTCTGTCGATCTGAACTTCCGTAAGAAGCTCTGGACTTCAGAGAAGGCTATCTCTATCATGCGTCCTTTGATGCAGTATGTTGATGTCTGCATCGGTAACGAGGAGGATGCTGAGCTTTGTCTGGGCTTCAAGCCAGAAGCTGACGTAGAAGGAGGTGAGACCAATGCTGCCGGTTACGAGGGCATCTTCAAGCAGATGAAGGAGGCTTTCGGCTTCAAGTATGTGGTTTCTACGCTTCGCGAATCATTTTCAGCAACTCACAATGGCTGGAAGGCCCTTATCTACAACGGCAAGGAGTTCTATCAGTCAAAGCGTTACGAGATCAACCCGATCATCGACCGTGTAGGTGGTGGTGATTCTTTCTCTGGCGGTTTGATTCACGGTATGCTGAAGTATCCTGGTGATCAGGCTTCTGCTCTTGAGTTCGCTGTGGCTGCTTCTGCTTTGAAGCACACCATCAATGGTGACTACAACCTCGTAAGCGAGGATGAGGTTCTCAGCTTGGCCGGCGGTAATGCCAACGGTCGTGTTCAGCGCTAATTAATGTGACTATAGATTATGGCAAAATTTGATAAATTTGAAGTGATGGCCAAAATCAAGGCCGCTCCTATGGTTCCTGTCTTCTACCACAAAGACATTGAAGTTTGTAAGAACGTGATTAAAGCTTGCTACGAGGGTGGCGTACGTGCTTTCGAGTTCACCAACCGTGGTGATTTCGCTCATGAGGTATTCGGTGAACTCAGCAAGTGGGTGGCTAAAGAATGCCCTGAGTTGGCTCTCGGTATCGGTTCTGTAGTGGATGCTCCTACTGCAGCCCTTTATTTGCAGTTGGGTGCTAACTTCGTGGTGGGACCATTGTTCAACCCGGATGTTGCTGTTGTCTGCAACCGTCGTTGCGTGACTTACTGCCCAGGCTGTCTTACTCCATCAGAGATTGGCAAGGCACAGGAGGTAGGCTGCGATTTCACCAAGGTATTCCCAGGCGATGTGGTAGGTCCGAACCTCGTGAAGGGTCTGATGGCTCCAATGCCATGGTCGAAGATCATGGTGACCGGCGGTGTTGCTCCTGAAGCTGAGAATCTGAAGAAGTGGTTCGAGGCCGGTGTTTATTGTGTTGGTATGGGTTCGAAGCTCTTCCCGAAGGATAAGGTTGCTGCCGGCGACTGGGCTTATGTTACCAACAAGTGCAAGGAGTGCTTCGAGGCCATCGCTTCCTTCAAGAAGTAATACAGAAAAACAATCATCACTTCATGGTTTCTTCCTGATTCCATGAAGTGATATGCTTAAATTGCTAATCATATTTATTTCATGTCAACACAACAAAAACTTATGTCAAATTGGCGCTGGTGGCTTTGCAGTCTGCTTTTCGTCGCTACCACCGTCAATTATCTGGATCGTCAGGTGCTTTCGCTGACTTACGAAGAGTTTATCAAGCCTGAGTTCCATTGGACAGATGCTGATTACGGAAAAATTACAGGTCTGTTCTCTATTTTCTATGCGATTGCCTGTCTGTTTGCCGGCAAGTTTGTCGATTGGATGGGCACCAAGAAAGGTTATCTGATTGCCATCGGTGTATGGAGTGGCGGTGCATGCTTGCACGCTCTTTGCGGTTGGGCAACCACCTTCTTTGTCGATGATATTGATTCAGTTGCCGCTCTTCGTGCTGTTGAGGCTGGAAGCCAGGCTGCTACAGCTATTGCAACAACTTCCGTTTGGCTCTTCCTCCTTTGCCGTGGTATTCTTGCTTTAGGCGAGGCCGGAAACTTCCCGGCTGCCATCAAGGTTACTGCTGAGTATTTCCCAAAGAAGGACCGTGCCTTTGCTACATCGCTCTTCAATGCCGGTGCTTCTGTCGGTGCTTTGGCAGCTCCTCTTTGCATTCCGCCTCTTGCTAAGAACTTCGGTTGGGAGATGGCGTTCATCATCATCGGTGCCTTGGGCTTTGTGTGGATGTTCTTCTGGCAGTTTATGTACGATAAGCCTGAGGAATCCAAGCATGTGAACGAGGCCGAGTTGGAATATATTCATCAGGATGATGTGAATGAAGGCACAGAGAAGAAAGCATCTTCGAACGAGGCTGCCCCTGTCAAGATGTTGCCTTACGCTTGGATTTACTTCATTCTTGGTATCGTTGCCATTGTTGCTGCTATTCGTGGTGGCGATGCTCCTATCAAGTCTCCTTGGCTGTATGTCGGTGTATTGTTGCTGAATGTGCCATTCTATCGCTACTACAAGTATCGTCAGACATGGTCGTTTGTTGTTGGTAAGTTCTTTACCGATGGCGTATGGTGGTTCTTCCTGTTCTGGGCTCCTTCCTATTTCCAGAACCAGTTCGGCTACAAGGCTTCCGATGGTATGGGCCAGGCTTTGATCTTCACGCTCTATGCAATTGTGACGATTATTTCTATCGGTGGCGGCTATCTGCCTAAGCTCTTCGTCGAGAAGAAAGGTATGGAGCCATACGCAGGCCGTATGTTGTCTATGTTGTTGTTCGCATTCTTCCCGATTGCAGCCTTGTTTGCACAGCCATTAGGTGCCTCTACAGCATGGTGGCCGGCCATCCTCATCGGTATTGCCGGAGCCGGACATCAGGCTTGGTCTGCCAACCTCTTCTCGACCATCGGCGATATGTTCCCGAAGTCTATGATCGCTACCATTACCGGTATCGGTGCTATGGCCGGAGGTATCGGTTCTATGCTGATTCAGATGGGTGCCGGTAACCTCTTCAAGTATGCAGAAGAGCAGGGCGCTGCCTTTACATTCTTGGGCTTTGATGGTAAGCCAGCTGGTTACTTCATTATGTTCTGCTTCTGCGGTATTGCTTATCTCACCGCATGGATTATCATGAAGTCGTTGGTTCCGAAGTATAAGAAGGTGGAGGTTTAATTCTCCTTTGAATCATTGAATAATAAAAGGGATGCACTTCAACGGTGCATCCTTTTTTATGCTCTAATCAACAGAATTTTATGAAGTTTCAGAAAGGGGAATAAACGCCGAAACTCCTCTGGGGAGATTTGAATTTGGCGCAAAGATAGGGAAAATATTTGAATCAGCTATCAATTCCTTACATTTTAAATATCAGACCGAGGCAAAAAAAATGTTTTGCCATGCGGAGTGTCCAAAAGAATATGGGAAATAACTCTTTTCATGGGCTTATTTCTCATTTTTTGATCTCTCCAGAGGAGTTTTGAGGAATTATGCTGATATGTCACTTGGGTTTCAGTACATCAAGGCTAAGTTCACAGAGGGCCGTCATATTGTAGGCGATACCAATCCACATCTTATCAACTTATATCAAGGCATTCAGGATGGAACTATTACGGAGTTCAATATGCGTGCTTATTTGGAGCATGAGAGCAGGTTGCTTGAATCAGCTGCTTTGAACGGTTATGCTCCTATCGTAAGCGGTATCATGTCAACCATCCACGCTTATACAGGTGACCAGATGATTCTCGATGGTCCTCAGCGTAAGGGCGATCTCCGTCGTTCACGTGCAGGTGCTCAGAACATCGTTCCTAACTCAACTGGTGCTGCTAAGGCTACCGGTTTGGTTATTCCTGAGCTCAACGGCAAGTTGATCGGTTCTGCTCAGCGTGTTCCTACTCCAATCGGTTCTACCACTATCTTGGTTGCCGTTGTTAAGGGTAAGGACGTTACCAAAGAGGGTATCAACGCTGCTATGAAGGCTGCCGGTACTGAGAGCTTTGGTTACACAGAGGATGAAATCGTTTCTTCTGACATCATCGGCATGAAGTTCGGTTCACTCTTCGATGCTACTCAGACTATGGTTTCTAAGATTGACGACGATACCTATCAGGTACAGGTTGTTTCTTGGTACGACAATGAGAACTCTTACACTTCTCAGATGGTTCGTACTATCAAGTACCTCGCAGAGTTGAAGTAATACACTCTCCGATTGCTTGATTGAACAATCAATAATAATAACCTCTCTGCTCTTCGAGTGGAGAGGCTTTTTTGCTATAAACGCCAAGTCAATGGGGTACAGAATAAAATCTCCCACACCCTGTGCGGATATGGGAGACTGCGGTTTCAACCGGGACGGTTCATTCTTCCCGGTATATCGGTTTCAGGCATAGGAATCAAGTTCAATCACGCAGGTCTTGAGCGTTACAGGCATCTTAAAAAGAAGAGACTGTAACTTTTGCAGGTTACAGCCTCTTTCTTTATTCTGCCAGGATGGCGTCTGCCAGCGCTTCAAGCTGAGGAAGGTTCTCTGGCGAAAGCGAGGATTTGATGGTTACCAACGGATCGACAATCTTGACATTCTTCATCGGTTCGAGCAATGCTCGCATAGCACGGCCTGCAGATGGAGCCCAAGTTCCGTTTTCCACGATTCCGACCGTGCGATTTTGATAGGCTTTCATCTGAAGTTTCCACAGGAAGAAGTGCATCGGAGGGAAGACATCACCGTCGTAAGAAGAACTGCAAACCACCATCTTGTTCATGCGGAAAGCATCTTCAATGACTTCAGCCATATCTTCGCGACTGAGATCGGCAATCACCACTTTCTTGGCACCTTTCTGCTGTAGGAGTTCTCCGAGTTTCTGCGCCGCTTTGGCAGTGTTTCCATGAATGGATGCATATGCGACCAAGACACCCTCGGTCTCTATGCCATAGCTGCTCCAGATCGAGTAGAGGCGGAGTGCTTCTGAAAGTTTCTCCCCGTCAAGAACAGGTCCATGCAATGGGCAAACTTGCGCAATATCGAGTGCAGAAAGCTTCTTCAGGATGGTAGAAACTGGAGTTCCATATTTACCGCAAATATTGAAGTAGTAGCGACGGGCTTCACAAGCCCAATCGTCAGCATCGGCATCATAGACACCGAACTTTCCGAAAGCGTCAGCACTGAATACGGTTTTCTCTTCCGGGCAGTAGGTCATCAGCACCTCGGGCCAGTGGACCATCGGAGCCGTGAAGAACTGCAGGGTATGGTGTCCGAGTTCCAGTTTATCACCTTCCTTGACGACCTGTGTCGTTCCCATGTCGATGCCGGGATTGAACTGGGCCAGCATCTGGATTCCTTTCTGGGAGGCAACCAGTGTGGCTTCGGGGAACAGCTTGCGGAATGCAAGAAGACTGCCTGAGTGATCGGGTTCCATGTGCTGGATAACCAGATAATCCACTTGCCGCCCGTTCAGGGCTGTCTGTAGTTTCTCAATCCATTCGTCCGTCTTTCGGGCATCGACAGAGTCCATGACAACCACTTTGTCATCCAGTATCAGATAACTGTTATAGCACATGCCCTCGGGCGTAACATATTGGCTTTCGAACAAATCGAGTTGGGCATCGTCGCAACCGATGTATTTAATGTTTTCTGTAATCATTGTGTTGAAATATAAGGATGAATATAAGAATCGTTTATGCCTGCTGATTGCGCCAAAGTTTGGTCATATCTTCGAGTGTCTTGCCTTTGGTCTCAGGAACCATGCGCCAAACGAAGATGGCTGCAATCAGGCAGACAATGCCATAGAGACCATAGGTGAACCAGTGTCCGAAGTCGTCGCCCTCGGTGAGGTGCATATTGAACATCGGTACGAAGGTGGAAGATACGATAAAGTTGAAGATCCACTGGAATGCCACAGCGATGGCTACGGCACCACCTCGGATGGTGTTGGGGAAGATCTCGGCAATGAGCACCCAAGTGATGGGACCCCACGAGAACATGAACGAGGCAGCGTAAACCATAATGGAGGCAGCAGTAACGAACTCCAGACCTGCATGCCCGAAGGTGAAGGCAACACCCAAGGCACCGATTGCCATACCGATAGAACCCCAGATGAGGAGCGGCTTGCGTCCCCACTTCTCGACGGTGAAGATGGCAACCAGGGTAAAGAGGATGTTAACGACACCCATGAAGACGGTGATGACCATCGGATTCTCCATGCCCATATCTCCGAAGATGCGCGGAGCATAGTAGAGCACTGCATTGATGCCTACAGCCTGCTGGAATACCGACAGCATGACACCCACGAAGATGCAGACAAAACCGTAGGTCATCAGTTTCTCGGTCTTCACAACCATCGTGTCCTTGATATCCTGTAAGATCTGCTTGGCCTTTACATTGCCGTTGATTTTCGACAAAATGCCCAAGGCCTTCTGATCCTGACCGACAGAGACCAGGTAACGCGGGGTTTCGGGCACGAAGCAGATGAGCAGGGCAAAGAGACCGGCTGGCACTGCCTCCGAACCGAACATGTAGCGCCAACCGGTGGTTACTGTCCACTGGGCAGCAGGATTGATGGCTGCCAGACCTTTACCCATCTCCTCAACGAGCGGTTGGATATGTTCGCCCAAGATAAAGAAGTTGACAAAATAGACAACCAGCTGACCGAAGATGATGGCAAACTGGTTCCAGGAAACCAGCATACCACGGATATTTGACGGGGCTACCTCTCCAATATACATCGGGCAAATGGCTGACGCCAAGCCTACACCAATGCCACCGATAATACGGTAGAAGTTGAACATCAGCAGGAGGGAGTAAGTAGGGGTACCGTATTCGAAAAACATGAATTCCGGATCCATGCTACCTAATGCAGAAATGAAAAACAGTAAACCTGCGATGATGAGAGATTTCTTACGGCCCAAGTTGGTGGCTAAGAAACCGGAGATGGCAGAACCGATAATACAACCAATCAAGGCACTGGCGGAAGTGAATCCGTGCCAACCGTCGGTATATTCGAAATCTGCGGCATCCTTGAAAAATGCCTGTAAACCTTTCTCGGCACCGGAAATAACCGCAGTGTCGTAGCCAAACAGCAGTCCGCCAAGGACCGCTACCATGACGATGGAAATCAAATAGGCTCTGGAGCCATTTTCTGTAGAATTCATGTTGTGGATTGTTTATTAGTGAAAATATTTACTTCTTTTTGAATTTGGCGATGAGTTGGGCAACAACGTCTGCATTCTTCTTGTACTCCTCGTTCTTGGTGTTCTGGTACATAGTGTTCCAGAGCTTGAAGGCTGTGTCAAGGTTGCGTAGGGCGTCACCGTAACGACGGATATTCGGATGGCTTTGCGCTTGTCCGCATTTGGTGTGAATCATCGCCAGATCCTGACAAAGCTGGGCATCGACTCGCATGTTGTTCAGGATGCCGAACTGACGTATTACTTTCTCGTAAGTGCCGCATTCTGCCAGTAATCCACCGGTGCGATGCTGTAAGTCGCCTAACTCAAGTGCGGCATTGATGGTGAAATGGATGACGCGTCCGTCCCGACCGTACGATTTAAAACAGTCCAGGGCCAGATTCATATTGGCAGTCAGCACGACGTTTAGGTCATGCTGCTTGCCCTGCCTACGGTAGTGTCCGGCAAGCATGTGGTTGGTGACGGATAATGCCAATCGGTGCAAGAGCTGCTGCGGTGACATTTTTTCGCCGTCACGGGTCTGAAGTTGTCCCACCAGACGCATTTGTAGGATTTGCGCTTCGACCAACGCATCGTAACTCTCTTCAAAACGTTCCAGATGCTCGCACAATTCTCCCATCGACTGATAGTAGCTTGCCAGTTTGGCAACATCTTCGATGCTGTAACCCTCCGTGTCCGGTTCTGTCGGAACTTCCGATTTTGCGCCATCCAAATAGGCTTTGAGGAGGGCAACAGTCGATTCGGTGTAATTGGTGAACTGCTCCTGCAATTCCTTAGGGAATGCATAATAGAGCTTGCTCATGTCGATGTGCTGAGCAACCATGTCTTCTGCAATGCGACCCCGTTCTTCCTCGGTGCGGGTAGTGTCTTGGGTCTGTGCTTTTTCGACCTTGATGATTGATTCGAACAAGAGACTGATGGCTTTAGGCTGCGCCATTTCCTGACAGATTTTCAGGCAGATCCAATACTGACGGATCTGTTCTGTCTGAATGGTGAGCGGATCGGCTTGCTGCAGGGGTGTCATCAGGTAGTTGAGTGCAGCAATAAATGTTTGCTGCGCTGTTTGTTCTTCCCGACGCAAGCGGGCGTTCTGGGCAATGCGGAGACGTCCGAGACCTAAAAGGACAGTAATGTCCTGACGACCTTGCTTGATAAGGTCTTCGACCAAAGCGGTCAATGTTTCAGCCACAGGTTTCTGTAATTCGGGTTGCCCGACGAAGTTCAGACAATCGTTGAGCAAAAGCATCAGCAACTTGGACGTGTTGACTTTCTCACCTTCAGTCCGGGGCATGTCATAAACCGCCTGCTTAACATAGTCAGGACCGTCCTTCAGGGCTTGTCCTACTGTGTTTACTGCAATGCGGAGCTGTTCCCCCTCTGCCTGACTGAGATATTCTGCAGCAGCAGCCACTTCCTCTCCGTCGAGCAAAAGGTGCATCACCTGCACGTCGCGTACAATATCTCCAGCTTCCCGTTTTTCGAGTAGGTAATAGCCTAAATCGGAAGCACAACTATGAAGGGATTTTTCGCCCCACAGACTATTCAGACGTGCACGAAGTACAGGCTTGAAATCGTAAAGTTTAGCAGTGCCCAAGTCGCGGATGTCCAAAAACTGGAAACCGAAAATACGGTTCCACTCTTCGAATACGTCAGCATCGAATCCGTCTTCAATGACTGCTTTCAGGTCTTCGCTCCGAAGACCGCCAATGGAGGCACAGATATAGCGCAGAGGTTCTGAAATCTGGTCTTCTCCTAACGCTTCGGTCGAAGCATCCAGAAACTTTCGGAAAGTGGCAAAATCATCGTCAGTGATGGGCTGTGTGGCGGAAACAACCGCTTTAAGAGTTTCTATTTCATTGGCATCGACAGACGCCTTCAGATTATCTAATGACATGTTATGTTTTTATCAGATTATCGGATGTAAATTTATAATTCGTCAACTTCTTTAAGCCACAATGTGGCGCAGGCGTCGCTTGGCATACGCCAATCGCCTCGTGGCGAAATTGAAACCGTACCTACTTTCGGACCGTCGGGCAGGCAAGAGCGCTTGAACTGTTGCAGGAAGAAACGACGGAAGAAGGTGCGTAACCACTTCTTGATGGTTTCATCGTCGTAGGTTCCTTCTCGCATCGTTTTGTATTCATCGCTTTGGAATGCTTTCTGCGCCAACATGAAGATCTTGCGGGGAGAGGCACCGAAGCGGAACATATGATAGAGAAAGAAGTCATGCAGTTCGTAAGGACCTACCAAGTCTTCGGTCTTTTGGGCAATATTGCCTTTCGAGTCCGTAGGAATGAGTTCCGGAGAGATCGGGGTGTCAATAATATCGATAAGAATCTCGGATGCGGAACGTTTCTTGCCGTTGGGCTCGCTGATAACCTCCGACTGGCAGATGGACGGGTTCTGTGCCACATAGCGGACCAGATATTTGACCAGCGTTTTAGGAATGGAGACATTAACGGCATACATCGACATGTGGTCGCCGTTGTAGGTGCACCAGCCTAAGCAGAGTTCCGACAGGTCGCCTGTGCCAATCACAATACCGCTGGTCTGGTTCGATACGTCCATCAGAATCTGGGTGCGTTCGCGAGCCTGACTGTTCTCGTAGGTTACATCGTGCACGGAACTGTCGATGCCCAGGTCTTTGAAATGCTGGTTGACTGCATCCTTAATAGATATCTCGCGTAAGGTGATACCCAACGACTTCATCAGACCCAAACTGTTGTTGTAGGTGCGTCCGCTGGTTCCGAATCCAGGCATAGTAATGCCGATAATCCGATCGCGTGACCAACCGAGCTTGTCAAAAGCCCGGACCGTTACCAGTAAGGCCAATGTGGAATCAAGTCCCCCGGAAATACCGATTACTGCAGTTTTCGACTGAATGTGCTGCAAGCGAGTGACCAGCCCCTGAACCTGAATGTTAAAGATCTCCGAGCAACGAGTCTCCATGTCGTCGTTGTCGGAAGGAACGAACGGACGAGGAGCAACGAACCGATACAGTTTCTGCTTGAAATCGGGAGCTGTCAGTTTACTTAACTGGATGGTCTGATAACCTCCCGTTCGAGGTAATTCATGGCTATAGTATTCGCTATGATATGGCGACGCTTTGAGATCGGGGGAGGCATCCAGCAGGTCGTTGAATGTGGTTTGCGTGCGACGTAACACTTTCAGTTTTTCGACGTCCACGTCGCGTATCAGCAAATGGCTTTCTGTCTGGAAGCGTTCGCTTTCGCCTAATAGGGAACCGTTCTCTGCAATCAGCCCCTTACCGGCAAACACCAGGTCTGTGCTCGATTCTCCGAAACCGGCAGAGGCGTAAACATAGGCGCAGACAAGACGGCCGCTTTGAGCTTCCACCATGCGACGCAGGTAAGCATGCTTGCCAAGAACCTCGTCGGAACAGGACAGATTTACGATTATCTGGGCGCCTGCTAAAGCCATCCGGTTGGAAGGAGCCATCGGCACCCAAAGATCTTCGCAGATTTCAATACCGATGGTAGTGCCTTCGAAATCGAACAGAAGGTCTTTGCCGATGCGAACGCGATGTTGGATGCGTTTACCTTTTCTGTCGGTCGTCACCATCTCAATCATGCTACCGTTCGGAACCTCATTGCCGGAAGCGAACCATCGGGCTTCATAGAATTCGTTGTAATTGGGCAAATAGACTTTCGGTACAATGCCGGCAATCACGCCGTCACCCAAAAGAACGCCGCAGTTGAAGAGCCTGTTGCCCCAAGCCAGAGGTGCTCCGACAATTACTGCCATATCAATTCCTCTGGTCGCTTCGGCAAGGTGAATCAGCGCCTCGCATGCAGCATTCAGCAAAGGCTGATGACGGAACAGATCGGCACAAGTGTAGCCAGTCAGTGAGAGTTCGGGGAATGCCAAGAGCTGTACCCCTTCAGCATGTGCCTGACGAATCAGGTCTATATGTTGTTTCAGATTGTATTCAACATCGGCCACCTTGACGGTAGGAACCGCTGTTGCCACACGGAAAAGACCGTAATCGAAATTTGCTTTTTCTTGCATGAGAATCCTTTTTAACTCGGCAAAGATAGACATTTTAATTTTATTTTCCCACGTTTTAGGTGAAAAAATTGGGAGATTAAGGGAAATTCTATAAAAAAGGAGGGAAAATAGTGATAATTCCAAAAAAATAGAGTATATTTGCGGTCGATTAAATCTATCGACTGTGGATTGTTTTAAAGTCACGATTCTTGGTTGCGGAAGCGCAAAACCGACGTTGAGGCACAGCCCCAGCGCACAGATAATTGACTTTCGCGGCAATTTGTTTCTGGTTGATTGTGGGGAAGGTGTTCAGGTCGGTTTATGTCGCTCGAAAATCCCGGTCGGCAAAATCGGACATATTCTGATCAGCCATCTGCACGGGGATCATTGTTTGGGACTGGTTGGACTGATATCTTCGTTGGGCCTGGGACAAAGAACGGGGGATATCGTCATTCATGCTCATCCCGATGCAGAACGAATCTTCCGCCCGCTGTTCGATTTCTTTTGTCCGAATCTTTCGATGAATGTTGTCTTCGAACCGATAGACACGACTCGGCATACCGTTATCTATGAGGATCATGCTTTGAAGATTTCTTCTATTCCATTGCACCATCGTATGCCATGTTGCGGATTCCTGTTCGAGGAGAAACCCAGGGACCGACACTTGCTTATTGATCGTTGCGAAGAATTGGGCATTCCTTTTGCCTATTTTCAAGGTATTAAGAAGGGTAGCGACTGGACAGATCCGGAAAACGGGAAAGTGGTGCCAAATGAACTGCTGACTTCCGATCCGACTCCAAGCAAGAAGTATGCCTATTGCAGCGACACCTTGTATGCTGAGAGTATTGTTCCTCTGATTCAGGGGGCTGATTTGCTCTATCATGAAGCCACCTATGAACATAAGGATGCAGCGAAAGCCCGTGATCGCGGACATAGCACTGCGTTGCAGGCAGCGACGATAGCCAAAATGGCAGGGGTGAAAAAACTGGTGATCGGTCATTTTTCAGCTCAGTACCTGACGGATGAACAGGAAAAGCCACTATTGGAAGAAGCTAAGTCTGTATTTCCGAATACCGTGCTTGCCAACGAGAGGCTGGTGTTAGAAGTTTGATTATAACATTGGATCGTTAACCATCTTATCTATGCATATTGTGATTGCCGGCAACATCGGTTCGGGAAAAACAACATTGACCCGCATGCTTGCCAAACACTATGACTGGGAGCCTAAATTTGAGGCTGTGACGTTTAATCCGTATCTAGAGGACTATTATAAGGATATCGGACGTTGGTCGTTCGCATTGGAAATTTTCTTTCTGAAGCAGCGGTTCTTGGATATTATTGATATTGCCAAATCTGGAAAGAATGTCATTCAGGACCGTTCCATCTTTGAAGGTGTGTATGTCTTTGTGGAGAATAATTACGCGCAAGGGAATCTGTCGGAACGGGACTATGAAACATTCATGGAACTGTTCGAACAAATAAAGGGGCTGATCCGGACGCCTGACCTGATGATCTATTTGCGTGCGAGTCTCCCTCACTTGATCGGAAATATCCAGAAACGGGGCCGTGAGTATGAACAAGGCATACAGATAGATTATCTAGGAGGATTGAACAAACGGTATGAGGAGTTCATTGGAAATCATTACGAAGGGAAAGTGTTGACTCTTGAGAAAGATGCTCTTGACTTCGAGCATAATCCGCTGGATTTTCGCACTATCACCGACAAGATTGAGCAACAATTATTCGGTTTGTTCTGATAGCCAGATGAACAGAACTGACCTTGTTTTAGCTATCTCATGGCAAGAAAAGAAGGAATGAAATTCAACTTTATAGAAATAACAGAAACTTCAAAAACTATATATTATGCATATAGCAGTAGCAGGAAATATCGGTTGTGGTAAAACCACTCTTACCAGAATGTTGGCTAACCGTTATGGGTGGAAACCCAATTATGAACCCGTTGACAATAATCCTTATCTGGCAGATTATTATGCTGATATGGCTCGTTGGTCGTTTAACTTGCAGATCTATTTCTTGAGCAAACGGTTTAAGGATATCGTTGAGATTTCGAAAAGTCCGGAAGTGATCATTCAGGATCGCACTATTTTTGAGGATGCCCGTATCTTTGCTGCAAACCTGAATGAGATGGGACTGCTTACGGATCGCGATTTTCAGAATTATCGGGATTTGTTCGAACTGATGATGAGCTTGGTCAAATTGCCTGATCTGATGATTTATATCCGTTCATCGGTGCCACATCTGATTGATCATATTTCCAAACGTGGACGTTCGTACGAACAGGCCATCCGTATTGATTATCTGACAGGTCTTAACAGTCGTTACGAAGATTGGATCAGCACCTATAAAGGAAATCTGATTGTCATTGACGGAGATACATGTAACTTTGAAGAGAATCCCGAGGATTTCCTGAAAGTGACAGATCAGATTGATGCCAAACTTTTTGGCTTGTTCTAAATATTAGGATTAAAACTTCATAGGATGCTTAATCGGCTACCGGTGACAGCGTCATCGAGAAGACCGCAGCCCAATGACATATTGTGCCGACAATGACATGGATGTGCCAGATGCCGTGATAGTATGGATGTTCGGGTTCGCGGTCGTGTACAAAAAAATAAACGCCTGACGTGTAAGCAATGCCTTCGAGCATAATCCAACAGATGGCTCCGAAGTTGATACATTCGCGCACCGATGGGCTGAAAAATAAAATCGACCAACCTAATAGCAGATAAAGAATCAGGGAAGTTTTCGCTAATCGTTCGAAAAGGAAGATTTTTAGAAAAATACCAGTTAATGAAAGTCCCCAAATGATGCCAAAGGCTGTCCAGCCTATAGCAAATTGGTCTTCCTCAATAATGCCCATGCAGATGGGCGTATAGCTGGAGGCAATCAGCACATAAATGGAACAATGGTCCAGAATGCGCAGGGCGCGTTTGTTGGAAGCATCCGATTGGGTCCAATGATAAAAGCAAGAGGCCAAATACATCAGGGACATACCTACGGTGAAAAAGGTTGCACCGAATGCCATTTCCCAGTTTTTTGTGTAGCCGAGCCAAATAATTACCCAGGCAATGCAGGGGACAAGGGCAAGACCGACGGTATGGGTGATAGCACTGAAGTATTCTGATTTGGTTCTCTTGCTTTTCATTGAAGAAACTATTTCAGATGGTCTTGCAGGAATTTCTTGAAGTCAGAGAACTGTTCGGTCATTGGCAGACTTTGCTTGGTTCCGTTCATGAATTTCTGTAAGGTGACAGGGATGGCAACTTGCTGGCCGATAATCGGTTCAACGGTATCCTTGAACTTAGCAGGGTGAGCTGTTTCCAGGAAAATGCCGGTTTCGCCCGATTGCAAGCCATCAACCAATGCCTGATAACCGCAAGCACCATGAGGATCACAAATATAGCCGTCATTCTTCAAAGCATCCTGCATGGCTTTCTTAATCTGATTGTCGTTGTATGTAGCTCCGCTGATTTCGGCCGTAATGGCCTGATGGGCTTCTTCCGGGGTAATCTTAATGGGCTTCTCCTGTCCACCGCCATAAAGGTTGACAATGCGTGCGAAGTTCGAAGGATCGCTGACATCCATAGCATTGGCCAGAGTGGCTCGTGTGGCGCGAGGACAGTAATGCCCGTTGCCCAGATATTGGAAGAAGATGTCGTTGGCGTTGTTTGAAGCGATGAAACGTTTGACGGGTAATCCCATCTTAGCACCGAACAGACCTGCACAGATATTGCCGAAGTTGCCGGAAGGAACACAAACTACCATATTCTTGGCAGCTTCCGGATCCTGCTTCTTCAATTGAGCATAGGCATAGAAATAGTAGAACGCCTGCGGCAAGAAACGGGCTACATTGATGGAATTGGCAGAAGTGAGGAAGAACTTGTCGTTCAGTTCCTGATCCATGAACGCCTCTTTCACTAGACGCTGGCAGTCGTCGAAAACACCCTCTACTTCCAGTGCTGTAATGTTTTGTCCAAGGGTCGTGAACTGCTTTTCTTGAATCTCGCTGACTTTTCCCTTCGGATAGAGTACCGTGACATCGATGCCAGACACGCCTAAGAAGCCATTGGCAACGGCCTAACCGGTGTCGCCCGATGTGGCAACCAAAACATGTACATTACCCTTGGTGCTTGGGTGCTGCTTGACAAAGTATGACAGCAAACGGGCCATAAAACGAGCACCTACATCTTTGAATGCGCAAGTCGGACCGTGGTAAAGTTCCAACGAATAAATATGGTCGTTGACTTTCACCAAAGGAATATCGAATTGCAGGGTATCATAGACAATCTGCTTCAAATCGTCGGACGGAATGTCGTCGCCAAAGAAAGCTTTTGCAACTTCGAACGCAATCTCTTGCAAGGTCAGGTCTTGGATATGATCGAAGAACGACGGTGGAAGAGGATTGATTTTCTCTGGCATGTACAGACCTTTGTCCGGTGCCAAACCCTTAATGACGGCCTCGCTCAGGGATACTTCCGGGGCTTGGCGGTTTGTGCTGTAATACTTCATAATTATCGTTATGTCGTTAAATCTTTTATCATTTCAAACTCATCCTAAGAACGTTCGGATGAACTGGTCTTTCTGCAACAGTCCTAAGGCTCCGTGGAAACAGGCTTCTTCGTCGAAGGTCTGTACGGAGTCGGTTGGGAGAGGTGTCGGATCGGAGGCTTTCGATGACGGATGATTCTGCCAAATGGCAAACGGTACCGGAGTCATCGTGTGTGTGCGATATTTGATAGGAGTGGGGTGATCGGGCAGTACGGCCACGCGAACAGCTTCGTCCCATTTTTCCACTTCTTGCAGGATGGGACCGACACAGCGCTGGTCTAACATCTCCACACAACGCTTTTTCAGTTCCGGTTCCCCGTCGTGTCCTGCTTCGTCGGTAGCTTCCACATGCAAGAAGACGAAATCCTTTTCGCGTAATTCTTTGAGGGCAGCCTCGCACTTGCCTTCATAGTTAGTGTCCCATAAGCCGGTGGCTCCGGGCACTTCCACTTTCTTCAGGCCGCAATAGACACCGATGCCAAAAATCAGATCAACGGCAGAAATGACAGCACCGGTCTGAATCCGGTTGGGGAACAATTCCTGCAGGGTCTGCATCTGCGGACGATAGCCTAGGCTCCAAGACCAGATGGAATTGGCGGGATCCTTGCCCTCAGCGATTCGTTTCAGATTGACCGGATGATTCTTCAGTTTTTCCTGACTCCAGAGAATCAGTTCTCTGAGCAATTGCGCAGTTTCTTCTCCTTCTGAAGTCTCTGCGACCGGCAATTCGGGTTGCCAAGGTTTCCCGATCCTATCGTGGGGCGGTGTGCAGTTTACTTGTTTCTTGCCGCCTTTGATCTTTAAGAGATGCCGGTAGCTCACGCCATCGAAGAAACGGATCCCATCGGTCGGAATCCGAGTGGAAGAATGGAAGTCTTTCAGTTCGTTGTTCAGATATTCGATCAGTACCGAAGCCTCTTCGTTCGAGATATTGCCCGCCGAGTGATTCTTGATGTTCTCTCCGTCCAGACAGATAATGTTGCATCGCATGGCCACTTCGTTATCGTCGATGGGAACTTGCATGGATGCCGCTTCCAAAGACCCTCGCCCTTCAAAAACTTTTGCCACATCGTAGCCCAACAAGCCTAAATGAGCGATTTCGCTTCCGGGATGAAAACCTTCAGGAACCGTAACCAGTCGTCCGTTGATTCCTTCTCGGGCAATGCGGTCTATATGGGGTTTGTCGGCTGCCTGTAAGGGGGTCTTGCCACCGAAGAGTTCGAGCGGTTCATCAGCAGCACCGTCGGCCAGAATAATGATGTATTTCATAACAATCTGTGATCTTACCTAATTAACGGATATTGACAATCGAAATGATGTCGGCGAAGACTCCGGCTGCCGTAACTGCAGCACCGGCGCCGTACCCCTTGATTTCCATCGGTTGCTCTTTATAGCGGGCTGTGGTCAGCAAGATGACGTTGTTCGAACCTTCCAACCGATAGAACGGGTGCTGGTCATCGACTTCGCGCAACTCCACACGTGCCTTGCCTTCCTCAAGCGTAGCGACAAAGCGGAAGCGGTGACGCTGAGCAGCCGCTTTCTTGCGCATTTCCTCGAAGTGTGCATCCAAGGCTGGAATCTTCTTCCAGAACTCATCCACAGAACCTTCGAAATATTCGTCGGGTATGAAAAGATGTTTCTCCACATCTTCTTTCGAGATCTTGTAGCCGGCTTCGCGTGAAAGAATCACAATCTTACGAATCACATCGCTGCCATTCAGGTCCATGCGAGGATCCGGTTCTGCAAATCCGGCATCGCGAGCCATCTTGATAGCCTGACTCATCGGAACATCTTCAGACAAGACGTTGAAGATATAGTTCAGGGTTCCACTCACTACGGCTTCAATCTTCAGAATTTCATCACCGGAGTTGCAGAGGTTGTTGATAGTCGAAATCAGAGGAAGTCCGGCACCGACGTTGGTTTCAAACAGGTATTTTGAACCGCGTTTGCGTGCAGTACGCTTCAATTGCCGGTAGTTCTCGTAGTCGCCGGAAGCGGCAACTTTGTTAGCACAGACGACGTTTACGTTGTGCTCAAGGAGGGTTTCGTAGATCGAAGCAATGTCGGTCGATGCGGTGCAATCGACGAAAACGGCATTGAAGATATTCATTTCGATGATCTTGTCGCGCAGAATCTCGGGTGAAGAAGGTTCTGAGCTAGCAGCCAGTTGCTCCTCCCAGTTCGATAAGTCGATACCTTCGCGCTTCAGCAAGCAGTGACGGCTGTTGGAAAGACCCACAACGGAGAGTTTCAGATTGCGGTGCTTGAGTAGATAATCTTGCTGCTTGCGAATCTGTTCCAAAAGATTTTTGCCTACCAGTCCTACGCCAGTCAGGAAGATGTTGAGCACGTTGTAGTCCCAAAGGAAGAAAGAGTCGTGAATAACATTGATTGCCTTGCGCAGGCTTTCCTTGGTGGTGACAAATGAGATGTTGGTTTCCGAAGCACCTTGTGCGCAAGCGATGACGTTGATGCCGTTTTGTCCGAGGATACGGAACAACTTGCCCGCAATACCGGGTGTCTGCTTCATGCGTTCGCCTACGATGGCAATGGTTGCCAGATCGTGTTCTGCCGTAATGGTGTTGATCTCGCCCATTTCGAGCTCTTTGCTGAATTCGGCTCTCAGAAGGTCTGCTGTCCGCTCTGCATCCCCGTTCTTGACGCCAATGGTCGAAGAGTTTTCAGATGATGCCTGACTGACTAAGAAGCAGGAGATGCCGTTGTCGGCCAATGTTGAGAAAATGCGCTTGTTCACACCGATCACACCTACCATGCCCAGACCGGAAATGGTAACCAGCGCTGTATCGTTGATGGAAGAGATACCCTTGATGACCTTGCCGCTCACGTGTGCCGGGTTCGAATGAATTAATGTACCGGGAGCCGACGGATTGAAGGTATTCTTGATGACAATCGGAATGTTCTTGTGATAAACCGGGAAGATGGTGGGCGGGTAGATGACTTTGGCACCAAAGTTGCAAAGCTCCATGGCTTCGACAAACGAAAGCTCCGGAATGACGTAGGCTCCAGAAATCACGCGCGGATCGGCCGTCATGAATCCATCGACATCCGTCCAGATTTCCAGCTGCTCGGCGTTGAGGGCCGAGGCGACAATGGCTGCAGTGTAGTCTGAACCGCCACGTCCGAGGTTGGTAACTTCGCCCGTCTGGCTATCGCTCGAAATGAAACCACCCATGACGACGATACCTTTGGTGCCGCTCAGGCGTTCGATGACATGGGGATTGGTCGCCTCAAAATCGCATACGTTCTTATCGAAGACACGTACCGTCTTGATGATTTCCCGGCTATCGACCCATTCCGCCTGACTGATGACGGTAGCTACTATGCGGCTGGAGATGCGTTCGCCGTAGCTAACAACGGTGCAGAGGGTCTTGGCCGACAGTTCGCGGATGAGATAGATGCCTCGGTAGATGTTGCTCAGCTCGTCGAGAATGCCTGTAATGAAAATTTTGACCGAAGTGAGGTCTTCTCCATCCAAGAGACCGCTCACTACATCGAAATGACGCTCCCGGATGAACTGGAATTCTTCCAAATAACTCTCATCGCCGGCAGCAGCTTTATTGGCCGTGGCAATAAGCCGGTCGGTGATACCGCCCAAAGCGGAAACAACCACGATGACGGGTTCGTGCCTTGATTCGACAATCTGTTTGACATTCTTGATACTTGCAATGGAACCGACAGAGGTGCCACCAAACTTCAGTACGTGCATAATTTATGTCTTTTGTTTTATTTCCTTATTTAGGGTGCAAATATAAAGAAAAATTTTGGGATTTTAGATTTTTTGTCTTTGAATTTGGCAAAATTACATATTTTTCGGTATAATTTGATGCATAGAATACATAAAATAGCTATATTTGCAACACAAATATAAAGAAACCGCCTATGAATATACAATTGATGAGGATCGTGGAAGATACTACTGTGGATGGGCCCGGTTGGCGCTCAAGCGTTTATTGTGCCGGCTGCCGCCATGCTTGTCCGGGCTGCCATAACCGGGAAACCTGGTCATTTACGGCTGGAGAAACAGTTCCGGTAGAGGATGTTTTGGAAAGGTTATCGCAGACAGAGGGAAATATTACTTTTTCGGGAGGAGACCCGATGTATCAGGCGGAGGCTTTTACAGAACTGGCTCGTCGCATTGTTACCGAGTTGCATCGTACGGTCTGGTGCTATACAGGTTTCCTTTATGAAGAAGTGTTGGCTGATCCGGTCATGAGTCGGATGCTTCCTTATCTGGAGGTGCTGGTCGATGGTCCTTTTGTTGAAGAGGAAAAAAGTCTGGATCTGATGTTCCGGGGAAGTCGGAATCAAAGGCTTGTGGATGTTCAGCAATCACTCGAAGCCGGACGGGTCGTTGAATACGAGTGGGATCCGTTCCCCAAGTTCTAAGCGAATTTCGGTGGCGTGTAGGAGAAGCCGTTCGGAGGTGTCGGGATGCTCATTATAAAGCCGGTCGCCTACTATCGGACAATCTAATCCATAGGGAGAGGCAGCATGCAGACGCAGTTGATGGGTGCGTCCGGTGAGAGGGAAGAATTCAATCAGAGTTCTTCCTTTTTCGCGCCTGATTACCCGGTAGCGGGTTTGAGCAGGTTTGCCGAATTGCCAGTCAACCACTTGCCGGGGGCGGTCATCCGGATTGGTGCAAAGGGGTAGGGAAATCATGCCGCAATCGCTTTTCACGATGCCGTCCAACCAGGCGACATAGCATTTATGAATGGTGCGGTTTTCAAATCCCTGTTGCAGTAGTTTGTGTGTTTTTGCATTCTTGGCGGCCAGCAGGATGCCAGAGGTTGCTTGGTCTAATCGGTGTGCAAGGATAGGCCCTTTGATGTCTGGATATTGCTGATGCAGCCATGTCTCGACATTGGGCAGACCCGTATCTTTGGCGGGAGTGCTCAAAAGCCCTGCCGGCTTGCGAACAGCCATCAGGTTTTCGTCTTCGTACAAAACCTTCGCGGTCCCGACAGAAGGGGGTGTGTCTTCTTTCCCCTGTCTGTCTTGTCCTATAAGGTAGGCAAGAATCGGGCTGCATTTCTCAATGCAACTTGGATAAAACTGCCCGTGAATCCGCAAAATGTTTTTGGGAGAGGCACCATACCAGAACTCGGCTAAAGCAACCGGTGTGAGGCGGTGCTCATTGGCATAGTTTAAAAGTCTGGGCGCTGCACATTCTCCGCTGCCGCCGGGAGGCAAACCGCGTTTGGCATCTCCGAAAATCTGTACGATATTTTTATATTCGCCGGTCGGACTGAGAAAATTGAAGTGCGAAAATATTTTCAGTTGAAGGTCCTGCGATAGCTTTTTTCGCCGTTCCTTCAGTTGTGTGGCTTCCGGAGACGATAGGGTCTCATTGGCCAGTTGTCGGTTGATATGGCTTATCTCTTCGTCTTCCTGCAAATAGAAATCGTCCGGGTTGTTCAAGTCATACACCGGAGGAACGAAGTAATGGGAATCGTCATTGATGTTGACAATTCCACTGAAGGCACGTAGGATAAGTTCCCGGCCGGAGGCGTCTCTGCACAGCAGAACTCCCAGCATTTTGCCTTTCGAAAACTCTTTGTCCCAGTCTGGGCGTTGTGAGATATATAAACAGATATCATCCGCAGCCACCTTGAGCGATGGATGCGGATGATACAGATATGGGTTGTTAAATAACATTACTTATTGTCACCGCCACGATAGTCCGGACGGTCGATGTCGCGGCGTGGACGGTCTTCACGGCGTGGACGATCCTCGCGACGTGGGCGATCGTTGCGGTCCTCACGACGAGGACGCTCACCACGGTCCTCGCGACGTGGTCGGGCTTCTGGTTCAACGTAACCTTCCGGCTTTGGTTTCAGAGCCTTCATCGAAAGACGATACTTGTCGGTCTTCTTGTCGATCTCTACCAGTTTTACGGTGAGGACATCGCCTTCCTTGATACCGGTTTCTTCCATGGTCTCGTAGCGCTTCCAGTCAATCTCGCTGATGTGCAGCAAGCCATCCTTGCCAGGCATAAACTCTACAAATGCTCCGAAGCTCTGGATATTCTTCACAGGACCGGTGTAGATTTCGCCCTCTTCTGGAATAGCGACAATGGCCTTGATCTTAGCCACAGCAGCGTCGATGCTGGCTTTGTCGGAAGACGAGATGGCAACGTGACCCTTGCCGTCCGATTCTTCGATGGTCACAACGGCACCAGTTTCTTCCTGAATGCCCTGAATGATCTTGCCGCCAGGACCGATCACAGCACCGATGAACTCTTTGTCGATGTCGAAGGCAACCATGCGAGGAGCATGCGGCTTCAGATCAGGACGATGTTCAGGCTGAGCCTCCAGCATACAGTTCAAAATGTGAGTGCGACCTTCCTTAGCCTGATTCAAGGCCTTCTCAAGAATTTCGTAGCTCAAACCGTTGCACTTGATATCCATCTGGGTAGCAGTGATACCCTTTTCGGTACCTGTTACTTTGAAGTCCATGTCGCCCAAATGATCTTCATCACCCAAGATATCGCTCAATACAGCATATTTCGGAGAATCCTCATCCTTGATCAGACCCATGGCAATACCAGAAACAGGACGGATCATCGGAATACCGGCATCGCGCATGGCCAACGTAGCGCCGCAGGTGGTGGCCATAGAAGAAGAGCCGTTCGATTCAAGGATGTCGGAACATACACGAACAGTGTAAGGATAATCCTTAGGAATCATACCCTTCACAGCACGCCAAGCCAAATGGCCGTGACCGATCTCGCGACGTCCTACACCACGCTGAGCTTTAGCTTCGCCGGTCGAGAAAGGAGGGAAGTTATAGTGGAGCAAGAATTCGTCGTAACCGTTGCGGAGCACGTCGTCAACCATCTTTTTGTCCATCTTGGTGCCCAATGTGCAGGTCACCAGAGCCTGCGTTTCACCACGGGTAAAGATAGCAGAACCGTGAGGGCCTGGAATGTAATCCGGCTCAATCCAGATAGGACGAACCTCGTTCAATGCACGACCATCCAGACGGGTGCCTTCGTCAAGTACGCAACGACGCATAGCTTCACGCTCAACGTCGTGGAAGTAGCGGGCAATCATGCCGAGCACTTCTTCATCCTCCTGCTTCTCTTCGGGAAGGGTGGCAATGAAGTTTGCCTGTACCTCTTCGAAAGCAGCTTCGCGCTCGTGTTTGTTCTTGTTGCCGCTCTTGGCAATATCATAGCATGGCTGATAGCAGAAGTCGTGGCACTGCTTGCGCAGGTCTTCGTCGTTCACTTCGTGGCAATATTCCATAATCGGCTTGCCGACAGCCTCCATCAGTTCTTTCTGTACCTGGCAATGAACCTTGATGGCTTCGTGAGCAGCCTTGAGGGCGCCGAGCAGATCCTGCTCGCTCACTTCTTCCATTTCGCCTTCCACCATCATGATGTTATCGTAGGTAGCACCTACCATCAGATCCATATCGGCCTCTTTCATCTGTTCGAAAGTTGGGTCGATTACATATTCGCCGTTGATGCGCACTACGCGAACCTCCGAAATAGGGCCTTCAAACGGTATGCCGGAAACGGCCATAGCTGCCGAGGCTGCCAGACCTGCCAAAGCATCCGGCTGGTTCTCCAAGTCGGAACTGTAGAGGGTGACATTCACAAATGTCTCGGCGTGATAATTACTTGGGAAAAGCGGACGAAGGGCGCGGTCAATCAGACGGCTGGTTAGGATCTCATAATCCGAAGCCTTGCCTTCGCGCTTGGTAAAACCTCCGGGGAAACGTCCTGCAGAAGCATATTTCTCCTTGTACTCCACGGTGAGTGGCATGAAGTCGGTACCTGGAGTCACGGTACGCGCAGTACAAACAGTGGCGAGCAGCATTGTGCCGCCCATGCGAAGTTCAACGGCACCATCTGCCTGCTTCGCAACCTTACCTGTTTCAAGAGTGATGGACCGTCCATCGCTCAAGGTAATGGTTTTCTTGATTGGGTTAACCAAATTGTTTACCATAAATTTATTTTTATCCTTTAATCCATTATAGATTTTCGGGCGCAAAGTTAACTATTTTTCCAACATTGGCAAAATAAAACTGAAAAAAAATACCACAATTGAATAATTTTTCCCAAAAAACTTGTTTTCTCTTGAAAATTAGTTTATCTTTGCGCCCGATAATCAAGCGAAATAGAGCCGATGCCCGGGGTTGTAGAGAACTCTGAAGTATTGGCTCTAAAAAAGTTGACTATCCAATTATAAACAGTTTTTTATTGCTTACAAAAGCACTTCCAACGATGAAGTACTCATTATTTAATATAAGGGGAGCTAAGGCTCTCTTGTGGATGACTATTTGTACAGTGGGAATGGTTGCCTGCGACGATCGCCGTTTGGGCAATATCGAAGGAACCATCACTGATGCCGAGGGCCAGTTGCTTTTTTTGGAGCATCTGACTGATGGCGCTCCCCGCTTGGTGGACACCTTGCGACTGGATGCAGCCGGCAAGTTTAAGTTTCAGCCGGAAGTGGAGGAAGGACCGGATTTCTTCTCGCTTCGATTGGGTAATCAGTCGGTTTCGGTGGTTATCGATACCTTGCTGACGCCGGTGCGATTGTCGGCAAGTGCCAATCGCTTGAACGGTTATGTCGTGGATGAGGAAGACCTCTGGAATCAGGAACTGCATGCGGCCGTTTCTTTGGGTAATCGTCTTCGTGGCCAGATGCTCGAAGTGAATAGGGCAGTCAATGAAAACGGACTGGACCGTCAGACGGGGCGGGATTCTCTTTGGGCCTTGGAGCGGACTTATAAGGCACAGGTGCTTGAAGAGTATATCTTCCAGAATCCAGCCAGTCCGGCCAGTTACTATCTGCTGTTTGAGACAGTTTCCGGTTTGCCTGTTTTCGATGCCAATAACGGCGAGGATGTCCGTGCTTTCGGGGCCGTTGCTACCAGTTGGAAGTTCAATTATCCGAAGTCGCCCCGAAACAAAGTGCTCGAAAAGGTGACGCTCGAAGGACAGGCTAACCGTCGGAAGGCTGCTGCCCGTGCGCAAAGGGCAGATTCATTGCTGGCATCGACGCCGATCGAGACCCGGACTTTCCCCGAACTTAATTTGCCGAATGCCGACGATCGTCTTACGTCTTTGTCTGCCTTGGCCGATGGAACTGGCATTGTATTGATCGACTTCACAGCCTATTACATGGACTTCTCGCCGGCTCACAACATGGCTTTGGGCGCTTTGTACGAAAAGAATCCCGGCAAGGTGAAGATTTATCAGGTATGCATGGACTACGATGATAATTTCTGGAAGGTAAGTGCCGACAATCTGCCGTGGACCACGGTTCGCGATACACGCTGCCAGTACGATCAGTATGGCAATGTCGCCTATTCGCCGGCAGCTGTCCAGTATAATGTCTCCACGTTGCCTACGACATTCGTCATCGACCGAGACGGAGAGCTGGTGACCCGCATCGAGAATCAGGATGCACAGCTTGAAAATTTAGTGAAGAAATATATAAAATAATAATAGTATAACAAAGTATTTGCGGCAACGGATGTTTTGATAATCCCGAACTTCCTGGTGTCGAACCATAAAACACGAATCATTATGGCAATTAGTTACATGAGCGAGGAGGGCTACAAGAAACTTCTCGACGAAATCAATTATTTGGAAAGTGTAGAACGTCCAAAGGCAAGTGCAGCCATCGCTGAGGCCCGCGAGAAGGGTGATTTGAGCGAAAATGCAGAGTATGATGCAGCCAAAGAGGCACAGGGAAAGCTGGAAAGCAAGATTGCACTCCTGAAAGACCAGGTCGCCAATGCCCGCATCATCGATGCTTCGAAGCTGAAAGCCGATAAGGTGCAGATCATGACAACGGTTCGTCTCTTGAACAAGAAACTGAATAAGGAGATGAAATATACCATCGTGTCTGAGAGCGAGGCCAACTTCCGTGAAGGAAAGATCAGTGTGGGAACACCGATAGCCAAGGCTTTGATGAACCACTCGGTGGGCGATGTAGTCGAGGTGAAGGTGCCGGCAGGCATCCAGCAACTCGAAATTCTGGAGATTTCCCTTTAATGTCTGACACAAATCTTTCCGATTATGGCAAGCATTTTCAGTAAAATCATTGCAGGCGAGATCCCCAGCTATAAGGTAGCGGAGGACGATCTCTACTATGCGTTTTTAGATATCAGTCCGTTGGCTAAGGGACACACGCTGGTGGTTCCGAAGCAGGAAGTGGATTATATTTTCGACCAGAGCGATGCCATGTTGGCAGGTCATTTCACTTTCGCCAAGCGCGTGGCTCAGGCCATCCGTAAGGCATTCCCCTGCAAGAAGGTAGCGGTTTGCGTTTTGGGTCTCGAAGTTCCCCATGCTCACATTCACCTGATTCCGATGAACGAGGAAAGCGATGTGGATTTCCGCAAGGAACATCTGAAGCTGGAGCCGGAGGAGATGCAGGAGATAGCCCGACGGATTGCCGAAAATTTTGTTTAAGTAACTTTTCCGACAATGAACAATAACGAATTCTACAAGTTTGCAACCGGCCACGTGGGTCTGAACGGTCATGCCTTGGACGATTATATGCGTTTCCAGAGCAAGACGATGAGTCCGCGTGCCTCATACATCAACCCGAGTATCATCGAAGAGCGTCAGCTCAACGTTGCCCAGATGGATGTTTTCAGCCGTCTGATGATGGATCGTATCATCTTCCTGGGTACGGAAATCGACGAGTATTCTTCGAACGTCGTGCAGGCGCAGCTGCTTTTTCTGGCTTCCACCGAATCGGACAAGGATATCACCATGTATCTGAATAGTCCAGGCGGCATCGTCAGCGGCGGTCTTGCCATCTACGATACGATGAACTACATCAGCTGCGACGTTTCGACGGTGGTGACGGGCATGGCTGCTTCGATGGCTTCCGTGCTGCTGGCCGCTGGTGCCAAGGGCAAGCGTTTCGCGTTGCCTCACAGCCGCGTGATGATTCACCAGCCGCTGGGTGGTACGCAGGGACAGGCTTCCGACATGGAGATTGCCGTGAACGAAATCAAGAAACTGAAGCAGGAACTCTATACCATTCTTGCCGAATGCTCCGGTCAGCCTTACGAGAAGATCGAGGCCGACTGCGATCGCGACCATTATCTGACTGCCCAGGAGGCGCTCGAATATGGCATGATTGACAAGATTTTCCAGAAGAGATAATGGCACGACATACCGAAGACAGATGTAATTTTTGCGGCCGTAGCCGCAGTGAGGTGAATCTGCTCATCTCCGGATTGAACGGATTCATCTGCAACGACTGCGCCGAGCAGGCGCACGAAATCATTCTTGAGCAGCAGAAGCAGCTCGAGAAGCAGATGGATGCCGTCAACTTCAATCTCGACGAGCTTCCACGGCCAAAGGAGATCAAGGCGTTCCTCGATAACTACGTGATCGGGCAAGATGAAGCCAAGCGTAATCTTTCGGTGGCTGTCTATAACCACTACAAGCGCCTCATGCAGCCCGACACCAAGGATGACGTGGAGATCGAGAAATCGAACATCATCATGGTGGGCCGGACGGGCACGGGCAAGACGCTCTTGGCCAAGACCATTGCCCGTATGCTGCACGTGCCGTTTGCCATTGTCGATGCTACCGTGCTGACCGAGGCCGGCTATGTGGGCGAGGACATCGAGTCGATTCTGACCCGTCTGTTGCAGAATTGCGACTATGATGTTAAGAAGGCGGAACGAGGCATTGTCTTCATCGACGAGATCGACAAGATTGCCCGGAAGGGCGACAATCCGAGCATTACGCGCGACGTCAGCGGCGAGGGTGTGCAGCAGGGACTCCTGAAACTGCTGGAAGGCAGCATGGTGGGCGTTCCGCCTCAGGGCGGGCGCAAGCATCCCGAGCAGAAACTGATTCAGGTCGATACCAAGAACATCCTGTTCATCTGCGGCGGTGCCTTCGACGGCATCGAGCAGAAGATCGGTGCCCGTCTGAACACACGCAGCGTAGGCTTTGCCACCGACGAGACCCGTCATGAGATCGACCGCAACAACCTGTTGCAGTACATCACGCCTGCCGACCTGAAGAAGTTCGGCCTGATTCCCGAAATCATCGGACGTCTGCCCATCCTGACCTATCTGGAGCCTTTGGATGCCGATGCCTTGAAGCGGATTCTCACCGAACCCAAGAACGCGATCATCAAGCAGTACAAGAAACTGTTCGAAATGGACGGCATCGCGCTCACCATCGACGACGACGTCTATCAGCTCATTGTCGATAAGGCAATCGAGTTCAAGCTCGGTGCACGCGGACTTCGTGCCATCACCGAGTCGATCATGATGGATGCCATGTATAATATGCCATCGCAAAAAACAAAGAAACTTCATATTACGCTCGACTATGCCCGTCAGGAACTGGCGAAGGCCAACCTTGAGCGTATGCGTAACGAATAAACCGTTTATATATTTTGTCTATGAAAAATATTCAGGTTCAGCCCGCAGAGGGACGTTTAGGCGTTCTGGTCGTAGGTTTAAGTGGTGCGGTCAGCACCACGTTCATCATCGGAACCTTGGCAGCACGCCGGGGGTTGGCAAAGCCGATTGGTTCCATCACCCAGCTTTCGTATCTGAAAGTAGGGAAGGGCAGCAGCCAGCGTGAAGGATTGATCAAAGACCTGGTGCCGTTGGCAAGCCTCGATCAACTGGTGTTCGGAGGTTGGGACATCTTCCCCGATTCTGTTTATGAGGGAGCCATGCACGCGCAGGTGCTGACCGAGAAGGATATCAATCTGGTGGCCGACGAGGCCAAGCAGATCCGCCCGATGAAGGCGGCTTTCGATCCGAATTTCATCACGCGCCTCAACGGAACCTGGTGCAAGGAAGGCCGGAGCAAGTGGGATCTGATGGAGCAGCTCCGTGCCGACATCCGCAGCTTCAGGCAGGAGAACCGTTGCGATCGCGTCGTCGTCATCTGGGCCGCTTCTACGGAGGCCTATCTGCCCATGTCCGATGTGCATGAGGATCTCGCTAAGTTCGAGGCAGAGATGAAGAATCCCGACACCCGGCTGGTGGCTCCCTCCATGTGCTATGCCTATGCTGCCATGATGGAAGGCGCTCCGTTCATCAACGGCGCTCCGGCGCTGACCGTCGATTTCCCCGCCATGTGGCAGTTGGCCGATAAGATGAATATCCCTATTTGCGGCAAGGACTACAAGAGCGGTCAGACCATGATGAAAACCGTATTGGCACCGGCCTTCCACACCCGAATGCTCGGTTTGGCAGGCTGGTTCTCCACCAACATCCTGGGCAATCGCGACGGTGAGGTGCTCGACGATCCGGCTTCGTTCAAGACCAAGGAGGTCTCGAAACTCTCGGTCATCGATTCCATCCTCGAACCCGAAAAGTACCCTGACCTCTACAGCGACGTCTATCACAAGGTCCGCATCAACTATTATCCGCCGCGCAACGACAACAAGGAGGCGTGGGACAACATCGACATCTTCGGCTGGATGGGCTATCCGATGCAGATCAAGGTCAACTTCCTTTGCCGCGACTCCATCCTTGCCGCCCCGCTGGCGCTCGATCTGGTGCTGCTTTCCGACCTGGCCAAGCGTTGCGGCTTCAAGGGCATCCAGCGCTGGCTCTCGTTCTATTTCAAGAGCCCGATGCACGAGCTCGACGAAGTGCCGGTTCACTCCCTGTTCGAGCAGGATGCCATGTTCCGCGACAAGCTCCGCGAAATCATCGGCGAAGAATAAAGCACCGCTTCATTCTTGAACCTGCAAACACCTATACAATGAACCCCGGAAGTGTTGGAAAACTTCCGGGGTTCGTTTTTTCTATTGCAATTGGGTCAGAGGATGATGTCGCCGCTATTGCCGGTGCCGCCGCCTCCTTCGCCGTTGTCGTCACCGCCATCGCTGCCGGTGCCGGTGTTGTCTCCGCCGGAACCTGTGCCAGTGCCCGAGCCGGATTCGCTGCCTGTGCCGCTTCCTGTTCCCGTGCCGGAAGTGCTGCCGCCCTCGGTCGTGCCGCCCGTGCTCTCCGACGATCCTGACGAAGTGCCGCCGGTGTTGGACGATGCTCCGCTGGCTCCGGGGATGTAGTACTGCTTGGCATACAACTCGATGCCCCTTAGCTGCGTCACGAGGGTGGTCAGCGATGCGGAAGGCATCAGTTCCTGCATGGCAGCGAGGAGCTTGTAGAGGTCGGCAACGGCCAGGTCGGTCTGGCGGCGCACGGTCTTCATCTCGCCCTTCACGAACTCGCCCTTTGTCAGGGCACGCTGGCCCAGCAACTGGCGCACCTGCTGTGCGGCGGCAACGGCCTGCGTCAGGAACGTCCATGCGCCCGCCTGGGTCAGGAACGACTGGTGAGCCTGCAGGTTCTGCTGCATCTGGATGATCTTGTCCGATTCGGCACCGTAGGCGTTCTTGGTGCTGAACTTAAAGTCCTTGAACACCTGCTCGCACGCCAGTGCCTCCTGCTTCGTCGCTTCGCCGTCGGGCAGTCCGGCATGGGCCAGGACGATGTAGCGCACGGCGGCGATGTAAGCGTCCTGACGCTTGTCGGCAGCCGAAAGCTGGGGCACTGCCTCGTCGCGCAAAGCCTTTAGCCACACCTCGTCCTCCTTCTGTCGGGCCTGATGCAGGGCTGCGGCCTTCTCCCGGAATCGGGCATTGTCGGTTTCGAAACTCTGCACGAAGTCGTCAATCTGCTGCGTCGTGCCGTCGTGGTGCGCATTGGTCAGATTGCTCAGCCACGCTGTGTTCAGTTGATTGTTGTCTGCCATAATGTTCAGATTTTAATAGGTTAATGTTTGAATTTCTTTGCTTCATTTCCGCCCCGCGCAGGGTTTCCGAACGGTTCGGCGAGGTCATTTCCGCCCCGCGCAGGGTTTCCGAACGGTTCGGCGAGGTCATTTCTGCCCCGCGCAGGGTTTCCGAACGATTCGGCGAGGTCATTTCCACCCCGCGCAGGGTTTCCGAACGATTCGGCGAGGTCATTTCCACCCCGCGCAGGGTTTCCGAATGGTTCGGTGAGGTCGTTTCCGCCCCGCGCAGGGTTTCCGAATTATTTTACGAAGACCTTCTTGCCGTCCTTCACGAAGAGACCCTTCTCGCCCGGCTTTCCGCTGATGCGACGGCCGCTGAGGTCGTAATAAACGGCGTTATCGGTCTCGTTGGCGTTGACGGAAGTGATGTCAGACGGGTCGGAGCCTGTATATTCTTTCCAGATCAAACCATCAGAATATTCTGCTCCATTTTCTTCGTCTTTCTCACCATCAGTATAATATGGAATCCATCCTTTTGCCTTTGCAGCCTCTACCTGAGTGACGGTCATCACGTTCTGCTCGTTATAGAAGTAGATAACATATAACTTAGCATCGCTTGCCTGAGGCAGACTCTGCACAAGGGCATCCATCGTTGCGCCTTGAATTTGGTTACGATAACACCGCAGCTCAGTCAGTGCCGTGTTCTTCGATACATCCAAAGAAGTGAGCTCGTTGTAGGAGCACCACAGCTCAGTCAGTGCAGTGTTCTTCGATACATCCAAAGAAGTGAGTTGGTTGGAGGAGCAGTTCAGACCAGTCAGTGCCGTGCATCCTGATACATCCAAAGAAGTGAGCTCGTTGTCAGAGCAGTTCAGAACAGTCAGTGCCGTGCATCCTGATACATCCAAAGAAGTGAGCTCGTTGTAGGAGCACCACAGACCAGTCAGTGCCGTGTTCTTCGATACATCCAAAGAAGTGAGTTCGTTGTCAGAGCAGTCCAGCTCAGTCAGTGCCGTGCATCCTGATACATCCAAAGAAGTGAGCTCGTTGTAGGAGCACCACAGCTCAGTCAGTGCCGTGTTCTTCGATACATCCAAAGAAGTGAGCTCGTTGTAGAAGCACCACAGCTCAGTCAGTGCAGTGTTCTTCGATACATCCAAAGAAGTGAGCTGGTTGTCGGAGCATTTCAGCCTTGTCAGTGCCGTGCATCCTGATACATCCAAAGAAGTGAGCTGGTTGAAACGGCAGTCCAGCCATTCCAGTGCCGTATTCTTCGACACATCCAAAGAAGTGAGCTCGTTGTAGTAGCAGTCCAGCTCAGTCAGTGCCGTGTTCTTCGATACATCCAAAGAAGTGAGCTCGTTGGAGTAGCAGTACAGATATGTCAGTGCCGTACATCCTGACACATCCAAAGAAGTGAGCTCGTTGGAGTAGCAGCACAGATTTGTCAGTGCCGTGCATCCTGATACATCCAAAGAAGTGAGTTGGTTGGAGTAGCAGTTCAGATATGTCAGTGCCGTGCATCCTGATACATCCAAAGAAGTGAGCTGGTTGGAGGAGCAGTTCAGATTTGTCAGTGCCGTGCATCCTGATACATCCAAAGAAGTGAGCTGGTTGGAGTAGCAGTCCAGCCATTCCAGTGCCGTATTCTTCGACACATCCAAAGAAGTGAGCTGGTTGGAGTAGCAGTTCAGATATGTCAGTGCCGTGTTCTTCGACACATCCAAAGAAGTGAGTTGGTTGGAGTAGCAGTACAGATTTGTCAGTGCCGTGTTCTTCGATACATCCAAAGAAGTGAGTTGGTTGGAGGAGCAGTTCAGACCAGTCAGTGCCGTGTTCTTCGACACATCCAAAGAAGTGAGTTGGTTGGAGGAGCAGTCCAGCCCATCCAGCGCCGTGCATCCTGATACATCCAAAGAAGTGAGCTGGTTGTAGGAGCAGTCCAGCCATTCCAGTGCCGTATTCTTCGACACATCCAAAGAAGTGAGCTGGTTGAAACGGCAGTCCAGCCATTCCAGCGCCGTAAAAAACTCAATTCCTTGCAGGCTATTAATTTCACTCCATTGGACAGACATACTTTTCACACTTTGAATTTCTTCATCAGTCAGCACGCCATCGCTGCCATAGCTTTGGCTCAGCAGGTAATTTCGGAAGCTCTCGTCCGGGAAGTTCGTTTCGTTGATTTCGACACTCGCCCACGCCGTGCTTAAGGGCAGCAGGGCGAGCAGGGAAAGAAGTAAGCTTTTTCTTTTCATGTATGTTTTTTTAAGGGTTAATATTTCGTGTTAATAAAGAAATGCATCGGGAAGGGACACAACGCAGCGGTCGCACCACAGTTCGCGATGGAACTGCAGTGCGACTTGGCTCTGTTTGTTTGGCTTTACGAAAAGGTGCGGTTTTAGTGAACTGGGGGGGTAAAATCACACTTCCTTTTGCACCACGGCCAGCAGCAACAGCCCTGCCGCTACGGGAGCAGCGTGCATTCAAAAGGCTGTATGTCGGGGTGAAGGGGAAGGGCATGGAGGTGGAATGTTAGAATATTGATTCAATAATTTTGTCAACTATCTCGTCAAAATACGAAACAATGATGGCTGGATGAGGCTTGAATGTACCGTCGGGAAAAAGGAAGTTGACCTCGACAATATCTCTCTGGTGGTACTTCATAAATAGCGGGCAATGATTGAAGACATACTCCGACGGGATTGCTCAAGTGCAGCCTCTCTCAATTGACGGTGGGCCTCCACCGCCTCAGGAGTAGGATCTTGAGCTGTTTCTCTCACTTTGAGGAACAATCCTGTGGCCAGCAATGCGGCAAGTTTGCGTCGTGCCAGCGCGTTGCTTTGATTATACTCTAATGTTACTGTGCACATAATGCTTAGATTTTTTGAATCTGCTTTTCGGGTGCAAATATACATCTTTTTTCCGAAACGGCGCAGCAAATGGGAAAAAATATGAGCAAAGGGATGAAATTTTTGCAAGATTTCATCCCTTTGGAGCAGAAAATCATCGGAAAGATAGGTCCTCGCGACTGATTTTGCACTTTTTGCCGCTGGTTCCCTGCAGGTTGACCATCACCAGAATGGAGTCGGAGCCGGGAATCTGGTCGCGGAACTGCGTCAGGGTGTAGGAGCGGATGAAAGTGGAAACGCCATAGATGGCGGAACCTGCGGCGTGACGGTTGTAGCAGAGCGTCAGGAAGAGGCTGTCGGTGCGGATGCTGTCGCAAACCAGGCTGACGGTGGGGTCGATCGTGCCCGACGAGTTGGCGGTATAGCTCAGATCCATCACGGCAGTCAGGTAGCCGCGATAGCCCCAGAAGGCCTCGAACTCGGAGGCAGAGAAGAGGCTGTCTTTCTGACTGATGCCCAACGAATCGGCAACGGGAACCGACAGAATGCTGTCCACCGGAATCTTCACGCCGCTCTTCAGTGTGGCGTTGCGGATGACGGGTTCGCCGTTAGTGTCGGTCGAATAGTCGTTGTCGGAGTAGGTCATGCAGAAGTAGCAGCGCTCCACGTCCTTCAGTCCGCTGTACGACTCCGTGAGGTTATAGACGCTCTCGGCCGACGGATAGATGATGCCGCCGCCGTCTGCATAGAGCGTGTAAATGTTGTTGGCATCCTGTTGGCCCACCGTGAGATAGGCAAAGAGCATGTTGTCCGAACTGTCGGAATCAGAATCCTTCAGACAAGAAGAAAGAGTGGCGCCTGCAAGCAGGCACACACTCATTATATATAATATATGTTCCATCGCAGTAGGATTACCAGATCTTTACGCGGTTCTCGGGAGCCAGATAGAGGCTGTCGCCTTCCTGAATACCGAAGGCCTCATACCAGGCATCGATGTGCGGCAGGGCGCCGTTGATGCGGTGGAAGGTCTGTGCGTGCACGTCGTTCATGTTGAGGTTCATGATGCCTTCGGGAGTGTTCACGCCAGCCCAGACGTTGGCGTAGGCGAGGAAGAAACGCTGCTCGGGGGTGTAGCCGTCTTCAACGTCCAGAGGATGATCCTTGGTGGCGTTCTTGAAGGCTGTGAAGGCGATGTTCAGTCCGCCGTGGTCGGCAAGGTTCTCGCCCAGGCACTGATGGCCGTTGGCATGAACGCCAGGCAATACCTCCAGGCTGTCGAAATAAACAGCCAGCTGCTCGGCAGGAACCTTGAAGGCTTCCACGTCGGCATCGCTCCACCACTGGCGCAGGTTACCCTCCTTGTCGAACTGGCGGCCCTGATCGTCGAAGCCGTGAGTCATCTCGTGGCCGATAACCACGCCGATAGCGCCATAGTTGGCAGCATCGTCGGCAGCCATATTGAAGAACGGAGGCTGCAGGATGCCGGCAGGGAAGCAGATCTCGTTGGTGGTCGGATTGTAATAGGTGTTCACGGTCTGAGGAGTCATGAACCACTCTTTCTTGTTGACAGGCTTGTTGTAGTTCTTCTCCTTGTCCAGGTTCCAGTGGAACTCACCGATGGCGTAGGCATTGTCGAGCAAGGTCTTCGATGGATCGATAGTCAGCGGAGAATAATCGTCCCACTCATCCGGATAACCGATCTTTACATAGAAAGCATCCAGTTTCTCGAGAGCCACCTGCTTGGTGCTGTCACTCATCCATTCCTGCTCCTTGATGCGCTCGGCAAAAGCGGTTTTCAGGTTATCGACCAGCGTCATCATGCGGGCCTTGTTCTCAGCAGGGAAGTATTTCTCCACATACATCTGTCCGACAGCCTGTCCGAGGCGTCCGTTGATGTAGTTGACGGCACGTTTCCAGCGGGGCTGGTTCTCCTTGGCGCCCGACAGCACCTGACTGAAGTGGAAGTTCTCGTCGGTGAAGGCATCGGTCAGGTACGAGCTGCCCCAGCGCAGGGTCTGCCACTCGTAGATGGTTTTCAGATCCTCCAGCGGAGCGGTCTGCAGCAGCTGGCAGGCAAGTGCCACCGGAGCAGGCTGACCGAGGTCCACCTCGTTGGTCTGGTCGTAGCCGTACCATACCAGGAAGTTCTTCCAGTCGAAGCCATTGGTCTGTTTGATCAGTTCATCCACGCTCATCTTGTGGTAGTTCGACTCCGGATCGCGCAGTTCCTGACGGCTATAGCTGACCTTGGCAATCTGGGTCTCATATTTCATCAGGGTCTCCATCTTCTTCGTGGCGGTCTTCTTGTCCTTGCCAATCATCATGTAGAGGTTCACCACGTGCTCCTTGAAGGCGTTGCGCACCTTCAGGGTCTTCTCATCGTTGTTCAGATAGTAGTCGCGGTTGCCTAAGCTCAAACCGCCCTGACCAATGCCCACGATGTTCTGCGAAGAATTCTTCATATCGGCACCCACGTCGATGCGGAACAAAACGCCGTCGTGCTCCGAAGCTACGAACTTCAGGAAATCCTCACGGGTCTTCAGGTCGTAGATCTTCTGCAAGTAAGGCTTCAGCGGATCGATGCCTGCAGCTTCGCGCTTCACCGTATCCATCTGCATGTTATAGAGGTCGGCAATCTTCTGACCGATAGAACCGAACTCGTGCGTCGAGTCGGAAGCAATGGCCTGAATCAGTTCGTTAATCTGGTTCACATTGTCGTCGCCCAGTTTGGTGAAGCTGCCCCAACGCGGATAGGCATCCGGCTGCGGGTTGTTGTCAATCCAATGTCCGGTGGCATACTGGCAGAAGTTGTCGCCAGGTTTCACTGTGGTATCGAGGTTGTTCAGCTCGATGCCGGTTCCTAATTTCGGTTCCTGCTTCTGGCAGGCAACCAGTCCCAAAGTGCAGATAGCACTCATAAGAAATAATTTTTTCATTGTATGTTAAGTTTGTATAGGTTTTATATGCCTTTTGCCTTTGCCTCGTCCCACAGGGCATCCATTTCGGAGAGCGTCATGTCGTTCAGCATCTTGCCCTGTTTCTTTGCCTCCGTCTCCACGTAGGTGAAGCGGCGTTGGAACTTCTGGTTGGTCTTCTCCAGCGCATTGTCGGGCTTGATCTTATAGAGGCGGGCAGCATTGATGAGCGAGAAGAGCAGGTCACCGAACTCTGCTTCCATTTTCTGGGGGTCCATGTTGCCCACTTCTGCCTCGAATTCTCCGATTTCCTCCTTCACTTTCTGCCAGACGTCTTCCTTCTTCTCCCAGTCGAAGCCGGCATTGCGGGCCTTGTCTTGCATGCGGTAGGCTTTGATGAGCGACGGGAGGGAAGAGGGTATGCCCGACAGGATGGTCTTGTTGCCGTCCTTCTCCTTCTGCTTCACCTGTTCCCACAGTTTCGATACCTCGTCGGCATTGCCCACCTGTTCGCCGCCGCGCACACCCACTTGGCTGATGAGCGATCCGTCGGGATTGAACACGTGCGGATGGCGGAACACCAGTTTGTCGCACATAGCGTTCAGGATGTCTGCCATATCGAACAGTCCGTCCTCCTCGGCAAACATGGCATAGAAGAAAAGCTGTTCCATGACGTCGCCGCATTCCTTCTTGATTTCTTTCGGATCGCCCGACACCAGAGCCTCCGCCAGTTCATACATCTCCTCGATGCTGTTCTGTCGGATGCTTTCGTTGTTCTGTTTGGCATCCCAGGGGCAATCTTTCCGAAGGGTCTGCATCACCCCCAGGGCACGCTCCCAAGCAGCTATTTTACTTTCCAGATTCTTTACTGGCAGATGCTGTTCCATACGTTAGTTACTTAGTTATGTTTCATTATTAGCCTGATTTCAGCTTTGGGCACCGGGTTGAGCAGGTACGTCGATCACGATGCGCCGGTTCTGCTTCCGTCCTTTGGGCTTCTCAGCCTGTTCCAGCATCTTGTCGATCATGGCGTCTTCGATGTATTGCTGGATGGCACGCTTCAGGGGACGTGCTCCGAACTTGCGGTCGTAGCCTTTGGCAGCCAGGAAATCCTTCATGGCTTCCGTGACTTCCACCTTATAGCCCTGAGCCGTGATGCGCTGCAATACGTCCTTCAGTTCGATATCGACAATCTTGCGGATATCGCTGTTCGACAGCTGGCGGAACGTGATGATATCGTCGATGCGGTTCAGGAATTCCGGAGAGAACGTTTTCTTCAGTTCCTTCTGAATGACAGCCTCTGCCGCCGCATTCTGCTGTTCCGGGGTGTAGTCCTGAAAACCGATGCCCGTTCCGAAATCGCCCAACTGGCGGCTGCCCACGTTGCTGGTCATAATCAGGATGCAGTTCTTGAAATCCACTTTTCTTCCGGTTGCGTCCGTAAGGTGTCCTTCATCGAAGAGCTGCAGCAAGAGGTTGAACACCTCATGGTCTGCTTTCTCAATCTCGTCGAACAGGATTACGGAATAGGGGTGACGGCGCACACGCTCGGTCAGCTGTCCGCCTTCTTCATAACCGATGTAACCCGGAGCGGCACCAATCAGGCGTGAGGTGCTGAATTTCTCCATATACTCCGACATATCGATGCGGATCAGGCTGTCTTTCGAAGCGAACAGCTCTTCTGCGATCTTCTTGGCCAGATAGGTCTTGCCCACACCCGTCGGACCCAGGAATAGGAACGTCCCGATCGGTTTGTTCGGATCTTTCAGGCCAACGCGATTGCGCTGAATGGCTCTGACCACCTTCTGAATGGCCTGATCCTGACCGATGACGTGTTCCTCCAGCGTCTCGCGCAGGCGGAGCAGTTTCTGTCCCTCCGTCGATGCCACCTTTTGCACCGGAATGCCCGTCATCTGGGCAACCACTTCCGCAATCTTGTCAGCATCCACCTCCGGGCTTTCTTTGCGTTCCTTGTCTTCCAGGTTTTGCTTTGCTTCCTTCAGTTCTTCCTCCAGTTTTCGCTGCTTGTCGCGGAAGGTAGCTGCCAGTTCGTATTGTTGCGAGAGGATTGCCTCATCTTTCTTGACCTTGATTTCCTCAATCTCCTGCTCGATGTTCTCATACTCAGCAGGCACTTGTGCTGACGACAGGTGCATGCGCGAACCGGCTTCGTCCATCACGTCGATGGCCTTGTCGGGGAAGTTGCGGTCGCTGATGTATCGTTCGCTCAGCGTCACGCAGGCCTGCAGCGCTTCGTCGGTGAAGCGTACGCAGTGGTGCTCCTCATATCGGTCGCGGATGTTGTGAAGAATCGCCAGGGTGTCAGCGGCTGAAGTCGGGTCAACCAGAACTTTCTGGAAGCGGCGGTCCAAGGCTCCGTCTTTTTCAATCGTCTTGTGGAATTCATCGAGCGTCGTTGATCCGATGCATTGGATTTCGCCGCGGCTCAGTGCCGGCTTCAGCATATTGGCGGCATCCATCGAACCTTGGGCATTTCCGGCACCCACCATCGTATGGATCTCGTCTATATATAAAATAATGTCGGGATTTGCCTGAACTTCGCGCATCACCGCCTTTAGTCGTTCCTCGAACTGTCCGCGATACTTGGTGCCTGCCACGATGCCCGCCATGTCTAAGCTGATAATGCGTTTGTTCTTGAGCAGGAAGCTGACTTTCTTTTCCACAATGCGCTGTGCCAGACCTTCCACGATGGCAGTCTTGCCCACACCGGGTTCGCCCAGCAGGATCGGGTTGTTTTTCTTGCGACGGGTCAGGATCTGTGCCAGTCGTTCAATCTCCTGCTGGCGGCCTACCACCGGATCGAGTTTGCCTTCCCGTGCGGCTTGCGTCATGTCGAACCCGAAACGGTCGAGCGTGGGAGTACTGCTTTCCGCACTCTCCATCTCGGTCTTGGTGGCAGAAGTCTGGCTCCTCGGGTTGCCCGAGGGAGTATAGGGGGAGTCGCCTTCCTCAAAATCCTCTTCGTCTTCGTCCTCCAGGTCGTCCCTTTCCTGCAAGTTCTGCTGATGTTCGTCGAACGATTTCATCAGCTCCTGCATGACGGCATCGTTCTCTATCTCTGTAAGCTGGTGATAGAAAGAATTGTAGTTCACATTATATTTCTTCATCAGGATGCTCACGATGCCGCGATCGTCCTTCAGCATGGCAAGCATCAGGTGCTCCGCATCGATGTCCGAGTGGCGCAACATGCGGGCTTCCAGTTGGGAGAGTTTCAGAGTGCGGTCCACTTCACGCGAGAGGGCTTCGCCATCCAGTGCGCTGTCTGATGCCACCACGGCTTCCGCCATCCGGCTTTCGTCAGGCAGGTTCATAAATTCGGATTCCCGTGCTTTCAGCGACAGCATCAGATGCTGACGCAGCAAGTCAAGGTCCACGCCCTGACGACGCAGAGCATCAATGGCCTTTCCCTGTCCGTCGCGAATGATGCCCAGTAGGATGTGTTCGGGGAAAAGAACGCGACTGTGCATTTTGTGCGCCTCTTCCCGGCTGAAAAACAGTACGTGTTTGACGTGTTCTGTATAGTTGTAAATCATATATCGGATTTAGTTCGAATTGCCTTAACAAACATAATTTGCCGCAAATATAGGCAATTTTCATCGAAAAACAAGAAATTTCGACGAATATTTTGAATTTTTAATCGGATTTTAGAAGAAAGTCATTTTTTTTCTCTACTTTTGCACAATTTTCATCGAGCGATACAATCATAATCATCAATGAACCACAAGGAATTTATCACCGAAGTGCAAAAATTAAGTGGCTTGGACAAACAGGCCTGTGCCGCACTCTTGTCAGCCACCGAGAAGTTGCTGGCAGAGGAAGGCATGGAACAGATTCCGGTGGAATTCGAAGGTCTGGGTCAGTTCGTTGCCACCAAGCACCCTGAATACATAGAAGAGAATCCCGAAACCCATGTGGTGACTTTGTATCCGCCTCGCATCAGTTATCGTTTCCAAAGTCAGGTTGAGCTATGATAAGTACGCAACAGTTCAAAAAACTATTGGCGGAATATGCCAATGTTTCCGAGGCGGAGGCTTCAGCTTTCGTCGAAGCGATGTTGCAGACGGTTCTGACCCATGTAAAGCAAGGCGAGACGGTGACAATCCAGGGATTGGGAACCTTCAAGGTGCTGGACAGTCAGCAGGGCGAGTTGCGTCGTTTGGCTTTCGTTTGCGATGAAAAACTGCGGGAAGCAGTGAATTCCCCTTTTTCTTTTTTCGAACCGATGGTGATCGAAAGACCCAAAGCGGAACCGGCAAAGGAGGAAGAGCCTTCTGAGCCTATTGCAGAAGAGGAACCGCAGATTCCTGTAACGGTGGAGGAACTAGAAATGCCTGTAACAGTGGAGGAACCTGAGGTATCAGTAGCAGAAAAGGAACCGGAAATCTCTGTTGCAGAAGAAACGAATCCCCCCGTCTCACAGCCTGTGCGGAAATCCAGGACCCTCGATGTCGTTAACTGTATTCTTGCCGTGATCGTCATCGCCCTGCTTTGGTATTTGTTGGGAGCCGGTCTTTCCGAGCGGCAACCGATGGTGCTGGAAGATGCAGAGATTTCAGAAACCACAGAACCCCTTGAAACCCCCGAGCCTTCCGCGACTGATGAGATTGCAGAAGCCCGTCCTGCACCACCCACCGACAACATGCTGCTGCACGAAAACGGAGAACCGAAAAAGGTGACACTCAAAGAGGGAGAGCGTTTGGCATTGCTGGCAGAGCGCTTGTATGGCGACAAGGTCTTCTGGTGCTATATTTTCGATGTGAATGCCTATCGGTTGACCAATCCGGATCTGGTGCCAACGGGTGTATCGTTGTATCTGCCCGATCCGACCTATTTCAACATCGATGCAGACGACCCTGCTTCCGTTCGCAGGGCTCGGAATCATGGAGCTAAACTATTGATACCTAAACAATGAATACAGACGAAGAATTGAAGGAAGTCACCAAGCTTTGTCGTGACGTTTTCAGTAAAAAGACTTTCGATTATGGTGCTTCGTGGCGCATTATGCGGCCGGAGTCCATCACCGATCAGATTTACATCAAGGCCAACCGGATCCGTTCTTTGCAGGTGAAGGGCGAATCTTTGGTGGGCGAGGGGATTGTGCCCGAATTTATCGGGATTGTCAACTATGGCCTGATGGGTATCATCCAGTTGAAACTCGGGTATAGCGAAACCGTCGATCTGGAACCGGAGAAAGTGGTTGCCTTATACGATGAGCAGTTGAACAAGGCGCTCGAACTCTTGGCAGCCAAAAATCACGATTACGATGAGGCGTGGCGCATGATGCGGGTTTCCAGCTATGTCGATCTGATTCTGATGAAGATTCAACGTACCAAACAAATCGAGAACCATCATGGCAAAACGCTGATTAGCGAGGGTATTGACGCCAACTATATGGATATGGTCAATTACTCCTTGTTTGCGCTCATCAAGTTAGTGTGCGAAGCTGAATCCTAACTATATTCATAATCCATTGAAGAAACTGGTCACTGTCCTCTGCCAGTTGTTGGTCGGAGGCACTTTCTTGCTGAGTGGTCTCGTTAAGGCCATCGATCCGGTAGGCACTGCGCTGAAGCTGACAGAGTACGTGCAGCATTTTGGCTTGGGCTTTCTGGCTGAGTTATCGACGGCTTTGGCTTGGGGATTGGCGCTGTTCGAGTTCGCCTTGGGACTGTTCATCTTCTTCGGGCAGCATCGTCGTCTTTTTCTGACGCTTGGTTTGCTGCTGATGCTGGTCTTCACGCCGCTGACACTCTATCTGGCGCTCTACAATCCCGTGGATGATTGCGGATGCTTTGGCGATGCCATTGTTCTGACCAATTGGCAGACTTTCTGGAAGAACATTGTTCTGCTCATTGCGATTGTCTGGCTCATTTTCGACCGGAAGAATGTGGCTGGCTGGTTAGCGAAAGACTGGTATGCCTTCTATTTCTATGCCGCCATGTTCGTGGTTGCGGCGCTATGTTTTGTCGGTTCCCAGCACTTGCCTTTCATCGATTTCCGACCCTATCGTCCGGGCGTCAGTCTCCGGCAGTTGGCATTGGGCGAACCTGCTCAGGGCGAGCAGTCAGCACAATATTTTGTCATTTATGAAAAGGACGGCATCCGGCAGGAGTTTTTGCTCGATTCCATCCCGGATGAGGATTCCGGATGGGAGTTTGTCGATACTCGCATTGTAGAAGCCCCTGGCAACCGTTCCTCAGACGGCAAGACGCATAGTCTGGTGTTGTTCGATGCAGCTGATCAGAATGTGACAACCGAGGTGCTCAGCGATACGGGATATGTCTTCCTGCTCTTGTCGCCCGACTTGAGGACTGCTGATGAGCACGATATGGATTGCATCGACAATCTGTATGAATATGCCATGCAGGAGGGACACGCTTTCTATTGCGTCACGCTGAACGATCCGCAAGCGGTGAGCCGCTGGAGCTACCGGACCGGAGCAGAATACAGGTTCTTGTATGCAGATCAGCAGGAAATCGAGACCATGATACGTTCCAATCCCGGTTTTATGCTTCTGCATGATGGTGTGATATTGTGGAAATCCAATCTTTCCGGCATCGATGTCCCTGCTTTGACATCTGCCAAGTTAAGTGAGCAGAGTTATGGGCAAATACGGCCAATCAACCGAAAAAAACGCGTTTTTTGGATTTTCGCTTGGCTGATTTCTCCATTATTCCTATATTTGCCGTTGCAATTCATATACAAACTTATTAAAAATAAGAATAAAAAAATGAGAAAGAAAATTGTTGCCGGAAACTGGAAGATGAATACTACTCTCCAGGAAGGTGTTGCTTTGGCTGAGGGCCTGAAGGCCGCTTTGGCAGGAAAGAAGGTTAATTGCGATGTTGTGGTTTGCACTCCGTTCATCTCAGTAGCCAGTGTCGTAAAGGCTGTTGAAGGCAGTGTTATCGGTGTGGGCGCTGAGGATTGCTCTGAGCACGATAAGGGTGCTTACACAGGCGAGGTTGCTGCCAATATGGTTGCTTCCACAGGTGCCAAATATGTGATTTTGGGTCATAGTGAGCGTCGTCAGTATCATGGCGAGAACAACGCTATCCTGGTTAACAAGCTGAATCAGGCTTTGGCAAACGGTCTGACTCCGATCTTCTGCGTAGGCGAAGTGAAGGAGGAGCGCGAAAACGGCACTTTCAAGCAGGTTATCGAAGGCCAGATGGAGGCTCTCTACACATTGTCTGCTGAAGATTTCGCCAAGGTGATTGTTGCTTACGAGCCGGTTTGGGCCATTGGTACCGGTTTGACCGCCACCAGCGATCAGGCACAGGAGGTTCATGCTTTCATCCGTGCAAGCATCGCTAAGAAATATAATGCAGAAATTGCAGACAACACTTCTATTCTTTACGGAGGTTCCTGCAAGGGCAGCAATGCTCCCGAGCTTTTCGCACAGCCTGACATCGACGGTGGCCTGATTGGCGGTGCTGCCCTGAAGGTTGATACCTTCATGCCTATCATCGAGGCTTGGAAGTAAATTGTTTTGCGATATAAACCGGAATGCATGAAGCATCATTTGTTTATATTCCTTTTAGGGGCATTGCCCTTTATCTCATTGGCTCAGGTATCGGTCGATTTGACGGGTGCCGGAGCCAATGAGGTTTTCCCGTTATGCGAGCAAATGCGGAAGCAGGGGCGCGTGGCGATTCAGCAGGATGTCCGGCTTGAGAATCTTCTGGGTCGTCAGCAAAAGACCTACAATGCTGCAACGCACGTCCAGACTGCCAAGAGCGGGCAGGAGGTGCTCTACACGACCGGTTTCCGTGTGCGGGTGTTTTCGGGCAATAATCAGACCGTTTCCAAGAACGAGGCCTACGCCATCGAGTCGGAATTGAAAGAGTATATGCCCGATTTGGAAACCTATGTGATATTTAAGACACCCAACTGGCGTCTGATGGTGGGCAACTATCGGACGATGGAAGAAGCCACAGCTGCGCTTCGCGACCTGAAAAAGAAATTTCCGGTCTATGGGCGCGAAATGTTTGTGGTAAAAGATGAAATTGAATTAGCATTATAAGGGCATGCAAGAAAATGAAGCGCTCATCGGACAGATGGCAGAGAATGTCAGGACGATGCTTGAGCTGATAGGTGAGGATCCGTCGCGTGAAGGTTTACTGAAAACTCCGGTTCGTGTGGCTAAATCGATGCAGTTCCTCACGCAGGGGTATCAGCAGAATCCGCAGGAAATTCTCAAATCAGCCATGTTCCGTGAGGATTATCAGCAGATGGTTATTGTTAAGGACATAGATTTCTACTCTCTTTGTGAGCATCATCTGTTGCCATTCTTTGGTAAAGTCCATGTAGCCTATATTCCTAACAAATACATTGTAGGATTGTCGAAGATTCCTCGTGTCGTCGAGGTCTTTGCCCGTCGTTTGCAAGTCCAGGAGCGGCTGACCACCCAGATCAAGGAGTGCATTCAAGAGACCTTGCATCCTTTGGGAGTGATGGTGGTGATCGAAGCCCGTCACCTTTGTATGCAGATGCGGGGAGTCGAATCGCAGAATGCCTTGACTACCACCAGCGATTTCTGTGGTGCGTTCAATGAGATCCGCACCCGGCAGGAATTTCTTGAATTGATAAAGAATACACGTTAATAACAGAACGTCCCAAAACTAACCGCCCATGAAGTCTGCATTAACTGTCCTGTCTCTGTTCTTGGTTGCTGCCTCCGTTTTGGCACAGCCAGGCAATACCTCCAAGCCTCAGCAATTGTTTACCTCGAACGAAGCCGTCGGTTTTCAGAAACTGATGACTCCGCGAACTGTGCAGTATTGGCCTGAGGAGGATGGGATTGTCTGCATCGACGGGAAGAATCGTTTTACCCGTGCGCTCTACGGACGATGTGAGGCAGCTCGCCTGGAGACATCCGACGAACCTGAGTTCGGGCTTTATATGCCTTATATGGGGGGCAATCTGCGCTTCGATATCGAGCATACGAAAATCAAGGCTTTGTACGATGGCGTGAGCCGCGATTATCAGATAGTTCTTCCGGCTCATTGTCGTCAGGCAAGCGACGAAGAGGCGGTGGTGCTTATTTCAGCCTACGCCTTGCAGGTCCCGACCGTAGGCGGCATTTGGGAGATTTCCGGAAAGAATGTCAGGGAAGGGGTAGTTTTGCAGATGCGTTTTGGAGCAGCCAGCAACGCTTCCTTCAGTCGCAACGGTGATCTTGGTGTCGATAAAAAGGATTGTTTCGACTTTTCGCTCGAAAAATGCCGCAATAACGAATATACATTGGAGGGGTCCCAGTTCTCGCTTCATTACGGAAAAGGATCCAAGCGGGGCGAACGGTCCCTGTTTGGACAAGTTTCGCCGCACATTCAGTTACAGGTCGATGCTGCCGTGCTGTCGGGAGGCGAGCAGGTGCATTATCTGACAGGAACCATTCCTCTCAATGAGCCGTCTATTATCGCCATCGGTGCTGCCACCGATACTCTCTGCACGCTTCAGACGATGTTGCTCGAAAGTCAGAGTCTGGCCAGCAGTCTGGTTGCCGATTACGAAGTCTCTACCCCTGACAAGTTTATCAATCCTTTGGAATTTGTGTTGCCTGCAGCAGCCAATGGCATTTGGGATGAAGCGTCCGGAGTCTGGCAGCACGGTGCGATTGGCTGGCGTATGCCTTTGCCGGGTTGGCGTGCGGCATACGTCGGGGATGTGATGGGTTGGCCCGAACGGCAGCATCGCCATTTTGCCGGCTATGCAGCCTCTCAGGTTATCGGTGTGGATGTCGATAAGACGATTCCTGTGCTCGACCCTTCAAAGAATCTGGCACGAGCCACCGAGAAACTGGGTAATCCGATGTTTACGACCGGTTACATCGGACGCTTTCCGAACAATCCGAATAAGGTGAATCATTACGATATGAACCTTGTGTTTATCGACGAATTGCTGTGGCATTTGAATTGGACTGGCGATCTGGAAGAAGCACGGGAATTCTGGCCAACCATTGTTCGTCATCTGGCTTGGGAAAAGCGGGTGTTCGATCCCGATGATGACGGCCTTTACGACGCATATTGCTGTATTTGGGCTTCCGATGGCCTGTATTACGATGGAGGAGCGGTCACTCATAGTTCTGCGTATAATCTCCGTGCTAATCGCGAAGCAGCAAAGATTGCCCGCCTATTGGGCGAAACCAGACAGGCGGAGGCCTATGAGAAAGAAGCAAAGAAGATCCAACACGCCATCGATGAAGAATTGTGGCTGGAGGAAGAGGGCGTTTGGGCAGAGAGTAAAGACGCTTTCGGTCTGAAACGTCAGCACAAGCATCCGGGACTGTGGACCGTCTATCATGCCATCGACAGCGAAGTGGGAACTCCTTTACAGCGTTATCGCGCCACACGCTATGTGGATGATAATATTCCTCACTTCTCAATACTGACCGAAGCAGGCAATTCTCCCTTGCAGGCATCCGATTTCGAAGGTTTGCAAACCATATCGACCACCAATTGGCAGCCCTATGGATGGAGCATCAACAATGTGGCATTGGCAGAAGAAATGCACACCGCTTTGGCTTATTGGCAGGCGGGTCGTCCGGATGAAGCTTACAGGTTATTCAAGGGTGCTTTGGTCGATGGCATGTATTTAGGCGCTTCACCTGGCAATATCGGTCAGATTTCCTATTATGATGCTGCGCGTGGCGAGTGTTATCGCGATTTTGGCGATCCAGTCGGTATCACTTGTCGTACGTTGGTGCAAGGCCTGATTGGTATGCAGCCAGATTTGCTGTCGGGCGTATTGACGATTCGTCCGGGTTTCCCCTCTGCATGGGAGGGTCAGGACGTTTCGTTCTCAACGCCGGATTTCGATTTGAGTCGTACATATCGGGGGGATACAGCTGTCTGGGATTTTATGGGTCAGGGCGATTTCTTCGACCGCTACGATTCCATTGTAATTTATGCCCCTGCCCGAAGTGTCTTTGCCGGAGAATTAGCTTCGAAAGAAGGCATTTGCTGGATCCGTTCCGATGAAGTTCAGCAGCAGTTGCTATCGGAAGTTTCCTCTGCGACAGGAAAACAGAGAAAGCCTGTTCCTCCAACGGAAACGATTGGCTATACCGATCCTTCAACACTCGATTTTGCGACTCTGATTCCTGTGCCTAAGGTGGCGAAGAAGCATAACTTGAAAGTAGCTGACATTTTCAGGCAGCATTATCTGCAGCCGCGCAGCAAAACGGTGACCTTGAGTATGCCCACGCATGGCATGGGAGAGTGGTGTCATCCGACCGATACCTTTAAGGTTTCTGATGCTTTGGGATTGAAAGCGGCTTTCACCAGTCAATGGAAGAACTTTCCGAATAAACTTGTCATCAAACTGCCCAAAGTACAGGCTTCCCGGATTTATCTGAAGATGGTAGGCACCACCAATCCGATGCAATGTCGTATCGAGAACGGACAAGTGCGTGTGAAATATGCTGATGGCACTTATGAGACGCTTTCGTTGGTGAATCCGGTCAACTGGTGGCCCATCGAGCAGGAATTGGCCCAAGGTTTGCCATCGTTCTATCTGCAAAATCCGGAGAATGACGTACAGCCTCCATTTCGCATGAGTTTGCGAACCGGACAGATTTACCGGCCGCGTACCGATGTCGTTAACCAACCGACAGACGGAGGTGCTGCCACATTGCTCGAGATGAAGCTCGATCCCTCGAAGAAAGTCAAGAGCCTTGAAGTCGAATGTCTTTCGAACGATGTGCTGATCGGTATCATTGACGCGTATTTGCAGGTGAAATAATTACAAATTACTAATTACTAATTACCTCACAACAAATCCCGTAATCCCGATATAACGTTATTCCGTTATCCCGATCCACCTCCTAACTATTAACTAATAACTATTAACTTAGTTTTTGTCAAAAAACTAATAACTACTAACTTAATATACTATATTACAATGCGTATCTTTTCTCTCTTGTTTTTGCTGCTGACGCTGGCTGTCGTTCCTGCTTACGCGAACGAAGAAGCCGCAGCAGTTCCTGCCTTCCCTGGTGCTGAAGGTTTTGGTCGATATACGACCGGCGGTCGTGGTGGCAAAGTCTATCACGTCACTACGTTAGAGGACGATGGCAAAGCCGGCTCGCTCCGTTATGCCATCAATCAAAGCGGTGCACGCATCATAGTTTTCGATGTATGTGGCACCATTTATCTGAAGTCGCAGTTGAACATTTCGAAGGGCGACCTTACGATTGCCGGACAGACAGCTCCCGGCGACGGCATCTGCATTGCCGACTATCCGGTTCAGATCAAGGCTTCGAACGTCATCCTTCAGTATATGCGTTTCCGTGTCGGTAACCGTCACGTCGATGAGCACGAAGGAGACGGCTTAGGCTCCATGGATCAGAACAATATCATTGTAGATCACTGTACCATTTCCTGGTCGGTCGATGAATGCTGTTCGGTGTATGGCGGCAAGAACCTGACCGTTCAGTGGTGCATCGTGGCACAGAGTATGGTCAATAGCGGACATTCGAAAGGCAATCATGGCTATGGCGGCAACTGGGGCGGTTCCGGCTGTACGTATGCCCACAATCTGCTGTTGCACCACACTTCGCGCACACCTCGCTTGGGGCCTCGTCCCGGCACGCAGACCGACGAGCGCCTCGATCTTCGCAACAATGTGATCTACAACTGGGCAGGCAATGGTTGCTATGGTGGCGAAGGTATGAATGTGAATATTGTAAATAACTATTACAAGCCAGGTCCGGCCACCACCAATGCCACCGTTGCGCGTCGTATTGCTGCACCCGGCATCCGTACCACCAGCTACTGCAAGAATTCCGATGGCACATGGAATGCCTGGTATGCTATGTGGCACGTTTGGGGAGATTATTATGTGGATGGAAACTTCAATCCTAAGTATTCCGATGTGACCAACGATAATTGGACCTACGGTATTTATAACCAGATTACCAATTCGTCGGTCGATAACACATTCACCCAGGCAACTCGTGATACCCTGAAGTCCGAGACACCGTTGCCATTCCCGTACGTTACCACATGGAGTGCACAGGATGCTTATGCCAAGGTGCTCGATTATGCCGGCTGCATCAAGCCCCGACAGAATGTGAATGTTTCAGGTTGGGCGCTCTATCGCGATCGTTTGGATTCTGTCATGGTCAGCGATACTCGCAACGGTGTAGCCACCTATACCGGCGGTGTCGATGCCAATGGCAAGCAGTTAGGCAAGGGTTTCATCAATTCGCAGGAGGATTGCGGAGGTTGGCCCGAACTGACAGCTACCGAACTGGAGATCAGTCGTGCGTCCAAAGATAGCGACAACGACGGTATTCCTGATTATTACGAAGATCTGTATTGGAGCGGAGAGAACGTCAGTCCGCAGGCGCAGTGCACTAAAGCCAATTATACCCAATACACCAATATGGACTATTATCTGCACATGATTTCCTATGCCCGCATAACCCGATACATCAGTGGTGAAATCACCGATCAGTATGTGGGCGAAAGCACCCCGTTGGGCGATGAAGTCGGTCGGTATATCTATGGCTCTTCCGATGAGATTCCTGCGCTTATTGCAGCTCCCACCGAGGGAGATAATACCTATTATACTTTATATGGGATGCCGGTTTCCCGGTTGGAGTCGGGCAAGGTGTATGTGCAAAAAAACAGAAAAGTCTATATCAAATAATAAATCCGTAAAATAGTAATATCATGATTCAGAAAACGCTTGTTATTTTGAAGCCCAGCTGCCTGATGCGTGGGTTGGTGGGCGAAGTCACCCGCCGTTTTGAACAGAAAGGTTTGCGCTTGGCAGGCATGAAGATGTGCCAGCTGACCGATGCCCAGTTGAATGAACATTATGCTCATTTGGCAGAGAAACCCTTCTTCCAGCGCATCAAAGACTCGATGATGATCACGCCTGTCATTGTCTGCTGCTATGAGGGCGTGGATGCCGTTGAAGTCGTTCGTGCGATGACGGGTGCCACCAATGGCCGCAAAGCTGCACCTGGCACAATCCGTGGCGATTTCTCTATGTCTTTCCAGGAGAATATCGTTCATACCAGCGATTCTCCCGAGAATGCTGCCATCGAACTGGCCCGATTCTTCAAGCCGGAAGAGATTTTCGATTACAAGTTGGCAGCACACGGTTTTGTCTATGCTTCCGACGAGTATAACTAAAACTCCATTACCCGACCTTTCTCATACCAGGTTTGACTATAAGGTTTCTGCAATTTATGCGACGCTCTCACAAAGCGTCGCATTTTTCATATAGACCCATTAGTATAAACTAAATAATAATTATTATGGTATCGAAAGTAAAGGTTAAGTTCAAACCCTCGACCAAATCAGACAAGGAGGGATGTTTGTATTTTGAAATCACCCACAGTCGCCGTGTCCGACTCATCCGGACAAGTTACAACCTCGATGCATCGGAATGGAACGAGAAGACCGAGTCCGTCGTTCTGTCCGCTGGCGATCCATCGAGACGTCGCCTGCTCGAAAGCATTCAGAAGCGGGTCGGATGGGACGTGCAGCGCTTGCGGCGCATCATTGCCAGATTCGTCCAGTCGGACGAGTCTTTTTCCAGCGAGGATATCATCAGTGAGTTCCGGAGGCAGACGGCACAGAGTTCCCTGCGTAAACTGGTGGAAGACATCATCTGCGATAATGAGGCGCTTGGGCACGAGCGTACCGCAGAGACCTACGTTTCCATGCTCAACAGTTTTATGCGTTTCATGGAAGGGGAGGATGTCCCGATCGACGGCATTGATTCTCAGTTGGTGCAGCAATATGAGGCATGGTTGAAGTCAACGGGTGTCACACCCAATTCCTCGTCATTCTATCTGAAGCGGTTGCGTGCGGCCTACAATGTGGCTGTCGAACGCGGCCTGACCATACAGAAGCATCCGTTCAGGCATGTCTATACAGGCAAGGAAAAAACAGCCAAGCGTGCGGTCAAGTTTTCTGTCATCAAAAAAGTCAAGTCGCTCGATTTGGAGTCGGACCCATCCTTAGACCTTGCCCGCGATCTGTTCCTGTTCAGTTTCTACACACGTGGCATGTCGTTCATCGATATGTCTTATCTGAAGGCGAGCAACCTCCAGTCGGGCTATCTTGTCTATCGTCGTCACAAGACCGGCAAGCGGCTATACATCAAGTGGGAGGACTGCATGAAGCAGCTGGTGGACAAATATGCCGGTAGCCCAACGGGCTATCTGTTGCCTATCATAACCGCAGCAGGCAACGAGCGCCAGCAGTATATACACGCACAGTATAGGGTGAACTATTATCTGAAGCGATTGTCGGAGAAAGCCGGCATTTGCCCGGCGCTGACCTTGTATGTGGCCCGTCATTCCTGGGCAAGCATCGCAAGGGAGAGCAATCCCATTTCCTTGGTTAGCGAGGCTCTGGGGCACGAATCCGAACAGACGACACGCATCTATTTGGCTGAGTTAGATGCATCGTTTGTTGACAACGCAAATAAGAAGATTTTGGACAAACTTTAGAGAGAAAAAATGCCAAAACTCCTCTGGGGAGATTTGAATTTGGCGCAAAGATAGGGAAAATATTTGAATCAGCTATCAATTCCTTACATTTTAAATAACTGACCGTGACAAAAAAATATGTTTTGCCATGCGGAGTGTCCAAAAGG
>JAFSKF010000041.1 GCA_017449065.1 Bacteroidales bacterium
CACAAGACTTAAAAATAAGGCCGTTATAGCGCAAGGGCTCCACCTCTTACCATTCCGAACAGAGAAGTTAAACCTTGCAACGCCGATGGTACTGCCAACGCGGGAGAGTAGGAAGCGGCCGCCTTACGGGAGACTCCGGAACGGAAGTTCCGGGGTCTCTTTTTTTGTTTTGGGCCGGGGATGGGGTTGATGGGTCTGATGGGGTTAATGATGTCCGTTTAGAGATGGGGCTGATGGGCGAAGTGGCTGATGGATAGTTGAGATTAATGCAAATGATGCCAAATAATTATTAGCCTTTTTTTCTATTTCTTATTAAAAATGTGAGTTTTCTTGGATTTTATGTTTGTCTTTTTCACTTTTTTTATCTTGATAGGCTTATAATTCCAAAATTATCTTTACCTTTGCATATTCGAAAATGAAAATTTTGGTTATGATCAAAAGAATTCCTCCATTCTCTTGGGGCTTGTACCTATTATTGCCTTTTTGGGGCTTGTTTCTGTTGTTGCCATCCTGCAAATCGGACGACGATGATGATGAGAAGATTATAGAAAATGGGAAAGAACTGCGCCCTTTTACCTTTTCATTCGCTGTGGAGGATGCGCCGGAGGAAGGCGTTGCTATGATTTGTCCGGATACACATGGAGATACGGTTGTATGGCTACAACCGATTTGGTATGATGATCTGCAATATGAGTCTGAAGATTCAGCTTCTTTTTCTGATGATTCTTATTTGACTGTTTCACTTTTCCAGCCTTATCATCTGTTGGAGGGGAAGTCGAATGCCCTTATGCGGGTGAATTTCAATTTCCAGAATCAGGATGGCAGACTTGATACGATTAAAACCAAATATACACTCGGGTACAAGCAGATTATGGCCTATTGTACCGTAACCAAGCGAAAAGCTACGGTTTCCTTTGGTGGCAGTTTCCCGTTAGATCCCGCACAATTCATCCTGCGGTTGTCTTTGGTCGATTCGGTTGGCGAATATACCTTAGCTGATCGCCTTTCCAAGCAGGCAGATCAATTAGGCCTTGGCTTCCGTATTACCGAAATCCGCATATACGATGCCAATACTAATTCGAAGTTTTACGATAATTATTATTGGTATTTGGATGATAACATCATTTATCATGCTTCTTCTGCGAATCAGTACATCTCGTTGCAGGATCAGGAGGGAGATAATATGATGGAAGAATCGCTTTTCAAGATAGATGGCAGAAGAGGATATGAGAATTACAAGGATTCGTACAATGGAACGTCTTGGGGTACTACCTGTTATGCCGCCATTCCATACGTCAGCGACGACGCTTCTCAGCAAATGGCTCTGCAAGTAAGGATAGCAGGTGATATAGGTACGAGATCCTTTGTCTATTATGGCCAACTCGATAAGAGCATGACCTATTCTGCCGGAAAATATTATGTTACAGCTCCGGTAAAATGTTATCCTTCGGTAAAGGAAATCCCTACCGAAGGATATGCGAAAGTCTTAGAAAAAACATTGCCGGAATAATACCGGAAGACAGACACTTTCTCCCCCCAAAGGAGGCTCCATCCTTTATCTGCTCAGTCTGGTGCCTGCTTCAGGATTATCGATGTAATCAGCATGGGTGATAATCACTTCCTGAACACCCGATTCGATGGCCTGGAACGAGTTTTCGAGTTTGGGTAGCATACCGCCCGAAACAATCCCGTCAGCCACCAGTTTCGGAAAATCTTCGCTTGTGATGGAAGGGATGACAGAATCGTCATCATCAGGATTGCGGAGCACGCCTTTCTTTTCGAAGCAGAACATCAGCCTTACCTCGAATTTTGGTGAAAGGTGCATGGTGAGCGGCGATACTTCCTGTACTTTCGCCAAAGCAATGGCTGTTTCTGCAGCAATCGTATCAGCATTCGTGTTCAACAGCGAGCCGTGCGTGTCGTGTCCGATAGGAGACAAAACCGGCACGACTCCTTTGGCAATCAGTTCTGCCAAAAGTTCAGCATTCACCTGATCGATATCTCCTACAAAACCGTAATCGACATCCTGTGTGCTGCCATCCTCCATCTTCACCTTCTTGATGGGACGCTTGTGCGAAACGATGACATTCATATCTGCTCCCGTCAGGCCCAATGCATTGACGTGCCGTTTCTGCAGTTGCGCCACAATATTCTTATTAACCAGTCCTGCATACACCATCGTCACCACTTTGAGTGTCTCAGCATCCGTGATGCGTCGTCCGCCAATCATGGTTTGTTGCACGCCTAACTGTTCAGCAATACGCGTAGCGCTTCGTCCACCTCCGTGAACCAGTACTTTCAGTCCCTCAATACGGGCAAACTTATCGAGCAGGGCGTGCAGGCTTTTCTCATCCTCCACGATGCCACCACCCACTTTTACAATTGTCAGTTGTGCCATTCCTTAATACGTTGTTCTTCGGAAAGTTTACAAATCAAGAGCACTCCGTTATGTTCGGAAACGATACAGTCCTTCAGACCTTGAATCACCACTTGTTTGCCTTGCGGCATCCGAATCATGCAGCCCTCACTCTCAATGACTTTGACCTGATCGCCAACAATCGAATTGGCGTGCTCATCCTGAGGAAGCAGCGTGTGCATTGAGCCCCAGGTGCCTAAATCGCTCCATCCGAACTCAGCAGGCATGACGTAGGCGAGTTGTGTCTTCTCCATGACAGCATAGTCGATAGAGATTTTCGGACACGTTGCATACAGTTCGTCCACCAGTTCTTGTTCCTTGGCCGTAAAGAATGCTGGAGCCAGTCGGTCCATGATAGCAGCAATCTCCGGTTGATACTTGCGCAATTCCCCGACGATGGTTTTCACGTTCCAGATAAACATACCGGAGTTCCAGGTGTATTTGCCTGTTGCCAGATACTTCTCAGCAGTAGCCAGATCCGGTTTCTCGCGGAAAGCGGCAAGTTTGAAAATGCCGTGATCATCTTTTGAATCTTCCACGAGCTCGCCCTGTTCGATGTATCCGTAACCCGTTTCTGGACGTGATGGCTGCATGCCTAACGTTAGGATGCGGTCGCCTTTGCCAATAAACTCGATACCCTTTTTCACACAAGCCTTAAATTCAGTTTCGTTGATAACCAGATGATCGGAAGCAGCCACGAAAATGTTGGCCTCCGGATCTTCTGCCTGAATCTTCCAGCTCACGTATGCCACACATGGTGCTGTGTTTCGCATACAAGGTTCCAGCAGAATATGCTGCGGATTGATGCCGTGCAGTTGTTCCGAAACCAAGGTTTTGAAGTTCTTGGAAGTTACCACCCACACGTGTTCCATATCGATAATTCCGTCAAACCGTTCGAACGTTTGTTGTATCATGGTGCGACCGGTTCCCATAATGTCGAGAAACTGTTTCGGGCATTCGGGCGTTGACATAGGCCAGAAGCGGCTTCCGATACCGCCGGCCATAATAACCAAGTGATTCATATTTTCAAATTTAATTGCAACTTTTTGGTGCAAATATAGGGAAAAAATAGGAAAAAAGGTGAGAAATCGAAAAAAAATGGAAAAATTCTTGCACAATTTAAATATAATCTATAAATTTGCAGCGGAAATGAGATGAAGAGAGACGCAAAATGAAGCGTTTCTCTTCTTGTTTTAATGTAAGAGTCAAGATGATACAGAAACAGGAAATAGTTGATCTGGTAGAACAGTATCTTTTGGAAAGTGAGAGCGAAAGCTATCTGGTGGATGTAACCGTCAGTCGTGATAACCGGATTGTCGTCGAAATTGACAACGATGAAGCCGTTGATATTGACGAGTGTGCCCTTCTTTCCGACTATGTTGACCAGCATCTGGATCGCAATGTGGAAGATTTCGAACTGGAAGTAGGCAGTGCCGGTCTGACGTCCCCCTTGAAAGTGCTTCGTCAGTATCAGAAATTCGAAGGCGAAGAAATGGAAGTGTTGCTTCGCGACGGACGCAAACTGAAAGGAATCCTGGGGGCAACCGACGAAGAAGGGTTCGATCTCACATGGGTCACAATGGAAAAAATTACGGACCCCGCTACCGGTAAGCAGAGCAAGAAAAAACAGGAAGTGCAGCATGAGGAACACTTGTTGCACAAGGATGTAAACCAAGTAAAATATATTATTAATTTCTAAAATATACCACAAAGAATGGCAAGAGAAAAAGAAGAAGTGATGTCGATGATTGACACCTTCAAGGAGTTCAAGGAGCTTAAGAACATTGACCGCTCCACTATGATCAGTGTTTTGGAGGATTCCTTCCGTTCGGTTTTGGCCAAGATGTTCGAGACCGACGAGAATTTCGATATTATCATCAACCCGGACAAGGGTGACTTCGAGATTTGGAAGAACCGCCAGGTGGTAGCTGACGACGAAGTGAAGAACCAGAATCTGGAAGTCTCGTTGTCGGAGGCACGTCAGACGGTTGAAGATATTGAGGTGGGTGAGGATTTCACCGAAAAAGTGCAGTTTGAGAAATTCGGTCGCCGTGCCATCCTGAACCTGCGTCAGACGCTGGCTGCCAAAATCCTCGAATTGCAGAAAGATATCCTTTATAATAAATATAAGGACCAGATCGGTCAGATTATTTCTGCAGAGGTTTATCAGATTTGGAAGCGTGAGATGCTGATGGTCGATGAAGAGGGTAATGAGCTCTCTTTGCCACGCACCGAGCAGATTCCAAGCGACAATTTCCGCAAGGGCGATCAGGTGCGTGCCGTTGTGCTCCGTGTAGATAATGCCAACAACAATCCGAAGATCATTCTGAGCCGTACCGCTCCTGTTTTCTTGCAGCGCCTGATGGAACGCGAGATTCCTGAGGTCGCAGACGGAACCATCCGTATTGTGAAGATTGTTCGTCTGCCTGGCGAACGTGCCAAGATTGCCGTCGAGACCAACGACGACCGCATCGATCCTGTTGGAGCTTGCGTAGGTGTGAAGGGCGGACGTATCCACAGCATCGTTCGTGAGTTGCGTGGCGAGAATCTCGATGTGATTCCTTACACCGGCAACACACAGCTGTTCATCCAGCGTGCTCTGGCCCCGGCTTCCATTTCGATGATCAACCTGCACGATGAGAGCAAGACCGCAGAGGTCTTTATGAATCCAGAGCAGGTGAGTCTGGCTATTGGCAAAAACGGTGCAAACATCAAGTTGGCTTCCTTGCTGACCGGCTACACCATCGATGTTTATCGTGAAGGCGACAGCGACGATATCTTCCTCGACGACTTCTCGGATGTCATCGAACCATGGATTATCCAGTCGCTCAAGGGCATTGGTCTGGCAACAGCCAAGGCTGTGCTCGAAGCTGATCCTCAGATGGTAGCTGATCAGGCAGACTTGGAAGATGAAACCGTTGCGGATGTTCGCAGCATCCTTCAGAAGGAATTCGACCAGTAACCGGGAGTTCCGGCCTTTTCCTCCTACTTCATTAACTAACTTAAAAAAGAATTTATGAGATTAAACAAGATAGCAAAAGATTTTAACGTTGGTGTTCAGACGCTGATGGACTTCTTAGAGAAGAAAGCCGGCGTTACCGTCGACGGACCGATGGCCAATGTCACCGACGATCAATACGAGCTGCTCAAAAAAGAGTTCAACAAGGACAAATCTGTAAAAGAAGAGTCTGAACGTGAACGTCTGGAGCGTCAGCAGACTCGTGACAAGATTAAGGAGGAGTCGCGCACGGCTTCTGCTACGCCTACCAAGGCCGTAACTCCAAGTGAAGAGACTCTCAATGCCCGTCCGAAGGTATTGGGAACCATCGATCTGAACAAGAAACCTGCCCCGGTGGTTCAGGAGAAGCCGGCACCACAGCCCGTTCCTAAACCGGAGGTGGAAGAGAAACCTGTTGTCAAACCTGTAGCCAAACCTGTAGAGCAACCCGTGCAGAAGCCGGTGGAAGAAAAACCGGTAGAAGAGCCAAAGCCAGTTCAGAAACCCGTAGCAGAACCGGTTGCCAAGCCCGTTGAGGGGCCTGCCAAGCAGCCTGTTAAGGTCGAACAACCGAAGCCCCAGGAGCAGAAGCGTCCGAACCAGACGCAGATGGGCGAGCGTTCCCGCGACCGCATCAACGACGATCCGTTGCCGGAAGAGGCCCGCAACGGTGAGGTGTTCCGTCTGCAAACTCCTGAGACACCTCAGATGAAGGTGGTAGGCACCATCGATCTGGATGCCTTGAATCAGAGCACCCGTCCGAAGAAGAAATCAAAGGAGGAGCGCAAGAAGGAGCGTGAGCAGAAGAACGCAGATCAGCGTGCCCAGCGCGAGGAAGGCAGAAACCGCCATCATGGTGCCCAAAAGGTGAACATTGACGAGGAAATCCAGAAAGGCCGGACCCAGAACAACAATAACGCTGGCAGCGGACGCGACAAGAAGAGCCATGGCGATCAGCGTCGTCAGGACCGCGACGAGTTGCGTCAGCATGGCAAGACCAAGGGTCGCCAGCAGAAGATCGAGGTTACGGAAGAGGATGTACAGAAGTCAGTAAAGGACACACTGGCACGTCTCACCAACAAACGCGACAAGAAGGATGTCAAGTACCGTAAGGAGAAGCGTAATGCGGCTGCTGAACGTGCTGCAGAGGCAGAAGAGGAAGCAGCAGCAGAAAGTAAGGTGCTCAAGCTGACCGAATACGTTACCGCCAACGACTTGGCCACCATGATGAAGGTATCGGTGGTTCAGGTCATCCAGACCTGTATGTCAATCGGTATCATGGTTTCCATCAACCAGCGCCTCGATGCTGAGACCATCAACCTCGTTGCTGAGGAGTTCGGATTCAAGACCGAATACATGAGCGAAGAGGTAGAGCAGGAACTCGAACAGAAGGCTGATAGCGAAGACGAACTGGAAAGCCGTCCGCCTGTCATTACCGTCATGGGTCACGTCGATCATGGTAAGACCAAGCTTCTCGACTATATCCGTAATGCCAACGTGATTGCCGGTGAGGCCGGTGGTATCACCCAGCACATCGGTGCCTACAGTGTGAAGCTGAGCGACGGCCGCAGGGTTACTTTCCTCGATACTCCGGGTCACGAAGCATTTACTGCCATGCGTGCCCGTGGTGCTAAGATGACCGATATCGCTATTATTATCGTTGCAGCTGACGATGGCGTGATGCCACAGACCAAAGAGGCAATCAACCATGCTGCTGCTGCCGGTGTACCGATTGTGTTTGCCATCAATAAGATTGATAAGCCTACTGCCAATCCGACCAAGGTGAAGGAGCAGCTGGCTGCCATGAACTATCTGGTGGAAGAGTGGGGCGGTAAGTATCAGAGTCAGGAGATTTCTGCCCGCGACGGTTTGAATGTTGACTTGCTCTTGGAGAAAGTGCTTCTGGAAGCCGACTTGCTCGACCTGAAGGCCAATCCAAACCGTGAGGCAACGGGTTCCGTAATCGAATCAACCCTCGACAAGGGACGCGGCTACACTGCTACCGTTCTGGTGCAAAACGGCACCCTCCATGTGGGCGATGTAATCCTGTGCGGTATGTTCTACGGACGTGTCAAGGCGCTTTTCAACGAGCGTGGACAGAAAGTGAACGAGGCTGGTCCTGCTACACCGGTACAGGTGCTGGGTCTGAACGGTTCACCGTCTGCAGGCGATCAGCTCCGCGTGCTCGAATCAGAGCAGGAGGCTCGTGAAATTGCCCAGAAGCGTGACCGTCTGCATCGTGAGCAGCAGCTCCGTACGCAGACCCGTCTGACACTCGACGAGATCGGACGTCGTATTGCAGTTGGCAACTTCCAGGAGTTGAACCTGATTGTCAAGGGCGACGTGGATGGTTCAGTGGAAGCATTGACCGATTCGCTCATCAAGTTGAGCACCGAGAAGATTCAGGTAAACGTTATCCACAAGGCTGTGGGTCAGATTTCCGAGAGTGATGTCGTGCTGGCTGCCGCTTCGAAAGCCATCATCATCGGTTTCCAGGTGCGTCCTTCCCAGGCAGCCCGCAAGCTGTCCGATCAGGATGGTGTCGATATCCGTACCTACAGTATTATCTACGATGCCATCGAGGAAGTCAAGGAGGCGATGGAAGGAATGCTCAAACCGGAACTCAAGGAAGAGGTTTGCGGCTATCTGGAAATCAAGAGTGTCTTCAAGATTTCCAAAGTGGGATCGGTGGCAGGCTGTATCGTGAAGGAAGGAAAGATTCACCGTACCGACAAGGTTCGCGTCATTCGCGACGGTATCGTGCTCTATGCCGGTGAATTGGGTTCTTTGAAGCGTTTCAAGGACGATGTCAAGGAAGTGGGCACCAACTTCGAGTGCGGTCTGAACATCAACGGCTTCGATAATATTCAGGAGGGCGACCTCATTGAGGCTTATACTGAGATCGAGGTGAAGGCAAAGCTGTAAAAGGCTTTGCTTTCTCCCCGGGATATTCAAAACTATCAGGATGAATATTTACGATATTCTTATTTTGGCCTTCTTGGCCATAGGTATTTGTGTCGGGCTGTATCGCGGGTTCTTCAAGGAGCTTGTCGATACAGTCGGACTGTTTGTGGCTGCCTTAGTGGCCAACTGGCTTTGTCCGTATGCCAAACCCTATCTGATGACCAGCATTTCCGACGAATTCGTATGCTCGGTTCTTGTCTGGGTGGTGATTTTCCTGCTCATGCTCTTTGTCATGAACCGCGTGGCATGGCTGTTGGGCAAGGTGATGAAGTCGCTGAGCATCGGTTGGCTGAACCGGTTGGGAGGCGGACTGTTCGCTTTCATCAAATATTCGCTCATTGCGGCTTTGGTCATTTCTGTGCTTGAGTTCGCAGCAGCACACGTGGCAGGCTTGAAGTTCACCGAACCGATGAAAGGCAGCCAGCTGATTCCCTATCTGCACAGTTTGGTGAAAGCGGTGATGCCTTGGGTGACCGACCATATTCTGCCGGCATTGCATCTCACCTGATTATGTTGTTGCCCTATCTGAATGAAGGCGTGGTCGAAGCCGGTTGCGACGAAGCCGGACGTGGATGTCTGGCAGGTCCGGTCTATGCGGCTGCCGTGATTCTGCCGCCCGACTTTAAGAACGATTTGCTGAACGATTCGAAACAACTGACCGAGAAGCAGCGTTACGAACTCCGTCCTATCATCGAACGCGAGGCCATAGCCTGGGCAGTGGGTGTTTGCGACAATCACGAAATCGACAAGGCCAACATCCTGCGTTGCAGCATCGAAGCCATGCATCGGGCCATACGTGCCCTCAAAGTGCGACCGGAAGCTTTGCTCATCGACGGCAACCGGTTCTATAAGTTCGAAGATTTGCCGCACACGACGATTGTCAAGGGCGACGGCAAGATGATGAGCATCGCAGCAGCGTCAGTATTGGCCAAGACGTACCGGGACGATTATATGCTGCGCATCGATGAAGAATATCCGGTTTACAACTGGAAAATCAACAAAGGCTATCCCACCAAAGATCATCGGGCAGCCATTGCACAGGCAGGTCCCTGCAAGTATCATCGGATGTCGTTCCGTCTATTGCCCGAAAAAGATCCGCAAATGACACTCGATTTTGGCGAATAAACTTGTTATTGTAGAAATTTTAATCTATCTTTGGCACAAAATACATTATTTATGCGCGAAGAAAACAACTCTGAGGAAGTTCTCAAGGACATAACCTCAGGCGAATATAAATACGGCTTTACCACCGATGTCGAGACCGAAGTGATTCCGATGGGTCTGAACGAAGAGGTGGTGCGTCTCATTTCGCAAAAGAAAGGCGAGCCCGACTGGATGTTGCAGTTCCGCTTGGACGCCTATCGATGGTGGAAGGAGCAGCCTCGTCCGACGTGGGGGCATGTTCTGGTCGAGGAAGTCGATTACGACAAGATTTCATTCTATGCCGCTCCGAAAAAGAAAACCGGCAATGGCGAAGTGGATCCGGAGATTCTAAAGACTTTCGATAAGCTGGGCATTCCTCTTCACGAGCGCGATATGCTCTTGGGCAATGCTCCGGCAGGAACGCCGTTAGACGGTGCCTCGAACATGGCTGTCGATGCCATTGTTGATTCTGAGAGCCAGAAAACCACCTATCGCGATAAACTGGCGGAATTGGGCATTATCTTCTGTTCGTTTGGCGAAGCCGTGAGGGAATATCCTGACTTGGTGCGCAAATATCTGGGCAAGGTGGTGCCCACTCGTGATAACTACTATTCTGCCCTCAACTCTGCCGTTTTCTCCGACGGTTCTTTCGTCTATATTCCCAAAGGCGTGCGCTGCCCGATGGAGCTGGCAAGTTACTTCCGTATCAATTCGAGCGGAACCGGTCAGTTCGAGCGTACCCTGATCATTGCAGACGATGAGTCGTATGTTTCCTATCTGGAAGGCTGCACGGCTCCGATGCGCGACGAGAATCAGCTGCATGCGGCGGTGGTCGAGATCTATGTGCACGACCATGCTGAAGTGAAATACTCCACCGTGCAGAACTGGTATCCCGGCGACAAGAACGGTAAGGGAGGCGTCTATAATCTGGTGACCAAGCGCGCTCTTTGTGCGGGCGATTTCTCGAAGATCTCCTGGACGCAGGTCGAAACAGGTTCTGCCATTACGTGGAAGTATCCGTCTTGCGTGCTGAAAGGCGACAATAGTTCGGGCGAGTTCTATTCGGTAGCCGTCACCAATAACTATCAGGAAGCAGATACCGGCACCAAGATGATCCACATCGGTAAGAACAGTCACAGCCGCATCATCTCGAAGGGAATCTCTGCCGGACACTCGCAAAACAGCTATCGCGGGTTGGTGAAGGTGCTTCCAGGAGCTGACGGAGTGCGAAACTATACGCAATGCGACTCGCTGCTGTTGAGCGACACTTGCGGTGCGCATACCTTCCCGGTCATGGACATTCAGAATCCGACAGCGATGGTGGAACACGAAGCCACCACTTCGAAGATCAACGAGCAGCAGCTTTTCTATTGTCAGCAGCGAGGCATCAAAGAGGAAGATGCCGTCGGTCTGATTGTGGGCGGCTATGCCAAAGAGGTGGTGCAGAAACTACCGATGGAGTTTGCCGTCGAGGCTCAGAAGCTTCTTTCGTTGAGTATTGAAAATTCAGTAGGATAAAACAACTTCTAAAAATAAACGATTATGATCATTGCACTTGTCGTCATTGCCGTATTGGCCCTCATTGTTATTGGTATTTACAACAATCTGGTAAAACTTCGCAACAATCGCGAGAACGCATTTTCTAACATCGATGTGCAACTCAAACAGCGCTACGATCTGATTCCTAATCTGGTGAACTCCGTGAAAGGCTATGCCACACACGAGAAAGAGTTGCTCGAAAAGGTGACCCAATATCGTGTGGCAGCCATGAACGCCACCGACATCAACAGTAAAATTGCTGCAGACAATCAGTTGAGCAGTGCCTTGGCAGGTTTGCGCGTTTCCGTGGAGGCTTACCCGGACTTGAAGGCTAACCAGAACTTCCAGCAGCTGATGGCAGAACTGTCGGATGTGGAGAATAAGCTGGCAGCCACCCGTCGTTTCTTCAATTCCGCCACCAAGGAGCTGAACAATGCCGTTCAGACTTTCCCGAGCAATCTGTTGGCAGGTATGTTCGGTTTCCACAAGGAGCCTATGTTCGAGGTTCCTGCTGCTGAGCGTGCAGCCTACGAAAAAGCTCCCGAAGTGAAATTCTAAGAATAGTGAATGAAATACGTCGGTATCCATACGCAACAAGTACGTAACAATGTCAAATCGATATTGTTGCTGTGCTGTTTTCCGCTGATAGTGATCGGTATGGTATGGATTTTCTTTGCCCTGCTCGAATATTTCGGAACAGGCAGAGACCCGTATGGCAATCCTATTCCGATGGATTGGGACGAGGTGAACGAGTGGTTTGTGCAGTTCATTCCCATTGTGCTGATAGTAGTGAGCGTTTGGTTCTTAATTGCCTACATAATTAACGATGAAATAATCCGGCATGCCACACAGGCTGTTCCATTGAAGCGCAAAGACAACATGCGGGTCTATAACATCGTCGAGAATCTTTGCATGGCCGGAGGCATGAATATGCCCAAGGTCTATGTGGTCGAAGATCCCCAGTTGAATGCCTATGCCTCGGGCATTAGCGAAAATACTTATGCCGTTACCGTAACCCGGGGCTTGCTGAACAAGTTGAACGATGAGGAACTGGCAGGAGTGATCGGGCACGAACTGACGCACATCCGGAACCGGGATACCCGCGTGCTGATTGTCAGCATCGTCTTTGTGGGTATCTTCAGCATGGTGGCAGAAATCGCGTTTCGTATGTTCTTGAATTCCGGCAGCCGTCGAAGCAATAACAGCAAGGGCAATAGTTTCTTGATAGGTATAGTGATTGCGGCCGTATTGGCTTTTATTGCCTATATCTTTGCCTTGCTCACCCGCTTTGCCATCAGCCGGAAGCGCGAGTTTATGGCTGATGCCGGAGGTGCTGAACTTTGCGGCAATCCTCTGGCACTGGCTTCTGCCTTGCGCAAGATCTCGAATGATCCGGGGTTGAACAATGTCAGTCGGGCAGATGTGGCACAGCTTTTCATCGAGCGGCCCAAAAAGATGGAACAAGGTTTCTTCGAATCAGCATTCAGCGAACTGTTCAGCACGCATCCCGACACCAAGAAACGTATTGCCTATCTGGAGCAATTCTAAACATCGCATAAAAAGACTACAATATTATATATATGGCATTACTTGAAATCAAGAACCTGCACGCTAGTGTAGGCGGAAAAGAGATATTACGAGGCATCAATCTCACCATCAATCCGGGCGAGGTGCATGCGGTGATGGGTCCCAATGGTGCAGGCAAATCCACCTTGAGCGCCATTCTGACTGGTAATCCGCAGTATGAAGTGACCGGAGGCGAAATCCTTTACAAGGGTCAGGATCTGTTGGCAATGAAACCCGAACAGCGTGCTTGGGAGGGTATCTTCCTGTCGTTCCAGTATCCGGTGGAGATTCCCGGAGTATCGATGGTGAACTTTATGCGCACGGCAGTCAATTCGCAGCGCGAATATCGGGGCGAGAAGGCGTTGACGGCTACCGAGTTCCTGAAGCTGATGCGCGAAAAACGTGCCGTGGTGCAACTCGACAATAAGCTGGCCAACCGCTCGGTGAACGAAGGTTTCTCGGGCGGTGAGAAGAAACGCAACGAGATTTTCCAGATGGCAATGCTCGAACCTACCTTGAGCATTCTCGACGAGACCGATTCCGGCCTCGATGTCGATGCCCTGCGCATTGTGAGTGAAGGCGTGAACCGCTTGAAGTCTGCGGAACGTTCGAGCATCGTCATTACGCACTATCAGAAACTGCTCGAATATGTGCAGCCGCAGTTCGTACATATTGTCTATAAGGGCCGCATCGTGAAAGACGGCGGACCCGAACTGGGCGACCGCATCTTTGCTGAGGGTTTCGATTGGATTAAGAAAGAGTTGGGTGAGGAGTAAACGCTTTGCATTATGTCAGCTGAAAAGCAATATATCGATTTATACCGCAGCCAGAAGGCGCTGATCGATGCCAACTCGGCACCGGCTCTGAATGCTTGCAGGGAGGAAGCCGCACAGATGCTGGAGCGTGAGGGTTTGCACAAGCCTAACGACTTCACGCATGTCGATTCGGAGCAGTTGCTGTCTGCAGATTATCTCATCAATCTTGCCCGTCACGAAGTGCCTACCAATCGTGAGGATCTCTTCACCTGTGCTGTGCCCGAACTGAGCACCAACGTGCATTTCCTGTGCAACGAGCAGTATATTGGTAATACCGACAAGATTAACGACAGCCGCTTCTTTGCCGGCAGTTTGCGTGAGTTTGCCAAACAGCATCCCGAAATCGTAAAGGAATACTACAATCGGTTGGCAGGCCGGAAACTTGATACTGGCGACAAGCGCTCTTCGAAGTTCGAGACCTGTTCGCCTGGCGAAGCCGCCCTCAACACCCTGCTTTGTCAGGACGGATTCGTGCTCTATGTGCCGGCAGGCGTTGAAGTGCAGAAACCTTTGCAGCTCATCAGCCTGTTGCGGGCAGTAGATGATTTTATGGCTGTGCAGCGTCTCTTGGTGATTATCGGAGACAATGCCAAAGCCAGCCTCCTGGTTTGCGAACATGCCAGTTTGTTGCCCAAAATCGACGATGCTTCGCAGTTCCCCGATCTGCTGAGCCTGCAGACAACTGAAATCTTCGTTGGCAAACATGCCACACTTGATTTCTATTGTTTGGAAGAGCACCACGAACACGCCTATCGTCTGGGTCAGGTGTATGTGCGTCTCGACGAAGGTGCGAATGTCGATCTGGGCGAGTATGCCCTCACGGCTGGTCGTACCCGCAACCGGGTGCAGATCGAGCTGACAGCGCCCGATGCTAAGATCCAGCTCTATGGTATGGCGGCTCTCGATGGCTCTCAGCAACTCGACAATCTGACGTTCATCGACCATCAGGCACCTGATTGTCAAAGTAACGAACTCTTCAAGTATGTGCTCGACGAGCAGGCTAAAGGCTCGTTTCTGGGACGCATCCTGGTGCGGAAAGGCAGCGATAAGACCGATGCCCACCAGACCGACCGCAATCTGTGTCTGACGCCCGATACCCGGATGGTGGCACGTCCTGAACTCGAGATTTATGCTGACGATGTGAAGTGCAGTCACGGAGCTACCGTAGGTCAGTTGGACCAGCAGGCATTGTTCTATATGCGCACTCGCGGCATCCCCGAAGAGGAAGCCCGTATGTTGCTTATGTTCGCGTTCATGTCCGATGTCATCGACGGCATACGCATCGAGCCTTTGAAGGATCGCCTGAAGCACCTGATCGAAAAGCGCTTTCGTGGCGAACTCAAACAGCAGTGCAACGGGTGCTTCACTCGCTAAATCAGAATCCTATAACCTCTTTCTTCCCATGATGAAATTTCTTCTTCCCCTCTTAGTCGTGTCCTGCCTGTTGGTGGGATGTAGCGGATCCGTACAAGTGTCTATGCCTGATGCTCCAAGCAAGCGGATGACTTATGCCGGAGAGCGTCTTTCGAAGGCACTCGACGAATATGCTGACCAGGTGCCCCAAGGCCAGTGGAACATTGTTCTGCAAGAGGGAACCGAAGGGGAGAAGGAAGGGTTCTGCATCCGTCGCAACGGGCAGAAGATCTGCATCACGGGCAACGACGGAACAGGCGTGATCTATGGCGTGCAGGATTTTATCGAGCATACCTTGCAGAATCCCGATGAATCCACTCGTTACTGGCATCTCGATACGGTGGTGACCGATGCCCCGGAGATGGTGTTGCGAGGCACTTGCATCGGTCAGCAGAAACCTTACCTGTTGCCGGGACGTATGGTGTATGAGTATCCGCTCACTCCGGAATTGTTCCCTTGGTTCTACGATAAGGAGCAGTGGGTGGAGTATCTGGATATGCTGGTGGAGAACCGAATGAATTCGCTCTATTTGTGGAACGGGCATCCCTTTGCTTCGTTGGTTAAGCTTGACGACTATCCGTTTGCCGTCGAGGTCGATTCCGCCACCTTTGCCCGCAATGAAGAGATTTACGGATTCCTGACCGAAGAGGCGGACAAGCGAGGCATCTTTGTGATTCAGATGTTCTACAACATCATTGTTTCGAAGCCCTTTGCAGAGTCGTATGGCATCAAGACGCAAGACCGTCACCGTCCGATTCTCACGTTCATAGGCGATTATACCCGCAAGAGCATCGCTGCCTTTGTCGAGAAATATCCAAATGTGGGCCTGCTGGTTTGTCTGGGCGAGGCAATGGATACTTACGAAGACGATGTCGATTGGTTCTGCAACACCATTATTCCGGGCGTGCGCGATGGTCTCGACAGTTTGGCTCGTCGCGACGAGAAGTTCGTCGGTTACGAACCGCCCATCCTGCTGCGAGCACACGACACCGATTGCCAGATGGTGATGGAGAAAGCTCTTCCGTTGTATAAGAACCTCTACACCATGCACAAGTATAACGGCGAGAGTCTGACCACCTATCAGCCGCGTGGACCTTGGTCGGACATCCATCGCAATCTGGCAGCTTTGGGCAGCACGCACATTGAAAACGTGCATATTCTGGCCAATCTGGAACCTTGGCGATGGTCGTCGCCACTGTTTGTGCGTCGCACCGTGAAAGCCATGCACGAGGTGCATCATGCCAACGCTTTGCATCTCTATCCGCAGGCATCCTATTGGGATTATCCCTATACGGCTGACAAACTGCCTGACGGTGCCCGTGAGAAGCAGATCGATCGCGATTGGCTTTGGTATAAGACTTGGGCGCGCTATGCCTGGAAACACGATCGCGACAGTGTGGCTGAGGACCGCTATTGGGACGCTCAGTTAGCTTCGCATTGGGGAACAACCGCTGAAGTTGCAAAGCAGATACGTACCGCCTACGACGAGAGCGGAGAGATTGCTCCTAAACTGCTGCGTCGTTTCGGAATCACCGAGGGCAACCGGCAGACCCTTCTTCTGGGCATGTTCTGTGCCCAGTTGGTCAATCCTTACAAATATACCATCTATCCCGGTTTCTACGAAAGTTGCGGTCCGGAGGGCGAGAAACTGATTGAGTGGGCAGAACGCGAGTGGAAGGGCGAGCCTCATGTGGGCGAGTTGCCGCTCGATATTGTCGATCAGTGTGTGGAGCATGGCGAGAAAGCCGTATTGGCCATCGATGCCGTCCGTCCGTCCGACATTGCTCAGCCTATGCGCAGCGAGTTCCTGCGTCTGCGTAACGATATGTATTGCTATCGTGCCTTTGCCCACGCTTTCCGGCTCAAGGTGCAGGCGGCTCGTAAGGTGCTCGATTACCAGTGGAGTCAAGACTTGCATTATCTTGAAGAGGCTGTTCCCCTGTTGGAGCAGTCGCTCGATTGGTGGCAGCAGTTGGTCGGTCTGACCCAAGACACGTATCTCTATGCTAATTCCATGCAAACCGCACAGCGTCGCATTCCTGTGGGTGGCGACGATGGCAAGAACATCCATTGGGCGGAACTCCTGCCGCTCTATCAGCAGGAATTGGCGAACTTCAGGCATCATTTGCATACGTTGCAGGCGCAGGCATCCGGAACAGCCATCGAAACCGGTGCCGCAACCGTTCAGCCGCTTCGTCCGGCTGATGTCACCTTGCTGGGTAAGTATCGGTTAGGTTCATATCAGACGCATGCAACGTTGGTCAGCAATGTGCCGGATGCGACGCTCGAAGCGGTTGCTGATGAACTGAAACTCCTCACACCGCTTTGTTTCGATGGTGACAAGCAGCGAAAGGATGGCACTCGCATCGAGTTCGAGACCCGCCAGCCGGTGCAGTTGCTGGTCGGTTATTTCCGTGATGACCAGAAGCGCTATGCGCAGGCACCCAAACTCGAAACCGACGCCTCAGCCAACGATTACGGGCAGGCAGAACCTGTGCTCGAAGCCGCCATTCACCTGAAAGGTATGCCCTTGGCCAATGTGCATGCCTACCATTTCGAGGCAGGACATCACACCCTGCTCCTCCCCAAAGGCTACCTGCTTGTCTTGGGCTTCACTTCCGATACCGTTTCCTTCCGCAACGTCGGTCTGGCAGGCAATGCAGATACCATGGACTGGCTATTCTATTAAGTCACTCTGATCAGAAGACATATTCGCTTTCATCGGAAACCTCCATATCTGCTTGTATAAACATAATGTAATATACAGGCAGATAGGTGACTTTCCCCTCTTGACGGCATTCACGCTCGTTGGAAACAACAATGCCGGAACCGACATGATAGTCCGGATTATTCAGCAAATTGTTCAGGGCACTGTGTATCGTGTAGTCTTTGCCCGACTTCACTTCGACTGGAAGCACAGACATGGCAGCGTAATTGTCAATCAGAAAATCCACTTCGCCCTGTTTGCGGTTGTCGTAGTAGAATAGTTTGTGTCCGTGGGCACGCAGTTCCTGGGCAATCACACTTTCATAGACGCTTCCGAGATTGATGCTTCGCACATCATCGAGAATGGGACGGATATTGTTGTGGTATAGCAGGCCGGTCAGCAGACCGACATCATTCATATACAGTTTCAGCAGGTTCTTTTGGAGGGATTCGCTCAGTGGAAAATGAGGATTCGATATGGCATGAACCGATAGCGATATGCCTGATGAAACGAGATATTCGAATTCTTCTTGGTATTGGTTGAACCGGTCGCCTTCTTTTCCTTGGATATGCTGAGCCACCAGGCGCTTCTTTTTGTTTCCCATTTGCGATGGAATCATCTCGTAGATGCGGCGAATGAGCAGTTTCTTGCTGTGTTCCTTTTCGTATTTTGAGGCATCGTCAGCATAAAGGTTCCGGATGGCATCCTGCACTTCACGCACTTTTATGATATTATGCGTATCCAAGTAGGTGTTGACGGCATCCGGCATGCCGCCTACCAGCAGATAGCGTCTGAACAGATTCAGTATGTGTGCATGATGTTCCTCTGTGAGACTTTGACGGTTCTTGTAGGCTGCCCGAATCATGCTGATGGCTTCTTCGCCAACTCCGTTGGCTATCAGGAATTCTTCGAAGTCAAGCTGAAACATTTCCTTTCGGATAATGCTTCCAATCGGAATCGAGGTGGTTCCTTGCAGGGTGACGCCCAACAGGCTGCCACTGGCAATATAGCGGTAGCGTCGGTCCTCACGCAGGAACTTTAGCATGGTGAGATATTGGGGATAGTGCTGAATTTCATCGAGGAACACCAGTGTGTCTTCGCGTTTCGATAGTCTGTCGCCTGCCACCATGCTGAGGGTCAGATAGAAGTCTTCTTTCCGATGAATATTTTTGAATAGCTGTTCGCCCTCGTCATCTTCCACGAAGTTAATCTCCACAAAATTCGGGTACATCCGTTTTCCTGTTTCCCGAATGCTAAACGATTTCCCGATCTGGCGTGCTCCTTCCAGTATCAGAATCTTGTCAGTATCAGACTTCAGATAGTCTTCCAAATAAGATGAAATCTTCCGGTATAGCATAGCATTTACACTTTTCAAATAAATATTGGCCCTAAAAATTACACTTTTCAATGAAAAATGACGGTGCAAAATTACACTTTTCAAATGGAATGACCAAATATTTGCACAAAAAAGATAGTAAATATTCCAATCTCCACAAATTTTTTTCTTAAAAATATGCCAATCCCCCACAAAAAACAAGCAGAACTTCAAAATCCGTATTATCTGTGTTCGTTAAACATCATGATACGGAGTTTTTGAGTCATTTCTTTAGGTTCTTTTGGGAACAAAATGGTAAAAATGGAGGCAAAATGTCATTTTTTTGGCACAAAATGTTGGAGGTATTGAAAAAATCCATATATTTGCAGCGATTTTCAAGGTCTCAATGCCTGATGAAATGGCAGGTTATTCCGCCTTTTGCAGGCAGGACTTAGAAAATCAGACATAAAAGGCGTTTACTTAACGCTTCATCGCTACTCTCCAAACTTCGAACACTTGGAAACCATAGTAGCAGATGTAGCAACGGTAGATGACCCGAGGATGTGTTTATACGCATCCCCTTTGGCGTTTGTGGATACTTGCAGGTATTTACGACGGGTTTGGGGAGATTGTAGAACATACCAGCGTGGGCTTCGAAGTTGCTTATCTTTACTATGGGGGCAAGTTCGAAGGCCAGGAGAGTGAGATAAGTAGCAAAGTACGGATCTCACGCTTTTTGTTTTTAAACCCAAACCGAAAGACATAATTCTTGCAGGAGGTCGCAGGAAAGAGCATTTATTACATCTTAAACGAACCTATTATGAAAAAGCTCAACCTTCTGCTTGCGATCTTCGCAGTAAGCATCGGTGCCGTTCAAGACCTCACGGCACGCACAGCGCCCACTTTACCGGAAGCTCAGACCTTGGAAAGCGGACAGACCTATTACCTTTATAATGTAGGCAGTAAGAAATTTGTTTACCATTATTCGTCTTATGCACGCACTTCTGAAACAGCCAGAACAGGAGTTATTATTACTGCTTTAGACGGCAACTACACACTGCAATTTAGCGATAATAATTATTATTTGTATGAGAGTAGCACAGGCTCATCAGAAATGAGTTGCAGTAGCAACCCCTCAGCATCTTATCGATATTTCCGCATCGCAGAGACAGAAGGCGGTTATACCATTCAGCGCAACTACAGTTACAATGAAACGCATTTTGTGGGCAATAACAGTAGTTACTATGTCTATGCTAACCAGACCAGCGGTAACATTGTTTGGCAATTGTTTGATGAGGAGGGAGCTCAAGCCATGATTCATTACAATGCCAAGAAAGCCCTTTACGATGCTCTTGAAGATGCGGTGGGTTATGGCTATGAGTTTGCCATTGCAGACTATGATGCCATCTATGTCAACGAGGCCAGCACCACAGATGAACTCAATGCTGCTGCAACAGCATTGAACAAGGCCTTAAATATGTCTCAAGGTTATAAGGCTCCCTGGTGGAACGAACGGCCTATCCAGTTCTACACCGCAGACGGTAGCTTTGGTCAAAACTATTCTTATACTTGGGCCTTACCGGACAATAGTTACACAAGTGGAAGATATTTCCATAGATATCTATATGATGGAGAAAGCAGTTCTATCAGTGCTAAAGTTTTAGTGAAAGAGCCTTCTACGTTGGTATATGCAACGGATGGATATTCAGGGGGTAATGTAAAAGTTGAAGTGGATGGGGTTCAGGTTAGGTCTTTATCTGGCTCGCAGTATTATCAGTCTCCATCAACCAAAACTTATACACGGCACTTTGAGGAATTAGAACCGGGACTACACACGATAACTTGGACTTTTTCGGGTACAGGATCCTTTGTTTTATACAAAGTGGGCGTACTATCCAAGCCACAGATTACGGTGAACCTATTAGAGCCGGGAAGTTTGGGCACAGAGGTGTTGTATAATACCGACCATATCAAGAATGTGCGACGACTGAAAGTAAAGGGCGCCATGAACAGCGATGACTGGGCAAGAATCAAGATGATGTCCACTCTGTTGGAACTGGATCTCAGCGAAGCCCAGTTCACGAAAATTCCAAACAACCAGTTCAAGGTAAGCGACAGCGACACCACAATGAACTTCCTGCACAAGGTTATTCTGCCTGAAGGACTGACCACCATCGGTGACTATGCATTTTACAACTCTTTTGTAGAGGACATCAATCTGCCTTCCACCATGCAAAGTGTAGGTCAATATGCTTTTAATAAGAGCCACGTCAAAGAACTCATCATGCCTGACGATATGACCGACTTCTATGGAGGTGATAATTATGGCTACTGCTTTGAATCTATGTATTGGCTCCAGAAACTGGTGTTGCCTAAGAATCTGACAAGAATACCTAATAGCACATTCCATTATTGCTATTATGTCACCGAAGTCGTGATGCCAGAGAAGCTGCAGACAGTAGGAGCGTATGCCTTTGCCTCATGTAATAGGATGCAAACCACTCTGCCTGAAGGCTTGGAAACCATAGAAGGGTATGCGTTCTCATACTGCTCTGCTTTCAATTCTCCGCTGCCATCTACATTGACTTCAATCGGTAATTACGCTTTCTATAACTGCACGAGCCTGACTAAGGTTGAACTGAATGTGAACCTATATTCTTTGGCAAACGGTGTATTCAAAGAATGCAGCAAACTGGATACGTTGAAGCTGATGTCACCGACTGTGACAACTATCCAAAGTGCAAATAATTATCCACTTTCTGACATCACGAAGATGGTAATACAAGTGCCTCATTACCTTGTGAATAGCTACAAACTGCACAGTTACTGGTACAATGCCAAGGCTATCGATCCGTTTGATTACAGCACGGTGGAATATATTCCTCTTCATGGAAACCTAACGCTGAATCATGAGCGGTTTGGAGGACAGCCAAGCTTAGAAATCGCCGGAGGTTGTTATTTAAAGATAAACGGTGATGCAGAACAGCAATTCAATAATATTAAAGTGAATAATAATCCGGATGAGTATTATTATGGTCAGTTCTTGAACAACTGCGACAACATTTCTGCTAATGGTGACAACTCATTGACCTATTATACCAAAGCCAAGAAATGGTACTTTATTTCTCTGCCTTTTGATTTGGATGTATCGCGCATCGAACCAGGTGAAGGTGTCCAGTATGCCATCCGCACCTATGACGGAGAAGGACGAGCCGCTAATGGTAAATCAGGTAACTGGAAGAATATGGATCGCACAGGCATTATTCCCGCAGGCACAGGCTTCATTTTCCAGACAAACATTGCCACATGGTCGTATTTCTATGCTGCAGACACAGAGAACAAGTACGGCACTCTGAGGACGGATGAATTCACCAAGATCCTTGCCGTGAACGCCAGCGAAACTGCCAGCAATAGGGGTTGGAACCTGGTGGGTAACCCCTATCAGTGCTTCTACAACAACCATTGTCTGAACTTCACCGCTCCTATCACTATCTGGAATCCGGACAACAAGACCTATACCGCCTACTCGCTGACCGACGATGACTATGCCATCCGTCCGAATGAGGCATTCTTTGTGCAGTGTCCGAATGAAGAGTATAACACCCTTGGCTTCCCGCTGCAGGGCCGTCAGCTGACCAGCGTCATCGAAAGCCAGAATGCTGCCAAGGCAATGCTTCCGGTGGCACGTACCAGATATGTGGTGAACCTCACCATTGGCGATGGCGAGTGGGAGGATCAGACCCGCGTGGTGCTGAACGAGAAGGCAAGTCTGGCCTACGAAACGGCTTGCGACGCCAGCAAGTTCATGAGCATGGACAACAGCGTGCCTCAGATCTACTCGTTGGATGCAGACGGCACACAGTATGCCATCAATGAGCGTCCTATAGGCGAAGGAACCGTGAAACTTGGCTTCTATGCCGGTCAGAGCGGAAACCACACCATTACACTGACACGTTGCGATGCCAAGAACGTGTTCCTCACCGACCATCTCACTGGCATGACGACGGAAATCACCGATGCGCCCTACAGTTTCTATGCTGAGGCCGGAACCGACGATAATCGCTTCACGCTGAGCTTTGTGGCAGGTGAGCTTACCGGTATTCAGGAGATGGAGCAGGCAACGGATCTTGACGGCACAGAGGTATTCAGTGCAGAGGGTAAGTTACTGGGCACAGATGCCAGCCGCCTTGGCACGGGTATCTACATCATCCGTCAGGGTAAAAAGGTCAGCAAGGTTATTGTACGTTAAAATAAAGTAAGCGTATGAAAAAGATACGTTTAATCATTATCGCTGTGATGTGCCTGATGGGGTGCATCACAGCCCGTGCCCAGGATGACTTCAATCCTGCGTCACCCTCGGAGCCTGGGCCTCCTACTATCTATTCGCGAATTGTGCTCCTGAGGAATATCAGCGATGCCGGCAGCGTGTCGGGAGAAGGCAGGTATGCCGTGGGCAATACTGTGAATGTCTATGCGTATGTCAACGCCGGCTATACTTTTCAGAAATGGACGGACACCCGGGGCAATCTGTTGGGCACATCGACCACACTCAGTTTTGTAAACACAGAGCAGACCGATACCTTGATTGCCAACTATGCCTTTACTCCGGGCAGCCCCAGCGAACCCAGTGAGCCAAGCACCACACTTTATTACCGGCTTGGACTCAATGCCACAGCGGGCTGCACAGTGAGCGGTGCCGGCCGTTATCTGGCGGGTACGGGTGTGTCTGTGTATGCATCTATCGAGAGCGGGTACAGTTTCCTTGGCTGGACAAACCGCAAGGGCGAGACGGTCTCAATGAGCACGTCGTTCAGCTACACGATGCCCGTTGACGGAGATACGCTGACGGCCAACTGTGTGTTTATTCCCAATTCACCGGCTGAACCGAGCGACCCTGTGCTGAGACACAATGTCACCGTTGCCACTTCCGATGGCGGCTACTATAGCGGAAGCACAGGTCGTTTCTTGGAAGGCAGCACCTACAGCCTATATGCCTATCCCAACACGGGCTATGACTTCGTGGGGTGGTATCTGAACGGTGAACTGTACACCACTTTGCGCTCGTTCAGCTACACAGTAGGTAACGAGAATATGAACTTCCTTGCCAAGTTCGTCTTTAACCCCAGTTCCCCGGGAGAGCCCAATATGCCTGCCATCTCTGAGTATTCATACTACCTGATGACGGTGAACGGCAGACCGGGAGATACGGTGAAGTATGCCATCAACCTCGTCAACACGCAGGTGGTAAAGGATATGAACATCCGCATCACCTTCCCTGCGGGCGTGGTGGTCGAACCAGGTGACTATACGCTGAGCGACAAGGCTACAGGCTACGATGTAACCATCTGTGAGGCCGTTGACACCATTTCCATTATTGAGGAGGGAGCCCAGTTGTGGGATTTCACCATGATAGGTGGCACTACTGAGCCTGCCACGCAGGCACTGCTGACCTTCGATATCTTTCTGCCCGATACCATCGATACCGGCCACCGCCATCAGGTGAAGATCAATCAGATTTCCATGACGATGGAAGACGGTACCGCTGTTACGGCAAGAACCCGCAACGGTGTGATTGGTGTTTTCAGAAACGGCGATGCCAACGGTGACGATGCGGTGGATGCGCTCGATGCATCGCTCATCTTGCAGTATGTGGCACATAAGTTCGGTGACGACAACAGCGACTTCATCAAGGAGGCTGCAGATACCAACAACGGCAGTGAGGTGGATGCCCTGGACGCTTCGTTGGTGCTGCAGCATGCCGCTAAGAAAATTGACTTAAACGAAATAGAAACCCAAGAGTGAAAAAAATGAAACCAATGAAATCATTATTTCTGTCTCTTGCCTGCTGCATGATGGGTGCAGGGGCAGGAGCGCAAACGGTCACCGTTGCTGACGTGGAGGCTCTGCCCGGCGAGACGGTTACCTTTGCCGTGAATCTTTCAGGCGGGAAAGCTGACACTTACACCGCCATGCAGTTCGATGTGCAGTTCCCTGCCACAGGCTTCTCCACAACGGGCGACTACAGTGTGTCGTCGCTTTGGAAGAATGCCACATCCACCGTCGGTTCCGTGGATGCCGCTGGAGTCGCAACCATTCCGGTCGCTTCGTCGGAAGCCATCAGTGCCGCTGACGTGGAAGGCCTGCTCACGGTGTCTTTTACGGTCGGTAGCGACGTTGCCTTAGGCGACTACGATGTGACGCTGAAGAACCTCTGGTTCGGTTACGGCACGAGCAGCAAGGACTATGCAGACGATGTGACCTTCCAGGTGAAGGTGGTGGAGCATCACACCATTGTTTTGGACGAAAACTCGACAACTGTGCCTGAGGCTGCTTCGGATGTGAACGTGCGTGTGCTCCGCACCATCGCCGCAGGAAACTGGAGCACCATCTGCCTGCCCTTCGCCATGTCGGAAGCCCAAGTGAAAAGCGCTTTCGGTGAGGATGTGCAATTGGGCGACTTTGTGGGCTGTGACGTTGATGACGAAACGGGCGACATCAGTGTGAATTTCAGCAAGGTGACCGCCCTTGAGGCTAATTATCCTTACATCATCAAAGTATCGGAAGCCATTACGGAAATCTCTGTCGAAGGGGTGGATATCGCCCCGGAAGAGGAACCTGTCGTTGACAGAGATGAGGTGACAACCGGTTCGGGTCGCAATAAGGTAACCACCTACAACAGTTTCTTCGGAACTTATGTGGCAGAGACCGTGATCCCCGACTATGCTCTTTTCATCAGCGGAAACAAGTTCTGGTTCTCGACGGGAAATACCCGGATCAAGGCTTTCCGGGCTTACTTCGACCTTGCCACTGCCGGTGCAGAGTATGATGAAGGAGCAGAGGCTCCCCGTCTGAATCTCAATTTCGTGGACGAGGTAACCGGCATCGGTGAAGTTCGGAGCGGCAGTAGCGGAAAAGATGAATCCTGCTATGATCTTCTCGGACGCAAGCGGCAGGGAACATCTGAGAAAGGATTGTTCATCATGAAAGGAAAAAAGGTAATCGTCAAATAACAAAAACAAGATAATATGAAGAACAAGTATGAAACGCCATCCATCCGCATGGTGATTGTCAATACGTCAAACGTGTTCTGCGGCTCCCCGATCAGTTCTCCCAACGGAATCGGTTATGGCGGTGTGGATCGTGAAGGAACCGTCACCCCCGAAAGCTGTCGCAGCACCGAATGGAGCGACTTCGAAGGGAATTAACTCCACTCTTCCTTTTCTCTCAGGCATCTTGCAGAGCCCCATCCCTGCAAGATGCCTTTTTCATGCTTGCTTTCAAGCATTCAATAAGCGAGCAAACAGTCTTTAGCCAGCTTTTAGCCTGCTTGCTGCCTTACTCATGGGTATGCTTAGGAGCAGCCTGAAAGGAGCCTAAGAGCAGGCTACAGCGTCTGACAAACGAATCAGATAGGACAATAACAGCAGGCATAGACTTAAAAGGCACTTATAAGCGCTTTCGCAAGTCATAAGCAAGCCTATAGCAAGCTCAAAGTGCTTGTTTGGCCTTGCTTACCCCTTGCGAAGTCCTTGCCTAAGGTAGTTCAGTGAGATTCTTAATTTTTTGTATTAGGATTGTAGTTGGTTCTAATAATGGAATAATGTCGTTTGCATCAACATCAAAGAAGTCATCGTAGTCGCTTTCTTGTCGCAGAGTGAAAAGACGACGCATAAGCGCCCCGTCTTCAGTAGTAAGACTTCCGTTTTTTACAAATTGAAAATGAATCATTGTTTGTAATCCGGAATGCGTATGTGCAGATAACCCCTTACTGATAAGTAATGAACTAGCTGCATAATAAAAGGCATAATATAATCGATTAGCAGCTGTGCTATACATTTCTAACTCTATGAGTTTCTTCGCATCGCTTAATGTAGTTTGGGCTCTTTCTAATCGATATGCAACGATTGCGGTCCGTTCTTCATCAGTCATGCTCATATAGATATCCCTTCTTTATTTACGTTATATCGGAACAAGGATGGTTTGCCGTTTTTCCATTGTTCCTGTGTATAGATGATTGAGTTGATTTGCTGACCCAATTCTAATCCTTTTAACCACAATTCGTAACCCATACGGTGTTGCTCCTCGCTTACTTTGGGAGAATCGACCAAGATGAGAACATCCCAGTCTGAATCATTCCGAGCAGTTCCTCTGGCTCTTGATCCAAACAGAAAAACCTGTGCAGACGGCTCCATTTTATGCACAGTTTTACCAATCATGCTGATAATGTCCTGATCCATTTTCTTTTTTGATATGTGCCGCAAAGATAGTAATTATTCCAATCCCCACAAAATTTTTTCTTAGAAATATACCAATCCCCACAAAAATTCTTCTGGAAAATATACCAATCCCCACAAAAATTCTTCTGGAAAATATACCAATCCCCACAAAAATAGAGTAGAACTTTAAAACCATTTTATCCTTTCAATCCGAGTTCGTTAAACTTTAGATAAATGAACCTATAGTTCGTTTTCCACTCACTCCGGGTTCTTATTCCTCTCGGTTTTGTCAAAATCCGGGTCGTTATTCCTCTCGGTTTTGTCAAAATCCGGGTCGTTATTCCTCTCGGTTTTGTCAAAAATCGGGTCATTATTCCTCTCGGTTTTGTCAAAAACGATGAAATTTTGCTCCAAATTGATTATAAAAAACGGATTTTCTTGTCCATTTCAATATAAATGCTTAATTTTGCCGTCGGTTTAGTACCTAATTCAAAATCAGAGTGTTTATGTATATAGAAAGATCTATAGATGCTTTACTTCAGGAATGGAAAAATAGCAGTAACTTGAAACCGTTGCTGCTTCGTGGTGCACGTCAGGTTGGAAAGTCGTGGGCTGTAGAACATTTAGGAGAAAGTTTTGATTATTTTATCGAAGTCAACTTTGAAAAAAGACCCGAGATAAAAGAAGTGTTCGAAAGAATACACGATGTGCATGAACTTGCCAATAATTTGAGCATACTGTACAACAAACCTGTGGAACCAGGCAAAACACTGATTTTTTTGGATGAGATACAAAACTCTCCCGATGCAATCAAGAGTCTTTGGTCTTTTAAGGAGGACTTTGCAGGTCTGCATGTGGTGGCAGCCGGCTCATTGTTGGAGTTTGCATTAAAGGAACTGCCATCATTTGGAGTGGGCAGAATCCGCCTCTGTTTGTCTATCCATTCTCTTTCGACGAGTTTCTGATTGCAGAAGGTAAGGCTTCTTGGGTCAAAGCCAAGCAAGAAGCTGGAAGTGAATCTCCTTTACTCACGGTTCTTCATAACGATTTGGTGCAGCACTATCGTACGTTTCTTATGGTGGGAGGCATGCCTGCAAGTGTGTCGGCATGGGTAAACAGTCATGACTATAGACAGTGCCAGACAGAACTGGACGATATTCAGCTCTCCTATTACGATGATTTTTCCAAATATGCCAAAACTGTGGATCCGACATTGCTACGTAATACGCTGCAGAGTGTCATTCTTCAGATTGGCAATAAGTTCGTTTATAGCAGGGTGGAAGGGACATACCGTGCAGAGGAAGTAAAGAAAGCATTGACTCTATTGTGCGATGCCGGTATCATCAAACGAGTCAGTCACACAGCCGCCAATGGTTTGCCTCTTGGTGCAGAAACCAACGAAAAATACCGCAAATACATCTATTTGGACAGCGGGTTGCTATTACGTATCCTTGATATGGACTTAGGGAGTGCCCGACAGTTGTCAGAACTGATTTTGTCAGGTACGGCAGAAGATTTAGTTAATAAGGGAGGATTGACAGAGATGGTGCTTGGCTGGGAATTGATAAAATACAACAATCCCCGCTCCCAACATGACCTGTATTATTGGGAAAATATAGCTGAAGGAACCCGGTCGGAGGTTGACTATATCATTGCTCGCGATATGAAGATACTGCCTATAGAATGTAAAGCTGGTGTCAGTGGAAAAATGAAAAGTCTTCACCTTTTTATGCATCAGAAGCATCTGACTAATGCTATCCGTTGTTCGTTGGAGAATTTTTCCGCGCTGGATAATTATGACAAGCAGGATGGCACCTTACGGCATATACAAATCACACCTCTTTATGCCATTTCGAATTTGTATGCTTCCCTGGATGCAAGTTATTCCCAATTATATAAATCTTTACAATGATGAGAAAGTGACCGGTGAGTGGCACGAATGACATAAGGAAAAGCAATTTGAAAAATAAGAGTAAAAATCACCGGATTTTTCCTTAATATTACCAAAAATTGAAAAATAAGGGGTAAAATATTTGCTTATTTTCTAAGAATACCTAACATTAGAACTGTAATTTTTTGCTTAATTAATCTTTTTCATGAATTATTTGGTCGGAAAATGAAAATGATTTATCTTTGCACTCAACAATCGGAACATATGAAAAAAATCTTTTTATGGGGATTCCTTTCCCTTCTCGCCCTCGCCCAGATGCAGGCACAAAGCCGCGTCACTATTTTTGGTGACAGTTACTCCACGTTCGAAGGTTATCTGACTCCAGATACCAACGAGACCTGGTATTGGACCGCTGATTCTCCGCACCGCAACCAGAGAAACGATGTGACAAAGGTGGAGCAGACCTGGTGGTGGCAGGTGATTGAGCGCATGGAATGGACGCTGGAACGGAACAATTCCTATTCGGGCAGTACGGTGGGCTATTATGGCTACCGGAACGAAAACTACCAGCCAAGGTCGTTTGTCACCCGTTCGAGCAATCTGGGGGAACCGGATGTGATTCTGTCGTGCTGCAACACCAACGACTCGTGGACAAAAGAGCTGATGGGCGAATATAAATACGGCAACTGGACAGAAAACGATATGTGGTACTTCCGTCCGGCGATGGCACGTCTTTGCGCCAATCTGCGCACCAACTACCCGATGGCGAAAATCTATTTCATCCAGAACACGGAACTCCGCGAGGAACTGGTGGAATCGATGCAGGTAATCTGCCGGCACTATGGTCTGCCGCTCATCATGCTGCACGACATCGACAAACAGGCAGGGCACCCTTCCGTTGCCGGACACAAAGCCATTGCAGATCAGGTGGTGGATTATCTGAAAAAACACTAACTTTTATCCGCTGAAAACATGAAGAAACGATATGGATACGGCTCCGCGCTGTTGCTATTTGCGCTGTTAGTTTCCGGCTGCGGCAAAGCCGTCCGGCAAGAAGGACAGCAAGTGACCGTCCGGGTGGAACGCCCCACAGAAAAGGGTCCGAAGTGGGTCCGCTTGGAAGTGATGGGTCCGAAAATCATTCGCGTCAGCGCTACTGCTGACAAGACGTTTGCTGATAAAGAGTCGCTGATTATTGTGCCCCAGGAACGGAATACCGCTTACCATTACGATGTGAAGGGCGATACAGTCACGGTTTCGACCGACGAAATACGGGCCTACGTGCTGCGAAGTACGGGACGCGTATGGTTTACCGACAGCGAGGGCCAACTGCTGTTGTCCGAGCAGACGGAAAACGGCAAGACCTTCCAGCCTTACCGTTGCCAGCAGACGGTTTGGACACGCAACGAGCAGGGGCCTGCAGAAGAAGCCCATCCGACCACCTACACCGGATGGACGACGCAGGTGGTTTTCGACAGCCCTGCTGACGAGGCTTTTTACGGATTGGGGCAGCATCAGGCAGACGAATGGAACTACAAAGGCCGCAACGAGGAACTGTTCCAATACAATACCAAGGTGTCGATCCCTTTCATCGTATCGAGCAGGAACTATGGCGTGCTGATCGACAGCTATTCGATGATGCGCTTCGGTAATCCGAACGACTACAGCCAGCTGCATGAACTTTTCGATCTGTATGATAAAGACGGAACCGCAGGCGCTCTGACGGGCACTTATTCCGCTCCGGGACAGATGACCCTGACGCGACGCGAAGACAGTCTGTATTTCGAGAACCTAAAATCTGCCAAGAACCTGCCAAAATACAAACTCGACAAAGCCACGGTGCTTTACGAAGGGGAGATTGTACCCAAACAGTCGGGCACCTATCACTTCAGCCACTATTATTCGGGCTACCAGAAAATCTACATCGATGATCAGAATGTATATACCGAGGACGTGATGGGCACGGGAAAAGTGGGCGACCAGACCATCTGGCGCACCGCCTGGAATCCGAATGCCCGGAAATTCGCCCTCAACATGGAGGCAGGCCGTCGCTACAAGTTCCGCCTGGAATGGCAGCCCGACGGAGGCGAAGCTTACTGCGGCTTGCGAGCCTTGGCTCCGGTGGATGAACAGACGCAGCAGCAACTGTCGTTCTGGAGCGAAATGTCGCAGCAACTGGATTATTACGCCATTTTCGGTGATAATGCTGACGAGGTAATCGGAGGCTACCGTCAGTTGACGGGCAAAGCGCCCCTGATGCCCGAATGGCTGTTGGGCTACTGGCAGAGCCGCGAGCGCTACCGGTCGCAACGTGAGGTGCTGGATGCCTTGCAGGGCTTCCGTCAGCGTCACCTGCCCATCGACAATATCGTGATCGACTGGAACTACTGGACCTGGGACAGCTGGGGCAGCTTCGAGTTCGACCCGATCCGCTTCCCTGATCCGAAAGGCATGATTGACACCATTCATCAGCAGCATGCCAAGGTGATGATTTCGTGCTGGCCCAAGTATTACCTGACGACCGACCATTTCCGGGAGCTCAACGAAATGGGAGCCATCTATCAGCAAAGCATCAAGGATTCGATCTACGACTGGCTCGGTTATAAATATGCCTTCTACGATGCCTACCATCCGGAAGCCCGGAAGGTGTTCTGGAACCAGCTGTGGGAACACTTGGGCACCTTGAGCATGGATGCCTGGTGGATGGATGCCTCGGAACCGAACGTGCGCGACTGCACCGACATCCCCTATCGGAAACTATTGTGCGGCCCGACTTACTTAGGCTCATCGGACGAGTATTTCAATGCCTACTCAATTGTGAACGCTGAGGCCATCTACAACGGACAGCGTGAGCAGAACAACAATCGCGTGTTCCTGCTGACTCGCAACGGCTTTGCCGGAGAACAGCGTTACAGCACCGCCACGTGGAGCGGCGACATCGGTACCCGCTGGGAGGATATGAAAACCCAGATTACGGCAGGTCTGAATTTCTCGATTTCGGGTGTGCCTTACTGGAGCCAGGACATTGGCGGATTCTCGGTGGAGAAACGTTATATGGATGCACAGAAAGTATTCGACAAAACCGGACAGGAAAACGAAGACCTTAAGGACTGGCGAGAACTGAATGTGCGTTGGCACGAGTGGGGAGTATGGACGCCCATGTATCGCGCGCACGGGCAATTCCCCTATCGGGAGCCCTGGAACATTGCTCCGGAAAATCATCCTGCCTATCAGGCCATCGTTGCCCAAATGCATCTACGCTACCGGCTGATGCCTTACATCTATTCGTTGGCAGCAAAAGTGCATTTCGACGATTACACGATGATGCGTCCGTTGGTGATGGACTTCAACGACGATCCGGCAGTTCGCAGTCTTGGCTACCAGTTTATGTTCGGACCTGCGGTGATGGTCTGCCCGGTCTATCAGTATAAGGCCCGCCAGCGAGAGGTCTATTTCCCTGCCGGCAACCGCTGGTACGACTTCTATTCGGGCAAGGTGGCCTCGGAAGGTCAGGAAGTCAGCACCTATCCGGCACCTTACGAACGCATTCCGGTCTTTGTCCGTGCAGGTTCGATTCTTCCTGTCGGACCCGCCATCGAATATACCCGCGAGAAACCGGCAGACGTGATCCGTCTGTTTGTATATGAAGGCCGGGACGGCGAGTTTACGCTCTATGAGGACGAAGGCACGAACTACAACTATGAGCAAGGTGCTTTCTCGAACATCTGTTTTGTGTATAACGACAAACACCGGACGCTCAGCATCGGACAGCGTGAAGGGGATTTCCCCGGCATGCTACCAGAGCGCACCTTTATCATTGTGCCTGTCAGCGCCACCTATCCTCAGGGCTTCGATCCTGAAGCCCAAGGCATCGAAGTGCACTATAACGGCGAAGCACAGACTGTCCAATGGTGAGAGAATAGACATCATCAATCAGAAAATAGAGTTATATTTTGGGGACAGATAGTATTTTTTCCCCAGAATCCTTTGATTTTTCAATAAAAGGTTGTATCTTTGCAAACAGATTAATAATGATATGGGTGTAACGTTCGACAACAAAGAGAAAAAATTCGTGTTCGACTTTGAACACGATGGTGCCGCTGATATTGTCAGTCTCACAGGTAGCGGCTATCAGATACAGGCATTCGGTAAGTGCTTCTACTATGGCTATGAGTTTACAGAACAGGTGGATAGTTCTGTGCGTACAGCTTTCATTAAGTATGTTAAGTTTACAGAAGTATTGCAAGACTGCCCGGAATTGACCGACTTCATCAAGAATGCCATCGACAATCTTCACCAGAAGATTAATCTTTATAACTACGACCTCGTGGTGATGCCGGAGTCGTCAAGTAAGGTGAACCAATACATGCTGCGTTATATCTATCGGTTTGCACAACCCGCTTTGTTTAAGATGACTCTCGTGAAGGCTCTTCCCTCCAATATATCTTTCGACATGAAAGCCTACGAGAAGCAGTATCTTGATGACGTTTTGGAGAATGGAATGCCTCGTTATAGCCCGGCGGCTAAAGAACAGGCCAAAGCTTCAATCAACGCGATGCTTGACATGATTCATCAAAAGGACTATTTCACCATAGCCAAAGACGTGAAGAAGAGTAAGCTTCGTCCATATATCATGAACTTCCTGAGATTCGAGTCGGAAGAGGAGCGCGAACTCTGTTCAAGGATTCGTCGGCAAAATGTGTTGGTAATTGACGATGTAACGACCAGCGGTTCCACCTTAAATGAGGTTCTCCGCACACTTCGTATTCTTAATGAAGACAACAATATCAACATATTCAGTCTCATTGGTCGCAAAGACCTAATGGCAGAATCATTATAGCTACCCTTGCGCTTACATATGGCACTTACAATAGATAAACTGAAGGTACTGATACAGACTGACGAGCATCGTCAGTTGGAGTTGAAGAAGACCACAGGTGAGCTGAAGGATGGCATGCATAATGCTTGTGCCTTCTTGAATACTGAAGGTGGTTGGCTTATCTTTGGTATCGCCCCCACATCACTAAAGATATTGGGACAGCAGGTAACAGACAATACCCAACGGGAAATTGCACAAGCTCTGAGTTATATGGAACCGCAGGTTGATGTTCGAGTTGAGTATATCGATGTTCCTGATAGTCCAGACCGCAAAGTAATTGCTATGCGCTTTGAAGGATGGGCCTGGGGCATGGTACCTTATACATATCATGGTTGTCCTTATTATAAAGTGGAGAGTACAACGAAAGAGATGCCTCGCGATATGTATGAAGAACGATTACGCAGAAGTAAACCTGACTTGTTTGCTTGGGAAAGGCAACTGTCGGAGTTTACAGACGTTAGTTCTTTGGACGAGAAACTGATACGAGGTGTTGTGCGCCTTGGTGTTGAGAGAGGAAGGTTGTCAGATTTGGCTCTTACTGAACCCATTGAGGATGTATTGGGGAAATGGAAGTTGACTCGAGACAAAAGGCCATTGAATGCAGCCGCTGCACTCTTCACAAAAGATACTGGTATGTACACGCAATTCACAATGCGCCTTGCCCGTTTTCAAGGAATAGACAAGAATGAGTTTATAGACAACCAGCGAGTGGAGGGAAATATCTTCGTGCTACTCAATGAGGCTATGAACTTCTTCCGCAAACACCTAAATATGCATGGAAAAATAGTTGGGCTTGTTCGTGATGAATATTTGGAAGTGCCTGCTGAAGCATTGCGTGAAGTGGTCTTGAATGCACTTTGCCATCGCCAGTACGAGCGGTATAACCTGACCATAGGTATAGCCATTTACGATGACCGCATTGAAATTGAAAACCCAGGCATTCTGCCTCCGCAGATTACACCAAAGAATATACTACAGCCACATATCTCATATCCATACAATCCGCTTATAGCTAATGTACTATATAGTACAACTTATATTGAAAACTGGGGATCGGGTGTGAAACGCATTATGGAGGCTTGCCAAAAGCGTGGTGTCGCTGCACCAACATGGAGTGTAAATGGAGGCTTTGTTGTGGTGACATTTTTGAGACCAGAAAAAGGTGTCCCTCAAGGTGTCCCTCAAGATGTCCCTCAAGATGTCCCTCAAGATAAGGAACTTGATGATTGGTTAGAGAAGCAAATCCTAAACAATCATCAAATCTCAACAAAAGATTTGGCAGAATTGAGTAATAGAAGTTCAAAAACCATCAAACGCCATTTAGCCAAAATGCCACATATCCGTTATGTTGGTAGTGGCTATAGTGGGCACTGGGAGGTACAAGACAAAAAATAAAACAATCAGAAATGTCCCTATTTTAGGCATTTCACAATAATATTTTCGAATGAAAAAATATCTTTGTATGGGTATCACTCTCCTGAATATGTTGCCTGCAATGACACAAGAACTCCCTAAACTGCAAGCCTACCGCAGTGGGAACGGCAATCTGGAAGCCGCTGTGGAAGAAGTTTTGCAACAGATGACTTTGGAAGAGAAAGTGCGTCTGTCGTATGCACAATCGAAATTTTCGAGTCCAGGCGTGCCCCGTCTGGGTATTCCGGAACTGTGGACCAGCGACGGACCTCACGGTGTGCGTCCGGAAATCAATTGGAACGACTGGAGCCACGCAAAGTGGAACAATGATTTTGCAACCGCCTTTCCGGCTCTGACCTGCCTGGCAGCCACTTGGAATCCGGAAATGGCGCTGCTGTTTGGCGTGAATGTGGGAGAAGAAGCACGTTATCGCAAGAAATCGGTGCTGCTCGGACCCGGTGTCAATCTCTATCGCACACCGCTCAACGGACGCAACTTCGAGTATATGGGCGAAGATCCGTATCTGGCCAGCCAGATGGTGGTGCCTTACATTCAAGGCCTGCAAAGCAACGGTGTGGCGTGCTGCGTGAAGCATTATGTGCTGAATGATCAGGAAGAGTTCCGCGGACATGTGGATGTGAAGGTGTCCGACCGGGCTCTGTACGAATTGTATCTGCGCCCGTTTCAGGCAGCTGTGCAACAAGGTAAGGCCTGGACTCTGATGGGCAGTTACAACCAGTATCTGGATCAGCATTGCTGCCACAACGAACGCCTGCTGAATCAGGTGCTGAAACAGGAATGGCAGTTCGACGGTGTTGTGATTACCGATTGGGGTGGCTGTCACGATACGCACGAGGCTATCTTCAACGGCTTGGATCTGGAGATGGGCAGTTACACCAACGGTCTGACGTCCGAGGCCACAGGCATGACTTACGGTGACTACTATCTGGGTGATGCCTATCTCCAGCAAGCCAAGAGTGGAGAGGTTCCTGCAGAAGTGGTGAACGATAAGGCTCGCCGCATCCTGCGCCTGCTGTTGCGCACCGAACTGGCCCCGAACCGAACCTTGGGTAGCCTGAATACACAAAAACATCTCGATGCCGCCCGTCGGATTGCCCAAGAAGGAATCGTTTTGATGAAAAACCAGCCGGTTAGCGGACAGTCAGCACCTCTTCTGCCGCTCGATGTTACGAAATACAAACACATCCTGGTGGTGGGCGACAATGCCGTCCGTTCGTTGTGTGAGGGAGGCGGTTCGTCGGAACTGAAAGCCAAAGATGAGGTTTCTCCCTTACGCGCCTTGCAGGAGCGCTTGGGTCAGCAGGCGGAAATCGACTTTGCACAAGGATATAAATGCGGTCCTGCCTATTACGGACGCATCGAGGAGGTTCCTGAAAGCGAACAGATCCGGTTGCGTGCTGAAGCGGTCGAGAAGGCTCAGAAAGCTGATCTGGTTATTTTTGTGGGCGGCTTGAACAAGAACCATTTTCAGGACTGCGAGGGCGGCGACCGCCGTTTCTACCATCTCGACTTCCAGCAGGATGAACTGATAGCGGCTTTGGCAGCTGCCAATCCGAATCTGATTACCGTGATTGTGAGCGGCAATGCCTATGCGATGCCCTGGTTGGACAAAGTTCCGAATCTGGTGCAGTCGTGGTATTTGGGCAGTCAGGCAGGTCCGGCATTGGTGGATGTGCTGACCGGCGAGGTGAATCCTTCAGGCAAGCTGCCCTTCACTTTCGCTGTGGCACTGGAGGATTATCCTGCCCACAAACTGGGACGTGTGGCCTATCCCGGTGTTTCGCCCGATGCTGTGCCTGCGGCTTTCCAATACAACTGGAATCCGAAATCCGCAGACCTGCTGAAAAAGGGGTTCTTCGAAGCGCAAAGCAAGGCGATTGCCCAGAATCCAGCCATCAGTCAGCGCAATACGTCCATCCAGCCTAAAGACCACAACGGCCAAGGCGATGAGACTGTCATCTATGCAGAGGATATTCTGTTGGGCTACCGCTGGTTTGATACCCATGGCACCAACGGCACCTTCGGACAAAAAAAGAGCCGTGTGCTCTTCCCCTTTGGTTACGGATTGAGCTACACGACTTTCGAATACGGTAAACCCTCCATTGAGGGAAGCACAGTCAAGGTGACGGTGAAAAATACCGGCAAAATGGCCGGACAGGAAACGGTGCAGTTTTATGTGGGAGACGATAAAGCATCGGTGATGCGTCCGACCAAGGAACTGAAGTATTTCCAGAAGATAGCTTTGCAGCCCGGCGAAGAAAAGACCGTTACCTACAAGATTCAGGAGAAGGATCTGCAGTTCTTCGATGAAACGCAGCACGCGTGGAAAGCAGAACCCGGCACCTTCACCATCTATGTGGCTGCCTCATCGTCCGATGTGCGCGGCAAAGTGAGCTATAAATATTAAATCTGACAGCATATGAAAAAACTGGTTTGTCTTTTTCTGCCTTTGGCAATGAGCCTGGCGGTTCAGGCGCAGACGGTGTCGTGGACAGCTGACAACGGCAACGGCACGTTCACCAATCCTTTGTTCTACGATGAATTCAGCGACCCGGACATCATTCGTGTGGATTCCGATTACTATTTGGCAGGCACCACCATGCATACGGTGCCGGGTCTGGTGATTCTGCACTCGAAGGATCTGGTGAACTGGGAAAATATCTCGTATTGCTTCGATCGCTTCGACTTCGACGATGATGCCTTCTCGCTGAAGAATCATCGCGAAATCTACGGACAGGGTATCTGGGCTCCCGCCATCCGCTATGCCAACGGGCAGTTCTATATTTTCTCGAACGTGAACGGGAAAGGACTGCAATGCTATACGAGTAAGGATATTCGCGGTCCGTGGGAACATCACAACATGCAGGGACGCATCTACGACCTTTCCGTGCTTTTTGATGATGACGGCAAGATCTATGCCATCCACAATTACGGTGAGGTGAAATGCACGGAACTGAAACCGGATATGAGCGGACCTATTGAAGGTACGGAACGGGTGATTATTCCCGAAGGAAACGGCGTGGGCGAAGGTCACCACATGTATAAGATCAATGGGATGTATTACCTGATTTCGACCGACTACAAACCGAACGGACGTACGCTTTGCTCGCGTTCGAAGAGCATCTGGGGTCCCTACGAAACTCGCGTCATTACCGCAGACGAGACCTACGGTTATCATCCGGCCTCGATCACGCAGGTGCCTCGCGGCGAAAAGTATCGTATCGGTCACGACGGAACGAAGTTCGGATTGCCGGCTGCTGATGAGAATGCAACCGGCTGCACCAATGCCCATCAGGGTGGCATCGTACAGGCTACCGACGGATCGTGGTGGGCGCTGCTGATGCAAGACTTCCATTCCATCGGACGTACCGTGTGCCTGATGCCTGTCACCTGGAAGGACGGCTGGCCCATGATCGGTTTCGAAGGGAACCTGGGCAGAGCCCCTCGCACCTGGTTCAAGCCGGGAACAGATGCCGGAAAACAGGTTGCCGGACAAGCGGCAGAAACACCTCATGCCCCTTATGTGCGCAGCGAGAACTTCGACGGCAAACGGTTGGGTCGTATCTGGCAATGGAACCACAATCCCGACGACAAACAGTGGAGCCTGAAGGGCGGCAAACTCCGCCTGCGAGCTTTGCCTGCAGAACAACTGATGTGGGCGCGGAACACACTTACCCAAAGAGTGATCGGTCCGAGTTCGATTACGACGGTGGAACTTTCGGTGAAGGGTCTGAAAGCCGGAGATGTGGCTGGATTGGGAAACATCAATGTGCCTTGTTCGTGGATCGGAATCGTGATGGGCAACGACAAGAAGAGCTACACGCTACGCTGCTTTGAACAATTGACCAACGATACCACCGACCTGCAAGTGGAGTTGCCTTCCGGTAAAATCTGGCTGCGATCCATCGGTGAATACGATGACGATCAGGCACAATATGCCTATAGTACCGACGGACAAGAGTTCCACACATTGGGCCGGAAGATGCCGTTAAGCTATCAGCTCATTACCTTCCAAGGTTCGCGTCATGCATTATTTGCTTTCAACACGACCGGCAAGAACGGAGGTTTGGCAGAGTTCGACAATTTCACGGTGGAGGAACCGCAGGCAGACCGTTCGAAGAATATCCCCTTCGGGAAGACATTCCGCATCATCAATCTGGCTACCAACCGTCCTGCGGTTTGCGATCCTCATGGTATCCTTTACGACACGCGCAGCGACGACAAGGGTCCGCGCACGCAGTTCCGTCTGATTGATAAAGGCTACGGCAAGGTGGCCCTGCAATGCGTCGATGGCAGATATGTGAAAGTGTATGGAGAAGGTCTGGCTGGCGATGTGCGCTTCACGACCAATGCCCAAGAGGCAGAAGTATTCCTGTGGCAAGACTACCTGAATCAGGAGTTCATGCTCTACTCCTTGCGCAATCACCGCTACATCGGAAAGAGCCCCACGACCGGCAGTCCGTATTCGATGGATTTCGTCGGACCAGATCCGGCGCGTCGCAATGGCAGCGTTTTCCGCTGGGAAGAATAAGACAATAAGTGCCCGAGACAGACATCTCGGGCACTTATTGTCTTTAAACGATGGAAGCGGTTTGTGGTTCTATTCGTCTGCGTTCTTTCCGATTTTCACACTCGTATTGCCGGTGACTTCCGCTTCATTGCCTCCGCCATAGACATTGCCACGGATATCAGCACCGACAACGCTGATGCCTGTCAGGGGTGCTTCTTCGTCCGCTCCTTTGGTAATGTAATCGATAGAGCTCTGCGTACCGATGTTGACTTGGGTATTGCCAATCACTTTAGCCGCATTTCCGCCGCCAAAGACATTACCTATGGCTCCGATCTTACCCTTGACATGACTGGGTCGGATCACTTGGTGACCGTCAATGGTAATAGTGTCACCCTTAAAGCCAATACTATTGAATTTACCGTCGGTGGGGTAGGTGGTCGGATTGCCCACCACCTCGTTGATATTAACGATTGGATTGCCTACCATGACGGCTTCGTTGCCATAGCCTCCGCCATAGATATTACCGATGCTGGTGCATGACTTGACATTGACTTGCGGGTCGTCTGCGATGGCATCACCCGTCAATGCCTCCGGATCGTCGGGGTCTTCAATTGCTATCAATCGGGTCACCGCATTGTCACCTTCGCCTTCGGTCTCCAGTTTATAGCCATAAACAGAGTATGCGGCACGGTTTCCTCCGCCATACAGTTCTCCGATGATGATAGGTTTACAACCCGTTTCCTCGATATTCACCTGAATGTTTCCATGGATGGTGCCGCTGATGTTATTGCCACCAAACACGCGGTTGAAAGTGCCGTTGGTAATATTCAGGGTCACATCGTCCATGATATCAGCGGCTTCTGCTCCGCCATAGACCTCCTTCAGACCAGGAATACATGCCATCAGTAACTGAGCCTCAGCATCCATCGGGGCACTCTTTCCGCCACCATAGGCTTCATCGATGTTGAAGGTACAGCCGCCACCTTCTTCGAGCATAGTCACAGCTGTATGGCACACGTTACCCTTGGTATTGGATCCACCGAAGACGCAATGGACCGTGCCTCCAAAGATGTTTACGGCAGCCTTGCCTGAACCATAGCCAAATAGCGACTGACGCTCTGTTTTGGAGCTGGCAGGCGGATCGTAGGCCACACTGTAAGCCTTGTAACCCACATTGGCTCCTGGGTTCACCTGCTTGACGCCATTGATAATGACACTGTCCTTGCCATTGCCGCCACCGAACACCTCTTCTATTTCAAAGTTTCCATTGATGGTGACCGACGTAGCGGGCGTCGAGGCGGCGTTACCACCGCCATACACCTGTTGGATACTGGTCAGTTCGCAGCCGTCAATGATGACTTGGGCATAAGTGGCATCTACCATCGCCTTGTTGGCATCAGTGTAGGGCAGGAGCGCATTCGTAGGCATATAGGCCGCCTGATTGCCACCGCCATAGACCGCAGCCACATCGTAACGTCCTTCCACCTTTGCTGTCTGCTCGCCCTCTTCAGGGTTGGCAATCGTAGAGGCTGCTGCATTCTGCGTAGCATAAATGTGCACTGTCGCATTACCCTTTGGCGTTCCGTTTACGTTGTTGCAACCGAAAATGCGATTCACGATACAACCTTTTTTCGTGCCGTCGATAATTTCGGAATTGTTGTTCAGTTCGACCAAGGTGTTTCCACCAAGGTATGGCGGATTATCGAGAGTACTACCGATGTCTGCTGCTACTTTCGACGTGCCCTTGCCGCCGCCATAGGCATCACCTTTGATCTCACCGCCAAGCAAGTTGACCTTCGTATCCTGTTTGACCGTGCCCAACTCGCCGCCGCCATAAACATCATGATAGATGGTGCCACCAAGGATGTTCACTTCCGTCCAGATGGTAGTGGTTAAACGTTCGTCTGCCAGCAGCAACGCTTCGTTACCGCGACTGGCACCATAGACATCGCCGCCATAGCCTTCCTGGCCAATGATGCCTCCACTGACAGTCACCGTGTTCATGGACTGTTTGCCTTCGCTGTGTTTGCCATAAACGGGGTCTGAGCCTGTGTCTCCTTTCCGGAACGGTTCGTACGTTTGATAGCCAAACTTCGGTTCACCGGTACCGGCTACTGAGCCTCCTCCATAAACGTTATGATGGATGATGCCGCCCTGAATATCTACCTCACTGAAACGAGCTATACAGCCTGCCAGGTAGCTGACACCCATGTCATGGTATATTGTATCATGATATTCATAGGTATCTTCTTCGCCGTCATCATACTTGCCATTTCCGTTTTCATCGGTCCAAAGCACTCCATCGTGATCATAGTCAAAAGTATATAGACCGAACCCGGAGCCTGCTCCAAAGACGTTGCCTCTGTGCTGCCACTGCAGGTCATCAAGGTCGGAGCCGTCTCCGTTATAGGCGTTGCCAATTTCACCGCTATAGACGGTTACCTTCGCATCGCGGCGCATATGTCCGTCCTGTCCGCCGCCATAGACGGAACCGTAGATGCGTGGTGCTTCACCTGTTGTTCCTGCGGTCTCGCTACTGGTGGTCTGGTCCTTTGTACCGATAATGACTATCGCTTCGTTGATATTGGCCACATGGAATACAGGATTATAATCATCAGCCGGCTGGTTGAAGATGTTTGGTGCAGCTTCGCCCTGCGAACCTCCAAAGACGTTACCAGTTGGCATACGTCCATCTTCGTCGATGCCATCAATAGTGCCCACAATGCCTCCGGTTATCTTTACTGTGGCCTTGCCGCTGCTAAGAAAATCTTTGCTCTCGTTGCTAATACCATCCCACAGGTTGCCTTTGATAGTCTCGCCATATCCCATGGGGAAATAGTCATCTGCTCCACCGGAATAGTTTCCTTTACCGATGGAGGCCAGTTTACCGCCGCCATAGACGTTGCCAAGCACTTGTCCGCCTTTCATTTCGACGTATGCATTGCCATAGACCTTACCAGCCGTGAGACTGTAAACTTTGCCTGGATACTCGCTGTTGTCTTCCCAACTCTTCAGCGTCTTGTCGTATTTGTCAGTACCCTTGCCGCTGCCAAAAACAGACTTGCCTATCTTGCCGCCATAGATAGTTACGTATGCGTCTTCGATGGTGTGACCGTTTTCGCCGCCGCCATAGACAGAACCCCGGATGTCGGGAGTGGTGTTGCTGGTACTGCCCTCTGTTCCGATGTTGACCACAGCTTTCCTGATGTTGGCAACATGAGCCATAGCATAACTTTCGCCAGCCTGACCTCGTGCCGCTCCGAATACATCGCCATTGATAATACCACCCGTGATATTAACTGTACACAAGCCCGTTGTAGTTTCTCCAGTCTCACTATCCACAGGATATGTAAAAGTGTAGGGCACACTAATGACAAATCCAAATACCGTAGGTATTGTCATTTCTCCCATCGTCATTTCGCCAGGGATTCCTACGGTTCGTGTACTATCGGAGATTGTGCCTACTGAACCCATCTTACCACCGCCATAGACGTTACCGCTAATCTTACCGTTGGTGATGTTTACCTCGGAGTTAGTCTTCACATCGGCCTCCTCTCCACCACCATAAACCGACCCCCTGATGGTGGTCTGCGCACTGGAAGTGCTGTCTGCCAGCAGGCTCAGCAGTAAGACCATATGAGATATGCTCTTTCCTATAGTATTCATATTTTTCAATCTTCAATATTCACTTGTGTACTACCGCTGACATCACCTTTTTTGCCACCACCGAAGACGTCGCCCGCAATTTGGGATCCCCCCTTGATGGTAACAATAGTTCGGGCATCGGATGCTGTCGTGGTATTATAAACGGTACTCTGTTCACCGCCACCATAAACGTTTTGGTTCACGGTGGAGCCGTCGAGCGTCAGTGTGACAGTACCAGACACCGTACCCAAGGAGGTAAGATCCTCTGTGGTATAGAGAATGTGGTTAGTCTTGTTGATGCCAGTTTCAGTATTGTTAACCATGTTGGCATGCTGCCATGTGTAGGTAGTAGTGGCACCTTTTACTGCAGTACGATAAGTACCAAAATCCGTATAGTAGAGAGGCTCTGTGCGCCAACCGATACTATCTATTTCTATGGTAGGCAGTGTGGCTGAGAAACCTGCACCGAAGGCGCTACCCTGGATGGTACAGTTGGTGAGCGTTGATGTGGCATCGCCAGACACCTTGCCCAAGCTTCCTCCACCGTAGAAGTTGCCCGTCACTGTGCAGTCGGTCAAGTTAGAGGTGACGTTGTTGCAGATGGCCAGCGAGAACTTTACGTACTCCACAAACAGACGTGCCACATTAGAAGCATTGCCCGACATGGGGATGAACTGATAGTCTATCCGGGTAGAAATACCCGTAATACCTTTCTGATTATACCAGTTCTGTTTGTATTCGTCTCGCACCCAGGCATTCCAGTCTATATTCTGTATGTTACTTTTGTTCGACGGAGCACGACGGCTGTAGGAGTTTCCACCGTAGCCGGCCCCGAAGTAGGTGCCAAAGGTGCAGCCGGTAGCCGTGGTGGTGACCGTTTTGTCCGATGCCATATCGCCAAACATCGGTCCGCCACAAAAGGTACCCACATGGCTATTGCTAATGGTTGTGCTGATGTTACCAATAGCTGGGTTTGCGGCATTGATGCCGCCCCCATAGAACTCTCCTATGTCTGCATGGTCTATCTGCCAGGTGATATTTCCCTTGCCATCGCTGGTTCCTACGCCCTCCATGCCAGCACCGGCCATAATTCCGAAGCGTCCACCGTTGACGTAGCATTCTAAATTGTCATTATAGACCGTAGCATCAGCGCGGTATAGACCAGAGAGGTAGAATTGGTCGTAGTCGCCGCCGGTGATAGATACAGGTGGATGGGGTGTGGGGTTCTGATAGTCCTGATGGACACCGATATGGAACTCTTTGAACCACACGTTGTCGCCCATATGGAAATAGGACACGCGGTCGCCAGGGTCACCCGAAGTATTGGCCGCACCTTGCGATGATACCATCTGCTCGATAACGCCTCCATGCAGGATGATGGGTTTTTTGTTGCGGTCGTTGGGACTATACTCAAACTGCGTGACACGGAACAGGGCGGTGTTGGTCACCTCGAACCAGTCTCGCGGTTTGGGAATACCAAAGTTAAAGGATCCGGAACTGCCTGTTGCCTTTTGTGCCATACCGAAACCAGGGACATTCAAGAAGTCCACTCTCATAGGATGAAGCATAGTCCGACTGTCGAAGCGTAATATGTAGGAGTAATCGGGCTCGTTGTCGCAGTCCAGGTCGGCAGACATAATGGTGTAGGGCACGTCCTTGGAATTGGAAATGTTGTTGTATTGGTGATAGTTGCCCACCAACACTACGGCATAGTCGAAGACTGTATGATTTTTGTTGATGGAGAGCGCCGTAACGGCATTGCTGATGGCACTATACACCTTCAGCGACAGCGTCTCGCCCTTAAAGGTGAAGTTGTGCGTACCACCGTTGGTGAACCATTGTCCACCGGCCACCGTAGCGATATTTTTTTTCGTTCCCATGCCTGTGTTGTACACTACGTCGCGGTAGTCGTCAGCCACATAGGCAGCCTTGGCCCAGTAGGGCTGGATGGTAATGGCTGTCACACCTTCGGGTACATTCCAGTAGTCGCCTTGGTTGAAGATGCAGCCGCTGACGCTATATAAATCCTTGTTGGTGCAGTTTCGGTCAGCGTAGTTGTAGTTGGGAGCATCTGCCGGTGTGTTGTCGTTGGCTGGAACCGAGAAGGTGCCCGGTGTGCCGCCCGAGATAGACGTAATTTTCCAGCCCACCACTATGCGATCATCCGTGTAGTTCTTGGTGCCTAAGTCGTTGTAGTAGGGCAGTTGCACCTTGGCGTAGTTGAAGTTGAAGTGGTCGGGGTCTTTGTCGGTGATGTTCAGCTTCAGACTACCCGTGGTGATGGAGGCGCCGTCGGGCTGTGCGAACTGTTCGCCGCCGCTGCCCATCTCGATGGTGACCGACAGTTCGCCCAGTTTGCCTCCCTTGTTGCGGGGTTGTCCGGTTGTGGCGTGTTGGGCATCGATATTCACAACCGACGGGTAATAGCCCTGCTCCTTGAGAATGGGGTAGGGTATCGAAGAGCCTATCTGCGATGGTTCCATCACCCATTTCAGCATCTGGTCCTTGTTGGTCACATCGTCGGTGGCCCACCATGCAGCCACCTCGCGATGACCGTTGAGCAGATGGCGGAAGAACTCGAAACGTTGCAGGAAGCGTGTCTCTGCCAACAGAGCGCTGTTGGCCGTCTGGAAGTCTTGTTTCTGCGCGAAGGACGCCTCAGCGCGGAAGTAGTTGAAGTTGCTGACACCGTTGTCATCCTTGTTCACGATGTTGACCCCATTGTATATAGGTGCCTTGTTTGTGCCACCGGTAATGTCACCGTAAAACATGCAGGCGAAGACCATCGAACGTAGGTTGTTCTTGTTAGTGCCATAGTTGTTATAGCCCACGATACCACCCACACGGTTGCCGCCTGTGATGTCAGCATAGGAGTAGCAGTTGACCACACGCGGACTGTTGGCTGCATTGCTATTGCCGTCGAGCAGACCCACAAGGCCACCACAACAGTCTGTAGCGTTATTGTCCATTGAGGTGCCAGTACTTTTTACAGTCCCACTGAGGATGCCCACATTGTAGATGCGGGCCTTGCCCGTGGCTGTGCTGGCGATGGTTCCCACTTGTCCATTCTGACTGATGGCGACATCTTCAAACACCAGATTGCGTACTGTGCCACTAAGGGTTGTGAACAGAGGAACTTTGAGATTCTGGATGCGGTAGGGCATACGAGTGTTGGGGTCTATGCCTGCCTCGAGCATACCACTGAATGTAGAGATGCTCACTGTAAAGTCTGTAGCATCAATATCTGCTACTATCTTATAATTGCCAGTGGCTGTCATAGAATTCAGTCCAGCAACATTTGTTATCTCTGTTACTTGTCCCCATGCTCCCGTTCCTCCCCAAAGAGTTAGGAGTATGGATACGATGTAGGATAATATATATTGTCTATTCATATCTGTTTTACTTGAATGCTATTTTTTTCTGATATCTGCCGCCATCCGCACGGACCATATAGACACCACCAGAAGTTAATTCTGTGTTGATGGTTTCGCCCGGTTGGATGATGAAGTTGGCGATGATCTGTCCGCTTAGGTTGTAGATACATACGTCTGCCGCATGGCGCAAGGTAGAAGTGACACTGATTCTGTGCTTGCGGATGCTGAATGTCAGTCTTTCCTCACTTATTTCGTCTTCCGGTTCTTCCTCTTCACCAAATTCGGATGGAGCATCATTGTTGCAGAAGAGAATGGTGCGGGCAGGAGCCTGACTGGCAGGATCGGCAACGAAATAGGGTCGGAATGGTGTTGCGGCACTACCACCCTCGGGGGTAGTCTCGAACCTGCTGCCATCGCTGTTCATGAGATAGCCGTTTGTTACCTTACTCATATAGTTGGGCACGAAACAGTAACCGTCGGAAACCGTTGCAGTCAGCTCATCGTCACTGACCTGAACGGTGATATCCGGTACGGAAACAAAGCTGATGGTTTGCTTCTCCACCTGCAAAGGAGCAGGAGTGCTCGTGTTCTGTGCCTTCCACTCACCGCTGAGGTCAAACTCATAATAGGTCTTGCCAGGGAAGCCTACGATATACGGACAGGCAGTAGCCAACAGCGGATAAGCTGCCAGTTCCCGTCCCGTTTCATAGTAGGTCTGGTAGGTGTCGGTATTGGCATCTTTCTGCGTGTTCTTGCTATAATAATAGTAGTCCCACAGGAAGGTATTGTCGGTCTGCTTGTCGCTGCCGGCTGCTGTAGGATAGCTGAAAGAGGCAGAGAAGACATCTCCGCTTTCCGACGATTTACCCTTGTATTCGCGCAGCCAATATTCGTGACCTATCTTAGCCCCGTTCTTTCCTACAGTGCGGCTGCCGCTATAGAAGTGGGTAATCTCGCCCTTCGTCTGCGTAGAAACCAATTCGGAAGTAAATGGCAGGCTGACGGTTTCCCATCCCTTGTTCAGGCTGACAAAGAGGTCGGGAGTACGCTGATACCACATACGTTTCCCATCCACGAACCGATAGCTGATAGGGCAGTTGAAATCTTTCTTGTCTAATAGCAAGTGATCGCTGGTGGCAGTCAGGTCGCTTTGCACCAAATGCCCGAAGACGGTCCAGTAAGGAGCTGAAGCTACACGGCGATAGGGGTCGCTGTCATCGTAGCAATCATCGAACGACGGATCGGTGAAATATTCGGTCAGTACCTCGTATGTCTTTTCGTCTGTCTCCTCCGATGGAGCATAAACCAGCAGGTTGGGTGACTCGTCGCGATTGGTAATCTTGGTGATTCCGCTCTGGTCGAGCAGAGGCAGATAGAACATATCTGCTCCAGCGGAGGAGCTTTCCGATGCTCTGCCTAAGGTCCAGGTGTTGTCGTTATGGCCGGCAAAGTCGATAGCTGTCATATTCGGATAAGCCGGATACAGGTTCGTATCGTTGGAGGTCTTTGGCTTTGAGTAAGCCACAAGGTTTACACTTGGGTTGAAGTGGGCCACATTCATAACCTTCGACTGGTAGTAAGCCGGAGCACGATAGATGCGGTTGCTCTCGTCGGATTTCGACAGGCGTCCGCTGTTCTTCACGATGTGCGAAGGAACATCCTGATGCGGATTCTGTTCGTTCCAGTTGTAGGTCAGCATCTGTCCGAAATAGATGTAGTCATCCGGCCAGATAGGATAGAAGTGGCTGACACCGTCTCCATCGGTCAGCAGACGAGAATCGGTATTTTCCGGTATCGTACCATCAGCATAGCGGAAGTCACCGTCAGTATAGCGGTCTTCAACATAGCCGCCAGCCAGATAGTCGCCCTCGACACCCGAAGAGCAGTAAGTAGGATTCGCTGCATAGTATTTCATCTGTGGAGCAGACAAATCTCCGTTGTCGTCGAGCGAGTAACACAGATATTCGGTGCCCGAAGTGGTCATCTTATCGTTATAGCGCTTGAACAGATAGAAACCGTTCAGGTTGTATGCCACCGTACCGTTACGGAAGGCTGACAGCGGCATCGGGCGAGCCAGTCCGCGACCATTGTCTGTAGTGTTGTAATTCAGTTCCTGCGGATAGTAGCAGTTGACAATCTTTTTGCCGTAAGAGGCAGTCGGATTACCGAAAACAGCCCGGGTGCCGGCATCTACGTCAGTGGCTGAGGTTTTGATCCAGCAGTTCTCCACGTAACCGTCGCCAGTGTCTGCCACACCAGCTGAGGTGAACGAACCGGTGACGCCCAGATTATAGACATTTCCGCAAAGCTTACCGAACAGCGAATGATTGAGACCGTCAATATGGTAGCCGTCACCATGCAGGATGCCTGCAAAACAGTTTTTGCTGTCACCGATAGAAGCCCAGTCTCCGGTATGACTGACATTGGTGTGCATGAAGAATTCCAGATGCTGGCCTGCTTTCACATATTCATTGAGCAGAGTATGACCCGTAAGCGCACCAGATGTAACGACACCGTCGGTGACAACCTTAGAGGTATCTTCGAGCACGCTCAGGTCGAAAAACTGCTTCAGTTGTTCAGCTCCATGGGCGGCATCGTTGATGTAGATCTTGCTGTCGCGCTTTACGTCCTTGTTGTCAATATAGTAGTGGTGTTCCTTATCTTCCAGCACCTTTTTCAGGTCGTGGTAATTGGCTACTTTCACCTGTACGTGGTTCGAATACGTCTCACCCAGATAGGTTTTGGCATAATAGGCCAGATAGTAGCCGTCCTGATACCAGTAGAGCGGGTCGAAGGTCGGAGTATATTCAATACCGTTGACGTGACTTTCTGCTTCGCTGATCTTCTCGAAGAGTTTCCAGCCGCCGCCCGTTACCTCGTATGCACCAGGTGTCACGTGCGGTTCGCGAATACCTACAAAAGTGCCCGGCAGTACAATCTGCGGTGCCTTGATGTCCTCAACGGAAGGAATGCCGCTCTTGAACTGCAAGTGTATGTTAATCACGTGTCGCTCGCTGATAGTTGTTACATGGGCACCTGTCATGTCGCTCTCCTCATAATCGTACTGATAGACCACCGTAATGATTTTTTCTTTCGAAAGGTCGAAGATGTCCGACTCCCGGCTGACATAAAGCGTGGAGGTCTCGGTCGGAGCGATGCCGTGAATGGTAAAGTCGATTTGCCGGTTGGGCAGATCGTTGTAATTGTCGCTGCTGATCACCAATCCGATGGGCACGGAGTCACCCACTGCGAAAGTGCCCGTCTCGCTTCCAGCAACGGAAGCATTCGTCACGCTGACACCTTCGGTATGTTCGCCCACCTTATAACTTTCGCGACAGAAATAGAAGGTCTTACCCACTTGGTCTGCGGAGAAGTTCAGTGTTGTGATGTTCCCCAGGTCTGAGGTTCCCAGACTGTTGAAGGATGACGATGATATAACGGTGCCTACGGCATAAGGCGAGTTACCGATCTGGAAAGAGTTGTTAACGACATAGATTGCGCCTGCCTCTTTCACTTCGATTGGAGCAAAGTGGCGTTTCTCGTTAGGCAGTTTCTCATAGTCTTCACGCGGATACTCCTTGCCGTTTTGAAGTTTTACACCATTGTGGGTCGTTGTAGCATTGCCTTTATAGGTGGCGGTGTAGTCAACTGGTTTCGTCAGTGAATATCCTGCAGGATTGGCTTCAGCGGCTGTGAGAGTTCCTGCCGCAGCGTCATACTGATACTTCTGACCTTCGCCATGTATCACGTTGTCGGAATAGGGATCCTTGCTGTAGCGTGGGTCAATGAGCAGGTCGAGGGCATCATAATTGAAGGTGAAATGACTGCGGTCGTCTTTAGACATAGAGCACCATACCGCAAGTCCGCGATAGTTCTTTCCGGATTCGTAGTAGTCGCCGCCATAGAGGCCTTCAGATGTACAATAGTAGGCAGGAACGATACTCTCTTCTATCTCTTTGGCAATTCGTTTCTCAGCTGCTGTTCCGGCTCCGTCCTTATAGAATCTGTCATAATAATCCTGCTTTTCGGACAGGGTCATTCGGGTGTTGACATAGATGAATTCCGTCTTGCTGAGCGGGATGGTTGTTGTACAGATATAGGCAGGTTCCACATAGTCTTCCATCAGAGCCGCCTTGTCAGCCGGAACTGTGCTGCCGGTATGCAGACGCGTGTCGCCGCTGATATAATCTTTGGTGACGATATAGGCACTCTGGAAGATTGCCTGTCCTTCGGGAATATCCGATTCATGATTTGTCACGATATTCTGATAGGTGTCGTAAACCTCCTTCGAAATCAGGTTGCTCTCCTTATATTGCCGTTGTCCGAACACACCGCCTGTTTCGCCTTTCAGGTGATAGGTCGGTCCGTCTTCATAGCCGTTGCCGCCAGTCTGGTTCTTCTCGCTGCCAGTGCTCTCTACCATCGTGTACCACGTATTCCAATCGGTTGGATTGTTCACCTTGTAGGTAAGGATATAACCCGAATTGTGGCTTAGATTGTTCGAAGAACGGAACACAAAATCGAAAGCCACGTTCCTTTCCATCGCCACATGATAGACCGAGTCGTTGACATCTTTCAAGGTTTGATAATCGATTGGCAACAGAACGCTATCTGCAGGGAAGGTCTTGTCCCCGATTTTGCATTCTGCAGAAGTGACATAGGTTTCTTCAACAAACAGATCCTGTTCCGATTTGGTGAGCAAATACCAGTTCCAATAGTCGATGGGGTCGTTCTGCCGGTACTCCACATCGTTAATCACCATCTTCTTGCCTTTTTCAAGGCGAACGCCCGGAGCTGAGTAGAAAGCATAGCGGTTAGGCATCACGTTGAGCAACTTCATCGTTCCGTGTGAGGCTGCTGTAATGGTCAGCGGGATATCCACCGACTCACTATAGGCATTAGGAGCACCCGTATAGGCAGAGATGTACTGATCATAGACATAGACAGAACCCTTGATGAACCAATAGTGGGCGGGCACGGCATCGTCGCCGCTGTACTTGCCACTGATGTTATAACAGTCGTCGATAATAATCTGAGTGCTGTGTACGAAGTTGCCGGAGGTTTCCCATTCCACCGTGTCACCGTCGTAGGTAAAGTCCTTTCGTGTGATGGCATCCTGGTTCAGTGCTGTCAGTGTGCTATGCTTATGTGGAGTGTATGTACATTCCCTATGCTCGTTCTTGGCATAAACGAAGCCACCGCCAATGCCGGGCTGTACGTTAATCAGGTCGAGCTCAATCACACCGGTAATGTAGCCCCAGTCTTTCTCGTAGAGATCCAGATCGGTGCCTTGCACCTTCTCGGTGGTCAGTTCCAGATATACACCCGATGCCAACGCTACCTTATTCAGACTGGTACCATTGTTGCGCTTACGCTCTTTGAAGTATTTCTTTTTCCAGTCGTAGTAGGTCAGGTCGTCACCGACATATTTTGGTTGGGTCTTTTCCTCGTCCAAATAGATCTTATTGCCGTCTTCGTCTTCTTCAATTTCCGGACCGTATGTATTTGTGTCGGAGTTGTCTGTAACGCGGATGTCCTCATCAGGTCTGAAGTGTACGTCACTGCTCAATGCTCCCAGATAGTTCACAATACTGTAGATACCGAAGTAGTTGCCGTGACAAGCCTTCTGCTGATCTACGTAGTCTTCAGGTCTGTACTCAAGGGGATCGGTATGAATAGGCGTAGCGCCCTTTTTCAATACCAGATCAGCAGGAATGACCGAGAGCTGTTTGTTCAGCGAAACTTCACGCACACGGTTGATGGTGTAGTTGGTATGATCCACAATTTCAGGCACACGGTCCTGGGCTCCCTCCATCACCATACGGCTTCCGAACACACCGCAGAAGTCGGAACGCTGGATGGAGTTCATCAGACGGCCTGCATAGATGGAGCAGACACCGTTCTCTTCCCAGTAGTCTTCGTTCGGAACGGTTTCGCCTTTTTCGTTGGTGACAAGAATCGGAGTACCATTGTCTGTAATATTCTCAAACAGAGTCAGCAGGTCGTCAATGGTCAAGGTTGAGGCCCTGCTACTTTCTTCTTCGGTATGATAGGTAGTACCGTCTTTATCCGTACATTCCTTGATACACTTGTATTTCAGCTGATAGTAGGCGGCTTCTCGGTCTGGCAGCGAATCGTACTGTGCAATGGTGATTTCCGGAGCAATGGTATAGTAGTCCGTACCGTAGTTGGTGATGTTCAGACCGCGGTAGCCATCGACGAAGGTCAGGTTACCGTCGCCATACAGTCCGCCCGTGCGTCCTGTTCCCAATGTAATGAAATCGCGATGATAAACATCGTGGATAGAAGCTGTGGCATTACCAAAGACCGTGGTGGTGTTGGCATAAACCGCAGAAGAACCTGACGACGTATTGCCACCGGCAAATACCGCATTAAAGATAATGATGCCTGAGGGATCCAGTTTGCTCCAACGGATGCTGTCTGCATTCTTGTTACCCATGGTGTTGAGGTCTTCCGTCGTGACATACTGACCCGCCAGATAGGCGCTGTCGTTGATAGTGACAGGCGACAACACCTTGCAATGGGGTTCTATCAGCACTTTGCAGTCTTCGGTAAGTATGTATTCCCCATCGTCCAATTCCCATCCGGCCAAATCTGCAAGGGTTTCAGGATTTGCCGGATCCTCCGGGTGTACATAAATACCGTTCTCATTGTAGCTGCCGCCTTTTCGCTTGTAATAGTAGCCTTCCCAGTTGTCATCATAGCGAACACCGTCTTTCTGCCCGATGGCAACGCTGCCATCTCCCGGATCGTAGGCGCTATAGACATAACCGATGTCGCCGCCACCGAAGATATTGCCGTTTTCCAATAAAAGTTCTTTAGCCGTGCCCACGGTTCCACCGAAGATATGCACCTCTGTTTGTCCGAAGACGTAGCCGTCGGAATAGAGCGTGCCGCCATCACCCAGGTTGTTGTAGCCTCGTCCGCCACCAAAGACATTGCGATGCACGTTGCCTTCGTACAGTTCGACCAAGGTTTTTCCGGCCTTGTAGATGCCTTTCAGTTTGCGTATGCTGTTGTCCACACCGCTTGCATGGATGATGCCTCGTCCGATGGCTGCAATCTCCCCTCCCCCGAAGAGGGCGTTGCGAACGTGTCCGCCAAACATCTTCACGTTGGTGGTATCTACGCTACTGTTGTCGATGTATCCGCCACCGAAGATACATCCGCTGTCGTACAGGCGGTTCGTACCGTCACCCGTCCATGTCTCATCGTTGAGCTTCTCCTGATAGTAACCGGCATTTTCGCCTGTGCCGTCTTGGATATAGGTAAGCGTATCGGTTCCAGTATGCTCAAGATCTGCCTTTTCCTTGAAGAACCGATAACCGATATAGCCCTTGTTGAGGGTGATGTGTGTCTTTCCGAAGACAGCTCCGCCCTCACCTCCGCCATAGGCATTACGCTCGATGGAAGGAATACCGTTAATAAAATCGGTACCGTCCAGTTTGCCAATGATGACATTCGTTTCGCCCAGGATGTCGCCTGTCGTCGTAGCATTGATAGCGCCGGCGTGATGGCCTACGCTTCCTTTCCATCCTCCGCCATAGACGTTGCGGGCGGTTCCACCCTCGATATAGGCATTCGTAGTGGCAATAAACGGATTGTCAAAGTCGTCGGTTGCTACATTGTATTTGTTATTGACGGAACCCACTGTACCCGCGGCATAGATGTCTTTGACAACCTTGCCACCAAACAGTCCGATATACGTCGTGCCGTGCACATCGCCAGTATTTACAACAAGTGTGTCGCCCAAGCCGCCGCCATAGGCGTAAGCGCCACTTAGCGCTCCGTTGTACATATAGCCACTTACAAGGGCACCTTGGTTAATGTGAACATTCGTGTTGTATTTGTAAGTTGCCAGAGCATTGTTCAATCCGTTGTCTGTGTAACCGCCGCCTAACGAAAGGTTGATAGGTTTAGGTGCTTGTGGTTCCGGTTTGGTTTCCTTTTCAGGATCAGCCTCCCAGAGGGTGTGCTCAGCAGTGTAGGCTGCCTCAGCTGCCGCATCAGTCTCAGCTTTCCAGGCATCAACGGATTTCTTGTTCATTACGAGACCTAACTGTCCGCCGCCATAGACCTCATACAATTGTGCACCGTTGTTCAGGTTCACCTCTGTGTATTGCGACCACGTGTCTTTGCCATAGCCTGCGCCATAGACGGTAGCGTAGTAATTGTTTGTCTTGTCATAATAGACAGGTGCGTTGATGTTCACCTTGCTGTAGAGCGTGCGACGGCAGTTGTTGTTGCCTCCGTAGATGCCGGTACGATAGCCGCCTACGATGGCATCGCTGCTGCTCCAGTTCACGTTCGACTCATAGACATCGCACGCATATTCATTATACAGGCCATAGGCGCCACCGAAGATATTGCTGCAACGGAACGTGGAGCCCTCCGGCACATTGATCTCTGTGCGGCGGGTTACTCCCTCCATATAGCTGCCTCCATACACTGCCTTGAAATGTCCGCTCAGCAGGTCGATAATGGCAGAAGCCTTGTCGTAATCCGGATTCTCTCCGCTAAGGTCAACACCCATACCTACACCGCCACATTCTCCGGCACCGAAAATCTCGGTTCCCTGATATGTCGTCATGGTTTGCGGAACATCGATTAGGATGTAACTGCTCTGCTGCATCAGGTCTTCTTCCTCTTCACCCAGATACCCTTGTCCGGCTCCATAGATTTGCTGAATGGTATTCAATGGGTTGTTGGTATCCTCAGGACGGAAATTAATGAATGCGTTGCCCAGAAAAGGCTTATAATAGCCGGTCTTGGCATGACCGTCTGCATCGAAATAGGCGCGGTAATGATCATTCTTGTAGTTATAGACACCATAGGCTCCGCCAAAAATCTTTTCTACGCGTCCTTTTACGTATTCAATATAGGCTGAGGCGTTGAGCATATCGCTGTTCGACACCTTGGCACGCACGGCATCGTTACGCAGCCGGCTGTTGAAGTTGGCGGTATTCAGGATCCGTCCGCCCAAATCGTTGCCTCCATAGACATAGTCGCGAATGAAGGGGAAGCCATCCTTACCGATGTATGTTTCGGTATGTCCGAGGATATCGGCATTACAAGCGCCGGCAAAGGAGTTGAAGATTCGTCCGTTGCCTAAGTTGAGGATGCAGTTGCCTGCCACAGGACCCAGGAAACCTCCGCCATAGATAAACTCCGCTTCTGCGATATCCTCCGTCATGTTATTGATCTTCGAAACGCCGGAAATCGGTCCGCTCAAGTTGATGTAGGTGCTGTACTTTGGGTTGTATGAGTATTCAAATTTTCCAGTCGTTTCATTATAGGCATCCGATTGGCCAATAGCTCCTTCCTCGCTGCCACCGAATATCTGGAACACATAGCCACGTTTCAGGTTGATAGTTGCTGAACCCCAAATCTCTGTGTTCACACCCTTTCCTCCACCGAAGACATTGAGTGCTGAACCCAGTACATCCATTCCCTGCTCAGCCAGAATCACGCCGCTGTTCCGTTTGGTAATCTGATAGGAATCGTTGTCGTAAAGTTTGTCCTCGCCGGTTTCATCTTCTTTCACTTCGTCGAAAACAACCTCTCGGTCGATGATAGAACTCTCTATATTGATGGTAATGTTGCCGTTGACAATGCCGCTATTGTAGCATCCGGCATAGATGTTACCACCCGACAGACGGCGGTCCAGATCTGCCGCTGTGCTGGTGACCGGACTTTCCGGCGTGGCACCGGTCGTGACAGGATCTACTTCTTCTCCGGTTGCAGCGCTGATGGTGTTCCAGATAAGTGCGGTATGCCCGGCATTCCATCGCTTAGGCCGTATCTTCAGTCCGCTGAAGTTCAGTTCGAGCTTGTCGCCATCGTCGTCAGCGTCACCGGTGAGTCCGCCTTTGAATAGGGCGTTATAGTCGGAAGGTATCACAAAGGCGTTGTTGCAGCCTCCCACTACCTTGTTATATACGATGATCTTGTGCTGGAAGTTGATGACGGTTTTGCCTGCGCTTGTCATACTGCCTATGTTTCCGCCGCAGAACAGCGAACCGATGCGGGTAGAGTATTCTTCGTAGTCGGCAGGATCACCGTTGGCTATTTCGTCGAACACAACACGAGGCATCAGATCCATAGCTACACCATCCATATAAGCTGCAAATTCAGTCGCATCGGTCAGATCCATCGAGTTGAAAGGTGTGCCATTGCTTGTGATGTCTGTGCGGCGAAAAGTGCGTAACACTCCTTCCGGTGTTTCTGTGGCGTCATTGCGTTCGTCGTAATTAATCATCTCTTCGCCATTGTTGCCCAAGAACACGTTATCGGCAATCACATGAGAACCGACTTTCAGCTCTACCAGCGGTTTCTGTTTGATGGTCTTGAGCGTGGCACTGTTGCCGCCGCAGTAAACGGCACCGCCAATGACGGTAGGATTCTCATCGCTGTCGCCATTCAGGCGGATGGACACCTGTTCTGCATTGGGACGGAAATCGTTGAGGGCTTGAACCGAGGTCTTGCCTGTCGGTATGGTGTAGTAGAGATCACTATACACATCGTTACCGATCAGGTCGGCATTGTCGGTATAGGGGTAGGAACCGTTGCCACCGCCATAGACGTTGCCACGGATGCTGTGATAGACACCCACGGCATTGCCGCCATACACGCGGCCGGTAATGTCGTTACCGCCATAGACGTTATTGATGTCGCCGCCACGCACCAGCACACGGGCTGACAGACCGGCAGGGAAGTTATAAATCTGATGGTTTTCACTGTCGTGCAACTGTATGTCGTTGGTAAGCAGATCCACGCCATTGCGTTGCGGACGCACGTCAGCCATACGACAGCCGCCATAGACGTTATCGACTTTAATGGTGGAATTGGCCATGATTTCCAGCAGCAGGCCTTCGGGATTGGTCATTGAGCCTTGGTTTCCGCCGCTATAGAGGTTTCGCACCTGGCCGGCCTTCAGATACCACATCGGGCGGATCTTCATTTCTGCCTTGTTGTTTCCGCCAAACAGCCGGCCAATCTGGAATGCATCGCTACTGGGGTATGACAAACCGGTATTGATGCCCATTTTCTCCCGAAAACGCGTGGCGGTCAGCAGTTCGCCCTCTCCTGCCGTAGTGATTCGGGTATCCTTGATGCTATTGACCACCCGACTGGGGTTGTTCAGGCAAATGACGGTATTTTCTGTTATCGTAGCGTTGTTGCCGCCGCCATAGGCATAGACAATCGAACCGCCGCAAATCTCCAGATAAGTCCGGGCCATTACAGGCTTGTCTTTGCCTTTATAGGGGCTGTCTTCAGAGGTGTAATCGTAGTCACCGTTACCGCCTCCGAACAGTTGTCCGATGTATATTTTCTGGGCATCTTCAGCCTCAGTGGTGACAGCCTCTTCACCTTCGCCTGTCGTTTCTGTCTTGGTGGAGAGTCGCACAAAGGCATTCCAGGTCGGATCAACCTGGTTTTCTGTGGCATGATGCAGTTCTGTAGGAATGGCGGCTGCGCTGCCTACGGTTCCTGCTATATCGTTGCCTCCGTATAGCTTGTCGATAATGATATACGAAGAGGCGTGCTCTCCGTCGATGTGCACAAAGGTGCTTCCTCCTACATTGGCCTGGCGGGCACCACCATAAACCTCATGAATATCTGCACCATAAACCGTTACTTGTGAGCTTCCCCCCAAATCGCCGGCATTACCGCCACCATAAACATTACCGCCAATTGTGATCTGTGCCTGCACCAGCGGAGCAGACATACAAAGCAGCAACAGTATGGTTATTATCTTTCGCATATATCTTTTCTTCAGTTCATTCCACCACAAAAGGCGGATTGTCCAAATCGGCATCCGACAGCACGTAGAGATACGAAGGATCCACCGTGATCAGGAGCGTGCGGTCCTCACCCCGCTGCAGTTCGTTCAAGGGCTCGGCCAGTTTGTTGGTGGCAGTCCGTTCTGCTATCTTATTGCCTTGTTTGTCATATACATCGTATTCCGTCACCAGCAACAGGTTCCCAAGCAGCGAGGGAGCGGGTATCAGGTATGCTCCGCCCACTGCGGTTGCCAATGTCGTCAGGTTCTGTTCTTCGTTTTTGATGGTCAGGAGGCATTCGTCTGTCTCTGTGACGCTGTAGCCTACGCTGCTGATTCCCACTTCGTCGGTCAGCGTGATATCTGCGGCAACCTGACTGGCATTGGCTATTTTCAGTTTCATGCGCTTGATTCTGATGGAGCGCACCGTATTGTAATCGGTTCCGACTTTCATGCGGAACTCCACATGACTCAGCAGGTGGTCGAAGAACAGGTTGATGTAGTTTTGTCGGTTGCTGGCATATAAAAAGGAGAAGTTTCCTCGTGTGGCAGCCGTTTTGTCTTCTGCATCGTCTGTCTGACGGATACCGGTTAGGATACAATAGTCCTGCTCTGTGATAGGCTGCAGGCCTTGTAAGTGAAGCACGGCTTCATCGTCGCTGACAGAGGAGAGACTGCTGCTCAGCAAGCCGTCATCGGGCATATAGCCGTACATCTGATAGGTTCGGGAGCCTGATTTCAGTTTCAGCTGAGTGCTCCATGCTGACTCGTCCGAGTATTGGAACAAGCCTTCTGTAGTGGTGCTCCCGTAAGCCAGGATTACCTTAATGTCACCCAAGGCGGCATCGCTTGATGCAGCACGTGTCAGCCCGACCATCTGCACGGGAGCATCCGACAGCTGTGCATCCGGCTCTGCATTTTCATCTGCAGAACAGGCTGTCAGCAGCATCGCTGCGCCAATGATTCGGATGATATGGGTCAAATGCTTCATGCTTTACCAGTTATAGAATTCGTAGTCTTCTTCTACCTGCTTCCAGGGTGCCACGGTAGCTGCCACCACTTGCAGTTTGGCTTGTGCCAGATAGGCATAAACTGTCCAAATGTGATTGCGCGAGAAGCCGCCGTCATCTGTCATACGGAACGTGGAGGTCTGCTCGTCTCCATTGCCAACCCGGTATTTGATTTCGCCTTGCAGCATTTGGTCGCTTTCGCGCAGGAAGAACGTGCGTTGAGTGATATTGCCGTTGGCAGCCGCTTCGTCCAACAATTGTTCATACGCCTGCGGTTCCAGTTCCTCGTTTCCCCAGGCATAGGCGACCGGATCAGCATTTGCTGCCACTTCTCCGATTGTTTCGTCCAGTAGTTCCGGTGTGGATGTTTCATATCCGCTTGCCGTCTTGATATGGCAGGTCTGCCGGTCGTAGGGGGCATCGTCGGACATGAAGAGATACTGTGCCAGGGGAATCATGCCGCTGTTCAGTTTGATACTGGTGATTTGCAGCTCCTCTCCGCTTGTCTGCCGGGAGAAAGCGAAGCGTATTTTCGATAGGGTGCGCACCAGCGTCACAGTGGCAATTTCTCCGCTGTTGTCCAACCGAAGCACCGGAGCAGCGCCTGCAACGGGCTGGTTGCGTAGCACTCCGGACATAGGCAGGCCTGCATCAGTAGGGACTACCGTTACAGGTGCAGTCAAACCGAAAGGATCTGCTTCCGTTTTTTCTATCAGAGCTTCTTCTAATGTAGCTTGCGAGGTCTGATGATCCAAAGTCAGGTTGCAATTGGCGGCTGACACATTGGCAGTCACATAGACATCGACGTTCTCCCGACTTGCTTCCGCAGTTTCAGCATACGTTTCGTCAACGGTCAGTTGTAAGACCTCATAGCCGTCGCCTGTGCTGAGTGCTGAGGATTCGGAGGAGGAGAAATAGCTAATGAGCTGATGGGAATCGTGAGTAAACACCCATATCTGAAGCAGATAGATGTCTGCCTCATGTCCGATGGGGTCGATGTCTCCCACATAGGCTCTGGTCGGTACCTCTGTTTGTGGCGTATGAACGTAAACATACAGCAGGGTCGGTTGATTGTCGGGCTTCTCGGTAGGTGTCTGAATATCGTCACCCGATGAGCAGGCAGTCAGGCAAAGCATCAGCAGCAACAGCATTCTGCTTAGGATGCTGCCGCTATGGCTGGGGATGATATGTTTGTCTGTCTGCTTCATTTTGCTTTAGAATAATATTTCGTCGGGAGTAGTAGCCACCCATTTGGGCACCAATTGTATGCCCAGTTCGAGACGGGGAGAAAGCAGGTTGGGCACTACGTTGTAGGCTTTGCCCAAACCGGTAACTTTCATGTTCAGCTTAGTCGTATAGTCTTGCGTAAACACGCGGTCTCGGATGTCTGATCGGGGGTCGGTCTTGAAATCTTCCGGATCTAACTCACCTGCCAGATAGAATCTGGTGTTGCGGTAAACGATGCCTTCCAATCCGATGAAATCCGTGTTGCTACCGTTCAGAAACTCCAGTACCACCGGCACTTTTTTGTGATCGTAGCTCTGCAGCACCAGCGTATTGGTTGCTTGGGCGGCATCGTTGGATGAACTGAGATAAAAATACTCATTGTTCGAGGCTCCGTTGGTTTTCACCTGCGAATCGTAAACAAACTTCATGTCTGCTTCCGAATAGACAGGATAGGTGCTGGTGGGAGCGAAGTCGAATCCGACGGGCAGTTGTCCGCCAATGATGATGCCTGTCAGGGGGAAGGAAGTGGCACCCACCGTCACGCTGGTACCTTTAGCGTCGGTCAGCGTGGCATTGTCCGTTTTCTTCAGTATGATCTGGGCATGAGCCACACCATACTGCATGGGATCCTTGATAGCGATTGCCGTCGTGTTGGAACTGACGGTTCCGTTGGGATATTCGTAGTCGGAAAGCACTTCCGACCAGGCTCTGTTGGTATAGGAATCCTCATGTTTGCCGGTAGTCGAAGTGTAGATGCGGCTGTTGCAGTAGTAGTAGATTTCAGCCGGATAGGCAAAGCGGTCGATGCCATTGATGTCGGCAAGGGTAGTGGTTGTGATTTGTGGCTGAAAAGCCGTACCTGTCCAGCGGATAACGGCTGCTCCGTCGGGTAAACCGATGTTCGCGGGGAAACCGTCCCACTCTTCATTGTATTTATCGGTTTCCGTTATAATGGCTTCGCGGATGGCATCGTCGTCACCGGTCAGCGACAATTGGTTCAGTTGCGTCTTCAGCGCCTGTGTGAAAGCCTTGACGTTGGAGGCAGATCCGGGCAGCACATCACCGTCACCCTCTGTTTCCATCCGGTGAATGAAGTTCAGATACATAATGCTCAAGGTGGCATTGGGTGCATCCTTCCACGAAACACCGTTTCCTTTCGCATTGGCGATGTCGGTCATATAGGCTGCCAAGGCTGAGGCTGTCGGGTGGATGCCTGTTGCAATCGGTTCGAGTGAGAATCGGGTGTCCTTGGGAGCCATATCAGCAGGAAAGGTTTCGACAATAGAACCGTTGACGGCTTTATCGACCGAAATACGGGGTGCACGTCCGTAGCACAGAAACGAACACACTCCTGCCATAAGTTCGCAGTTTTCGTAATAGTAGTAGGCTTGCGAATCGACAGGCTTGCTGCCGGTGCCAAAGATCTGAAAGGCTTTGGGCATATCGTCCGATCCGATCTTCCCGGCTACGGCAAAAGGAACGATACGTTGCATTTCGATGCTGCGATAGGCTTCACCTTCCGCCTGCACCACAGCGCTACTCATGCGAGTGCTTTGGTTCGACCTTGTGACAGCAAACGCAATGTCAGCAACAGCAGATGTCTTTTCTTGTAACAACTGTTGTTGCTGCTCGTCTTCCTTGCATCCTGTCAGCATCAAGACAGGCAGCAGAAGTGCAATGCTATGGGCGAAATGTCTCAATTCGTTTCTTAAATTACTATAAATAGGTTTTCGTACGCGCGCGTAAGGAATCCGTAATTTGTAATTTGTAATCCGTAATCGGTAATTTGTAATTAGTAATTCGTAATCAGAAATTACATAATTTCTTTACAGTTCCGGATTATAGTTGCTGCCATTGTTCCAATCGAGGGTTACGCTGACACCCACCGTGCTGTCGTAGGGTCGGACGGCACCATCGCTGTCGAGTTCTCCTTTGATAACTTTCAGATCTCCGGCTTTCAGCGGTTTGTCGATATCCATGACAGTTTCGGTGATTGAGCCGTCTGTCTTGGTAAGATACACCTTGAACTGCCAAAGCGTGTTGCTGGCGGCTCGCGATGCATCCCTCGAGGGGAAGTTGACCGAGCAGAAGCATTTCAGCTCGTTGGTTGTCTGCACCTCTTCCGCCTTGATGAGCGGAGGCGTATCCGAATAGATGTAGGTGCTGTCGCTGATGAGGAAGGCATCGGCAAAGCCTGTGGCATAGACCTTCAGGTCGCTATAGTTCAGCCCTTTGGGGTCGATTACCAGCGATGCAGCGCTGTTGGCCATAAACAAACGGACATTGAATGTCTGATTGACATTTCCCAGCACCTCCATAGGCTGTCGTGCGGTGAACAGACCTGTGGTGTGCGAAGGAAGGATTCCGGCTGCTACACCTAAGGCAGAACCGTCGGACGTCAGGTCGGTTTCCTGTCGAAGCGTTGCCGAGTAGCTTTCTCCGTCGTCGGCAAGGCTTACCACATCGTTGTTCTTGATATTTGCCACTGCCAGATGCAGATATTTGCGCATAGGCAGAGTGAGGTCGTAGGTCGTCTGGTTGGCATTGATAATGTCCTGAACATGTTCCAGGCGGCTCAAGCTTCCTTCAGTATCGTAGAACGAGAGATCTACGTCGTGGGCAAAGTCGCTGAAGATATCTTTCAGATGAGTTTCCAATACGCCTGCCACGCTCATTTCGGTTATCGTGGTCAGTTGGGTTTGCAACTCCGTGGTCATATTGGTCACCAGCTTCAGCTGGTAATCCATCTGAAACTGCTGTGCGTCGTTGCAATCCGACAGATCCTCATCAATGACGGAACATCCTGCCGTCAGCCAACAGGCTGACAGCAAGAGTCCTATCATGGAAGTATATCTTCTTGTCTTCACTTTAGTTTGTGCTTAGAGATTAGCCTCAAAATTCAAGCCTTCACGCCAGTTGAGATCTACACTCAAACCGAGAGAGGTTTGTGTTGAGCGCAAATCGGGAACGGTGATGAAAGCGTTCTTCAGTGAGTTGGCGCCAATCTTGAAGGTGGCCGTTGTCAGGTAGTCTTGAATGAATACACGGGTAATCTCCTTTGAAGCACCGGCATCGGTGTAAGGAGGAATAGGATAGTTTGTCGGCCATGCTGTGGCACTACCAGAAATGCCATTATCAGTTCCGATAAGTTTTGTGCCAAGTTCCAGTTTACCGATTAGATAGAACTTACCACCTTTACGGATAAGGTTGCCCTTGCCATAGAAGTCCTTGTCGCTGTTGTTCTGGAACTCCAGTGCTACAAGAACGTCTGTCTGTGCTGTCTGGTCGCCGTTGCGATAGTTGTCGAATACCAGAGTGTAGTTCGCACCAGTTGGGATGGTTGAACTTTCAATCTGGTTGTCAAAAATGGCATAATCCCAATCGGTAGTTTCATTGGCCTTAGCCAAATAGTTCCAGCCTAACTGGTGGTTTTGGCCACCGATAATAATACCGGTGAGCTGCATTTTCTTAACTTCTGCTTCTGTCAGTGACTGGTCAGACTCAGAAGTGACGATGGCATGGCGATTGTCGTTGAATGTTGTTCCATTGAGAGCTACTTGGGTTTGTAGCATGGCTACGCCATAGTTGATATTGTTCTTAACAGCCACGCTACGGGTGGTTGAGGTAACAAAATTATTGCTCCAACCGTTGGATGTCCAGCTGTAGGTATCCCAAGTGTTGTAGCCGTTAGGATAATTGTCTGCCGTTTTTTCTGCATCACTTACATAGAGCGGGCTGTTGTCAAAATAAAGCAGCTCAGAAGGATACATATAATGAGTGGGAGCTATCGTTGCGCTCAGATCAAGCAGCGACGTGCTGGGGTTGGTGTAGCTAAAGCCACCTGTTGTAGCATCTGCGTTGAAATCAGTGAAATACAGTTGGGCCGCACCTAATGGAAGTTTGAACGAGGTGGGGAAGCCCATCAAGTCGCCATGTACCACCTGACCATAAACAGCGTCAAAGGCATCCTTGTCGGCATAAACGCTTGCGGTTACCAAACCGTTGATGATGGTGTTTGCCGTTGATGCATCACCAATATTTCTAAATGCTGTTGCAGTTTCTGTGCTTTCAACATCAAAATAGTTCTCAATACGAGTCTTGATAGTTTCTGCCAATCGCTGTGCATTCAGCTCACCGTCAGTAGTTGGAGTGGCGGCCAAGGTTGTAGTGATAGTCTCATAGATGTGATAAATGATGCTGCAAACAGCAGAAGCCGAACCGGCACGTACTTCATTAGTGCCAAGAGTCGTCAATGAATTATAGACGGTAGCAAGGTTTTCCTGCAAAGGAGGAAGTGAACCGCCATCTTTCAGAGTTTTGCCAATCCCACGCCATGAGATGGCGGGCAAGGCAGCCTCATTCGTATGACCGGCATGTGTGTAAACACCTGCTGCAGCTTCACCAACCTCACTCTTAATAATTCGGTTGATAATAAGTGCAGCCAAGTTACAAGTCTCAGTATAACGGGTCTGGCGGTCATCAAGACGCGACACTAAGTCGAAGGTGATATTTTCGGGATTGGTAGTAATGTTGGCAGTAACTTTACCATTTTCTTCATCTGTTCCGTTGGGAATAGCACGGGCATACACCAGCATGGCATCGGTTTTTAACGGCAATGTCAGTTCCAACACGCGGCGAGAACTATTGTCTGCATTGTTGTTATCTGTATTGTTTACCGCTGTGGCTCCATAAAGAGTTCCTAAATCGTAGGTTTTAGTCTTGATACCAGATGTAGCTGACCAATTGGTAGTAGTAGTCGTGCCGTCAAATGGAGCCAACCAAGTGCTATGATCTGTTGCCAAACCTATCAGCTTGGCATCCTGCAGGCCACGGAAGTTGCCGTTTCTTTGTACCATTGTCGAAGACTGGCGAGTGGTTCCGCTTGCAGCAGACGAAACGTTCAGTACAAACTGAGTGGTTACGGTTTTGTCCACGGGATTGTAGGTCGGGTTGTCGGTCTTCTGTTCAACGATGTCATCGTCTGAAGAGCAACCGGTGAATCCAATTGCGCCCCCAAGTGCTATGGCACTCAGCGTGGCATAAATAAACATTCTTTTCATTTTCAAAACTGTTTTTTGTTAGTAATTATTGTTTGTTTCTTTTTTTCTCAATCAGCCGCAGGTTTTCCTGAGCATCGGTATCTCCGTTGCCGGCTGCCCTGCGGAGGCGGTCGATGGCCTCAAGCTCCCTTCCGCAATAGTAAAGGGCTACTCCCAGTGCGTTCTGTGCCCGAGGATCCTCGCTGACTTGCTGCAAAATCTGGAGCGCTTCATGGTGGCAGTCGCTGCAATCGGTACGCAGCAGTTCGACTGCCCGGTTGATGGCGTCGGCAACGGTGTCAGGCTCATATTCATAATATATGCGCGCGTAGCCGGAAGTACGCTGATCAGCCAGCACATGCTGCTTGATGTACTTCCAGGTGCGTCCGCGATCCAGCCGTCGCAGCTGACGCTCTCGCCGGTCGGCATCAGGTTCGTTGTCGATTACGTCGATGGCTTCCTGCAGGGCACCCTTACCGATGCCGTTCGTGGAGGTGCTGTCCATCAGTTCGACCAGTCGGGCACGCATTTCTGCCCATGCCTCGCCGCCGCCTACTGCTTCGTACAGCGAATCGGGAGTCGGCACGTGCTGCTGCACATACTGCTTCAGGGCATTGGCACGATTGAGGGCAAGTTCTTCGTTCCATGCCACCCGGCCTTCGATAGAAGCCTGACCGATAATCTGGATGCGTCGTACATTGCTGACCGAGTCGGACATGATCTGGCGGGTGATGTCAACGATGCGATCCAACGTGGCAGCATTATCGCGGAAGTCGTGCAGCAACGTGTATTTGTCCACCGGGAAATAGACATACAGAACCCCTGGCTCATACGTGTAAGGTTTGTATTCCGATATGTGGGCAAGAATAGGATTGTCTTCCGCCAGCGAGCCGGCACGTCCCGTGTTGGGCAGCACATTGCTGAGCAGAAGCCAGAGCGGCTCCACTTCGATGATTTCCGGCAAGTCGGGCCATTCGGGTTCGGGTTTGCGCTTGAAGTTGGTCCACACCAGGTTCAAACCCAGTTTCGGAAGCGGTAGCAATCTGTGCTTTTCGCCATAGTACTTGCCGCAATGCGGGCAATCGTACTCCTTGTACCATGTGTATCCGAGTGCCATGCCGAGTTCCACCTCAATGTGCCAATGATCGGTCAGTTGCCAATTGTAGCCATAGCTTCCGCCCAAAGCCAACAAGTCGCCTTGCAGGCGATGGTTCCTCACTTTCGGATAAATACCCAGCGGAAACTTCACGCCACCCACATTGTAGTGGCTATAGAGTGTATGCAGACTCCAAAACGGACCCCGGAACATCTGCTCATTATAATGACGCACAAAAGGCGACACCATCACGTGGCGCCACTTCTTGTTCTTCGATTTGTTGATATCCCAGGCGTTAAAACCAGCGTTGGTTCCAACGGACCAAACTGAGTCGAGTTTTAACTCAATGCCCAGGTTAGGAGTAAGGGTTGCATCGTAGAGGAGATTATTACGAAAGGCAAAATCTTGTGCGTTAACGACCGATGCTTCAATCAGACAAATAGAGATTATTAAGCAATATATGTATCTTCTCAAGATAATCATTACTGAATTTTCATAAAAATCGAGCTTTTATATAAATTTATATAATTTTCTGTGTGCAAAGTTACGCATTTTATCTAATGGCTGTCTGAAAGTCGTAAAAAAATGTTAATTTTACCCCCCCCCTTATCATTTTAACGCAATTTGCTCAATAGAGATTGCAATATAGCATCAGTAAAGAAAAGAATTCGGAAATACTTCGCTGTTTTCGAGTTCTTTTTGCTACATAGTTATGAAAAAATTGCGGCATAGTTATGCAGCAAAAAAAATACTCCCCAGTTAGGAAAAAATATTTTCCCAGTTGGGGAGTAAAAAGTAGGGGAATTACACTCAACGCTGACGCCGGAAGAAAAAGCGATACAAATCCGGGAGAATCAGGATGGGTGAAGTCAGAAGAATCAGCTTAGGCCAGTCGGAAGCGTGCAGCGGATCTATTTCGAACATCTTGTAGGCAACCTGCTGGATGAATATCTGACCCGATAGGATTACTACCAGAATAAACACAAATCCCCTGCCAAAGGTTGCACTCAACGGTCGGATGCCTTTGGCAGCTTCTATGAGGTCGAGCAGCAGGGAACGACCTGTGTTGTAGTAGCGGACGTTGAAGAGATTCCAGACTTGGAGCAATACAAAGGTGGTAAAGAAGAGACCTTCGTCGTAATCATTGATTTCGTGGTCTTTGTTCAAATAGAACCAGAAACAGGTCATCAGTAGGAAGAAAAAGGCACCCCAGCCAGTAATGTAAGCCATCATATAACGATCCACGATATGCGCTTTGGGGCTGCGGGGATAGTCGTTCATTACACGGGGGTCGGCTGGCAAAGAAGAGAGAGCCATTGCCGCGAACGTATCCATAATCAGGTTCACCCACAGCATCTGTGTGACATTCAGCGGCGACTTCAAACCGGTAAAGGCTCCCAAGAGCACCACTAAACAGGCACAGACGTTGATGGTCATCTGGAAAATGATAAACCTTCGCAGATTCTGATAGAGAGAGCGTCCCCACAGGATGGCGCGATTGATGGAGACAAACGAATTGTCGATAATGGTGATATCCGAGGCTTCTTTGGCACGAGCCGTTCCGTCGCCCATCGATAAACCGACTTGTGCTTTTGCCAACGCCGGAGCATCGTTGGTTCCGTCGCCCGTAACGGCTACTACTTCTCCGTTCCGCTGCAAAAGCATAACCAGGCGGGCCTTATCGTCGGGACGGGCGCGGGCAATAATCTTGATGCGATTCTCTTTGAGCCGCATTCGGGCTTCCTCGTCCGACATCGCGGCAAATTCAGGTCCGGTTACGGTTTTGTCGTCCTCGCCGGGTTGCAGCAAGTCAATCTGTCTGCCTATCTCGTTGGCGGTACCGACGGTATCGCCGGTAACAATAATCACGTTGACGTGTGCCTGATTCTTGCAGACACGGATAGCCTCTCGGACATCGCTGCGAATAGGATCGGCAATGCCTACAATACCAATGAAAGTATCGTTGATGGCAAAGCCCAAGGTGCGGAATGCCTTGTGCTGGTATTCATCGAGTGTCGTCAGGATCTGCTCTTTTGTCAGACCTTCCGCCAAGTGTTTGCACATTTGCAGGACAATCTCCGGGGCACCCTTGACGAAAGTCGTTTCTCCCACTTGCGTAAGCATGTATTTGGTTTCGGTGCTGAAAGGTTGCTGGCGTGTGACGGTTTCCGACTGGCGGAATGTCCGATAATCCACATCCCGGCTCTTCAGCCACTGTAGCAAAGCTCCTTCCGTAGGGTTGCCTATCGCCTGATTGCCATTCAACTCGGCAGAACTGTTCAGCGCAATACCTCGAGCAATATCCTCGAAAGAAATATCCTTTCCGAACAGGCTTTCCACCACCGTCATCCGATTCTGGGTGAGGGTGCCCGTCTTATCGGTACAGATGACGGTAGCGGCTCCCATCGTCTCGCAGGCATGCAGTTTGCGCACCAGATTATTCTCCTTCAGCATCTTGCGCATGCTGAGGGCCAAACTGATGGTAATGCTCATCGGCAAACCTTCCGGAACTGCCACCACAATCAGTGTGACTGCCAGCATGATGGAATTTAAAACGACATGAACGACTGTAACCGGATCGTGAATTTCATCGTCTGTGGCATTGACGAAAAAGAAAACGAGGCGTCCGATGAGGATCAGCGCCGCAATGACGAAACTGGCGTACGAGATCCACTTGCCTAAATAATCCAGCTGGCGGCGCAAAGGTGTCTTCACGTCCTTACCTTCCTGAACACGGGCGGCACCGCGTCCTTCTTCTGTTTCCATACCGATGGCGGTAACCTCATATCGGGCACTGCCTTCGATAACCGTCGAACCTCGCAATAGAAAGTCTCTCGGATAGGTGGATTCATGGCTCGATTCCTTTTCCGACATTTCTTCGTCTAAAGAACCGTTTCCAGCTTTCTTCGAACTCCAAGGCTCTCCGGTAAAATTCGATTCATCGACCCGTAGCTGATTGCTTTTTATCAATTTTCCGTCGGCAGGAATCTGATCGCCGGCTTCCAAGCTGACGCAATCGCCCACGCATACATCTTTCTTGGCGATGCGGAACATCTGGACAGAGCCATCGGACAAGCGGCGGAGTACCTTGACGGGTTCATCGTCTTTCACATGATTCAGCACCTGAAATTCCCCTTCTGCCTTAACCTCGAAAATAAAGCCCACTCCAGTGGCGAGCAGCAGGGCAATCAGTACTCCGGTCGGTTCCAGCAGCAACTGCAGGGATTCCCCTTGCCAGATTTCGTAGCAGGAAACACCCACCGAAAAGACAAATACCACCAATAATACGATTATGAGGGGATCTTTGAACTTCTCTACATATCCCCAGAACAACGACGGACGCTCTGGCGGCGGAATAATATTTTTCCCTTTCCCGTTTTGTATAATTTCAGAATCTTGGGTAAGCATTCTTTTTGATTTTTGTTGCAAAGATAGCATTTTATCAAGTTAAAAGCAAAAATTACCCCTAAAAATAGTAAAATTGTAACAGAATTAACGGTGTTTGGGAAAAAATCAGTAATTTTGCCTCATTATTTATTGACTTATGAAAGGATTAACAAAAGGCAATCGGGCCTTGTTATGGTGCATTTTAACAATGCTGACTTGTCTGCCGGTACAAGTCGGAGCACAATCCGCAACCGAAAAGAAAAAGAAGAGTGACGCCCGTTTGGACGCCCAGCAATATCTGGAGATTTTAGGAACCACCATACGCACACTGCAAACGGCTTACGTTGACAGTGTCGATTGGAGTCGTGTCCTGACGGCCGGCATCGATGCGATGCTGGAGGAATTGGATCCTTATACACAGTTCTATACCGAGGACGACCAGCAGGAGTTCAAAACCATGACAACGGGCGAATATGCCGGCATCGGTGCCATCATCATGCAACTGAACGATACGGTTTGCATCAGCGAACCCTACGACAAGATGCCTGCCGCTTTGGCCAACCTGTTGCCCGGTGACCGGATTCTGGCAATCGACGGCGAGAACATGATCGGCAAAGGAACCAGTTACGTGAGCGAACATCTGCGCGGGCAACCGAACACGTCTTTCACGCTGAAATTGCAGCGTCCGGGTGAGCCGGAACCTCGGGAGGTGGAAATCACGCGCAAGAAGATTGTCATCGATGCGGTTCCTTACTATGGATGGCTGAACGACAGCATTGGCTATATCCAACTGAACAACTTCACCGACAAAGCCGCTTTGGATGTGCAGACGGCTCTTGTGGAACTCCGTAAAGGCAACCTGAAGGGGCTGGTCTTCGACTTGCGGAGCAATCCCGGCGGACTGGTGGACGAGGCGGTGAAGCTGGTGGGAATGTTTGTGCCGAAAGGTAGCGCTGTGGTGGAAACCAAGGCAAAGACGGCTGACAATAACACTACGTATCGCACCAATACGCCCCCTATCGAGCCGGATCTGAAACTGGCGGTGCTGATTGACCGCAGTTCGGCTTCTGCCAGCGAGATTCTGAGCGGAGCCTTGCAAGACTATGACAGGGCTGTGATTCTGGGAGAACGCAGTTATGGAAAGGGATTGGTGCAAAGCAGCCGTCCGCTTCCCTATAATACCATCCTGAAATTTACGTCGGCAAAATATTATATTCCAAGCGGACGATGTATTCAGGCAATCGACTATCAGGCCAAGCGTATGGCGCGGTGGGAAGCCGGACAGGATACTCCCGACCTGGGACGTATTCCCGATTCGCTGACACACGTTTTCCATACGGCAGCCGGACGAGAGGTGCGCGATGGCGGTGGCATCAAACCCGATGTGGAAAGGAAGCCGCAAACCATCAGCAACCTCACTTACTACCTGCAGCGTGAGAACCGGATCTTCCATTTCGCCAACCGTCTGCGGTTCGAAAACGGGACGATGCCGACTTTGACCGATTCGATGTATGCCGATTTCTGCAGGGAGGTGGTCAACACCCGTCGCGACACCGTGCTGAAGGTAATGAAAATCAATCTGGAGCACGATCTGGATAGTTTGAAGTCCGAAGTCATCGACCAAATCAATCAGGAACTGGCATTGCGCTACTATTTCCGTCGCGGTTTGATTCAAAAATCTTTGGAAGGTGACACGCTGGTGAAAGAGGCAACAGAACTCCTTGCTGACGACAAGCGCTACACCGAACTGCTTTCAGCTCCGAAGGTAGCCAAAGAAACCAAGAAGAAATCGAAAAAACAAAAATAACACTTAACAGAAATTCTATGAAGAAAATGATGCTTTGCGCTATGGCTGCCATGATGTCAGTTGCAGCTATCGCACAAGAAACGGAGCAGAAGAAAGATTCTGCCGAGGGATTCCAGTTTACAACAGTCGATTCTGTTGCCATCACTCCGGTTAAGAACCAGAAGAATGCCGGCACCTGCTGGAGTTATTCGGGTATGAGCTTCCTCGAAAGCGAAGCTATTAAGAAAACCGGTAAGGTATATGACTTTTCGGAGATGTTCGTGGTAGAAAAAACGTACTTGGATCGTGCCGATAAGGCTGTCCGTATGCATGGCGATGTTTCGTTCAGCCAGGGAGGTTCGTTCTGCGATGTTATCTACTGCCTGCGCAACTATGGTCTGATTCCCGATGCAGAAATGCCGGCAGGTGCCATGTATGGCGATTCGTTGAGCAACCATCGCGAACTGAGCAGCATGACCGATCCTTTGGTTAAGGCCGCAGCTTCGGCTCAGAAGTTGCAGTATTCGCCCGATGGCGAACCTCTGTGGAAGAAAGCTGTCCGTGCCGTTCATGAAATCTATCTCGGTGTGATTCCTGAGAAGTTCAACTACGAGGGCAAAGAATATACCCCTAAGAGTTTTGCAGAAAGCACAGGCCTGAAAGCCGACGATTATGTCAGCCTTACCAGCTTCCTGCATCATCCATATTCCACAGGCGAAAATGCAGGCAAGGGCTTTATCATCGAAGTGCAGGACAACTGGCGTTGGGGTGAAAGCCTGAACCTGGAGTTGGACGACTTTATGAAGATCATCGACGATGCTATTGCCAATGGCTACACGGTTTTGTGGGGCGGTGACGTGAGCGAAGAAGGATTCACCCGCGACGGTATGGCTGTTTATCCGGACATGCAGGCTCCTGATGCTCCCGGTGCTGATCAGGCTCGTTGGCTGAAACTCGACCGTAAGGCCAAAGGTGAGGAATTGACGAAGAAACCGTTGCCACAGAAGGTGGTTACTGCTGAGGAACGTCAGCGCGGATACGATAATTTCGAGACCGGCGACGATCACGGTATGCACCTGTTCGGTACCGCCAAAGATCAGGAAGGCAACAAGTATTACCTGATCAAGAACTCGTGGGGCAAGACCGGCAAGTATGACGGTATCTGGTACATGACTCCTGAGTTTGCGCGTGCCAAGACGCTGAACTATGTGGTCAACAAGGCCGCAATCTCGAAAGATTTGAAGAAGAAGTACGGCATCAAGTGATTGATTCCTCTGATGCCTAACCAGAAATAAACAGAAAAAGTGCATAATTTCGATTCGACCATCGCCAAGCTGAGCGATATTAGAAACAGCGAACTTCATCACTACGGCATCGAGGGAGTCCCCTTTCCTTCGGTGCCTGAGCTCCGCGAATTAGTGGAGCTGTGCAATTCCGTTCTTTTCCCCGGCTATTATGGTAGGGCTATCATCAATGGTGCCATACACTATCATATTGGCGTGAATGTGGAACGCATCTACGAGAAGCTGACCAAGCAAATCATGGCGGGATTGGCTTTTTCCACCGAATATGAAAGCCTGACAGCTTTGCGCGATGCTGCCCACCGGCGTTCGTCTGCTTTTGTAGATGGCTTGCCGGAATTGCGCGCTTTGCTTGCTACCGACGTTGTGGCGATGTACCGCAATGACCCGGCTGCCCACAATCTGGGAGAGGTGATCCTGTGTTACCCGGGGATGCGTGCCATCACCAACTACCGGATCGGACATGCACTGGAAATGTTAGACGTTCCGCTGATTCCGCGTATGATTACGGAGTTGGCACATGGTGATACGGGTGTCGATATTCACCCCGGTGCAACTATCGGACATTCGTTTGCCATCGATCACGGCACCGGTGTGGTGATCGGAGCTACGGCTATTTTAGGGCATAATGTTACCCTTTACCAAGGCGTTACATTGGGTGCCAAGAACTTCCCGCAAGAAGAAGACGGCACGCTGGTCAAGGGCATTGCCCGTCACCCGATTCTGGGTAATAATGTAGTGGTTTATGCCAACGCTACCATTCTGGGACGTGTCACCATTGGCGACAACACTACCATTGGCGGTAACCTCTGGGTGACCCACGACGTGCCGGCCAATACCAAGTTATTCTACAGACAAAGAGAATGTCAAGACGCACAAGACGCCTAAGACCCAAATTTGCATATTGATTCTACAATGGAAAAATTTAAGATGATTGCCAAAACCCTCGCAGGATTGGAGGAGATTCTGGCAAAAGAGATAGAGGTGCTGGGAGGCACTGACATCGTGATTGGAACCCGCATGGTGAGCTATGAGGGCGACAAAGAATTGCTGTATAAGTCAAACCTGTGGCTGCGTACCGCTCTGCGTGTGCTGGTACCGGTCGAGATTTTTCAGGCCGGTGACCCCGATGAACTCTACAATAAGGTGAAGAGCATCGACTGGTCGGAATACGTTGCCGAGGGACAGACCATCGCTATCGACAACACCATTTTTTCGGAAAACTTCCGTAATTCGCGCTATGCGATCTACAGAACGAAAGACGCTATTTGCGACTGGTTCGTGGAGAAGGGCATGAAGCGTCCGAAAATTGCTGTTGCCAGTGCCGATGTGCAGCTGAATCTGCACATTGCCGATACGGCAGAAGCTCAGGCACAGGAGGGCAGAAGCCAAGTAACGTTGTCTCTTGATGCCAGCGGTGAACCTCTTTACAAACGCGGCTACAAGGAACAGCAAACCGATGCGCCTATCAGTGAGGTGTTGGCTGCCGGTATTCTGCTGAAAGCCGGCTGGGACGGACAGCGTGACCTGTTCGACCCGATGTGCGGATCGGGTACTTTCCTGATTGAGGCAGCTCTGATTGCCACCAATACTCCTGCTGGTATCTATCGCAACGGCTTCGGTTTTCAGCGTTGGACCGAAGGAGCGTTCGGCTTCGACGAAGATCTGTGGCAGGAACTGTACGACGACGACAGCCGGGAGCAGGAATTTAAGTTCCACATTTATGGTGCCGATATCAGTAAGGTGGCTATCGAAGCTACCCAGCAGAATGTGAAGTCGGCAGGATTGTCGAAATACATCAGCTTGGAAGTGCGCGACTTCGAACAGACTGCTGAGGTTCCGGAAAGCGACTACACCAAACAGCTGAAGGCTGAGGGTCAGACGGCTCCTTCGCTGATGCTGATCACCAATCCGCCTTATGGCAGACGTTTGTTCACGGATGTTCCTACGTTCTATCGCATGATGGGTTCGGTGCTGAAGAAGCAGTTCCAGGGAGCCGAAGCCTGGATTATCTCCAGCGAGGAGAAGGTTACCGTCAAGGATCCCCGTACCGGCTTAAAGACGGAAGTCGAGCCATTCGACTATATCGGTTTGAAGCCTTCTGTCAAAATCAATCTGAACAACGGCGGCATCGACTGCCAGTTGCGTAAGTACGAGCTTTTCAGCGGCAAGTTCGACGCATTCCGTGCAGAAGGTAAGAGCCTGGAAAAGAAAACTGCTGACGAGAAAGAGGACAGCAAGTTTGAACGCGAGCACAAACCGGCAGGGAAGAGACCTTTCAAAAAGGAGGGCAAGGACGGAAAGTTCGAGAAGAAAGAAGGTAAGTTTGGCCGAAAAGACGGTAAACCCGATAGGAAAGACAGCAAACCGCGTCGCACCAAAGACGCCGGCACGGAACGTTCTTACACGGTAAGGAAGGACGGATCGATTGTGGCCAAAGACAAGTTCGAGAAAAAAGACCGCAAGCCATTCGGCAAGGATAGCAAGAAGCCGTTCGACAAAGATCGTAAGCCTTTTGATAAGGAGGGAAAAAAGCCGTTCCGCAAGAAAGAGGAGGGCGAGAAGAAGCCGGCTCCACGCAAGCGCCGTGAGTTCGATCCGAACCGTCCGATGTTCAGTCCTGACACCGACATGAGCAAGCTGGTGCTCGACTACAGTCAGCCTGCCCATAATGACGAAAAGAAAGATTAATCATTTCAAACGCTGCATATCATTATTAACATGCGGAAACTAACGCTTATCATGTGTGCTATTGCCTGTTCAGTTTTGGCTTCGGCGCAAGAGTTGCCTACTATAGAGCAACTCACACCGGGCAATCCGAAATGGCTCAAAGCCTCCTCTCTGCTCAATACCCGTTGGAACGAACAGGGGAAGTTTGAATACACGCTGCCCGAAGAGGCAAAAAATGCCAAACCGTTGCCTCGTGAGGAAAAGAATCTGTCGGCTGACAAGCTTTGGCAGGCAGTATTGGAGGGTGATCGCCTGTTTGTCGTTTCCAAGGATGCTGTGAATTCAGAAAAACTGGAAATCAGCGATCCGCAGCTTACCTATAGCCAGGAGCAGGGCGAAAGTGATGTGGTTTATGGACAGTCGGTGCACCGTAATGAGTTCGGCATCGATGGCGGACTTTTCTGGAGTCCCAACGGACATAAACTGGCGTTCTACCGCATGGATCAAAGCATGGTGCAGAGCTATCCGCTGGTGCAAACCGACGAGCGGGAAGCTGTGGTGCGATGGAAGAAATATCCGATGGCAGGCATGACCAGTCATCAGGTTACGTTGGGCATTTTCGATCCGGATACGCAGCAAACTGTTTATCTGGAAACCAACGGACGTGCCACGCTCAACGATCCGGAGCACTATCTGACTTGTGTTTCCTGGCGTCCCGACGGCAAGCAGATTTTCGTTGCTGAACTGAACCGTAAGCAGAATTGTATGGAGTTGAATGCCTATGATGCTGAAACCGGAAAATTTGTAAGGACTTTGTTTACCGAAACAGCCGACAAATACATCGAACCCGAACATCCTTTGTATTTCCTGCCGGGTTCGAACGATAAGTTCGTTTGGCAGGATGAGCGCGACGGTTGGGATCACCTGTATCTCTACGATTTGTCGGCTAAACCGGGTTCTGCCTGCTATGGCGAGGAAACGACGGATGCTTATCACCATTATAAAGGTTTGAAGAGCCGCCAGCTCACCAAGGGCGATTGGTTGGTCACCGATCTGAAGGGGGCCGATCCGAAAGCGAAAGCGCTGTTTTTCATGGCTACGAAAGAAGATTCTCGCGAAAGCCATTTGTATGCCTTGAACCTTCGGACATTGGCTCTTAATAAACTGACGGAAGCAGCGGGCATGCATAACATCAAGCTGTCGCCCGACTGTAAGCAATTCTACGATGTCTATTCCAATCCGGTGACTCCCCGTAACTGCGAACTGGTGGATATCACCTCGAATTTCAAACGAGGTAAGGCTTCCTTACTTTATGCGGCAGAAAGCCCCTTCAAAGGCTATTGGCGTCCGGAGGTGGAAACCGGGGTGCTGAAAGCTGCCGACGGCGAGACGGATTTATACTATCGCCTGGTGAAGCCGCTTCATTTCGATGCCTCGAAGAAATATCCTGTCATCGTTTACCTGTATAACGGTCCGCATGCCCAACTGGTGACCGAAGGTTTCGAACACGGGTTGCCGGGATGGGATGCCTACATGGCAGGCAAAGGCTTTATTGTATTTACCATCGACGGACGAGGATCGGAAAACCGGGGGCTGGCTTTCGAACAGGCCATCTGGCACGAACTGGGGAAGAACGAAGCTGCCGATCAACTGCAAGGTGTTGCTTACTTGAAGTCTTTGCCCTATGTCGATGCCGAACGTATGGGTATTTACGGCTGGAGCTATGGCGGATTCATGACGACTTACATGAAACTGAATTATCCTGAGATTTTCAAGGTGGGTGTCTGTGGCGGACCTGTGCTCGACTGGAGCCGTTACGAGGTGATGTATGGCGAACGCTATATGGGCACTCCGCAAGATAATGCCGAGGGGTATGCCGCCAATCGTATGATTGATCAGACAGCTAAACTGCAAGGTAAGCTGCTGATTATTCACGATGATCAGGACGCAACGGTAGTTCCGCAGATGTCGATGCAGTTCCTGAAAGGTTCGGTGGAAACCGGTACGTATCCGGATTTTATGATGTATGCCAATCATGAACACAATGTGCGCGGCAAAGACCGTGTGCACCTACTGAACAGAATCGCACAATACTTTATCGACCACCTCTAATCGGGGTGGTCCGATAATCGTACAATCATACAAAAGGGAAATCAAATTTTTTATAACTATGAAATGGGGAACGTTTGTTGCCGCAGTCATTCTTGCGCTTTTTTCGGGTTGCTACGACCCGATTGCTGATCATTCGGAGGATGGAGAAGATGCCGGAGAGGCCGGTTCATCCAACACTACACAATTACAAGTCTCTTTATTTACGTCTGCTTCATCTGTTGTCTATCCCGCTTTTCTGCTGGTCTTCGACGACAACGGAGACCGTATCAAGGATGCCACGTTGACAGAAGAGAATCCGAAAGCCGCTCTTACGCTCCATCGGGGTAATTACAGGTTGGTGGCATTGTCGGGAACTTCCTATTACGAGTTGCCCGATAAGTTTAATCTTGAATCGGTGGTTTCGGTTCCGGGCATTGGCTACAGCACGGCTCCTTTACTGATGGGACAGGCAGAGGTGAGCCTGTCGTCTGCCACCGTTAATGCCCGGTTACAGATGAAAATGCAAACGGCTTCGGTTACGATGAAAATCGACAACTTGCCATCCAATACACAAGCCGTGAACGTCATTCTGAGCGATATTTATACGGGTATTAGTCTTCGCGGTGCCTATAGTCATTCGGGTTCGGTCTCCGTCCCTTGCTACCAAAAGGGCAACTTTTGGCAAACCGACGAATTGCATCTCTTTCCGAGTGCAAGCAATAATGCTGTGATTAGCGTCGCCTACCAGACACCCGACTCTTCCAATTACTATGCCTATAATCTGACTTATCCTTTGTCGGCAGGATATGCCTACCAAGTGCAGCCGTCGGGAGCCATCGGCATTGGCATCGATGATAGTGTGATTGGAACCGGTCCTGGCTTCTCTGCTTCGGCCGATACACTTTGGGTGAATGACATCCCAACTGCTCCGTTTTTGGCCGACGGACACGTGGTGGCTTGGATCGAGGACGAATCCGACACTCATTGCGATGCTTATCTGATCAGCCTGAACGAATGGGAGAACGTTGCATCGGCTTATTCGGAAACGAACGCTGATCAGGCGGAAACTATTGCAGAAGCCTATAGAGAAGGAGGGGAGCAGGGAGAAGTTTCCGGCTGGAGGATTCCGACCAAGGATGAAGCCGCTTTGTTGAAAACGAGGTATAGTGCCGATGCGTGCATACCTTTAAATAATATAATGAGTAAGGCCGATGGCGTAACATGGGGATTGACTACCGATCAGGGCGAAAACATACGTTATCTCTGCAACGATGCCCAGCACACCTTCACTTTGGGTTCCGCCCAAAGCAGCATCACCAAAGCCGGAAGCAAGACCACCTATCGGCTGCGACTTGTCAAGCGCGTGCATATATTGTCAAATAAAAGTTGGAAGATAGCCACAGATTGAGGAACAGAAGGATAATCAAAAACAACATCAGCCGACTTGATTGATTTGAAAAATTTTGCGCGAAGTGCACTTTCTTCAATTTTATTGTTTCTCCCTTCCCCCTTAGTAAATTTCCTGGGTCGCAGAGTTGCCGCCGATTCAGCGGAAACGGTTTCCAGCCGTTCGAGGTTCGCACCGACACAGCAGATTCCATTTCTTGCGCTCTGGAGTTGCCGCCGACACGGCGGAAAAGGTTTCCTGCCGTCCGGAGTTCGCACCGACGTCGTCGGCACGGACTCCGGAAGATTTGAAATGCTTCCCCGAGCGTCGGCAGTAACTAAGATGAGTTACTCGCAGAACTGTCACAATAGAAGGTGAGCCAAAAGCCCAAAAGGTCGAGATCTTCGGATCTCGACCTGATAAAAGGATGAACCCTATAGGTTGTTAGAACGTGTAGCCGTTTACGCTGTCCCAGTCGGGGTTGGCGGTCATGCGGAAGGTACCGTCGGAGGAGCCGTCTCCACCGCCGCCGCTACCGAAAAAACTGCCGGTGTAGCGGGTGATCTGGTTGCGGATGACGGGGACGTTCTCGAACACGCGCTCCTTCACGGTGTTGTCGTTGGCATCGAGGGCGGTGACGGTGAGTTTCGTCAGCACGTCTTCCTCGGTGTGCGGCAAGGTGTAGATGTCAAAGGACGTCACGCTGACAAAATCAGCGGACACAGTACGGATTTCGGTCTGCTTCGAGTTCACGCAGCCGTAGCCGTCCTTGGGCGAGAAGGTGCTAGAACCGCCGACGTAGTAGAACTTGAACTTGGCGACGTTCGACGGGATTTCCTCGTCGGTGAGCACCAGCCGGAACATGGCGACGGCGCGGGTCAGCGTGAGGTCGTAACTCTGTACATCGGAGGTCACCACAAGGTCGCCGTCATAATAGAAGGTGTCGGTCACTTTGTTGTTGGGGAAGGTGACTTTCTCCTCGGAGGTGATGGTGGCTGAGCCGTCGCAGTTGTGGGCGATGACCACGAGGCGGTACGTGCCGGCGGCGAGGGTCAGGGCGACGGTGCCGAAGTCGCTGTCTGTCTCCTTCTGTGCCACCGTCTTCACTTTTGTGCCGTCAACGTTGAAGATGGCGATGTTCAGACGGGTACAGAGTTCGGTGATGTCGGTGGCGGCACGGGTGGGTATGGCGTTGGCAGAACCACCGCCCACACTGAACGACTCTTGCTCAAACTGCGTCATATGTAGGATGACGTTGGCCTCTTTCTCTACTGTTATATCCTCATCGAGGATAGGTTTCTCGCACGCTGCCACCAGCAGGGCGAGAGCGATAAACATGTACTTTTTCATAATCGTTTATTCATTGTTGATGGTTACTGTGACGACGGGACGGATATAAGCGGTACCGGACGAGGGGTTGCCCGATGTGCCATTGCTCATAAGCATCTGCATGACTGTTTCGTTGTCGACGAATAGGTAATAATGATCGTCACTTATGCCGAGAGCGATGTGGGCGGCTTGCAGCAGCAAGGCTTCGCTACGAGTCATGGGGCGCCAGCCACTGATGCCGTCGGTGCCTAAATCCGAGGCGAGACTTTCCAATTGAGTGAGCGTCATGTTCTCATTATAAGCACCCGTCGATTTCTTCTCGTTGGGCGAAAGCAGTGTCAATTCTGCCGACTCGCCATCGCTGGCTACCACAGATGCCAGCACGTAGCAGCCCTGGTAGGTGTCGCCTGCCGCAGGGAAGTCAGAAGTCGGATTGGTGGGGTCGTTGGGCTGAGTGGGGTCAGACGGGTCTGTCGTGGACGAACCGCTCTCGTTGAAGTCGAAACGGATGGTGCGCTCGCCCAGCCACGTCGCTCCCTCGATGGTGCCCGTCAGACTCACGCCTACGGCTTCGGTGTACGTCCCCTCGATGTTGATTTTGTAGCCCGCCTCCAGTTCGTTGCTCGTCGAGTAGGTGTAACTGCGCGTGCCACTCGGCGTGGTGATGCGCACGGTGATGCTGGCGGGAGAAGACGATGGCGGCAAGAGGACGAGCCCCTCCTCCGACCCTGAAAGAGAGGGGAGCATCCACGTCCTGCCGTCGCTCTGTTTCTCCAGACTGAGCGAATACGAGCCGTCCACACCAGCGTAGTTGCCGCCCACGGTGAGTGACTTCCACAATGGCGAGACCGACACACTTACCGCCGTGGCCGCCGTAGGAATTTTCTTCATTACGACGCTCTGCAACAGCATCGTGCGCCGTTCCATGCCCAGCGTCACGGTGTTTGCTTCGCCGTCGGCCAGTGTCACCGTCGCCTTTGCCGCCATCAGGTCGCCGTGGCTCTTGCCCTCGCGCAGCGTAATGGCCGAGGTCGTCAAGGCATCCGAGGCCGAGGGCAGCACGTAATCAGTAGAAGACGCTCCGCCCACGGCAAAGACCGAGTACGTGCCTTCCGTCAGCGCGATGTTCAGCGTCTGCCCCTCGTCGCCGATGGTCTGCGCCGCCTTACACTCGTCACCGCTGAAGACATACACCGTCACGGGGTACGCCACGGTAGCGTCATCCGAGCCAGCGCCGCCCGCTCGCGTCCGCACTTGCAGCAAAGAGTTCGTCACTTGCCCGTTAGCGACATCCTCGATGTCATCCACGAACGTTTTCTCACACGCCGTCAGCCCCAGCACTGCCAAGGCTGACGCAATCAATGATAGTTTGTTCATTATTTGTACATAAATTAATTATTGGGGGACTATTCCCTTTCTATATATAACGAAAAAGCCTCCCCACCAGATATGCTGATGAGGAGGCCGATGAAGTTATCCTGATTATTACCTATTGAAAGAGTTTATTCCGCCTCGCTCTGCGACACGAGGTCGTCGGTGTTCAGCGTGATGGTGCCGTCACTCACGATGACGGTGATGCTCTTGCTGACCGTCGGGTCAGCAGTAGAGGTCACAGTGATGGTGGCCGTGCCGTTGCCACGGGCCGTTACCAGACCATTGGCATCGACAGTGGCGACACTTGTGTCTGACGATGTCCATGTCACGCCCTTCAAGTTTGTGTCTGTCGGTACGAGCAGGGCAATCAGGCGCACTGTGCTGCCCACGCTCACGTTGCCCTTGCC
>JAFSKF010000042.1 GCA_017449065.1 Bacteroidales bacterium
AGTTAGTAGTTAACCGATGGGGACGCCGTGCGTCTCTTCGTTCCAGGGATCGACTGTCGGGGCGATGCCGCCTCCCGACTGCGGCTGGGGGATGTCGATCTCCTCGTCGATAATGATCTCGTGGTCCTCTTTCTCGAACTGGTCGGTAATGTCGGTCGAGACGTGATATTCGTTGCCGTCCGTATCGGTGATGAGGATGTGCAGATAGCATTCGCTCTCGCCCGGCAGTTTGCCGAAGGTGTTGAACGTGGTGTGCAGGCGCTGGTTCCGGCGGTCCACCTCGACGGGGAAGCAGATGGTGGCAGGCTCCTGGCTCACCTCGCCCCGCCCGAAGAACGAGCTGCGCGCCTGGTTGGTGACGAACGCCTCGACGCTGGCGATGTATTCAATGCCCACCACGCTGTGCACCTCGAAGCCATAGGTCTCCACAATGGTGGCGGCAATTGCCGTCATGGTGACGACGGTATCGCCCTCCACATAGGCAGGAATCTCGATCTCGCGACGAGCCACCAAGAGGTGGTCGGGCGTATAGATGATCGGACCGGGGGCATCGTCCTCGCCGGCACGGGTGAAGCCCGCTAAGGCAGACGCCTTGGTGGAGGTGATGTCGCTGGTGAACGCCTCCAGGGTCCGGATGTCGCCTTCGCCCCGAATCTGCACATACTCGGTGCCGAAGGAATAGACCACCATCTGATAGAGATCGGGCGCTGTGTGGAGCGGTCCGCCTTCCGCCTTGACGAACTCCGTGTTGCGCAGCGAGCCGCTCAGGGGATCGTAGAAGCATACCTTCATATAGTCGGGCGTCGTGATCTTGGTGTGCGCCTCTTCGTCCACTTCGAGATCGAGCTCCAGATCGAGCTTGAGGTTGAGCTTCAGGAAGAAGCTATACTCGGGGAGGTGGTTGTGATCGTAGCAGAGATCTTTGTAGTCGCAGGAGGCGAGCAAAGTCGTTATGACGAGAAAACGGAATAACGTTATTACGGACGTTATTACGGGATAACGGGATAACGGGATAACGCGAGAAAGGAACGATTTCATCGGGCATCTCCTTTCTTTCCTATGAGCCACTTGAGGGAGGCTTCGGCCTTGGTGGGACCGAACCAGCGGCGTTTGTGGGTGGATTGCCAGACGTAGTGGGTGTCTTGCGGCTTGTATTCCTTATACTCGCCATCCTGAAAGCCCATGCCGAGGGTGAAGTCGAGACGGAGGCGACGCGACAGCTTGGCGGAATAGCCATACTCGACGCCACCGCCGAAGCCCCACTTCTCGGCCTGATAACCGCGTCCGCCCCACTCCACATCGTAGGTCATCGCCAGGCCATAAACACCCACGTGGTGCCCTGCAAAGCGCTGCACTTCGGCCAACGTGCCGAAATAGCGACGCAGGGTGAGGTAACCGCCGTAGCTCTGCCAGTAGCGATGCCGATGGTCGGACGAGAACCAGGTGTAGAACCAATCGGCACCCAGCGACCAATGCTTGCCCATGCCGACCTCCAGGCCGATGTTCGGCAGGACGGCAAGGTCGTAGAGGAGGTTGGTGCGAAGGACGAAGAGCGCTGGTTTGGATGGGGCTAATGGGGTGGATGGGTCGGATGGGGTTAATGAATCGGCGGGGAGCCCATTAAGCCCATTTGACCCAGTTTGCCCATTTGACCCAGTTTGCCCATTTGACCCAGTGGGGTTAATGGGGCGGATGGGTTCAATGGGGTTAATGGGCGGATCCTGAGGATCCTCTCCTGGCTTCAGCCAGAACTCGCTGCGGCCGGAACCGGCGGAGGCATAGAGGAGCTGCCAGTCGGCACGACGGAGCTGGGACATGCAGTTATCGATGAGGTAGCGATAGTCGGCAGGATAGAGACGGCGGAGGCGACGCTCCTTGGCATCTGGCAAAAGGGAACTGCTGAGCACTTGGAGCACGGCGGAGCGGTTGGGCAGACGTTCGGCAGGGGCGGCTTCGATAAGCCGAGTGAGGCCTTCCCAGTCTTCGGCAGAGCTGCGAACCACCACCTGACTGCTGAGCGAAGGCGCCAGCCGGAGCACATAGGCAGCCAAGCTGTCGGCACGCCGGCGCGACAGCTGTTCGTTGAAGAGATAAGGACCGTCGGGAGAACCGTAACCATGAATCTGGAGTTCCAGCACGCGAACCGTCGTATCGGACACCACCCGCTGCAACAGGTCGCCGAGCTTGCGGAGCTCCTCGCGGTTGTTAGCGAAATCGGGCAGAATCTCTGAACGGTTGAGCGGATAGGCGATGCGCACGGTGCCGCGCAGGGTGTCGCAAAGCACATCATCGTCGGCAAACGCCCCAACCGGAACCAACAGCAACCACAAAAGTGCCCCCCCCACTTGGAGGCAGCTTCGGAAAATAGCCAAGGTTGCTGCGATTCGTTTCATGGCCAGGCGTTGGTTAGAGAGATTAGTTAGGTTCGTGTTAGGGATTATCGGATTGCAATTGTGCAATCATTTTGTGCAAAGATAAAAGGTTTTGCGCACACAACGCGCGTGAGCAGTTAAATAATTGTGGCAAAAATACGGAAACAGAAAAAATCTTTTCGATTTTGGCAGACAGAGATGGCAAAATAAATAAAATCCGAACCGCGTTTACTGGAAACGCGGTTCGGATTTTATTTTTTAATTACTAATTACGAATTACAAATTACGAATCCTGCGGATTGATTACAAATTACGAATTTCTTCGAAATTGATTACGAATTACTAATTACAAATTACTTTAGAATTAGCTGAAAAGTTTCTGGAAGTCCTCCATCGAAACCTCCTTTGTCTGAAGTTTGGCAGCCTTCTTGATCTCAGCCATGATGCGACGGGTGATGGCGCCATCGCGCAACTGGGCACGCTGCTTCTCATCCTTCACGATGCTGTCGATGTAGGATTTCATGTACTCCTCCGGCAGGTTCGACATACCGTATTGAGCCATCTGCATGCTGACATACTCGCGGGCCTCGTTGCGGATATCGTCGTCGGAAAGCTGGATGCCCTTGTCGGCAACAATCTTCTCCTCGATGAGCTGCCAGGTGAGATCCTCCATCATGCGTGGGAAATCCTCGTCCAGCTTAGCGGCATCGCGCTTCTCGTCGCGAGCCAGGAGCCACTTCTTGAGCGCCTTCTCTGGGAAGTTCAGCTTGCCGACCTGCTTCATCAGCACGTCCTTAGCATCGGCCGAGAACTTATACTCGCTATTGGCTGCCAACTGGCCGGCGATATACTCCTTCACCTTTGCCATGAAAGCCTCCTCGGTGGTGCAATCCTCGCCGTAAGCCATCTTGAAGAACTCCTCGTTCATCTCGGCAGGCTTGCGATGCGAAATCTCGGTAATGGAGAAACGGAAGTTGGCGGTAATGCCGGCAATTTCCTCCTGTTTCTTCTGCAAGAGCGAAGCCAGTTCCGTCTGGTTGTTGTTATAGGCAGCAGCCGGGTTGAAATCGACAGAACTCAGCTTCTTGGCACCCTCGAACTTCTTCTTCTCGTCGTCGTTCTGGAAGAAACGAGGCAGCACGGTAGCGTTCTCGACGGTAATGCCGTCCTCCTTGATGTTACCGGCCTCATCCAACTCAGCCATATTGCCCTTGATGACGTCATCGGCAACAGCCTCATCGGCAGCAACCACTTCGCCGAAACGGTTACGGAGACCATCCACCTGCTCCTCGACCATCTTGTCGGAAACCTGAATGGTGTAGTAAGGAATCTTAGCGCCCTCCAGATCAAGCTTGAACTCAGGAGCGATGGCAATATCGAACTTCACGGTGAACTGCTCGGCGGTAGCGAAATCAACAGGCTGCTGTTCCTCGCTCACCATCGGCTCGCCCAAGACGTTCAGTTTGTTCTCCGAAATATATTCGTACATGGAATTGTTGATCAGCTTGTTTACCTCATCGACGGTAATCTGCTGTCCGTACATTTTCTTAACCATACCGGCCGGCACCATACCTTTGCGGAAGCCAGGCATCTGCAGCTTCTTGCGGGTTTCCTTCAATTCTTTCTCTACGGCTTCGGCATAATCGGCCTTCTCGATGTCAAGTTCGAGAACGATGTTCACATCGTCAACGACTTTCTTTGTTACTTTCATTTGATACTAATTATTTGGATAAAATTAAAAATTTCTGCGCGCAAAGATAGAAAATGTCCGCGAAACCTCCAAATTTCGACGGACATTTTTTATTGCGTAATAAGATTTTGGCGAAAATCCTGCCGATTTTGACAGGTTAGCCGTTCATTCCTTCTGCCCACCTGGGGAGGAAATCACCACTCCAAGCCCATAGCTTTGGCGATGTTCTGCGGAATCTGGGCGTTATCGTTGTGCGGGATGAAAAGTTCCTGTCCGGCGCCACAGGCATAGACTGGCACCAAGCCGGCAGTATGTCCGCCTGTGGTCCAACCCAAACCGGCTTTACCATCGAGGATGCGCACAGCCGTAGCCGCCATCTGCTCGTTCTCGCTATAGAGACTCTTCTCTTTCTGCATCGTTCCCTTGAACGACTTCTGATAAACCTCCTGAAGTTTCTTCTCCTCGTCGGCAGTCAGTTCGACGGTATCCCAGAAGCCGAAATCGTCGGTCAGCATCTGCTTCACCTGCTCCCAGCTAACCTTATTGTTGTTCGCATCGCGCAAAGACTGGAAATGACGGGTCGATTCGTCCTTGCTCAGCTTCTGGCTCTTCAGCAGGTTCGTAGAGATCTTATAGCCGGTAGCCTGACGACCCAAAGTGAGGCCGCCGGTTTCGTGATCGGCAGTCAAGACGATCAAAGTCTCATCGGGGTGAGCCTTATAGAACTCGTAGGCCACACGGACACAGCTATCGACAGCCAGCACCTCCTCGAAGGCAGCGGCAGCATCGTTAGCGTGACAACCGAAATCGACCTTACCGCCAATCTCGTTCATCAGGAAAAAGCCCTTGCCGCCCTTCTCCTCGCTCTTCTTATAGAGGAAGTCGATTTCGGCACGCAGCTGATCGACAATCGTCACCTGACCCGGCTTGCGATCAATCCAATAAGGCAGCGAATAGACATCCGGCACATCGGGATCCTGCAGCATGATGATCTTATCGGCATTCTTGCCTTGCTCGGCATACTGCTTCAGGCCGTAAGTAACCGTATAACCGTTCTCTTTGGCCAGATCGGCAAGCAGCTGCTGGTTTTCGGGCGTATTGTTCTTATCTTCCACATGGATGCAGGCACCTCCGAAGAAATCGAAGCCGGAAGTATAAATCTGCTTGGCGATATCGAAATACTGCTTGCGTACCACCGCATGGGCATAGAAGCAGGCAGGCGTAGCGTGATTGAGCGGAACGCTGGTGCCGATGCCGACAGGATATCCGGCTTCGTGAGCGCGCTTGGCAATACTATAGACTTCCGTCAGGCTATCGGTTTTCAGACCGATGGCAGAGTTATAGGTCTTCTCGCCGCAAGCCAAAGCCGTACCGGAAGCTGCGGAATCGGTCACATCGCTCGAAGCACTCCATGTGGCAGAAACGCCGAAGACGGGAAGCGAAGTCATGCACAACGGAGCACGCCCCATTACACCCTGACATTGGGCAACGTAGTATTCTGCGCCCTGCACGGTATTGACACCCGTCCCGTCGCTAATGAAATAGAACACATATTTGGCCTTTTTAGGCTCCGGTTTCTTGGCACACGAGGTAAAGGTGCATGCGGCAGCCAAAGCCAGCACCAGAACCGTAAAAATCTTCTTTTTCATAGGATCAGTTTAATTAAGTTTTCAAGTTTCGCAAGTTTTCAACTCGCTCACTTTCAGTTATGAAGGGGAGTAAAAAGGGAGATTAAGGGGAGTTATAGGGGAGTAAAAAGGACGTTTGTTCCTTGGTGCGGAAGTTTTAGGGACTGTTGCTATTGTCCCTTTAACTCCCCTTTTACTCCCTTTCTCAGCCTTTCTTAACCCTTAACTGAAGCTTGCGAAAGTTGAATTAAATTTCGGCAAAGTTACAGCATTTTTTCGGATAAACAGAACAATAATTTGCCACCCGTTCCTTCTTTTAAGTTTTTTTAACAAGTTTTAGTTATTGTACAAAATACATTATTAAGGGGAGTAAAAAGGGAGATTAAGGGGAGTAAAAGGGGAGATTAAGGGGAGTAAAAGGGACAATAGAAAATGCTAAACGAGTGGTTTATCGATTGCAAAGAAAAACATCGGACAGACACAACAAACGTCCCTTTTACTCCCCTTAACCTCCCCTTTTACTCCCCTTAACCTCCCCTTTTACTCCCCTTCCCAACTCTTATACGCTTCCCTTATTGTACAAAATACTATAACCCAACCGAAAATTCGGGAAAAATCGGAGAAAAATTTCTACAAAAAAATTTGGAGGATACCCAAAAAGCGCCTACCTTTGCAGCGTGAAACAAATCCCAGACAATGCAACCCGATAATACCACAAGAAGCATTAGTTTTGACACCAACGTCTCGGTCGATTGCGTGATTCTCGGTTTCGACGGAGAATCGCTGAAGGTGCTGCTTTCGCGACGAAGCGACGAAGACCCGCATGCGCAATACACCCACCTGAAGCTTCCCGGACGTCTGCTTTATGCCAACGAGGATCCCGACGATGCCGCATCGGACATCATCAACCAGCTGACAGGCACGCGCAATCATTTCTTCCAGCAGTTCCGCGCTTTCGGATCGCCCGATCGCACCAAGAACCCGAAGGATGTGCTCTGGCTGGAGAACGCCATCAAGCAGAAGATCGGACGCATCGTAACCATTGCCTACTTCTCGCTCGTACGTATAAATAATAGGACGCATCGCACTTTCGCCGGCTACGACGCCACGTGGTATAAGGTGAGCGAACTGCCGGAACTGGCCTTCGACCACAGCCACATCATCCGCGAGGTGCTGAAAGAATTGGAAGACCTATCGACGCTGCGTCCTCACCTGCTCTTCGAGATGCTGCCTGCCAAGTTCACGGCCTTACAGCTCCGGCACCTGCATGAACAGATTATCGGACACGATATGGATGTGCGCAACTTCGCCAAGCTGATCATGAACAAGCCTTACATCGTGCCCCTCGACGAATGGGAACAAAACGTGAGTCACCGCGCCGCGAGATATTACAAGTTCCAGCCCAGTAAGGTGAAGAAATGACGAGAGAGACTAGAGACTAGTAAAACTAGAAAGACTAGTACTACTAGTACGATTAGAAACCCATTAACCCCAAACAATATGAACCTCCTATTAGGATACGACATCGGAACATCATCGGTCAAGGCATCGTTAGTGGATGCCGAAACCGGAAAAACAGTAGCCAGCGCCCAATATCCGGATGCTGAAGCCCCCATCCTTGCCAAACAGGCAGGCTGGGCAGAGCAAGAGCCCGAAATGTGGTGGGAAGAGCTCAAACAGGCCACCCTGCGTGTATCGGAGAAAGCCCAAGCCGGCAACGTGCTGCAGTCGGTAAAAGCCATCGGTATTTCGTATCAGATGCACGGTTTGGTGTGCGTCGATAAGGAAGGCAAGCCGTTGCGTCCTTCCATCATCTGGTGTGACGGACGAGCTGTCCCCTATGGCAAAGCCGCTTTCGAGGCCATCGGCGCCGAAAAGTGCCTGAGCCATCTGTTGAACAGCCCCGGCAACTTCACCGCTGCCAAACTGGCGTGGGTAAAAGAAAACGAACCGGAAATATTCAACCGCATCGACAAGATTATGTTGCCAGGCGATTATATTGCCCTGCGCCTGTCGGGCGGCGACAAGAAAACCACCGTATCGGGCTTGTCGGAAGGTATGTTCTGGGACTTCAAGAACAACGAAGTCTCGAAGGACGTGATGCAGTATTTCGGTTTTCCGGAAAGCCTGATTGCCGAGATCGTACCGACATTCAGCATCCAGAGCCGCGTTTGCAAACAGGTGGCCGAGGAATTAGGCCTGCCGGAAGGAACACCTATCGCCTATCGCGGCGGTGACCAGCCGAACAACGCCCTTTCGCTCAACGTCATGAAACCCGGCGAGATTGCAGCCACAGGCGGCACATCGGGTGTGGTGTATGGCGTGTTGGGCGAAGTGAACTACGACAAGTTGAGCCGCGTGAACACTTTCGCACACGTGAACCATACTGCCGACGAAACCCGCTTGGGCGTATTGCTCTGCATCAACGGAACCGGCATCCTGAATGCATGGATGAAGCGTACCGTGGCTCCGGAAGGCATCAGCTATGGTGAGATGAACGATCTGGCAGAATCGGTACCTGTAGGTGCAGAAGGTCTGTCGATCATTCCTTTCGGTAACGGTGCCGAGCGCGTTCTGCAGAACGAGAACCCGGGAGCTTCCATTCACGGCATCAACTTCAATATCCACAAAAAGGCGCACCTGTTGCGCGCCGCTCAAGAAGGCATCGCATTCAGTTTCGCCTACGGTATGGAAATCATGACTGGCATGGGCATGAATATCCAAACCATCAAGGCCGGACATGCCAACCTCTTCCTCTCGCCGCTCTTCCGTCGCACGCTGGCTGCCGTAACGGGCGCCACTATTGAACTTTATGAAACCGACGGTTCGGTGGGTGCTGCCTATGGCGCAGGCATCGGAGCCGGCATCTACCGGGATTCCGACGACGCCTTCAAGACGCTGAAGCACATCGCCACCGAAAAGCCTGTAGAAGACACGCAGGCCTATAAAGAGGCTTATGAGCGCTGGAAGAAGGCGCTGAAAGGATAAATGACTAGGAAATCCTAGAAAGGACTAGGAAATCCTAGGAAAACCTAGGAACTCCTAAAAAACTAGACAAAAAATAACCAACTAAATTTTTAAAACTATGGCTAAAGAGTATTTTCCTAACATTGGAAAGATTAAGTTTGAAGGCAAGGACAGCAAGAACCCTATGGCCTTCCACTACTATGACGAGAACAAAGTGATCATGGGCAAGACCATGAAGGATTGGTTGCGTTTCGCAATGGCTTGGTGGCACACTCTCTGCGCAGAAGGCGGCGACCAGTTCGGTGGCGGCACCAAGACCTTCCCTTGGAACAACGGCACCGATGCCGTAGCTATTGCCAAGCAGAAGGCTGACGCAGGCTTCGAGATCATGCAGAAGCTGGGTATTCCTTATTTCTGCTTCCACGACGTTGACCTCGTATCGGAGGGCAATAGCGTTGAGGAATATGAGAAGAACCTAAAAGAGATTACCGACTACCTCGCCGTCAAGATGAAGGAAACCGGTATCAAGCTGTTGTGGTCAACTGCCAACGTATTCGGCAACAAGCGCTACATGAACGGTGCTTCTACCAACCCTGACTTCGACGTAGTGGCCCGCGCTATCGTGCAGATTAAGAACGCTATCGATGCCGGCATCAAGCTGGGTGCTGAGAACTATGTATTCTGGGGCGGTCGCGAAGGTTACATGAGCCTCTTGAACACCGATCAGAAGCGCGAGAAAGAGCATATGGCTACCATGCTGACTATGGCTCGCGACTATGCACGTGCAAAAGGCTTCAAGGGCACCTTCCTGATCGAGCCTAAGCCAATGGAGCCATCGAAGCACCAGTATGACGTTGACACCGAAACCGTTGTCGGCTTCCTGCGTGCTCACAACCTCGACAAGGACTTCAAGGTAAACATCGAAGTAAACCACGCTACATTGGCTGGTCACACCTTCGAGCACGAACTCGCTTGCGCTGTTGATGCCGGCATGCTCGGCTCTATCGACGCTAACCGCGGCGACTACCAGAACGGCTGGGATACCGACCAGTTCCCAATCGACCAGTACGAGCTCGTTCAGGCTTGGATGGAAATCATCCGTGGTGGCGGACTCGGCACCGGCGGTACCAACTTCGACGCCAAGACCCGTCGTAACTCTACCGATCTGGAGGACATCTTCATCGCACACATCGCTGGTATGGACGCTATGGCACGCGCTTTGGAGAATGCAGCCAAGTTACTCGAAGAGAGCCCATACAAGAAGATGAAGGCAGAGCGTTACGCTTCGTTCGACAGCGGCCTGGGCAAGAAGTTCGAAGAAGGCAAGATGACTCTCGAAGAGGCTTACGAATATGGCAAGAAGGTTGGCGAGCCAAAGTCAACTTCCGGCAAGCAGGAGCTTTACGAGGCTATCGTTGCCATGTACGCTTAAATCCTGAAGGAATAATAAAAAATGGCACAGGGGCGTTTGTCCCTGTGCTTTTTATTTTTTCACATAGCAAACAAAACTTTTCCGTCAGTCGGGTAAAGATTGAAACAGATTATTCCGACAAACCGGGACGGAACAGTAAACCCACACACTCACATTGCCGGAAACGGTTGGCAAGCAAAGTGGAATAATAAGGACAGGTTTCGCACCCCTTCCAGAATTGGGGATCGGTGGTAAGTTCCTGATAGGGTACTATCCGAAAGCCTAACGCCGTGTTCATCTTGATTACGGCTTTACTTTTGGTGATGCTGAAGATACAGGCATCCGGGAACTTCGCGCGACAGACCTGGAAGATCTGCTGTTTGATGCGCGAAGCCAATCCCATTCCTCTGAACTCCGGCTTGACAATCAGACCTGAGTTCGCCACATACTTCTCGTGCTCCCAACTCTCGATGTAGCAGAAGCCGGCAAAGGCAGGCACCTCGCCGGTTGTCAAAGCGATGACCGCCTTGCCTTCGCGCATCTTAGAGGCCAGATAATCCGGGTCTCTCATCACGATGCTGTTGGCTTTGTCTTTACTCGCCTCGAAGATGGCGGACAAAATATCGGAGATATAACCGATGTGGGATTCGTTAGCGACTGAAACGGTGAACATGGGGGGAGTTAATGGGGTGGATGGGGAGAATGGGGTTAATGGGGCTAATAGGGGGAGTGACGTTATTACGTTATTACGTTATTACGTTATGACGTTATGACGTTATGACGATATTACGGGAAATCGGGATAACGTCATAACGAAGCTAATTTCTGCTATGCCAGAGTTCGAAGGAATCGAAATCGACGTAACCGCCGGTTGTGGTGGTGGCATAGTTGAACAAGGCGAATTTCGTGCCCATGAAGAAGCGACGATAATCGAAGACCATACGGGCCTCTCCCTGCAACGGATTCCAATGAACGCCGTCGAGACTATAGGCTGCAGAGGCTTTGTCGCGTCCGTGCCGGAAATCGCCGGACACCCGAAGCCAGATGCGATGCAAAGGAAATTCCGAAAGCGGTTTCTCTTCGAACACCTGCACCTTGACGTCATCCACGCCGTTCTTGGCGTTGAAGACTGCATCCTGCTCGCTCCACACAAGTTTGTACTTGCCGTCTTTTCGCTCCACGGAAAGCACGCCGCCGATGCTGTTGAAAGCCGACAAACCTGCCACATCTCCGTCCTTCATGCCCGAAACATCGACACACGCCGTGCCTGTGCTTTCCGGACCCAGCATACGTTGCGTGAGCGTATTGGGTGCAACGTAGAGATTCGGCACCAAGCGGGAAGTGCGCAGACGCAGGAAGCCGGGACGCTCGGAAAGACTCCACCCGTTCGGAATCGGATTGTGGTTCCATTGCCAATACAGGCTTAGGTCGGGCGACTCGAAACCATCGCTGCCATTGATGCCCGACAGGTCGGAATAAGGTTCGTGTTCGTCGTTCGGAATACGTCCATTCTCGTCACCCAGCATCGGCCAATCATCTATCCAACGGCAAGGCATCAGACAAGGCACACGTCCGATGCCGCCCCGATCCTGAAAGATGATTGCCTTCCATTCGTCCTTGTCGTTACCCACAATACAGCCCTGCCCCACGCCGCCGAACTCTTCGAAAGGCGTTTCAAGAATCACTTTTTTGGTATAAGGACCGGTAATGCGGTCGGCGCGATAGCAGACCTCCCGACGCAGACGTCCGGGAATGCTCCAATCCATCGAAATCATCAGCAAATAGTACTTTCCGTTCCGCTTCACCACGGAACTGCCCTCCAAGAGCCCCTGTTCGTCGGCATCGCGCACAAAAATCTGCTGGTCGATGCCACCTTCCTTCGGTCCGGAAAGATCGGGATTCAGTTCTGTCAGATGACCGGTACCATAGAACATATAGACACGTCCGTCCTCGTCGAAGAACAGCGAGCCATCGTGCATGTGGGGAGGACGGGAGACTAACGTCCAAGGTCCCTCCGCTTTTTCGGCAGAGAACACAAAGCCCTTGCCAGGTGCGCCGTTGGCGGTAAACCACACGTAGAACCTATTATTATAATAACGTATAGAAGAAGCCCACTGGCCTCTGCCATAGACCGACTGGTTGTCGAGGAGATCGTAACGGGGTCCGTCATCGATACGGTCGAACACATAGCTGACCGTTTCCCATTGCTGCATATCGGCAGAACGCATCACCGGACATCCCGGCATCAGGTGCATCGTGGTCGATACCATATAATAATATCCATCCGCCCAACAAACCGACATATCGGGCACATCGGCATGGATGATAGGATTACGATACCCGGCAGGACTTTCTGCCCAACCCACAAGCGCCATCATGGCGAAAACGAAAGTAAGTACTGAATTTTTCATGGCGCAAAGATAGGTGTTTTCCGTCGGAACAGAAAACAATTTGGAAACAATTCCTATCGAGTTTGAAACAAAATGGAAATGAGTGCCTCGCATGCAACTATTGGACAACGCAAAGAGCCGAACGGCACTCTTCTTTCGGCTCACAACCGGCATCACCATTAGCCTGAATGGTGATGCGCTTTTCGGCGATTCCGTTCTCTTCCAACCAGTTTCTTACGGCTTCGGCACGCCAGCCTGACAGCAACATATTGTAATTGGGTTTCCCTTCCGTTGAAGAAAAGCCGGAAATGAGAAGCCGTTTGCGGGAATGCTTCTTCAGATATTTGCAAAGCGGTTCGAGTTTCAAGGCTTCTTCGGGTAACAGACGGGCAGAGCGATAGTGAAAATAAATCTTCACCTCTTTCGCCGATTTCTTTTTCGAAGAGGCAACCTGACCGGCTGTTACGGCATCCGATTTATTCGATTTTGCACACACTTCTGCCGGAGCCGCATTCAGAATAACAAGCACCAACATCAGAAGCAATGTATTGAACCCCATCCGATTATTCATCTCTCAAGTGTAAATAAAGAGAACGCCTTTATGACATTCGCGCGGCAAAGTTATGCACTTTTTTCGAGACAGACAAATAATTTGATATGTTTTACAACATGTTTTGGGGGTGAAGGGAATGGGGAGAATGGGATCAATGGGGTGGATAAGGAGGATGAAGCGGGTGGGGTGAATGGGGGAAAATGGGGTTAATGGGTTTAATGGACAGAGGGAAACTAAATCGAGAAATATTCGGCAGCGGGATTGCCTAAGTACAAACCGCTGACGGAGGCCTGGGGATACATGGCGCCATTTTCGGTGATGCGGATACCCAACTTCTCCATATCAACCAACTTTGCCAGAAGGAACATATTCCGCTGCTCCGGCCAGGACGGATAACCTACCGCAGGACGGATGCCACCCCACCCTTTCTCTTTCAGCAGACGCTGACTCAGAAACTCGGCAGTTGCCTCAGCCAGACGGTCCCCAAGGCTTTGCAGCAGCAAAACATCGTAGTCTCCTCCTCCCCGCTCTTTTTTCATCGTTTCGAGACGTTCGACAAACGCCGGGCTCATCGTGACGGCAAAGGCTCCGATCGTCGTCAGGCAATCGGGCAACGGGGCACCATCGGCGATAGCCTGCTGCCGGGCTTCGGCAGTAGCCACATAATCGGACAAGGACTTCAGCCGATAGTTCTCGCCTTTTTCGAGGGCCTGTTTGTAGGAAGGACTCTCGACGGTTTGTCTCGGAGTAGGCAAGGTCAGCACTTCTCCATCGTCTAACGTCACGTCGATGCAATTCTCGTCAGGCCGTCCCACCGCCGGATAAAACCGTTGGGCAAAACGTGTGGCGTATCGGTCTTCCGGCGCATCGGCTAATTCGTGCAGCAACTTCATAGCATCCGACTTCAGTTCCTTTCCCACATCGCTGTCTTCCTTAGTGCGCCACGCCCAGAAGAAATAGAGCCAGTCGATGAACGGAATCAGCGTCTTAACCGACACCTGGTCTCGGGGCTGCTCGGGGTTCACCAACGATTGCTGCCGCTGCGTATTCTCTGCAATTATGGCATCGCGCTGCAACGGATCGAGCAGGCGTAAAGCCAGTGCCGGATTCTGTGCAGCATCACGCACATGGAAAACCGGTCCGTCGTAATACGGAGCCAACTTCATGGCAGTATGTTTGGGCGATGTCGTTGCACCTCCCACCAAAAGCGGAATACGCAAACCGGCCTGCTGCATCTGGACGGCAACCGTACGCATTTCTTCCAGCGATGGCGTGATCAAACCCGACAGGCAAACGATATCGACCTGCTGCTTGATGGCTTGGCTGACAATCTCTTCCGGCGGCACCATTACCCCCAGATCGATGACCTCGAAATTGTTGCACGCCAATACCACGCCTACAATGTTTTTGCCGATATCGTGCACATCACCCTTCACGGTAGCAAGCAGAATCTTGCCGGCTTTGGTGGAAGCAACGGCATCGCCTTCGTGTGCCTGTTCGATGTAAGGTTGCAAGAACTCGACTGCCTGCTTCATGGTGCGTGCCGTTTTCACCACTTGCGGCAAAAACATCTTTCCTTCGCCGAAGAGAGTTCCTACCTCGTTCATACCTTCCATCAGGGGTCCCGATATAATATTGATAGGCTTCTGTCCGGCATCGATCAACTGTTGCAACGCAGCTGTCAGACCCGTCGATATTCCTTTCAACAGACAGTTTTTAAGCACATCCTCCGGGGTGTGAGCTACTTCTTCCCGAACTGCCGGCGTCTGTTTTCCGGCAGGAGCCGAAGATGCCTCGGCGCTGAGCAGTTCCGGATGCTGCGCCACTTCCGTCAGATGCTCTCCTGCATCGGGGGATGTATTCAAGATACATTCGACAATAGCCAGACGCAAGGCGGCAGGAATAGATTCGTAAGGAAGTTTGGCTGCCGGATTAAGAATCGCCATATTCATGCCCTGCGGTATGGCAAGGTGAAGGAAAACGGAATGCATACTTTCGCGCAACACATTGTTACCGCGGAAAGCGAAAGAGAGATTCGACAAGCCGCCACTCACACGGGTACCCTTCAAATTATCATGAATCCAACGGGTTGCCCGGATAAAATCGGCTGCATAGTCGTTGTGCTCTGCCATTCCTGTGGCAATGGTCAGCACATTGGGATCGAAGATGATGTCGTGAGGATCGAAACCGACCTGTTGGGTAAGCAGCGTATAGGCTCTCTGGCTGATGCGGACACGCCGGTCGTAGTCGGTAGCCTGTCCCTCCTCATCGAAACACATCACAATAATGGCAGCCCCCAATCGCTTGACCACGCGAGCATGCTCCAAGAACTCCTCCTCACCCATTTTCAGGCTGATACTATTGACGATGCCTTTGCCTTGCAGGCACTTCAAGCCCGCTTCGATCACCTCAAACCGACTGGAATCGATCATGACGGGCACCCGGGCAACAGCCGGATCGGAGGCCAGCAGATTGAGGAAGGTCGTCATTTCCTGACGGGCATCCAGCAAGCCGTCGTCCATATTGACATCCACCACATCGGCCCCATCATCGACCTGCTTTCGGGCGATTTCCAAAGCCTCGTCGTATTTCTTCTCGTTGATGAGCCGCAAGAACTTGCGCGAGCCTGCCACGTTGCAGCGTTCTCCAACATTGATGAAATGATTGGTGCGATAACTGTAGGCTTCCAGGCCGGCGATGCAGGTTGCTTCTTCTGGATCGGCAGGCAGCCGCACCGCAAGGGATTCCTGCTGCGCCATAAACCGACACAAAGCCTGCATGTGCTGCGGCGTAGTTCCGCAACATCCGCCCACAATGTTCACCAGACCCTCGTGCAGGAAATCCGCCATCTGTGCGACATATTCCTCCGGCGTCTGATCGTACTCGCCATCCTGATTCGGCAAACCGGCATTCGGATGGCAGGAAACGAAACACGGAGCCACCGCCGACATCTGCCGAAGCCAGGGTAACAATCCCGATGCGCCCAATCCGCAATTGAGTCCTACTGCCAACGGATCAGCATGCAGCACAGAGGTAACGAAGGCTGCCACAGTCTGTCCGCTCAGGGTTCTGCCCGAGGCATCGGAGACGGTCATAGAAAGCATGATTTCCGGATGATTTCCGGTGGTGGTAGCCTCCAATGCCTTCTGATAGGCTGATATCGCTGCCTTGGCATTCAAGGTATCGAAGATAGTCTCGACAAGCACGATATCGACACCCTCATCCACCAACACCTGAATCTGTTCCAGATAAGCAGATTCAAGTTCGTCGAAGGAGATGGAGCGGGCTGCCGGATCGTTGACATCCTCGCTCATAGAGAGCATTTTGCTGGTAGGTCCGACACAACCGGCCACAAACCGGGGTTTTTCCGGATTCTTTCGAGTATATTCATCCGCCAGACCGCGCGCCAAGCGGACCGATGCGCGGTTAAGTTCTGCAATCCGGTCTGTCAGACCATATTCGTGCTGCGACACACGCTGAGCGGAAAAAGTATTGGTAGTGATAATATCCACACCGGCTTCCAAGTACTGCCGATGAATGTCCCGAACAACCTCGGGACGTGTTAAGGAAAACTCGTCGTTATTGCCCCGCAACCCTAATTGCTGCAACATCGTGCCCATGGCACCATCGAGCACCAGGATTCGTTCGGAGAGAATATTTCGTAATCGGATGGCCATCTTTATAAATCACTTACTTGCCGTCGGACGCTATTTGAAATTATTTGTGCCGCAAAGTTAGCATAATTCCGGCAATCACACAAATTTTCTATACATATTTATTTTAAAAAAGAAAATAATTTTGATTTTTCGAGTTTTTTGGTTACTTTTGCGACCGATTTAAAATATTCAAACAAGCGACATAATAAAAACATGGCACAAGTGAAACCCAGCATTCCGAAAGGAACCCGCGACTTCGGCCCGATTGAGATGGCCAAGAGAAACTATATATTCGACACCATTAAGGACGTGTATGCCCTGTACGGCTACCAGCAGATTGAAACCCCTTCGATGGAAAACCTCTCGACCCTGATGGGCAAATACGGAGAGGAGGGCGACAAACTGCTTTTCAAGATTCTCGATTCTGGTAACTTCCTGGCCGATGTCAAGCCGGAGGAACTGCAAGAGGGCGGCACGGCCCGACTGGCTGCCCGCATTTGCGAAAAAGGTCTGCGTTATGACCTGACCGTTCCTTTTGCCCGTTTTGTGACGATGCACAAAGAAGAACTCTGCTTCCCCTTCAAGCGCTACCAGATACAGCCTGTCTGGCGTGCCGATCGTCCCCAAAAAGGACGCTACCGTGAGTTCTTCCAGTGCGATGCGGATGTGGTGGGCAGCGACAGCCTGCTGAACGAAGTGGAACTCATTCAAATTATTGATGAGGTATTCCACCGTTTCGGTGTCCGTGTGGCTATCAAGATGAACAACCGCAAGATTCTGGCCGGCATCGCCGAAGTGATCGGTGCTCCGGAACTGCTGGTAGATATTACCGTAGCCATCGACAAACTCGACAAGATCGGCTTGGAGAACGTGAATGCAGAACTGCGTGAGAAAGGCCTGTCGGAAGACCAGATTGCCAAGCTGCAGCCGATCATCCAACTCGAAGGTTCGAACACCGAGAAACTGGCAACCATTAAGCAAACACTCGCCGGCAGTGAAATCGGCGTGAAGGGTGCAGAGGAACTGGAATGGATTCTGGCAAAGGTGCAGGCTCTGGGCGGCACCCGTTGCGAACTGGACATCGACCTCACTCTGGCCCGTGGCCTGAACTACTACACGGGGGCCATCTTCGAGGTGAAGGCACTGGATGTGCAGATAGGTTCGATTACGGGCGGCGGACGCTACGACAACCTGACCGGCGTGTTCGGTATGCCTGGCATGAGCGGCGTAGGCATCTCATTCGGTGCCGACCGTATTTACGATGTGCTGAACCAACTCGACCTCTATCCCAAGGATTCACTGCAGGCAACACAACTGTTGTTTGTCACCTTCGGAGATGCGGAAATGGATTTTGCCTTACCTCTCTTGGCCCAAGTGCGCAAAGCGGGTATCCGTGCCGAGATCTATCCGGAAGCCGGAGCTAAGATGAAGAAACAAATGGGCTATGCCAACCAGAAACAGATTCCTTACGTGGCTGTAATCGGCAGCGACGAAGTGGCAAACGGAGAGGTATCGCTCAAGAATATGTTAACCGGTGAACAAATCAAAGTATCATGCGAAAATCTTGTCTCGCAGCTGCAATAATGATTGCTGCCCTAACCAGTTGTGAAAAAGACGAAACAATGAATAACCCATTCTTCGAGGAGTGGACACTCCCACACGGTGCCATTCCTTTCGACCGGATTCAGGCCGAGCACTACAAACCTGCCCTTCTGAAGGGTATGGAAGAGGAAGACCGTGAAATCGAAGCCATCGCCAATAACCCGGAGTCTCCCACTTTCGAGAACACCATCGAGGCGTTGGATTACACCGGAGCCTTGCTGAAAAAAGTAGGCGGTGTTTTCTACAATATGCTGGAATGTGACGGCACGGACGATTTGCTGAATCTGGCAGAAGAAATCCAGCCCCAATACAGTCAGCATGAGCTGAACATTGCCCTGAACGAGAAACTTTTCGAGCGTGTCCGGATTGTATGGGAGGAATATAAAGCTAAGGATTTTGAAGGTCTTTCGGTGGCTCAGCAACGTTTGTTGAAAGACCGCTACGAAGGTTACCTGAAGGCGGGTGCCACGCTACAAGGAGAGGCTCGCGAACGCTGGCGTAAGGTTTCTGAGCAACTCGACAGCCTGACATTGGCCTACGGACAGAATGTGCAGAAGGCTACTGGCGACTGGAGCTACCAACTCGATCCTGATAAAGGCGATCTGGAAGGTCTCCCGGCTTTTGCTGCCGATGCCTACAAGCAGAACGACTACAAGCTGACACTCCTGGCTCCGTCCTACCGCCCGTTTATGATGTATTCCAGCCGTCGCGACCTGCGCGAGATGCTATATAAGGCCTACAACAGCCGATGCACCAGCGGCAAATACGACAATACGGAGAATATCCGGAAGATTGCCTTGCTTCGACAGGAGAAGGCCGACCTGCTGGGTTTCCAGTCGTTCGCCGATATGCGTCTGACGAATACGATGGCCAAGACGCCCGAGGCAGTTAATAACCTGCTGAACACCTTGCTTCAGGCCTACAAACAGGCAGGCAGCGATGACGTGAAGGAAGTGGCTACCTTGGCCCAAAAAGACGGTATCGATACGCTGATGCCTTGGGATTTCAGCTACTACAGCGAGCAACTGAAAAAAGAGAAGTTCAACGTCAACGATGCTATGGTGAAACCTTTCTTCTCCTTAGAGAAAGTGAAGAAAGGCGTCTTCGGATTGGCAAACACACTTTATGGTGTGACCTTCCACAAGATTGACGTACCTGTCTATAACCCCGATGTGGAATGTTTTGAGGTAATTGACAGAGACTCTACTTTCCTGGGCTTGCTCTACACGGATTTCTTCCCACGCGAGACGAAGCGCCCGGGAGCATGGATGACCGAGTTCCGCAGCCAGCAACGCAATCCGCAAACAGGTGCCGACGAGCGTCCGATTGTGCAGATTGTGATGTCGTTCACCAAACCGGTCGGACAACCCGGCGAAGAAGGTTATACTCCATCGCTTCTCACCTACGATGAAGCGGAAACCTTCCTGCACGAGTTCGGACACTCGCTGCACGGCCTGCTCACCAAATGCACCTACCCGTCGCAGAGCGGTACCAGCGTAGCACACGATTTTGTGGAGCTTCCGTCGCAGTTCAACGAAAACTTCCTGGGCAAGAAGGAGTTTCTCGACACTTTTGCCGAAGACTGGCAGACCGGCGAAAAAATTCCGCAGCAGCTCATCGACCGTCTGCACGAAGCCAGCACTTTCCAAGCCGGCTATCTGTGTCTGCGCCAACTTTCGTTCGGTATGCTCGATATGGCATTCCATTCTTTGGGTCGCACAGAAAAGAACAAAGACTTCCAGGTGCAGGATTTTGAGGTCAAGCCGACCGAGCGTTTCCCACAGTTGAAGGATGTGGAAGGCTTTGAGGAGAAAGCGATGGAACCCACCCAACTCCTGCCCCACGTAGATGGCACCATGATGTGCTCAGCGTTTACCCACATCTTCAGCGGTGGCTATGCTGCCGGCTACTATGGCTACAAATGGGCAGAGGTGCTCGATGCCGATGCTTTTGCCGTCTTCGAACGGGAAGGACTTTCCAATCCGCAAACGGCAGCCCGCTTCCGCCATCTTCTGGAGTCAGGCGATACCATCGACCCTGCCGAACTGTATCGCCAATTCAAGGGTGAAGACCCAAGCATCGAGGCTCTGATGAAACGCGATGGTATCCTGAAATAACTGTTGTAACGTGATACTGAACATTGTTTATATCCTGATTGGTCTCATCCTTCTGGTGAAAGGTGGCGACTTTCTGATTGACGGCTCAGTAGCGATTGCCCGCTGGGCACGTCTGAGTTCGATGGTTATCGGTCTGACGGTAATCGGGTTCGGCACTTCGATGCCAGAACTGTTAGTGTCGCTTCAGGCAGCGTTGGCGGGCAATCCGGGCATCTCTATCGGTAATGTGGTGGGCAGCAACATCACGAACATCGCGCTGATTCTGGGTGTTTCGGCGATATTGTGTCCACTGCCGGCTTCAAAAAGTACGCTGAAGATCGATATGCCGTTCATGATTATTGCCTTCATCCTGTTTGTGGTGATCGCCATGACCGGTTCGGTGGAACGTCTGTCGGGCGGATTGCTGTTCCTGTTGCTGGTTGCCTTCGTAACTTGGCAGGTTCGGAAATCGCGCAAGCAGGCTGACAACGAAGTGATTGAAAAGCCAGCCATGTCGTTGTGGAAAGCCTTCCTGCTGGTCGCTGTTTCGTTAGCAGCACTGGTTTTCGGTGCCGATCTGCTGGTCGATGGTGCTTCGGCGATAGCCCGCGATCTGGGAGTAGCCGACCGTGTTATCGGTCTGACTATTGTGGCGGTCGGCACTTCCCTGCCTGAACTGTTCGCCTCGGTGATGGCAGCCCGCAAAGGCGAAACCGATATGGCGATCGGCAATATCATCGGTTCGGGCTCTTTCAATGTTTTAAGCGTGATCGGCCTGTCGGCTGTTGTTTGTCCCATTACCGAAACCAACGTTGGTTTCTTAAACGACTATATACTTATGATTGCACTTGGTTTTATTCTATGGCTATTCCTCCGCACCAAGCATCTGCTGGAGCGTTGGGAGGGTATTCTTTTGTTAGTGATCTATCTGGCTTTCCTCGGCAATACGATAATGAATGCCAAAAGTCTTGTTTTCACGCTGAATGATGATTCTAAGGTCTATTACCAGTTGGACAGCGAGCATCATCCGATGCTGCGCATGACTGATGAGGGACTTACCATTGAGGCAAACCAATATACGTTTTCACAGATCAGCAGCTGGCGGATTTCTGAGGAAGATGCCCCTTCCGGCATCGAAGCCGTGAACGCAGACAACTCTAATTCGGAAGTGATTCGCATCTATACGGCAGACGGGAAGTTGCAGCAAACCAAAGAACTGAAGGACCTGCCAGCCGGAACCTACGTCATCCAAACCGCCAAGAGTTCCATCAAGATTGTGAAAAAGTAACAACGCCTGAACATCATGAAAACAAACGATATTTTTTCTACCCTGCTGCTGATAACGTTAGGCGTGACAAACGTCGCAGCACAGAAACCCGACACAATCTGGGTCCGTTTCGACAATCGCTTTATCCAGAACGAGCCCATCCGCATCGATGCTATCGACTCCATCGAGTTTCAGGAAAACAACATGAAATTACAACAACGCTTGGGAACAACCGGAAGAACCATCGCCCTGACACGATCTTACCGAAAGGGTGAGTATTCGTTCCAGAACCCAGGCAGGACGCTGGTGAAGCCATCCACCTATTCGGGCAACGACTACAACCGAAAGACTTCGCAATGGTGTTTTGACCGGAGCGTGGAGTCGGAGCATTTCATCCTCTTTTGGGATAAGACTATGACGATGTCCGAGAAAGGTCTGCTTACTGCCACCTATTCCTCTTATCGCTCGAATGCATTCCAGATTCTCGAATTTGCCGAAAAAGCGTGGGGATTCTATGCAGATACATTAGGCTTCCTGGTGACAGGCAAATCCATTACCGACAATTTCAAGACGCAACTCTATATTGTGGATCGTGAGGAATGGCGGGCAGATGCCAGCGGAACCACAGGCACCTACTATCGCTACGGCTCCAATACGACAAGCGATTCTACATCCATCGGCGGTAAAACGGGCATCGCCCACTGGAACCCCTGGGCGGCTTCCGATATGGTCACCCGTTCGCACGAGATCGGACACACCTTCCAATATCTTGTAAGTGCCGATTTGGGCGACTCACACGGATTGAACTATGTGCTTGGCGAAAACTCGAACGGCAACGAATGGTGGGAAGACTGTGCCAACTGGATGGCGCACAAACTGCACCCTACGCAGCAATTCACTTCCAACTGGGGCAACAATATGAACATGCACCACATGAACATTCTGCATGAAGACGCCCGCTATAACAACTGCTACTATCAGGACTGGTGGTGCCAGCAGCACGGACAAACCACCATCGGACGTGTGTGGCGCGAAAGTATCCGTCCGGAGGATCCTGTGCAGGCCTACATGCGCCTGTTTGGCTTCAATGAGCAGACTTTTGCCGATGAGATGTGGTTGGGCTATGCCCACATGGCTTGTATGGACATCGAGTGCTGGAAGAAGTACAGCAGCAAGTATTTCAATCAGGAGAAGCAGCGTCTGAAAACTCTGACAGCAGCCCAAAAGGAATATCTCGGAGAAAACACTTCCGACTGGTATATGGTCGATTCCGCCTATTGCGTGCAGAACTACGGCTATAATGCGAATCCGTTGACTGTTCCTGCGGTCGGCACCAATATCACCGTCCACTTCAAAGGATTGGCAGGCGCACCTGGATTCCGTGCCATTCGTTCTGCCGATGCCGGCTGGCGCTATGGATTGGTGGCCTACAGTTCCGACGGCACCTATACTTACGGCGAGATGCAAAGCAGCCAAGAAGGCTCCGCCACACTTACGGTTCCTGCCCGATGCACGAATATCTGGTTGGTCGTAATGGGTGCTCCTACCACATACTGGACCCATTCCTGGAATGGTACCGTGGCAGACGATGAACAATGGCCCTACGCCGTTCGTATCGAAGGGACAACTATCAAGTAAGATAATTTACTTACCAGAGAACTTCGACATATCGAACATCATGTTCTGTCCGCCCACCACCTGAGGAACGGTACCATCCCACTTCTCAATCCAGTCCTCCTGAACAATCAGCGGACTCAACGAAGCAGCGATAGTTCGATTATAGTAGGCTTCGGCATCCGCCTTGATCTGCATGGCTTCAGCATTGCCTTTGGCTTCGGCAATCTTAATCTTCGCTTCTGCTTCGGCTTCCTTAACCTTGTTTTCGGCTTTCAATGCCGACTGAACAGCCGCATTCTTTTCGTTGATCATCTGAGCCAACGATGCAGGAGGAGTTATCTGTGAGGTGAACTCCTCGACAATGAAACCTTCAGACATCAGCGAACTTTCCAAACGACGACGCACATCGCTTTCGAAGTTGGCACGATTGGACATCAGGCTGTCGGATGTATATTGGTTGGCGCAAGTGCGATAAGCCTCGTAGATGCAAGTTCGGATATAGCCGTTCTCAAGGTCCTGAATGCCTTTGCGGTACTTGGTGAAAATATCACACGCCTTTTCCGGATTGATGCGATAGGCGATGGTAGGATCCATGCTGAATACAGACGCATCCTTGGCATTCACATTGAAGGCTTCGTAGTTCTTGCGCTGGATGTAAGTCGGATAGGTGAAAACACTTGAAGTGATGGGATTGTAGAATACCCAACCTTTGCAGGTTCCCTCTACTCCACCATAATCCTGCTCGTTGGACGACCACTTATGGAATTTGATACCGATTTCTCCGGAATCGACCACCGTGCATGAAGCATTCATGCAGGTTACAATCACAATAACAGCAAAAAGCGAGATCCAGAAGCCTGGACGCACAAAAATTGACTTTTGCATAGAATGAATATTTAACTAATTACAAATTACGAATTACAAATTACCAGGCAGCTAAGGGTCAATAACTAATAACTATTAACTAATAACTTGACTTTGACCCCCTCAGCATTCAAAGTCAAGACATGTGCGCTGGCATGTATATGGACGTACCTTGGTGTTTGCCACAGTCACATGAGCCGGATGAACGGAATAGCCCTTCAATGCCTCCGGAGTCTCAAAGGTACTGTCTAACATCACATCGGCATTTGACGATTCCAAACGTCCGGTGGCGACCACATGAATGTCAACCAATCCAGGCACCTGTCCTTTCAATCCTTCCAACCCAGCTTTAATTCCTGCTCTAACGGAAACTTTCTCTTCTTCGCTCAAATCTTCGCGAAGCTTCCATAAAATAATGTGTTTGACCATAAAATATATTATTTGTTTTTGCGACGATGAAAAAAACTCAACTTATACAAGAAATTGGTGAACCGAGTCAGGAACCGCTTTCTTTTGGTGGGAAGCACCAACGTATCGTGCAGACCCAACGACGCTTCGACAGCCCGGTAATGCTGAAGAGCGAAATCGCCAATCTCAACTTGCGTGTTTCGGAGCGAGTCTTTGGCTTGCGTTTGCAAGGTAATCAGCGTTGAAACCGGACTCGGACAGATTGGCACTTCTTCTGCTCCACCCAAAACAATGGCCGCCTGCAAAGGTGTAGTGGTGACAAAATAATAGAAATCGTCTTGAAACGAAACAATCACCGCCTGATAGGCATCCTCCCACTCACGCCGATGCTGATTAAAATCGAACTCCGACGCTTTCCAAAAACGCAACGAGAGACCTTGCTGAGCCAACCGGTCAATACGTTCCATCGGATAATCGCCCCAAACAGACATCTGCTGAATATCATTGTCAAGTTCGCGGATACGGTTCTCCTGCAATTCGACCCGACGCTTCAGTTCTTCCCAATGAATATATAAAGGCGACACATCTCCTCTATTCCGATCCGAATCGGGAACACCGGCTTTAATGTCCTCGGAGGTCAGCGCACTTCGCATCTCGTCGAGCATTTCACGCAAAAGGGGAGTCATGTCGTTCGTTTCCATGCTGCAAATGTAATACATTTTTTGCAATATATCAGCAGCCTTTCCTATAAAATTCAATGAAAGCCTGAAAAAACTCAACAAAAATTGGGAAATGTCATAAATAATTTGTAATTTTGCGCCCGAATAATTAGAAAAACTATGCGACTAAAAGAGCGGTTTCTCACAATCACGCAATACATTCGGCGACACATGTTCTCGTCGTTAGTGGTGGCTGCCGGCATCTGGTTGGCCTTTTTGAGCGAGCATTCACTGGTTTCAATTCTGAAGCTCGAACGCGAAAAAAACCGCATGCAGCAGGAAATTGTTTCGTTCAAAGACTCTATCTCACACTTTGAACGATCTATTGAGGAAGTGAGCGGACAAAGTGACGAAATGGAACATTTTGCCCGCGAAAAACTTCTGATGAAAGCTCCCGACGAAGACGTTTTTCTGATTGACGAATAATTTGCATCGTTATGAAATATGTAGAAAGAGTAGCCTATGTACTACTGCTTGTAGCTATAGTCATCGCTTTCCATTATCCGGAAATTGCAGCCTATATTGCCTCTGTCGGAGCCGCAGGAATTGCGGTGGCGCGTTTTCGTGAACGATACGACGGCAACAATACTCGCCTACGACGCATCATGCGAATCCGCCATCTGGTGGGCGTAGCTTTTGTGGTAGGCGCCGGCCTGATGTTCCGCGAAGGCAACTATTGGTTAGTAGCTTTCATGATTGCCGTCGTGCTCGAACTATACACGATGTTTGTGATGGAGCACGAGAACAGGAAAGAAAAGAAAAACGACAAGTAAACAAATTACTTCCCTCAATAAAACCTACGATTTATGAAGAAGTTTATCGTCCTTGCCCTCACACTCCTTTTGGGCACTACTGTAGTATCGGCCAAGAAACAGAAGGCCGTAGTGGAAACATGGCCGAATGGTGAGGTCATCGACAGTTGGTTCTATCAGACCAATCCCGTAAATGTGGATAGCCTCGGCAAAAAGTACAAGCTTACCGACTATCACATCAACGCCGACGGTCGTATCCACACACAGGAGATTCAGGCACTCATCGATCAAGCTGCTGCCAACGGAGGAGGCGTTATCGTGGTACCATCGGGTGTATTCATGACCGGAGGTCTGTATTTCAAGCAGGGCACTCATCTGTATTTGGATGAAGGCGCCGTGCTGATGGGAAGCGATTTTATCGGTGACTACAAACTGGCGGAAACCCGCATGGAAGGTGAAACCTGCCTCTATTTTGAAGGCCTCATCAACGCTATCGGTTTGGACGGCTTCACCATTTCCGGCAAGGGCACCATCGACGGCAACGGATTGCGCTACCACCAGCAGTTCTGGTTGCGCCGCAAGTGGAACCGCAAGTGCACGAACAAGGACGAACAGCGTCCGCGTCTGGTGTGGATTTCGAATTGCAAGAACGTACAGTTAGAAGGTGTCAGCTTTCAGAATTCACCATTCTGGACTACCCACATCTACAATTCCGATCATGTCAAACTCTTGAACCTCCACATCTACAGTCTGCTTCACCCGGACGATTCGAAAGGTCCATCGACCGATGCCATCGACCTTGACGTGACCCACGATATTCTGGTGAAGGGCTGCTATATGTCGGTGAACGATGACGCCGTTGCCATCAAGGGCGGTAAAGGGCCTTATGCTGATGCCTTTGAGAAAGAGTATCCAGGCGTAGAGATTCCATCGGAAAGCAAAGGCAACGGAGCCAACTATAACATCCTGATTACCGACTGTGTGTATGGTGAAGCTCACGGTTGTCTGACGGTCGGCAGCGAATCGGTCCACAGTTGGAACATCATCCTACGCAACATCGACATCACCAATCCAGCCTACAACCTTTTGTGGCTGAAAATGCGTCCAGATACGCCCCAGCGCTACGAATATATCACCGTTGAGAATATCACGGGCTCAGTACGTAACTTCCTGCACATCGCCCCTTGGAAGCAATTCTTTGATTTGAAAGGACGGCAGGATGCACCAATGTCGTACAGCGACCACATTACGATGCGGAATTGCAATGTAAGCTGCCGGGCTTTCTTCAGCGTGACGGCTCAGCCAGAGGTCTATAAACTCTCGAACTTTACTCTCGAAAACCTCGATATCAAATCAGAAACTAACAAGGAGATTATTGAGTCTGCTATCGAGGGTATCACACAAAAGAACGTAACTGTGAAGTGATGAGATTACCTGCCGAATGGGAACCGCAGGCCTTTGTACAAATTGCCTGGCCACATAAGCAAACCGACTGGCACCCCTATTTGCCAGCAGCCGTCAGATGCTATCAGGACATAGCCCGTGAAGTGAGCCAACGGGAAGATCTGGTAGTGGTCACTCCCGACCCACAGCAGACACTCCGGCTACTGTCCGATACGGAAGGCATTAACATGGAGCGTGTGCACGTGGTGGAGGCCGAAACCAATGACACCTGGGCACGCGATCATGCTTTCATCTCCTGCACCGGATCAGAGAACGAAGAAACTACGCTGAAGGAGTTGATGGATTTCTGCTTCAACGGCTGGGGGCTGAAGTTCGCCGCCGATCTTGACAATCAGATCAACAGCAAGACTTTCGACGAACTTCAAAAGCTGTTCGAGGGGAAAACGGTGAAATACGTGAACGCTCAAAGGATGGTGCTCGAAGGAGGCAGCATCGAAAGTGACGGATGTGGCACCTTGCTCACCACAACAAGTTGTCTGCTGGCTCCTAACCGCAACTACTACACCCACAAGCTGGAAGCTGAGGCAGATCTGAAGCGCCTTTTGCATGCCAATCGGGTGTTGTGGCTTGATCATGGTTATCTGGCCGGCGACGATACGGACGGACATATAGACACCTTGGCACGACTTTGTCCAAACGATACCATCGCGTATGTGCAATGTCTCGATTCTGCAGATGAACATTATGAGGCACTTCACAGTATGGAACAGGAACTGAAAGTGTTGCGAACCATCGAAGGCAAACCATATCGCCTGATTCCACTCCCTATGCCCCACTCCATCTATGAAGGAGATTTTGATGATGCTGTGGAGGAAGAAGCAGCACAACGTCTGCCCGCCACTTACGCTAATTTCCTCATCGTCAACGGCGCAGTACTGATACCGACCTATGGGCAACCTCAAACCGACGAACAGGCAAAGGGACAGCTCCAGAAAGCATTTCCCGACAGAGAGATTGTTGGCATCGATTGCCGGGTGCTGATCCGTCAGCACGGCTCGTTGCATTGTGTCACTATGCAATATCCGAAATAAATGAGAGCGCAATTCATCATAAGTAATGCCGATTGGCGAAAATGTCCGGAAACCGATTTGCCCGAATATGCTTTCATCGGACGAAGCAACGTAGGCAAATCTTCGCTCATCAATATGCTCACTCAGCAGAAAGGTTTGGCGAAGACATCGGCCAAACCCGGCAAAACGCTTCTTATCAATCACTTCTTGATCGATGACAGTTGGTATATTGTCGATTTGCCAGGCTATGGATATGCTGAATTAGGCAAAAGCGGAAAGGAAAAACTACAGCAACTGATCTATGGCTACATTCTGCATCGCCCACAGCTCACCTGCCTGATGCTACTGATTGACTGTCGGCATGAGCCACAAAAAATCGACCTCGAATTCATGACACTACTGGGCGAGAACGGCATTCCGTTCACCATCGTGTTTACCAAACTCGACAAACTTTCCAACCGCCAGTGGCAGCTCCGATTCGAAGCCTACAAGACCCGACTTTTGGAAGATTGGGAAGAGTTGCCTCCGATGTTTGCCACAAGTGCGGAAAAAGGAACAGGACGCGAGGAAGTGCTCAACTACATTCATGAGGTTAACGACACAATTAAGGATAACAAACAGAAGGACTAACTAAACAAAAAGATTATTATGGCAATGAACAATTGGTATGAGTGTAAAGTGAAATTTGAAAAGACACTCGAAGCAGGAACTATCAAAAAAGTTACAGAAACATACCTGGTGGATGCGATGAGCTTCACAGAAGCAGAAAATCGCATCATCGAGGAAATGACACCCTATATTAGTGGCGAATTTGAGGTTACAGCCGTCAAGAAAGAACGCGTATCCGAACTCTTCGCCGATCCGGAAGGCGACCGTTGGTACCGCGCCAAAGTGATGTTTATCACCTTGGACGAAAAAAGCGGCGTTGAGAAGAAATCAGCCTCAGCCATGCTGGTACAGGCCAAAAACTTCCAGCACGCTGTCAAGAATCTGGAAGACGGAATGAAGGGCACAATGAGCGATTGGGAAATCAACACCATCAGCGAAACTGCCATTCTCGACGTATTTGGCGTAGTAGCCAAAGAGACTAAGCCCGCTGAATAAAAGTATGATTACGGAGAATCTGGCCAAGATAAAAGCCACATTGCCGGCAGGAGTATGCCTGGTGGCAGTGTCGAAGTTTCACCCTGCCGAAATGATTGCCGAAGCCTATCAGGCGGGGCAACGCATTTTCGGCGAGAGTCGGGAGAATGAACTTCGGCAGAAAGTGGAGGCGCTGCCCGCCGACATCGAGTGGCACTTTATCGGTCACCTGCAGAGCAACAAGGTAAAGTACATCGCTCCATTCGTGAGCCTGATCCACAGCATCGACACCGAGAAACTGTTGGATGAAGTGGATCGACAAGCGGTTCGGTTCAGCGCCGAGCGTAAAGAGCGTTTGGGTACAGACACCATCGATGTACTACTTCAACTGCATGTAGCGCAAGAAGAAACCAAAAGCGGCTTCACCCCTACTGAATTAGTCGAACTTCTGTCGGCTAATGAGGTAGCCAAACGCTGGCCACATGTTCGTCTGCGCGGTCTGATGGGTATGGCCTCGTTTGTAGATGATTCCGACCAATGGCGCAGGGAATTTCGTACCATTGTACAATGTCAGAAAGATCTGCTGGAAGGTCCTCTCAAAGCACAAAAAATCACAAGTGAACAATTTTCCGTTCTCTCTTTCGGCATGAGCGAAGATTATCCGGTGGCAATTGAGGAAGGAAGTAATATGGTGCGAGTTGGCACAGCTATCTTCGGACCGAGGAACTATTGAGAGAATGTGATTATTTATGGGGCTGATGGGGTTAATGGGTTAAATGGGTTTAATGATTATGAAGATTGAAATAAAAAATACAGAAGCGCTGCTGGAAGCAGCCAAGGAATTTATTGCAAACATGGGCGATAATACGGTATTTGCCTTCCGAGGTGAAATGGGTGCAGGCAAAACCACATTCATCAAAGCAATCTGCGATGTGCTGGGCGTTGAGGATGAAGTAAACTCCCCCACTTTTGCCATCGTGAACGAATACCGTTCGGCAACCGCAGAACTGATCTACCACTTCGACTGTTATCGCATCAAACAACTGGAAGAAGCTCTCGACTTCGGCTTTGAAGACTACATGGATTCCGGTGCCCTTTGCTTCATCGAATGGCCGGAGAACGTGGAGGAACTTCTGCCGGGCGACGTGGTGAATGTCCGGATTACTGTGAACGAGGACGGATCACGCACTTTGGAGTGCTGATATCCAGTCCACATTATTATATATTATGATAATCTATAATACCACATTTCACGTCGAGGAATCGCAACTTCAGGCATTCCTGTGTTTTGTCAAGGACGAGTACTTCCCGGCTGTTGGCAATGGCGCCTACCTGAATAACGTCCGGTTAGTACGTCTTTTAGGTGATGTCGGCGAAGGATTGTACGGATATGCCATTATGGCTGATTGTGAAGGCGAAGCCGCTGCATTGAAAAAATGGCGCGAAGAAACCGGCAACCGATTGCTTGCCAAACTGCAAGCCCAATTCGGTACCGCCGTTCTGACTTTCAGCACGGCAATGCGGGTTGTGAAAGAATAGCTAAGGACACACAAACTGACAATTGAAACTTTTTCAATATGCGAAAATATTTTTTACTGACGGCCTTGGTTCTGGCCGCGAATATGGAGGCTGAAAACCTCGAAGTGAACGATTTCCGATATGCGGGCGGCTACAGTTTGCGACAGCCTGTGATGATTGACAGTACCGATGTCAATGCTAAGCCATACGAGAATAAAACGCTCTTAACGACAAACATCGATCTGAAACTGGTGAAAAAGGGCGAGACATGGAGCGGCATCGCACTTCCGGGCGATTCCGGCACACTCAATTTGCTGGGTTTCGATGTAGAAACCCCGAACTACTTCAAAGGAAAACTGAACTTAGAGAAAGCCCCCCAACAATACGAACTCTATAAGGACGGAGATAAAATCAGCGCCGGAGACCTGACACTGCAGCCGGGTGCCCATACGTTTGTGGTGAAATATCTGGCACAGGGAAACGACAGCCTGAAAGTTTCGTTTGAAGCCGACAGCACCGCCCGTGTGGCTGCTACGGCTTTAAAACTGACGGATCCTGCCAAAGGCGGCAACACCGCCTGCACCATCGAACAGCAGGTGAAGGCCCGCAGCTACAGCGGTCTGGAAGTGTCGGCTGACGGCAAATGGATCTTGGGCTGCACCTTTCAGCGCACCAACGACGGCGGCGACTGGAACTACTTCCTGATGGAACGCAGCACCGGCCGGAAAACCAAAATCGGCCAATACAGCCATTGGTTACCGAAAACCAACAAGTTCTACCAGTATCGTCGCCAGAGTGGACGTCTGGATCTGGTGGTTATCGACCCGACCAATATGAGCGAAGAGGTTTGGGCAGAAGGGTTGCCGGATGCACAGGGTCACGAGATGTTCCCGACGGAAGATCGGCTCCTGCTTACCATACGGCAGGAAGGTCCGAAGGAGCTGAACCCCGATGCCTACGAGTTCGTGCATCCCGACGATCGACAGCCGGGTTGGCGTGACCGAAGTTATCTGGCTGTCTATGACCTGAAGACCGGCTTGACACAGCAGATTACATTTGGTTATAACAACTTGTGGTGTGCCGACATCAGCACCGACGGACAGAAACTGCTGCTTCAGAAGAGCGAAAGCCGGTTGACGGCACGTCCGACGTCTTTGATGAGCGTGTTCGTGCTCGATTTGCAGACGCTGCAACTCGACACTTTGGTGAACCGCGACGGATTCATCGGTGGCGGACTGACCTTCTCGCCCGATGCCAAGCAAGTGGCCGTTCTGGGTTCGCCCGAATGCTTGGGCGGTGTCGGCAATGTGTGCGGACCAGACCTAACTCCTTCAATGATCGATAATCAGCTGTACATTATCGATACCGAAAGCAAAGAAGTACGGCCTATGACCCGTGACTTCGATCCCATGGTGACCGATATCGAATGGAGCCATGTTGACGGACAGATCTATTTCACTGCCGAGAACTGCGATTCCGTAAGTCTCTACACTCTGAACCCCAAGACAGGCAGCATCCGTATGCTTGCCCAGCCGGAGGAAGTAATGGCATCGTTCAGCCTTTCGGCCAAGAGCAACGTAATGGTGTTCAGTGGTGAGAGTCACGATCACAGTTGGCGTCTGTACAGCATGGAAGTGGGTGGTAAAAAAGCCAAGGCTCCCGTACAGCTGGAGAACCTGAACGCCGACATCTATGAGGGTGTCGAAGTGGCATCGTGTGAAGCTTGGGTCTGCAAGAACAGCATCGGCGATGACGTGCATTGCCGCTACTATCTGCCCACCGATTTCGATGCAACAAAGAAGTATCCGATGATTGTCTATTACTACGGCGGTTGTTCACCCACCTCGCGCAACTTCGAATACACCTATCCGTGGACCATCTGGGCTGCCAACGGTTATGTTTGTCTGGTGGTGAATCCGAGCGGAGCCACTGGCTTTGGTCAGAAGTGGTCAGCAAGGCACGTGAATACCGCTGGCGTGGATCCTGCCCGCGATATCATCGAAGCCACGCAGACCTTCTGCAAGGAACACGATTATGTGGATGCTTCGAAACTGGGTTGCATCGGTGCTTCCTACGGTGGATTTATGACGCAGTATCTGCAAACGGTGACCGATATTTTCCGTTGCGCCGTATCGCATGCTGGCATTAGCGACCACACGACCTACTGGGGCTATGGATACTGGGGCTATAACTACAGTGAAGTCTCGATGGCCAATTCCTATCCGTGGAGCGAAACCTCGTTATATGTAGATAATTCGCCAATCTATCATGTGGATAAAGTGACGTCTTCGATGCTTTTCCTGCACGGCGATCAGGATACTAATGTGCCCTACAACAACAGTGTGCAGATGTTCACTGCCCTGAAGCTGTTGGGCAAAGACGTAGCGATGGTAAGCATCAAGGATGAGAATCACGGCATCCGCAAGCCTTCGCGTCGCATTTTGTGGCACAACGCCACGATGGCATGGTTTGCCCGTTGCCTGAAGGATGATCCGACGTGGTGGGAAGCCCTTTATCCGAAGAAAACTTTGTAATTTCAAAACATTTTATGAGTAAGATAACACTGGATTTTGAAAGTTTCAGCGATCATCGTCTGGAAGGATCGGCAGTATTGCCGCTTTTCCCCGATGGAATGCCTGAACTCATTCTGGACAAAGACAAGTTCAACGCCGACGAACTGCCCATCATCGCTTCGCGCGACCTGGTGTTGTTCCCGAACATGACCATGCCGATTGTGCTGGGTCGTGAGCGATCAATCCGCGTTGCCAAAGAAGCAGAACAAAACAAAACTTACATAGGACTGATTGCACAAAAGGATGCCAGAGTGGAAGATCCCGGACAGAAGGATCTGTATCGGATGGGATGTCTGGCAGAGGTGATGAAAAGTCTGGAGATGCCCGATGGAACGCTGAATGTGTTCCTTCAGGGTCGTGTGCTGATCCGCTTGGACCGGTTGGTACAGACCGAACCTTATCTGACGGGCGAAGTGCATGTGGTGGAAGAAAAGAAAATCGTAGAAGGCGACCAGCACCTGCGTGCTTTGATGAGTAACATCAAGGAGGATCTGAAATCCTTCTCGAAACTCATTGACAACAACCTGCCAGCCGAAATCAATTTTGCCATCAGCAATTTCTCCGATAGCGCTTTCCTTATCAACTTCCTGTGCGGCAGTTTCCCGATGAAAGTGTCCCGACGTCAGGAGTTGTTGGAGTGTGTGGATATGTACGACCGCGCTGTACGTCTCTCGGCAGTTATCAATCAGGAACTGCAGTTCGCACAGATCAAGAGCAATCTGCACGAGCGCACGCAAGCAAACATCAACGAACAGCAGCGTCAGGCCTATCTGCACAACCAGATTCACACCATTCAGGAGGCTTTGGGAGAAACCCAGCAGGACGATGTGGACAAGCTGCAGTCGAAAGCCAAAGAGAAGACCTGGAGCGCCAAGGTAGCCGATACGTTCCAGAAGGAACTGACAAAATTGCAGCGCATGAACGACCAGAGCCCGGACTACAGCGTGCAGTATAACTACTTACAGACGTTTGTCGATCTGCCTTGGGGGCACCTGACCAACGATTCGCTCGACTTGAAGCGCGCCAAACGGGTGCTCGACCACGATCACTATGGTCTCGACAAGGTGAAGGAGCGCATTCTGGAACATCTGGCAGTATTGAAGATGCGTGGCGATATGAAGTCGCCGATCCTCTGTCTGTACGGCCCTCCCGGGGTGGGTAAGACCTCGTTGGGCAAGAGCATCGCCGAAGCCTTGAAGCGCAGCTATGTACGTATCTCGTTGGGCGGTTTGCACGATGAAGCCGAAATTCGTGGACACCGTCGCACCTACATCGGCGCTATGCCCGGACGTATCATCTCAGGTCTGTTGAAGGCGGGTTCCGACAATCCCGTGTTCGTGCTCGATGAGATCGATAAGATTTCTGGCGATTTCCGCGGCGATCCGTCCTCGGCGCTGCTCGAAGTGCTCGATCCGGAACAGAACGCCAACTTCCACGATAACTTCTTAGACGTGGATTACGACCTTTCGAAGGTGCTGTTTATTGCCACTGCCAACGATTTGGCTCCCATCGCCGCTCCATTGCGCGACCGTATGGAAATCATCGACCTTTCCGGCTACATCATGGAGGAAAAAGTCGAAATCGGCGAACGCCACCTGTTGCCCAAACAGAAAGAGGAACACGGTTTGAAGAATGTGAAGTTCTCGATTCCGAGAAACGTGATGGAGGCAATCATCGACCGCTATACCCGGGAAAGCGGTGTGCGTCTTCTCGACAAGCGTCTGGCAAAGATCATGCGCAAGATTGCCTGGCACGAAGCCAATGGTGAAGAAGTTCCGGCACGTCTGCGCATCGAGGACCTGAAAGAATACTTGGGTATGCCCGACTATGATCCGGACAAATACGAGGGCAACGACTATGCCGGCGTAGTGACCGGTCTGGCCTGGACCTCTGTGGGCGGCACGATTCTGATGGTAGAGTCGTCGCTCAGCAAGAGCAAGGGCGAGAAGCTGACGCTGACCGGCAATCTGGGCGATGTGATGAAAGAGAGTGCAACGCTGGCGCTGCAATGGATTCGCTCAAACGCCGACTATCTGGAGATTCCGGAAGAGGTGTTCAACAACTACACCGTTCACATCCACTGTCCGGAAGGTGCCATCCCCAAGGACGGACCTTCTGCCGGCATTACGATGGTAACGTCTTTAGCATCGTCGTTCACCCAGCGAAAAGTGCGTGCCAACATCGCCATGACCGGAGAGATTACCCTCCGCGGGCGCGTCATTCCTATCGGCGGCGTGAAAGAGAAGATCCTGGCGGCCAAACGCGCAGGTATCACCGACCTTGTGCTCTGTATCGACAATAAGAAAGATGTGGAAGACATCAAACCGGAGTATTGCACAGGACTGACCTTCCACTATGTACGCGACGTAAAGGACGTGCTCGAATTCGCCCTTCTGCCCGAAAAGGTGAAACATCCGAAGAAACTCTATTGATAAACTTCCGACATAAAATCTCTTGATATATGATACATGATCTGGGTATAATCATGATAGTAGCCGGCGTAATCAGTTTGCTGTTCAAGAAACTGAAGCAGCCGGTAGTACTCGGGTATATTGTCGCTGGACTGCTCGCCGGTCCGTATGTCGCCGGTTCTTCGTGGGTGAATGTGGAAAGTGCAGAAACCTGGGGACAGGTGGGTGTGATCTTCCTGCTGTTCTCTTTGGGTTTGGAGTTTTCGTTCAAGAAACTCCTGCAAATGGGATCGACGGCATTCATCGGCTGTATTACGATTGTGATTGGCATGATGACTTCCGGCTTCCTCCTGGGACGTTTGATGGGATGGACAGAGATGAACTCGCTCTTCCTGGGCGGTATGCTCTGTATGTCGAGTACCACGATTGTTTTCAAGGCATTGGACGATCTGGGATTGCGACAGCAGAAGTTCGCCGGCATCTGCTTCGGCATTCTGGTGGTGGAAGACCTGTTCGCTGTCGTGCTGATGGTGTTGTTGGCTTCGATTGCTGTCAAACAGCAGTTCGACGGACAGGAGATGCTCGGACAGGTGGCAAAACTGGCGGCTTATCTGCTGTTTTGGTTTGTGGCTGGAATTATGATTATTCCGACCTTCCTGAAGAAATTCCGGCAATACTTGAACGATGAAACGATGACTATTGTGGCACTCGGCTTGTGCTTGGGTATGGTGCTGTTGGCACAAGGTGCCGGATTCAGTGAAGCATTGGGCGCCTTTGTGATGGGTTCCATCCTGGCAGAAACGGTTGAAGCAGAACGCATTGAACACTTGGTAAGTCCGGTGAAGAATCTGTTTGGTGCCATCTTCTTTGTGTCTGTGGGTATGATGATCGATCCTGCTATTCTGGCAGCTTATTGGCTGCCGATCTCGATTGTGACGCTGACGGTCATTGGCGGACAGATTGTTTTCGCATCGTTGGGCATCGTGCTCTCCGGACAACCTTTGAAAATTGCGATGCAATCGGCGTTTGCCCTGACCCAAGTGGGAGAATTTGCCTTCATCATTGCCCAGTTTGGCGAAAGCATCGGCGTAACGGAAAAGTTCCTTTATCCGGTGGTAGTTGCCGTTTCGGTCATCACCACCTTCCTGACGCCTTATACTTTGCGTCTGGCAGCTCCGGCCTACGAGTGGGTGAATGCCCACATGCCATCGAAGGTTCAGGTGGTGCTCGACAAACTGGCAACCGGCAAGAATACCATCCGACAGCAAAGCATCATGCGCGAATTGCTGAAGAAGATCGGACTGAATGTGGCAATCTATTTTATCGTATGTATGTTCATTACCGGCTTGTACATGCAGTTCCTGTCGGATCTGATTGTCAACTTGGTGAACACCTGGTTGCCGGTCGATTGGGATTGGGTCGGCAAATCGGTCGGACTCATGGTTATTCTGGTGACCCTTTCTCCGTTTATCTATAAGATGGTGACCAAGCATCTGCACTCGAAAGAGACACACACGCTTTGGCTGACTGGCATCTATCAGAGAGTTTCTCTCATTGCACTTTTCGTGGCACGTCTGTTGCTCGGCCTGATGTTCATTATTTTCTGTATTTCTCACTACTTCACGCTGACATCGGGCGTATTGGTAGCCATTGCCTTGAGTGTGGTCATGCTGATGCTTTTCTCGAAGAAGATTCATTTGCAGTCTTCGTTCATCGAGGAGAACTTCATGTCGAACCTGTCCGCCCGTGAAGTGGAACAGGATCGTAACCGTGCCGTGAAGAAGGAACTGGAACAGGAATTGCTGAACTACGACCTGCATTTGGCAGATTTCGAGATTTCTCCCGAGTCGATCTATTGCGGACGCAAACTGGTTGACCTGGATTTGCGTCGCACGTGCGGCGTGAATGTGGTCCGCATTATTCGCGGCGGACTGAATGTCAATATTCCCGGAGGCAGCGAACGTCTGTATCCGCACGACCGGATTGTAGTTGCCGGTAGCGATGAACAGATTATTCAGTTCCAGGCACAACTGCAAACTGCCGAAAAACGCGGTGAAGAGCTGATTGCAGAAAAAGGTCTCGATTCCCGTCGGACCGCCGTTTCTTTGCAGCAGCTGTTGGTTACTGCCGATATGGAATTCTGCGGAAAGACGCTGGCTGAATCGCACATTCGCGAAAAGGCACAATGCGCTGTATTGGGCATCGAACATCAAGGGTTGACTCTGATGAATCCGGATGCTTCAACGCTTCTGGCCGAAGGAGATACCCTGATTCTGGCCGGTGAAGCAGAACAGATTCAAATGTTATTGGAAGGCTGATCATCCCATCCTCCAACGCAATTGGAGATTCCTGACACCTTTTAGAATTTATAAAAAACTCGGAGCAAGCTATTTGCCCCGAGTTTTTTGTCTGGAAAAAAGATAAGATTATTTTTCCATAATCACGCGACCGTTACGTATCTGCAAGCCCTTGGCCGATACCGACGGACGTCCCTGCAAATCGTAAACCGCAGTAGTCTTACTCCGATTGCCCGATTTCAGATCCGAAACAACGGAAAGGGAAACCGGCTCTTTATCGCCTAAGCGGTAGAGCTTCACGCCGTGACTCGGAACCTCCACATTCAACGTGCCGACTGCACTACCTACGCTTTGCTTTGCCCAGATATCGTAAACCGGTACCGTTTCGCCTGCAGCATAGCCCAATTGGGTAAGATCAAAGTCGTATCCGCTCTTAGCAGTTACATAGAAGAGGAACTCCATCGTGGTGCCGGATGACGAAGTGTTATCGGTGTCACAGCTGGAATCGTAACCGCAAAGGGCGCGGAAAGTCCGGTAGTTATGGCCTTCAGGCAGGTCGTAAATCAGCGTACACTGGGCATTCATGCCAAGACCCGTATCATACGACTGTCCGTCCACACGCAACGTACCGTTCTCAACATTCTTGTTCACGTGCAACGTTCCCCATTCTGACGTGTAGGAAGTCTGTTTCAGCGTAGTGAGCAAGATTTCGTTTCCGTCAGCATCGATGAGCACCGGATTGATGAGGTCGGCCCGGTCATAGGCGAATCCGTCGCCATAGTTGCTCACCACAATCTTCAGTTGCTCGGCATTGGTAACGTCGCACGACAGCTGCATACTCTTCACGCCCGAACGGCTGATGAGGCCTGACTTAGCGGCATAGTCATCCTGTTCACCGCTAAGCGGATTCTGGTTGAATACCATGAAACGCAGACTCGTTGTTGAACCGTTCTGTCCGATGCCGGAGTCGTCGGCAGCACCCATCGCCTTAAAGCGCACCACATCCATATCGTTCGGGATCTGGAAGAAGATGGCTGCATTGGCATCGGTTGAGAAACCACGATCGTAGGTAACTCCCATCACCTTCATGCTTCCGCCGTTATCAACGTTCTTGTTTTCATAAACACGGTTAAAATAAGAAGCCGTATAGGCGCGCGTCTTGTAAGTACCCGTCAGTGGCACCTCTGTTCCGTCGCGCAGCACCAGCGTCGGATTGATCCAGTCGCCGTGATCGTAGTTGTAGTTATCGCCTCCGTCATCGACCACCAGCACCAGCGTCTTGCTGCCAGCCGGCCACTCGATGTCAACATCCACCGCATGTCCGTCGGTGGTATAAGCCACCACCTCCGATTTATAGAGCGCCTTACTGCCTACCACCCAGCGGTTGTTGTCACGCTGGAAGCAAGCCAGGTATCGGTTCCCGGTTTCCGGGTCTTCGCTCGTCCAGATCACCCGTCCGTTGTCTTCATCGTTCAGAATCTGACGGGCATTCTGTCCGTACTTATGCATCCGGTGATACTCCTCGTTGTTGAGCAGCGAAAGTGTGAAGGCATCATTCTTGGTCATTTCTCCGCCAAAGAACAAAGGTGAATGGCAGATGCCCCACAATGACATCATGGTCAGCTGTTCGTTCTGCGAAAGGTTCGTCCAACGTCCTTTATCGGCATTGGTATAACCGGCATCAGCAATCGTCATCGCAATCTGTCCGAGCGGGAGCATATCGCAATCGGCGTAGTTACCCAGTCGGGCATACTGGCTCCACTCGTGGGCCTCATTAAACACGGCATCCACCGCACTCCAGTTGTCCCACAGATCGTCCATCATGCGCCACATATTGGCATTGTCGAGACATTCCTGCGCATATTGATACTGTGTTTTGCCTGGCGAAAGCGAAAGCACGATGGGACGTCCTGTCTGGTCGATGGCTTTGCGTATCATGTGGATCTCGTCGGTATAGAACGGACGGCTCAGGTCGTCGATCTTCAGGAAATCCACGCCCCACTCGGCATAGAGGTCCATGATGCTGTTATAATACAGCTGACCGGCCTCGTTATTTTGCACCAGCAAATTATCCTTTAGCCATGTGCAAGGGGATGTCGTCCCGTTATAAACCTGACTCCACGGAGTCGATTCGCTGCCTTTCAGGGTATAGCTGCTTCCTACCACCGACTTCGGCACTCCTCGCATGATGTGAATGCCGAACTTCAATCCCATCTTGTGGATACTGTCGGCCAAAGCCTTAAAGCCAATATTCTGTCCGTCCTGCATACACGATGGGAAACGCGTGGGCGAAGGCAGATATCGTCCGGACTGGTCGAGCACATAATCCTGAGTGCCTTTTTGGTTGTAGTTTCCTCCACCCAGCGACGGATGGTTGCAATACCAGCGGATATCGATTACCACATACTCCCATCCGTGGCGAACCAAATCGTTCTCCACCAGATAGCGTGCATTCTGCATCACCTCTTTTTCGGTAACGCTCGAATAGTAGCAATCCCACGAGTTCCATCCCATCGGCGGTGTCATCGCCCACGTACGGAACGTTGCCATTTCTTCTTGTGCGAAAGTTATCCCTATAGATAACAACAGAGCACCTAAAGTCAGTAAAGCCTTTTTCATCGGTTAGTTAGTTTTGTATTGTTACGTAGAATAAACTGTTATGTCTTCAAAGTGGTAAATACGGTGCAAATATAACAATTATTTCAATAGGCTGCAAACAGAATGGCAAAAAAAGATTAGCCAAGGCGTAAAAAGATGGAATGAAATCCAAGCATTTAGATTTTTTTTCCAATAAACTGGTAAAAATTTGGATATATCGGGAAAAGATACGTACCTTTGCGGCATCTTTTTTGACTCTCAAAACAAAAGCTATCAGGAATGCCTTTTTTGCGGCATAACTGAAGAAATATTTTTTCCTAACTGAAGAAAAAATTTTTCTTAACTGAGCAGCAAAAAATACATCACTAAAACCAACCAGAAAAATGAAAGTAATCAGCACCCCTAAAGCTCCCGCTGCCATCGGTCCCTACAGTCAGGCCATTCAAGTCGGGAACCACGTTTACACCTCCGGACAGATTCCCATCAATCCGGCAACAGGTGCCTTTGTGGAAGGCGGCATCGAAGAACAGACACGCCAAGCCCTCAGCAACGTTCAGGCAATTCTGAAAGAAGCCGGGTTGACAATGGGCAACGTTGTGAAGACTACCGTATTCATGGCCGACATGAACGATTTTGCCCGAATGAATGCCGTCTATGCGGAATTCTTTACTGAGCCCTATCCTGCCCGATCGGCTGTAGCCGTCAAAACGTTGCCCAAAGGTGCTTTAGTAGAAATAGAAGTGGTTGCTGAAGTGAATTAAAGCATCACTTTAACCGAACGACCTTCCACGTTGACAATATATACCTGCCCGACAGGAAGCGCTATATATTCGGTGGCAGCCGAAACCCGACGTTGTGCAACGAGGGAACCGTCTGTCGCATAGATAGCAATCGTTTCTCCGCGCGTGAGTCCCTGTACGGATATTCCCTGACTGTATGGCAACACACGCATAGCAGAAGCACGAGTGGTACTAATCGCCGAAGGATCGGCTTCGAAAGCAACGGAAAGTATCGCCTTACCTGTAATGTTAGGTGTGGTGTAAGATCCATCCGACTGAACTTCGCTGGTCACATCGGTATCGTTGAACACCACGCTATGCAGCACATAACCGTCGGCGGCCGTAATCCGGAACGTGCAGGCAGTTCCGTAGGCGACAGTCTGCTCTAAGGCTCCCTGTTCGGAAGTGCGAATCAGCAGACTTGTCTCAATCGCCTTGAACGATACGCTGAGTGTTTCTTTTCCGTTTATTGCCGGAATAGTAAAAGTCTGAATATTGAGTTCCGGAATCACAATCACATCTTTGCCATTCAAAAGCACCTTATCCACCACATAGCCGTAATCCGGCACTAAGAGGATGTTCACGTCAGTTCCTTCTTCGACATACTCGCTCATCGTGGTATTGCGCACCTGCTTACCTAAAGCCTGCACGGTACCGCCTCCCGTTGCTTCGACTGTAAACGGCCAACGTGTAACAGCTGCTCCTTCTCCTTCCTCGATGCGCAGGAAGTTCGACCAATAGGCTGTCTGGCTGTAACCGGGCACTTCTTTCGTCTCATACATCCTGACCGTATCGGAGTAATATCCTTTAGGATAATTTTGTCCTAACCAGTACTCTTCCCACCATTGGGCCCATTGCAAAGAATCCAATTCTCCTTTTTCAAATTGCGTACGGATAAGCTCATCAACAAGGACTTGCTGTTCAGAAGCTACTTTGCTGCCCTTCGGCACATAAAGCGTGGCTGTCATATATGTCTGAGCATGGAAAGCATTCTCCGGAATGGAGATAGCATCCGGACGGCGAACCGTAATGCTCTGCAGATTGAGACAGCCGGTAAATGTGTTTTCTCCGATTCTGCTAATTCTCGAACCGATCACCAAATCGGTAAGCGCCAACGGCTTGTCTCCCCATCCGCCACTCAAAGCGTAATCTTCAATTTCCTCGACGGCATCGGGCAATACTAAACGTTTCAGGGCGTAGCATCCCGAAAGGCCTCCCCAAGCAATCTTCTTGATATTCGGACTCAGAACCAACTCGGTCAGATTGTAAGCATCACCATAGAGAATACAATAAGGGATTTCAGTCACATAAGGCCCGAACTCCACGCGCTGCAGTTTGCCGTTCTGGTACCAGTTGTCGATAAGAGAAGAAGGTGCTTGCCATCCGCCGCAATTACGTCCGATGTAGGCCTGCAGGATATTCGGGAAAGCGAAAGCTCTGCCCCAATAGCCTCCGGCATTAATCCACTCGGGACTGTCCTCGATGGTGAGTGTCTGCACACCTTCACAACTAAACGCCATACCGCCGATTTCCGTTACCGATGCAGGGATTACCACATGTGTAAAAGCATGGCATCTTTCGAATGCGCAATCGCTGATGGTGGTTACCGTGTTAGGAATATCGACATCGGTCAGGCCTGTACAATCGCTAAAGGCATATCCTCCGATGACACGCAAACCAACGGGAAGAATAACTTTAGAAAGCCCGGCACAACTTTTGAAGGCATTCTCGCCGATAGCGGTCACACGGAACGAAACGCCCTGATAGTCAACAGTTGCCGGAACCGTAACAACACCTGCATAACTGGGCACAACGTTGTTGGGGTCGAACTCCAGCTCTTTGAATGTCACTTCAACCGTTCTTTCGGACATAGAAATCACCTTGTAGAATATGCCATCGGCTTGAAAATCGTAGGCATTGGCTACATTTCCCAACAGCAACAGCATACCAATCGCAAAGAAATGTCTGAATTTGTAGTTCATAGTATCGTCCATTTACAGGGTTAAACATACAGGTTCTGATAGAGAACCATTCCATAATAAAACTTTCTGGGGCAAAGATATGTATTTTTGTGAATACTTCCAAATGTTTCAGAAAATATTTCTTCCGAAAGCACCTTCTCCCGATAAATTTTGTTCAAAATGAGGTTTCCTTTGTCAAAATGGGAACTTCATTTTGTCGTTTCAAAAAAAAGATGTTCCTTTGCACCCGAAAAAATCATTGATATGACAAAACCGATCTTGAGCATCACAGGTAGCGATCCGACAGGCGGATCGGGCATTGAAGCCGATATCAGAACCATCTCGGAACTGGGAGGCCATGCGATGTCGGCAATCACCAGCATCACGGTGCAGACGACATTGGGCATTCAGGAGTTCTACGACGTGCCGGCTTCGATTGTGGAAGGACAGATTGATGCTGTCATGAACGATTTCCAGCCGGAGGTCGTAAAAATCGGCCTGATCCGCAAAACCGACACGCTCGAAGCGGTGGTCAGAGCTTTGCGGAAATACAAACCGCGTCACGTGATTCTCGATGCCGTCGTACTTTCGTCGCATGGTGATATGCTGATCAGCCGCGAGATGCAGGAATCCATCAGCTGCCTTCTGCTGCCCCTTTGCACCCTTATAATAAAAAAGGAAGAAGGTTCGATGCACGGTCTTTCGAACCGCTATGCCAGCGCCGTAGCCGTATTTCTCAGTCAGGGCATTGCTCCGAAGGAAGCCGAAGCAAAGGCTAAGTCCTACATCAATACGCAAGTGGTAAGGGCAAGCGATCTGCAAGGACGCAGCAGCGAACTCTACAACGAATTCCTGGATGCTGTAGCCGAGCATCATCGCGAAGCCAGCGATGTCCGCTTCTATGCCGACCTGCTGAATGTCAGCAGCCGCTATCTGGCACAAGTGACCCGCCGCACATCGGGCAAGACACCCAAGAACATCATCGACGGCTATCTGACGCACGAAATCGAACTGCAGCTGAAATCGACCGACAACACGGTACAGGAGATTGCCTATCGGTTCGGATTCTCATCACAAGCCCATTTTACGAAGTTTTTCAAGAAACAAAAAGGAATTTCACCAACTCAATACAGAAGAAAATGATTACAGAAAGAACCAAACTGAACAGAGAACTTGCCCAGATGCTGAAGGGCGGAGTGATTATGGATGTGACGACGCCCGAACAGGCTCGTATTGCTGAAGAAGCCGGAGCTTGCGCCGTAATGGCTTTGGAACGCATTCCTGCCGATATTCGTGCAGCAGGCGGTGTATCGAGAATGAGCGACCCCAAGATGATTCGCGGCATTCAGGAAGCGGTGAGCATCCCAGTGATGGCCAAGTGTCGCATCGGCCATATCGCCGAAGCCCAGATTCTGCAAGCCATCGAGATTGACTATATTGACGAAAGCGAAGTGCTGAGCCCTGCCGATAATATCTATCATATCGACAAAACCAAATTCGATGTTCCCTTTGTGTGTGGAGCCAAGAACCTTGGAGAAGCATTGCGACGCATCGCCGAAGGTGCCACAATGATTCGCACCAAAGGTGAACCGGGCACAGGTGACGTGGTGCAGGCCGTAAGCCACATGCGACTGATGCAAAGCGAAATCCGCCGGCTGGTTTCGATGAGCGAAGATGAGCTCTTCGAGGCAGCCAAGCAATTGCAGGCTCCTTACGAACTGGTACGATATGTGCACGAGAACGGGAAACTGCCTGTCGTAAACTTCGCTGCCGGAGGTGTCGCCACTCCTGCCGATGCCGCGCTGATGATGCAATTGGGCGCAGAAGGCGTATTTGTAGGTAGCGGCATCTTCAAAAGCGGAAATCCCAAGAAACGTGCGGCTGCCATCGTAATGGCTGTCACGAACTATCAGGATCCGAAAATGCTGGCAAAACTTTCCGAAGATCTCGGCGAGGCAATGGTGGGCATCAACGAACACGAAATAGAACTGCTGATGGCAGAACGTGGAAAATGAAAATCGCGGTTTTAGCTTTACAGGGAGCATTTGCTGAACATGAGCAGATGCTCCATCAATTAGGCGTTGAAACATTCGAGGTGCGGCAGTTTTCCGATTGGCAGCAGCCTAAGGACGGGCTGATCATTCCCGGTGGAGAATCGACCACACAATCGAAGATCCTGCACGAGCTGGGGCTCTTCGAGGTAATCCGCAAAGATATCCAAAACGGATTGCCTGTGTTCGGCACCTGTGCCGGCCTGATCCTCTTGTCGCCTATGCATCTGGGCACGATGGATATTGAGGTCCGCCGCAACGCCTATGGACGCCAGTTAGGCAGTTTTCACACGGTGGCACCCGTTTCAGGTATCGGCGAAGACATTCCCATGACCTTCATTCGCGCACCCTATATCGAACAGGTGTTGTCGGCTGATTGCCAGATTCTGGCTCAAGTCGATGGTCACATTGTGGCAGCGCAACAGGGACGGCAACTGGTCTCGGCATTCCATCCCGAACTGGACAACGACACGCGCTTTCATCAGCATTTTCTGCAGATGATTCGGTTGCAATCGGCTTAAAATACAGGAAAATTAGGATAAAATACTTATTTTTTACCCCAAGAATTTCCCTTTGTCTGTATTTTTTGCTACATTTGCACCTCGAAAACCGGAAAAACCGGAAGTGCATATACTATTGCAAAAACATGACAAGGACAATTCGACTGGGTTTAGGATGCTTGCTACTGATGTGGCAATGTCTGGTTGCGATTGGGCAAAACCCAAGCACCACGTTCCTATACGATGAAGAAGACGGACTTCCTCACGGGCACGTCACCCAACTGTTGCAAGACGAATGCGGTTTCATGTGGTTCGCCACCTGGAATGGTCTCTGCCGCTACGACGGCTACGAGTTCCAGACCTTTAAGGCTCAGGTAGGCGATGGCTGCCACATGGTGACCGACCGCTATCGAGACATCGCTTTACGTCCTGACGGACAGATTGTCTGCCGCGTGGATGACGGTTACTTCCTGTTCGACACACATACTTGCCGCTTCCGGGACATGACTCCGGAAGAGGCACAACAGGCTCCTGACGACCTGAAGCAATATCGGCAAAGCAAACGGAACGGCAGTTTTTATTGCACGGACCGGCAAGGCAACCAATGGTCGCTCGTATCCAACGGAATTACCAAAACATGCGCAACCGAGCAAATCTCCCAGAGTCTTGACATCGAACCCAAGGCACACGTGAAGTGTTTGTTTACGGATCATCAGCAACGCTGCTGGATTGCGACGAAAGATGATGGTGCCTTACGCCTTTACCGGACAGAAGATCTCTCGTTTTTAGGTTACTTGGGTGCCGACGGAAATCTGCACTCGAACTACACCCGTTTCGGAGCTCCCGTTTACCGCATGTTCCAGTCGGAAGACGGCACTCTGTGGTTAGGCTCAAAGCCTGACGGTTTGTTCCGCTTGAAAGAATCGTCGCCGAATCAGTTCCGGGTTGAACGCCTGACCGGATTACCCGATCCGAATGTCTATGACTTGTTGCAGGACCGTTCCGGACGTTTGTGGGTAGCCACTTTGGGAGGAGGTCTCTATTATAACACAGATGCCCAGTCGGAACAGCCTCATTTCGAAATACCTACAGGTTATCCGAGTGAAGTTGCCCAACGCGTACGCTACCTGCACATCTCCTCCGACGATTGCCTGATGGCCGCCACTACCGAAGGACTCGTCATCGCGAAACTAAAACAGGATGCCGACAGTATGCACTTCCGGTTGCATCAGCGCGAAGCCGACAGAGCGGAAAGCTTAAGCAGTAGCGCTACCATGGACATTGCTGAAGACTCTCAAGGACGTCTTTTCGTCAGCACCGAAAGCGGCGGATTCAACCTCATTGAGACTTCGGATCTGACATCCGATCAACTCCGATTCAGTCATTATACTGCCGATAACCATCGCCTGCCCAACGATGTGGTCTTGTCTCTTACCACCCTCGATAACAACCGGAAACTCGTGGTGGGCAGCCATCTGATTACGCTGCTCGATAGCATCGGAAACCAGCGCATCCTCGACGCACGTCATTTCTTGTCCGACTATCGTTTTAGCGAAGCCCATCCGCAGCAACTGGCGGACGGAAGCTGGCTGTTCGGCCTTTTGGACGGAGCTATTACCATCCCTGCCGAAAAAATGTACCGACAGACGTATGACCCGCAAATCATGCTGACGGGCATATCCATTCAGGGTGGAGAAGAAAACAGAGCGGTCGCTTATTTAGACACGCTGACACTACGGCCTAACGAACGGAATCTGACCATACGCTTTGCCGCTATCGATTATAGCGCATCGGAGCACATCAACTATGCCTTCCGGCTACAACCAGATACAACGTGGAACTTTATCGGACACGACCGCTCTGTTTTCCTGCTTGACCTCGAACCCCAAACCTACCGGCTGGAAATCCGTTCGACCAATGGCGACGGACAATGGACCGACCAGATCCGTACGCTGACCATCATCGCACAGCCCACTTTCTGGGAATCGGCTTTGGGACGACTGCTGATCTTGTTACTGACGCTGGGTTCGGCAACCATTGTCATCTATACATTATTATATATACGCAACATCAAGCGTAAGCATCGGGAAACGCTGAACGCCTATCTTGCCCTTTTGGAAACCAGAGACGAAAGCGACAACAAGCCTTCGGAAACACTTTCAGACAACAGCCGGAAGTCAGAATACGACCCGATGCTGAAACGTGTGATGGCCTTTATCGAAGAAAACATCTCGAACGAAAACGCCAGCGTAGGCGATATGGCTTCGGCAGCCGCCACCAGCCGTTCCGGATTACAACGCAAATTGAAGCAGGCAATGGGTATTACACCGCAGGACCTGATGAGGGAAGCCCGCATCAAACACGCCTGCATGCTGTTACGCGAAAGTGAGAAAAGTGTTTCCGAAATTGCATACGCCTGCGGCTTTTCCGATCCCAAATATTTCAGCCGATGTTTCAAGCAGAGCATCGGACAAACGCCGTCGGAATATAAAACGAACCCTGACAAGGTGTAAAAAATAGTCATTACCGTATAAATCTGGTTCAAACAGGTGGATTTAACCTGATCTTGACGCATTCTTCCGCCTGTTTGACGCATTTTTCTCCCCAAATTCTTGGAATTTTGTCGTAATTTTGCAGCGAGAAATCAATAACAAATCAAAATAACTGCAAAATGAAAACAAGATTCCTTTTTCTGATCGCATTGGCAACTATGCTTTGCACAGCTTCGTATGCCAAGAAAGTACACACTTTAGGTGATTCGACAATGGCTCCCTACGACGAGTCGGCAACCGTGACTCGCGGTTGGGGTATGTATTTCGGAAATTTCCTCACAAACGGATGGACTTCCACCAACTATGCCAAAGGCGGACGCGACAGCTACGGCGGTTACAACGAACTTTGGCAGACCGCCAAGAAGAACGTCGTAGCCGGTGACTATGTGATTATCACTTTCGCCCACAACGATGAGAAGAACAGCGGTATGGACGGCTATCAGCTGAAAGCCTATTACGAGAAAATCGGAGATACCAGCGCAGCTGCAGCTGTCGATCTTCGCGGTTCTATCCCTTCCACCACTTATAAGGAAAATTTAGGCAAGATTGTCGATGAAGCCATCGCCTTGGGTGCCACTCCTATTATATGTTCGCCTGTGTGCCGCAGCTATTTCAGCAACGGCAAGATTACCCGTACCGGACGCCACGACCTGGGCGACAAATTCTCGGTTTTAACTGAAAACGGGATTCTGGCAAATCAGAAAGTGCCAGCCGACGACCACACAATGGATTATGCTTACCACTCGGAGCAGTTGGCCAAGGAAAAGAATGTTGCATTCGTCGATCTGACCAATGCCACTAAGGATCTTTACGAAAGCTATGGCGATGCCAAGTGCCACGAGTATCTGTTCGACGGAGAAGGTTCAACCCACTTCAACACCACCGGTGCGCTGCTGGTGGCTCGTGAGTGCGCACGTCTGATGAAGGCTCAAGGAATTATGGCCGACGATATTATTTTGCCAACCGACATCAGTGTAGCTCCTGCAACAGGCGACCTTGGTGAAGCCTACAAAGGACAGACGCTGACCAAAGAGTTTACGCTGAACGGCTTCGGTCTTTCTCCGGAAGAAGGCACCGTTTCTATCAGCGCTTCCGAAGGCGTACAGCTTTCAACTGACAAAACCAATTGGGTTGCTTCATTCGATGCCAAATACACCGCTTCTACACTTGTACAGACTTTCTACGCACAGGTAATCCTGACCGAGTCGGGCACCTTCAACGGTACCATTTATGTAAAACAAGGCGATAAGGCCATCGAAGTGCCAGTTACCACAACGGCAATTACTTTGGAAGGCGGTACCGAAGTGAAAGCCTATTGGCGTCTGGAGAAGGACGACTCCTACGAACTAACCGGTCCTGCCACCGTGATTGCAGAGAGTTTTCAAGGCATGTACGTGCAACGTTACTCAAATCCGAATGCCAATACCGTTTGGCCAGATTGGACAGGCTACGAAGCCTCTCGCAAAACCCAGCGCAACCTGCTGACCGGCGATGCCTGGCCTGCCGATGAGATTGACGACAATCCAGAACGTTACATCCAGTGGGGCATCAAGCCAGCGGTTGGAACAGAACTGAAAATCGACGAGATCAGTCTCTTCGCCTGCGGTTGCGGCGGCAACGGTATGTGCTGCCATATCTATTTCTCAACCGACAACTTCGAAACACGCACCACCATTTTCGAAATGAAGAAGATGCCTGCGAACAACATGCAGTATGTGGAAACGAAACCCGTTATCTCGCTCAGCGGAGATCAGGAACTTCTGGTTCGTGTCTATCCCTGGTATAACGGAGCTGCAACGGGCAAAACCATCTGTCTGAGCGACCTCACCATCCACGGAATGGCCGTTGACAGCACTACTGGCATTGCCCAGGTTTCAGATAGCAATAACGAAGCAACTGTTTTTTATACCCTCGACGGACGGAAAAACAGCCGGGTACAACGCGGCATAAACATCGTCCGCATGAGCGATGGAAGCATCAGAAAAGTCATTTACTAACACTAACAATATAACTATTTTCTTATGAAAAACAAATTGTTTTCACACAAATTGTTTATCACGCTCTTCTCATTGCTTCCTCTATCAGCAATGGCACAAGAAAACGTGAAACTTGCAGAATGGAATATGGAAAGCAGCGAAGATATCGCTGTTACCTGGTTCAATGCAGGAGCACCACAGATTGCTCCGGATGAAGCTGTTGGCGAAAAAGCAGACTACCTGCTGACCGGCTGGTCGGAAGGTCGCTACTGGCAGCTTTGCAGCGGTTGGCAGAACAAAGTGCTGCGTATTGAGAACAACACTGCAAATGCCATCACCGACTATACGGATGCCAAGCAGCACAACGCCTACTATGAGGTACAGTTCCCGACCACAGGCTACAAAGACATCACCGTCGATTTTGCCTGTGCTTACGGTAACAATGCCGAAGCTACCCTGGAAGCTGTCGTTTCGACCGACGGCGGACAGACCTGGTTCGATGCAGGAGCATATACGACAGCAGGCACCTGGTGGACCTACAACAAGAATACCGTACAACTGTCGGCCAACAACAAGGAGAAAGTCATTCTGCGTCTGATTGCAGGCAATGACTTTGCTTCTAACTGGAACATGGACTATGTTGTAGTGAACGGTGTGGCTGCCGAGGCTGCACAAGCAGTGAATGAATCCGGTTTTACTGCTACATGGGTCATGAAGGAAAGCACGCTCGCTACTGCAGCCACAGTTTCTACAGAAGGACTGTTCTCGGTAGCAGAACTCTCTTGGGGCGACAAACTGACGCCGATGGGGCTACGCACAGATGCCGGTGTTACCCGTCAGCAGTTCCAACCGGTCGAGCAGGCCGCTGCCGGAGATGATGCAGCCGCTATCACCTTCACCTTAAAACCTAAAAAATCCTTGACTTTCACCCCGAAGAAACTGTCGTTCAACGCCAGCCGTGTCGGCACCAATGGCGGTAATTTCGATGTCGTTGTCATCAGCGGCGAACAGTCGGTGAAGGTTGGCGAAGGTCTCAGACCGCAATTGGCAAAGGAAGATCCATACGTATCTGTTCATGAGTTCGATTTGAGCGAAATCCCTGCTACCGACGATATTTTCTACGTAAAGATCTACATCTACAGCCTGGCTAACAATAAACAGTACGCATTCAGCGATCTGGTCATTACAGGCGATGTTGCCGGTACACTGGAGGCAATTCCTGCCTACTCGCTCAATGTCAGTCTTGGCACAGAGGGTGCCGGAAAGGTATCGACCAATCCGGCAGGTAACGAATTTGACGAAGGTACCAATATTACCGTGAGTGCCACCCAGAATTTCGGTTACCACTTTGCCGCTTGGGTTGACGAGAACGGAGAGACCGTATCGACCGAAAATCCTTACAGCTTTGAAATCGTTAAGAATACGACCCTACGCGCTACCTACACAAAGAATAATGTATATGCCCTTAACCTGAAGCTTTCCGAAGGTGTGAACGATAACCTCGTGCAGTATGCACCTACGGGCAACGTGGTGGATGGCGTACACTACTACGAAGAAGGCACCGATGTGAAGTTGACCGCCATCAACAATCGCATTCTGACCTTTACCGGCTGGGATGGCGATGCTCAGGGAACCGAACAGGAGTACGAGCTGAAGATGGTTGGCGAGAAGAACGTTACAGCAAACTTCTCTGCAGCCGACTATATTGTCGGTTGGGATTTATACTATGATCAGCCTGCCAAAGATCGCGCTGCCGACTACAAGGCAGAATCCGACAATGCAGGTATGCTCAGCCTGCGCAAGGCTGACGGAACCACCAACGGCTGGCTGACTCGTGGTAGCAGCAATGGTCAGGAAAACGGCAAATATGCCGCTCGTATCTGGAAGTATCTCTCGGAGGAATGGTATTTCGAAATCAGCTTCTCTTCGAAAGGCTATGAGAACCTGATCATTTCCTCTTGCCTCGGTGACGACTACAACACCTACAGCGTGAACAACGTTCAGTATTCTATTGACGGCGAAAATTTCTCTACTATCGGCACATTCAATCCACCTGCACGCGGCTGGGACGGACCTAAAGAGTTCAGCCTGCCAGCCGAGGCCAACAATCAGGATCGTGTCTGGATTCGTTGGATGCCGGATCGTACCAGCGAGAAAGTGGGCGTAGCCAGCGACTACGACGGAACCTCTATAGCAGAGATCTTTGTTTTGGCCGATGTGGCCGGTGGAACGGAACAGCAGGCTACGCTGGTAGGCAGCAACCCGGCAGAAGGTGCCACCGATGTAAGCGCGAATGGTTCTATCATCCTGAACTTCGACAACAAGATCAAAGCAGGAAACGGATTTGCTACTTTGAACGGCGAAGAGATTGCTCCTATCATCAGCGGCAAGAGCGCGATCTTCAAGTATAGCGGTCTGAAGTACAATACCGATTATACATTCTCTATGCCGGAAGGTGTTCTGCTGAGCCGTAGCGGCAAGGAAGTGGCTGCTGCCAGCATCAACTTCAAGACTATGGTGCGCAAGCAACCGGAAATACGTCTGTTCGATGCAGTTGTTGCTGCAGACGGTTCAGGCGACTACACATCGGTTCAGGCTGCCGTCGATGCAGCTCCTGCAGGTCGCGCCAAACCTTGGCTGATCTTCATTAAGAACGGACAGTACAAGGAGCATGTCGATATTCCGAAGTCGAAACCTTACATCCACTTGATCGGACAAGACCGTGATCTGACAGTCATTAAGGATGATCGTATGGCCGGTGGAGAAAACGCACAGCATGTCAGTGTGGCAGCTACCGTAGTTGTAAATGCCGACAACTGCTTCTTCGAGAACCTGACCATGGAGAATATCTACGGACATGAACAGCAAGCCGGTCCTCAGGCCTTGGCTCTCAACACCATTGGCGATCGCATTGCCATGAACGGCGTGGCTCTCCTCTCCTATCAGGATACCTGGATCACCACATCCACTTCGAACAACCGTCACTACATCAAGAACTCGATTATCGAAGGTGCCGTTGACTTTATCTATAATTCTGGTAATGTCTATTTGGATGGTGACACCATTGAAATCAACCGTCCTTCAGGAGGCTACATTGTGGCTCCGAGCCATGCTGCAGACGTTAAGTGGGGCTATGTCTTCAAGAACAATGTGATCCGTCCGCGTCCGGGCGTCACGGTTACCGACATCTGGCTGGGTCGTCCTTGGCACAACGAGCCGAAGACTGTCTTCATCAATACGCAGACATTCGTCAACATTCCTGCCAAAGGCTGGTACAACACCATGGGTGGTCTGCCTGCTCTCTGGGCTGATTACAACACTGTCGATGCCAACGGCAATCCTGTTGACCTATCGCAGCGCGAAACCTACTACTATTACACCAATAGCAGTACTGGCGAGAAGGTCGAAAGATTCAATGTCAAGAACTTCCTGACCGACGAAGAAGCTGCTGAATACACGCTGAAGAACGTGATGGGCGGTGACGACAACTGGCAGCCGGATCTAATGTGCGAGGCTTGCGAAGCTCCTGTTGTAAAGACCAACAACGAAGGCATTAGCTGGGACGCTGTTCCATACGCTATCTGCTACGTTGTCACCAAGAACGGAGAAGTGGCAGGATTCACCACCGAAACTTCTTTCAGCGGAACCATTGCATCCGGTGACGTATGGCAGGTACAGGCTGTAAACGAATTTGGCGGATTGAGCCAAAAGGCTACAGCCAAAGAAGATTCCACCACTGGTGTTGAAAGCATGAAGTCTGTTGTCAACACAACTCCTCAGGCTGTATATACTCTGGACGGACGTCGTCAATCGACCTTGCAATCAGGTATGAACATCGTCCGCATGAGCGATGGAACCGTTTGCAAAGTACTGCGCAAGTAATCAGTAAAGCGGGTCTTGGTGACCCGCTTTACAAATATCAGATAAAAGGATGGCCGATTGGCCATCCTTTTATCTTTACCGCTGGAAGTAGTAACTGAAGCGGATGATTCGGAATAATAAGAATGACGGGGAAGTTCCGTCACGACCGGAAAACGCCACAAACCGGCAACCGCTATAGCGCCCTTAACCCAGGACATCGCCCTGTGGCAGTTATGGCATAAATGCACAGCACATCGTTGGTGGCAGACATCTTACTTAATTTCTGCTTCGATGTCGGGTGCTACCAGTTTGTAGCCCCTTCCGTGAATGTTGATGATTTCGATAGCCGGATCTGAACGCAAATGCTTGCGAAGCTTAGTGATATAGACGTCCATCGAACGGGCATTGAAGTAGTTGTCGTCAATCCAGATGGTTTTGAGTGCCAGATTGCGCTCAAGAGTATCGTTGGCGTGCTGGCAGAGGAGATTCAAAAGATCGTTCTCCTTGGTGGTCAGTTTGTGCTGCTCATCGCCGCAGGAAAGTAGCTGTTTCTGAACCTCGAACAGATATTTGCCAAAACGGTATGACGTGACATCCTTGCCTTTCTTGCCCTTCACGCGACGAAGAATGGCCTCGATACGGAACTGTAGTTCCTCCATCGAGAACGGCTTGGTGATATAATCATCGCCGCCAATCTTGAAGCCCTCCAAAATATCCTCTTTCAGCGATTTTGCCGTCAGGAAGATGATTGGCACCTCAGCGTTCAAGGCGCGGATTTCCTGAGCCGTAGTAAAGCCGTCTTTCTTTGGCATCATAACATCGAGCACACAGAAGTCGTAATGCCCCTTGAGGTAGGCCTTGACTCCCTCTTCGCCATCGCCGAAAAGGTCGCAGGCAAATCCCTTCGCCTGCAAATACTCCCTCAGAAGCATACCCAGATTTTCATCGTCTTCACACAACAGGATGTGAACTTTTTCATTGAGATTCTGTGACTGTGACATAGTAATATAATTTTTTAGTTAGACATTAACGGAAGTGTAATGATAAAGGTGGTGCCTTCGCCAAAGGTGGATTCCGCCTTGATGGTCCCGCCATGATCGGTGATGATTTTCCAGACATAGGCCAAGCCCAGACCGAAGCCTTTCACATTATGCAGATTGCCGGTCGGAACGCGATAGAACTTTTCGAAGATGCGTTTCAGGTTCTCTTTCTCGATACCGATGCCATTGTCCTGCACACGGATCTCGATGTGCTTGCTATCGGGATTGGAGGTCACCACCTTCAGGTGCAACGGCACTTCCTCCCGGGCATATTTGTAAGCGTTGTCGAGCAAATTGAAAATCACATTGGTGAAGTGCATCTGATCGAGCATGCAGACATCGTCCTCAGCATCCAACTGCGCCTCGATGGTTCCTCCTGCCTTCTCGACCTTCAGCGAGAAGGAATTGACGACACTATCGACCAGCACATCGACGCTTTCGTCCTTGAGCTTCAGATTGGTGCGCTGACGGTCGAACATAGACATCTGCAAAACCTTCTCGACCTGGAACCGCAACCGCTTGGTTTCATCATCGATGACCCCGGTCACACGCTTCACCATTTCGGGCGATTTGCTTACTGTCGGATCATTCAGCATCTGCGACGCCAACGAAATGCTGGAAATCGGGGTCTTGAACTCATGCGTCATATTGTTGATGAAATCGTTCTTCATTTCGCTCAGTTTCTTGCTTCGGAACAGAGAAATAATCACGAAGATGAAGAGGAACAGTACCACCGCAGTAAATACGAACGAAGGAATCATGAACTTGATGCCGCTGCTGAGCAAGAACTTCTGCGACTTGGGAAAATAGACTTCTATGTAGTTATACTTGCCCTGCCGCGAAGCCACATTGCGCTCGCTGTCAAACAGGATTTGCATGAAACTTCCCTCCTCTTCCGCCTCTTCGGTCCGATAGCCCGGTGTGGAATAAGCGGTCCGGTTGTCGGTCCCAATGATGCTGTATTCAAAGGGCAGATCGTAACCATATTGCTTCAGACCGTCGGACAACATCTGGCTGAGTTCCTCCGTATTGATTCGCTCCATGATCGGACGGTCGTTCTTATCGACCATCATGCGGAAAATCACATCGTCGAACAGATCGCGCTGATGGCGATACTGTCGCAATAACATCTCCTGCCGCGTTTTCTGCCGGCTCTGAATGGTGTTTCCCCGCTGCTTGGGTCCAATTTCCGGATTCGTGATAAAGGTGGTATCGACTCCGACAAACTCATAGACCTGCGACGATCCGTCAGGATTGGTAATGGTGGTCCGGCTCCGATGATGCGAGCGACTCACTGCCACCGGTGGCATCAGGGTATCTTCCCCGTCATCATGGAACATATCTTCCAAGAGCTGCCGCTGGTCTTCGTCAAAATTGGAATCCAGATAACTCCGGGTTTCCTGGCGTTCAAGCTGCCTCATGGTCTGAAACAACGCCTTGCTGACCGCCTGACTGAACTCTTCCTTCCGGCTGTCAACGATCTCGTCCAAATAGTTCATTTGGATTACAATCAAGCCTGCCAATGCAATGAAGAGGGCAATACTAATATACCAAATAGTGGTTTTTCTCATCGTTTTTAACTTTTCGGGTGCAAATTTAACGATTAAATTTAACACTTGAAAATTTTTCTTCCAAAAAATGCACCCTATTAATGTTAATTAACAACGAATAGACTATAATGCCACAAAATGTGAATAAATTTAGGTTTTTCGGGAAATTATTTGGTATTTTCTTGAAAAGATTGTAACTTTGCCCCCATGAAATCCGATTTTCGCGCTATATTATTAATAATGTGTATGTGTGCGGGCGCATGCACGGCTGTCGCTCAGGTGCAGATGAGCAGAAATACGGACGCCCAAGCCGCGGCTTCAGGCAGCAACCGCCTGACGGGCGGATCGCGTTCTGCCGGACAGCAGCCGGGCGACACGACAGAGGTGGAGGATGATCCCTGCATCCCCATACTCGATCATCGCCGCTGCTTCACCCTCGACCCTATGACGAGCCTGGTGTTTGCAGCCGTTCCCGACACGACCTTCCTCGATCTGGGCAACCGACAAAGCATGGAAAGCAAGGCCCTGGCAATCACCTACACTGGCAACCTGTATAGCCCGCATCAGGTGGAGGCTTTCTTCGACCGGAGAACGTCGCACGACTTCCTCTTCGCCAATGCATACAATCTGTTCCGGACTGATCCGTCGCAGCAGATCTACTATAACACAAAGATGCCGTTCACGGTGCTGAACTACTCGAAGTCGGGCGGCAGCACGCAGGCGAACGATCACCTGAAAATGAACTTTGCCGGTAACTTCAACCAACAGATCGGAATCGGATCTCAACTCGACTATGTGTATGCCCGAGGCGAATATCCCAGCAGTTCTGCCAAGCCGCTACGCTGGGCAAGCTACGGCTACTATGAGGGTGACCAATACAAGGCATACCTCAACTTCAACCTCTCAAAACTTGCCAACCAGGAAAACGGTGGTATCATGGATCGCGGATACGTGCTGAATCCCGACAACTACAACAGCAATTTTACGGAGGCCCGCAATATGCCCACGAACATGGACGGTGTTTGGAGCGACAACGACCAGCGACAGTTGCACTTCCAGCACAGCTACGAACTGGGCAAGTGGAATGAGGTGACCGATCCTGCCGACTCTGCGGTCTATGACGAGTTCACACCGATTGCCACCATCTTCCATTCCATCGACTTCGAAAGCTGGAAGCACGTCTATCGGATGGATGCCGGAGCGGATGCAACCGAATCGGGATTCTTCAACAACTATTACTACGATAGTGCCCTTACCCATGATTCCACCCAATACCGCAACTTCAACTCTTATGCCGGCATCCGGCTGAACGAGGGCTTCAGCAAGTTCTCGCAGTTCGGTATCGGAGCATTCATCGGTTACGAACGGCAGCATTACATCCTGCTACAGGACAGCACCAACCTCAGCTATATCAATCGCAACCACTATTCGAACAACGTCTGGGTGGGCGGACAGCTGAGCCGGCACTTGTCGTCGATCCTGACTTTCGATGCGAACATCCGCACGGCTATTTCGGGCGATAAAGTGGGCGACATCGACATCAACGGAACGGTTCAGACGGTCATTCCTTTCGGTAAGAAACGCCCAGAAACGGGCCTACGTTCCGACAGTGTCATCATCCAGGCAGGTGGGTTCATCAGGAATAGCCGGGTTTCCTACCTCATGGACCATTATTTCAGCAATCATTTCCGCTGGAACAACGACTTCGACCGCGAACAGCGGGTGCGCATTGAGGGTAAGATCTCCTATCCCCGCACACAGACTAGTGTCCGTGTGGGCATCGAACACATCAACAATTTCCACTATTTCGGAGAGGACTTCCTACCTGCTCAATACGGGAACCAGCTGGACATCTTCGGGTTGGAAATCCGACAGGGTCTGCATGCCGGCAAATGGCTTAACTGGGACAATGCCGTGCTGGTACAGACCTCTACCGACGAGGACGTGCTGAGCCTACCGAACGTGAGCATCGAATCCGATCTTTCGTTCCGATTCACTATTGCCCGCACCTTGCACATACAGGCAGGCGTTGCCGGCTATTATCACACGGCGTATTACGCTCCGACCTACCAGCCTGCCACCCAGCAGTTTGCCGTTCAGCACGATATCAAGTGCGGCAACTTCCCAGTCCTAAACGGCTACATCAATGCCAACCTCAAGCGCATCAAGTTCTTCATGGCGATGCACAATATGCTGAACAACGCTGTTACAAACAACACTTTCCTGATGCCTTATTACCCGATGCAACCCCGCCGCTTTGAATACGGTGTGATTTTGGACCTCCAGAACTGATGGCTATTTCCCAATACTTTGCAGAGCAGGAACGTCTGCTCAAGATGGAATATGAATGCGAGAAGCGCGAATACGAAGAGTTGTCGCGCCACATCGGTATTCAGAGACGCATCCGTCAGGGTAAGTGCTGGTTCCCGATCGGAGGCGGTCGCACGTTCTACAATGCCCTGAACCAGATGGTAATCGAGGTACTCCGCGACGGAGGAAACGAAGCGTCCGACATGTCGCCAGAAGAACCGGTGATGGTAATTCCCGACCATGAGTTCGAACCCGGCAAACCGGTTGTCTTCTTCCACACAAACGAGGGAAGTGAGAATCCGCTGTTCCTGCCTTGGCAATGTCAGGTATCGCGCGTCGATGGGCAACGGATGATGATTACCATCCCCGGACTCCAGGCAGCAGAGTCGTTGCGCGATTACATCCGTCAGGGACGTCTGGGGGTGCAACTTTCGTTCGACGCCACTTCCCACCGCGTCATGCGCGACGCTATCCATCGCATCCAGAACACGGAGAATCCAAAGCTGCAGCATCTGCGGGAAGTACTGGCCGGAACGGCTCATCCGTCTTTCCGAACCGAGCAACCCATTTCGTTTCCATGGCTCAACCCGTCGCAGCAGAAGGCGGTCATGAAGGTTATCTGCGCCCGTGAAGTGGCTATCGTGCACGGACCTCCCGGAACCGGCAAGACCACTACGCTGGTGGAAGCCATCGGAGAAACGCTTCGCAGGGAGCCGCAGGTGCTGGTTTGCGCACAGAGCAATGCTGCTGTCGATTGGATCAGCGAACAGCTGTTGGCAAGAGGCATTTCGGTGCTACGTGTGGGCAATCCGATGCGTGTCAGCGACTCGCTGCTCGATGCTACCTACGAGCGTCGCTATGAGGCACATCCCGACTACCCCGAACTTTGGGCAATACGCAAGGCGGAACGTGAATCGAAGAACCGGAATAACCTCAGCCGCCTGCACCACAGGCGCATGGAACTCGAAATCCGCATCAACGAAGACTTGTTCGCACAGAGCCGGGTCATTGCCTGCACACTCATCGGCACTTCTGCCCGTGTGCTCGAACGGATGCACTTCTCCACGTTGTTCATCGACGAGGCGGCTCAGGCTTACGAAGCTGCCTGCTGGGCAGCCATCCTGAAAGCAGACCGGGTGATTCTGGCGGGCGACCATTGCCAGCTGCCTCCCACCATCAAGTGTTTCGAGGCGGAGAAACAGGGCTTGGGCAAGACGCTGATGGAAAAGGTGGCGACGGGCAAGCCTACTTGTGTGGAACTGCTCAACGTCCAGTATCGCATGAATGCTGACATTATGCGGTTCTCGAGCGACTGGTTCTACAACGGACGGCTTACGGCGGCACCCGAGATTGCCCACCGCACGGTACTGGAACTCGACTCTCCTCTGGTGTGGATCGACACCGCCCGATTAGGCTTCGAAGAACAGCTGAACCCGCTCAGCCAAAGCCGGCTGAACACCAGCGAGGGCCTACTACTGGTGAAAACCTTACGCGACTACGTGCGCCAAATGGGGATGAACCGCATCCTGAACGACCGGGTGGATTTCGGTATCATCTCGCCCTACAAGAGCCAGGTACAACTGCTGCGAAAACTCATCCGCCAGAGCAATTTTCTGAAACCGATACAGAAACAGATTTCTGTCAATACGGTGGACGGTTTCCAGGGACAGGAGCGCGACGTGATTATGATCTCGATGGTGAGAGGCAACGACGATGGACGCATCGGGTTTCTGAACGATCTGCGCCGCATGAACGTTGCCATTACACGTGCCCGTATGAAACTGATTGTCTTGGGCGATACGGAAACACTGTCGCACACCATTTTTTACAAAAAACTCATCGAACACTTTGCTGAAGATGGAAAAATGGTACAATTAGAACCGGAAAATGAAGTTTTTCCACAATAATTTTGGACAATTCCACAAATATCTCTATCTTTGCCAAAAATTCTAATCACCAATGGCTAACCCGCAGATTCTTTGGGCGGACGATGAAATCGACCTGCTGAAACCCCATGTTATGTTCCTCCAACAAAGAGGCTACGACGTGGTGACTGTCACCAACGGGCAGGATGCGCTTGAAAAAGTGCGTCAGCAGACTTTCGATCTGGTCTTCCTCGACGAAAACATGCCGGGTATCTCAGGATTGGAAACCCTGCAATCCATCAAGGAACTGCAACCTGCCCTGCCGGTTGTGATGGTTACCAAAAGCGAGGAGGAAAACATCATGGACCAGGCCATCGGAGGAAAGATTGCAGACTACCTGATCAAGCCGGTCCTGCCTTCGCAGATGCTGCTGTCGATCAAGAAGAATCTGCATGCCCGCGAAATCACCCAACAACGCCAGACTTCCGACTATCAGCAGGAGTTCGGAAAGCTGTCGATGAGCATCGATATGGCGCAGAGCTTCGACGACTGGGTGGATGTTTACAAGCGACTGGTGTATTGGGAATTGGAACTGGCTCAAAGCGACGATGCCGGACTGAGCCAGATGCTATTGATGCAGAAACAGGAAGCAAACCACGCCTTTGCCAAGTTCGTCAAACGCAACTACGAAGGCTGGATGAAGGAGAAGATGGCGCTTCAGAATGGTCTGTTCAGCGGGAAGGAAACCGCTCCGACTATGTCAACCGACATATTCAAGTCGCACGTTTTTCCGGCTCTCGACAACGGAGAGAAGATCTTCTTGGTGGTTATCGACAATTTCCGTCTCGACCAGTGGCGTACCATCCAGCCGCTGCTTTCCGAATATTTCACCTCAAAGGAGGAAGTCTATTGCGCCATTCTGCCAACGGCGACGCAATATGCCCGAAATGCCATCTTCTCGGGCCTGATGCCAGACAAGATTGCGCAGATGTTCCCCGACCTGTGGGTGGATGAAGATTCGGAAGAGGGCAAGAACCTCAATGAGGCACCGCTCATTCAGACACAGCTGGACCGTTACCGCAAACACTACTCTTTCTCATACCACAAGGTGAACGAGTCGGCTTTCGGAGAACGCCTGGCAGGACAACTGAAGAGCCTGAACCAGCATCCGCTCAATGTGGTGGTGCTCAATTTCATCGATATGCTCAGCCACGCCCGCACAGAAAGCAAGGTGGTGAGCGAACTGGCTCATACGGAATCTGCCTACAGGGCACTGACCAAAACCTGGCTGGAGCACTCCTTTACCCTCGATCTTTTCCGCCGGATGGCTGAAATGGGCTACAAGGTAGTGCTCACAACCGACCATGGCACGATCCGGGTGGACAATGCCATTAAGATCATCGGCGACAAGAATGTAAACACTAACCTCCGCTACAAACTGGGCAAGAACCTCAATTGCAGCTCGAAATCGGTGTATGAGATTACCCGTCCAAAGGATTTCGGACTACCGGTTCTGAACCTTTCAACCAGTTATGTCTTTGCAACCGGACGCGATTTCCTCGCCTATCCGAACAACTATAACTACTACGTGCAATACTATAAGGACACGTTCCAGCACGGTGGAATCTCGCTCGAAGAAATGCTGATTCCTCTCATTACCCTTGAACCGAAAAAATAAACCCATATTATTCATCTATTCCTTTGAAATACACTCGCGACTATGAAACTGCCAACAAACATCAACTCACTTTACATTGATATGAAACCAAGATTAAATGCTGTGCTCGAACAGAGCATTAAGGAACATTGGGATCTCCCGTGTTTTTCTAATTTCCAGGGAGAGACATTCACCTACGGACAGGTAGCACAGCAGATTGCCAAGTACCATCAGATGTGGCATGATGCAGGTTTGGAACCCGGATTCCATATCGCTCTTTGGGGCCGGAACAGCGCCCAATGGAGCATTGCCCTGCTGGCCGCCTTCACATACCGGGCGGTTGCCGTTCCGCTCTTGCACGAGTTTACTCCCGACATGGTGAAACGCCTCACAGAACATGCTGAATGCCAGTTAGTGCTGACAAACAAAGAACTGGTAACCCTGGAGGATTGCCCGCAAATCGGACCCGATGACGTTCACTACAAGAGCCACAAACCCGATGAGTTACTCATGATTAACTATACTTCGGGCACAACCAGCGAACCGAAGGGCGTCATGATTCCTGAACGTGCAATGTGGAGTAATATGGCTTTTGCAGAACAGGTGCTTCCCAACTTACATGCCGGCATGAAAGTGGTTTCTCTGCTCCCGACGGCCCATCTCTACGGTATGTCGTTCGAGTTGATGTATGAGTTCTGCGTCGGTATCCACGTGACGTTCATCACGAAAGCCTTGGCTGCTCCCGTCATCCTGCAGGCCTTCAAGGAAGTTCGTCCGCATCTGATTATTGTGGTTCCGATGCTCATCGAGAAGATTGTGCGTAAGGGCATTATGCCACAATACCGCAACCAGAAGATCCAGCTCATGCGCAAGATTCCGCTTCTGCGAGGCAACATCAACAACCGCTTCCGCGACGGACTGATGGAGGCTTTGGGCGGTCGTGCCTACGAAGTCATCATCGGTGGCGCCGGCTTGAATGCGGAAGTAGAGAACCTGCTGAAGGAAATCAAGTTCCCGTTCACGGTCGGTTACGGCATGACAGAGTGCGCTCCAATTATCGGATACTCCGACTGGAAGGACTTTGTCCGCTCGTCGTGCGGTGTGGCTGCCCCACGCATGGAAGTGCGCATCGACAGCGAAGACCCGCAAAATGTTCCAGGCGAAATTCTGGCCAAGGGTATGAATGTCATGCTGGGCTATTACAAAAACGAGGAGGCTACTCAGAAAGCCATCGACGAAGAAGGCTGGCTGCACACTGGCGATATGGGCGTGATGGACAGTATGGGCAATATCTTTATCCGTGGTCGCATCAAGAACATGCTGCTGAGCGGAAGCGGTCAGAATATCTATCCGGAGGAAATCGAGGCTGAGGTCTGCAACCTGCCTTACGTACAGGAGTGTGTCGTTGTGCAGCGTGAGCATCGTCTGATTGCCTTGGTCTATCCGGATCGCGATGCTGCAGCAGCGGCTGGTTTGAAGGACGACCGTTCAATTCTGGAATTCTATTCCAGCAAGAGCAAGGAAGTCAACCACAAGTTCCCAGTCTATGCCCAAGTCAACGCTTTCGAGCTGGTGGCTGAGGAATTTGAAAAGACTCCGAAGAAGTCCATCAAACGTTTCCTGTATAAGTAATATATGACTGAAAAAGAGTCTGCCAAGCGTTCTAACCTCCTGAAGTTTGAGGCTACGATGCTTTTCACTCAGATCAAGAACCAGCTGGAATCTTCCCGCTGGTTTTTCTTCGTTGAAGCCCGCCGGCAGGCTTTTTCCCTGCAACTCAGCCAAAGCATCAGTCCCTATCGGGCTTCCCTGCATTTCCGCTATGTACACGACAGCCATCTGTACGATGCCTATCTGGAAAGAGAAGCGCACGTAGGACACATCGGAGAGGATCTCTGGACGCTCTCTTTTCCCGGCATCGAAGGCAAGACGGCGGCATCGCTTTTGCGCGAGCGGCTGGCACCTCTCCGCCAGGAAGGCTTCGACATTCCGAATGGCGAGGAATATCTCGACCGGCAAATGAATTTTTCTTTAGGGCTGTATGCCGCCTGTCTGATGCGCGTCGATGTGAAGTTCCCGATCTTTGCACCGGCCTTTTCATCCTTCTGCCGAATCTTCGACCATCTGGAAGCGCTGCAACCGGACCGTCTTGACCTAAAAGCCATCGAGCAGCAGATTAATCAGGCTGCGGATGATGCTGACGATGGGATGGATATGATGCTTGGAGACTGGCAAACCTGGAAATAAAAACTGACAAATGAAATTCAAAGGATATTTTTATGCGTTTCTGGCAGCTGCCAGCTATGGCACAAATCCAATTTTTGCCAAACCGCTCTATGCCGACGGTATGAATCCGGATTCCGTGCTCCTGTTCCGCTATTTGCTTGCCGTAATGGTGCTCATTCCGATGATGGCGTGGAACGGCTATCTCCGGCATCGAAAAGAACCGTCCATGCTCAGTCTGTCTGCCGCTATGGCACAAACGTTTCAAGTCAGCCGTCACTCGTTGCCGCAACTCATCGTCATGGGTATCCTGATGGCGATGTCGAGTCTGACTTTGTTTGTCAGCTACAACTATATGCCGGTCGGTATCGCTTCTACCCTGCTGTTCGTCTATCCTATCATGACGGCACTGATCATGATGCTTTGCTTCGGAGAGAAACTATCCTGGTTAGTGCTGGGATGCCTGCTGTTGGCATGCGGTGGCATCGGACTGCTCTGTCCGATTGAGAACGGAACATTCGACCTGAGCGGAGACTTTTTTATCGGATTCCTGATTGTGATGCTTTCGGGACTGTCGTACGCCATCTATTTGGTGGGACTGAACAAGACGCGCCTGCGCACCATTGCCTCGATGCCGGTCACGCTATACGTGCTGATTTTCGGTACGCTGGTCTTCGTCTTCCGACTGATGGTTTCCTCGCCGCTCACCCTGCCGCAGCAACCCGCCATGTGGCTGAACCTGCTGGGGCTGGGCATTCTGCCTACCATCGTCTCGCTGGTATTCACTGCCAAAGCCATACAAAACATCGGCAGCACGCAAACCGCCTTGTTGGGTGCCATGGAACCGGTCACTGCCGTCATATTGGGATTCTTCATCTTGGGAGAAACTGTTTCCTTGCGCGATATTATGGGCATGATACTCATCTTTATTGCTGTCACACTGGTGGTTTGCCGAAGAAAATAGCCGGCGGCTTTTAAGTTAAAGTCTCTTAAATAATACGCACGCTCTTGGCTATCACGAAGATTTCTCCTATATTTGCACGGAAATAATCCAAAAGATTTATGAAACAGAAGGTAAAAACACTGATTATCGGTAGCGGACCTGCAGGTTATACCGCTGCCATTTATGCAGGCCGTTCGAGCTTGGAGCCGGTTCTCTATTGTGGTCTGCAACCTGGTGGCCAGTTGACGACAACCACCGTCATTGAGAATTTTCCGGGATTTCCTCAAGGTATCGATGCCAACCAGCTGATGACAGATATGCGCGAACAAGCCAAACGGTTTGGAGCAGATGTTCGCGACGGCAGCATCGAGAAAGCAGACCTCTCTAAACGTCCGTTCTGTCTTGTCGATGAACGCGGCAACGAACTGGAAACAGAAACAGTAATTATCGCCACCGGAGCCAGCGCAAAGTATCTGGGACTCGATGACGAAAAGAAATATGCCGGCATGGGCGTCAGCGCTTGTGCAACCTGCGACGGATTCTTCTACCGCAAACGCACAGTGGCTGTTGTAGGAGGCGGCGACACCGCTTGTGAAGAAGCAATGTATCTGTCCGGTTTAGCGAAGAAAGTCTATATGATTGTCCGCAAGCCCTATCTCCGTGCAGCAGAAATCATGCGGAAGCGCGTGGAAGAAAAAGAGAATATAGAGATTCTATATAACACCAATACGCTGGGTCTGTTTGGCAATGATGGTGTGGAAGGCGCCCATCTGGTACGCTTCAAAGGCGAACCAAATGAAGAGAAATACGATATTGCCATCGACGGATTCTTTCTTGCCATCGGACATAAACCGAATACAGAACTCTTCAAAGGACAGTTAGATCTCGATGAACAAGGCTTTATCTTGACCCGAGGAAACAGCACCAGCACCAACATCGAAGGTGTATTTGCTGCGGGCGATGTTGCTGACCCTGTATACCGACAGGGTGTTGTTGCCGCAGGTTCAGGAGCCAAAGCCGCTATCGAAGCGGATCGTTTCCTGCAGGAAAAAGGACTGAAATAAATAAGACCTGAAATATAACAAAAAAACGCCCCAGTTCGAAGTGAACCGGGGCGCTTGCGTTTCATCCATTTACATCAATGGCACGGGTGGAAAGGTTCGAACTCTCGACACCTGGTTTTGGAGACCAGTGCTCTACCGACTGAGCTACACCCGTAAGAGTAATCAATAAAAAACTTCCTAACAGAACAAAAAACGTTTTGATAAAACTTATAACTATCTATAATCTTAAATTTTCCGTTTGTAGTCGGGGTACCAGGATTCGAACCTGGGACCCCCTGCTCCCAAAGCAGGTGCGCTAACCGGACTGCGCTACACCCCGAAAAAAAGGGAAGTTCCAAAGATTGGAACTGTCCCTGTAAGGTGGCCGACCAACGTCTAAGCAACGTTGAAACCGTCCCCGTAAGGCGGCCGCTTCCTACTCTCCCGCGTTGGCAGTACCATCGGCGTTGCAAGGTTTAACTTCTCTGTTCGGAATGGTAAGAGGTGGAGCCCTTGCGCTATAACGGCCTTACTAT
>JAFSKF010000043.1 GCA_017449065.1 Bacteroidales bacterium
AGATTGTGGCAGGCAAGTCCTACATCATCAAGTGGACGAGCGGCGACGACTTCACCCCGACCTTCGAGGGTGTCACCGTCAGCAGTGCCGCCCCCGCTGACGTAGAGGGCACTGCCGCCAACTTCCACGGCATCTATACCCCCTACAGCACTGGCGGCGAGAACAAGTCGATGCTCTACCTCGGAGCCAACAACACGCTCTACTATCCCAACGCCGCGATGACCATCAACGCCTTCCGCGCCTACTTCACGCTGAACGGCATCGAGGCCGGCCCTGCCAGCAGCTCTGCACCCGCAGCCGTCCGCGCCTTCGTGCTGAACTTCGGCGACGAAAGCACCGGCATCTTCTCTCTTTCTACGGACACCAAGGACTTTAAGGACAACGCCGCATGGTACGACATGCAGGGCCGCCGCCTCACGGGCAAGCCCTCACGCGCAGGCGTATATATTAATAATGGTAACAAGGTCGTGATAAAATAAATCCTTCAAATCCTTCCAATCCAGCCCGCAGGGCGATGTGATATAAAAACAAGGATTAAAAGGACTTGTGAGATTTGAAAGATTTAAATTAATTTATATGATTTCTCGCCGTCAGGCGACTAAAAACAACAATACAATGAACAAGAAAGATTATCAGAAGCCAGCCATGCGGGAAGTAAAGATTCAGGTTGCAAACATTATTTGCACAAGTACTGGTGTAGCAGACGTTGAAACCGGCGACATCGGTATCAGCTACGGTGGCGGAGGCAGCGGTCCCGCCCATGCCCGCAGCTTTGGCGGCGCTCTCTGGGGTGACGAAGAATAACCTATCCCATGTAGCCGAGGGTACACCCTCGGCTGCAACTTCGCTCAATATAGCTCCGCCTATGCAACAAAGGAGTGTAAAGAACACTAAAGGAACATTAAAGGAGCACCTAAGGAAAAGGCACTCCGTTTGATTACGGGGTGCCTTCAATATGTTTGATATACCTTTTGCCTACCCTTGGCCTACTGTTGCTATACCCTTTATATACCCTACATATACCCTTTGGGTATGCTAAGGGTATAGGTAAGGTAGGTGAAAGAGTTTTTAAGTGCTTTTTAAGACTTTGCCAGCTGTTGTTTGTCTTGCAGATTGACCTGTCTGCTTCGGTTTACAGTTCATCCCAACGTATTGAGTATGATTCAAGCACTTTTAGTGGTATTTTCAGGTCTGTGGCAGTCTTGCGCCAGTCTTTGATGACGGCACGTTCCTCCTCAATGATTTCTGCAGCTTCCTGTCTTTCGAGCATATAACTTTCGCTTGCTGAGAGCAGGGTATTAACGTCCGACTCTTCTGTATAAGCGTCGATGAGCAAGCATTGATGCGATTTCGCTCCAGGGTTGATGTCGTATGCAGGTGAGAGTGTCCAACCTTTTGGAGTAAGCAAGAAGCCGTGATTGCGGAAGTGGTCGTCGGTGTTACCGAACATGATGTTGAAAGCCACTCGGCGATAGAGTTCCCTGAGATTCTGCCGCACATCGGTACAATCGCGAAGAATGAAGTCCACGATGTCGAGATAGCCATTTCCTGTACTGCAACCTGCTCCATCATCAAGACCGAGCAACGACATGGCAGAAGCGAAATGAATACGACGGCCATCCTTTGTCCTGTCGAAACGTTCGGAGAGTAGCAGGTCGCGGTCTTTGGAAATCCTGATGGTGCGGGTCTTTGCTACATGAATACCAGCTTTGGCTGCAAGTTGATGAGAGAAGTGCTCTATGAGTTCTGTATTATCCAAGTCCTTTTTTGACGGGAACTTGGCCACATATAGTGTACCATCGGTATCGATGACGTTCGCTTTGGGACGAGCGCCACCAAGAGAGGTTCCTGGGTCTATCAACTGGTCGAGCCAGCGTTGTTCCGGCAATTCATTGCGTTCTTCAGCCTGTTCAATCTCATGGCATGCATCGCACAAGGCACGAAGGTTCTCAATAGGAGGAACAAGGTATTTTGCACTTGAATTGATGTACTCATCGCAATTTTCCTCTTTGTATCGTATGCCGCCTATGCGAGTGAAGTCCTCAATACCGATGAGGTAGTCGTAATTGGTAAGCATACGTATAGGTCTTCCTTCTGATTGTGCAGTTAGTCGCTCTCTGCGGTCAAGCAGTAAGCGTCCCCAACGATCGGGGAATGAATCCTTGACGAAACCAAACACATTATCATTGCCGCGAGGATGCTGCAACGAAGGAACATTCATCAAATCGCCACTCAGCAGAAAGCCGGCATGCTGTTTTAGCCATTGGCGAGAAAACTCAAAGACAAAATGATCTTTACCAAGAACATGCTCGTATCCTAATACTCCTATCTTCTGGGCAGTAGAGAGGAAATCAAAATCTGCGTAAACCGTTATTCTTTTCATTTTCTCAATAATTCTGCATCCTGAAGTTGTCTGCCAAGTGCGTCGTCGGCAGCAAGCAGGGTGATGTCGTTTTCCAAGTTTAGCGCAAAGAGTACACGCGCATAAATGCCCATAGAGACCGTCGGATCACCATGTTCTACTTTCGAGATAGTCAGTCGCGTCACCGTTGCCCTGTCTGCTATGTCCTGCATGGAGAGATGCCTGCGCTTACGTGCCAGCATAATCTGCTCTCCCATGATTTTCAGGTTCTGGCTCAATGCTCTTGGCATCATTTTTCCAAATGTATTCTTTCCCATAATTGTATATTATTGGGTGCAAAGGTAATTCAAAATGTTTAATATAACAAACATTTTGAAGAAAATCTATATCTTGGGCATTGTTTTTGTTCGTTTAGCGTGATAATAGTGAATATGGTGGAACTTTTTTCCTGTTTCTATTCTGGAAATTTGTTAAAAGGTCATTTTTTGCCTAAGCTTTCATGCTTACTTCACTACAGGAATCTCCAGCAGGAACGGATCTGCAAGACACTGGACATTAACCTTCACCTGAATGGTGCCCGTTTCGTGGGTCGATTGGATGCGGAGGAGGGCAGATCCGAAGTAGGAAGTAATGGAGTTGCCCGTAAAGCCGTCACGACGGAAGTCTCCGGTTTCGATGCCTAACAAGCGTCCGGGGCCGGAGACTTCAACTGTAATCAGGCGGGGATCCATCTGTTGTTTGCGTCCCTCTTTATCGACCAACGTCAGACGGACGTGAGCAACGTTCTGCTGACTGCCTCCCACGCGACTCATATCGGCAGGAAGGGCATGAAGCACGGGAGCATCGTTAGCCATCAGCAGATTGGCTACGGGTCCGTGGTTGATCAGGCTGTCGCGAAGGATAGGCTTCCCGTCCTTGTAGCCAATGGCGAGAATCTTGCCTTTGCGGGCAGGCAACTGGAGCGTAATCGTGTGATCCGGATATTGGTTCGTGATGCGCGGCTTGAGAGGCAGTTGCGGATTGCTCCACATGGGGAAGAAGAACTGCACGCTGTCGCAAGTGGTGTAGCAACGCACTTGCACGGTACGTCCGTCGCTGAAAGGCAGGTCCCAGGTGTCGGCCATAATCGGATACTGCCAATGGTCGGTACCGATGGCCTGATCGAAGCAGTTGTCGCGCACCACCAGCTTCAGGAAATCTTTTTCCGGTTTCCATACCGTATGGAAATAGGCAGCTTGAGGTCGCTCCTCCAGAGTCATGTCGAAAGGACAGGAGCACCAGCCTTTGGCCGGCCAAGGCGACGATTCACCATGATAATCGACACCTGCCCAAAGGAACGAGCCGGCAATAAAGTCGTTCTCTTCCACGAAGTTCCAGGGATTGCGCTCTTCCCAATCGCGGACAATGTCTTCGCGCAAGCCGCTGAAATAGACAAAGGCTTCGGTGACCAGCATCTTGCGATCCGGGTGACGGCGATGGTCGCCCATCATGCGATTCTCCAGATAGTTATAGCCCATCACATCGGTGACGCTTCCGAACTTATCAGCAAAGCCCTGCTGACCTGCCATAATCGTCGGACGAGTGTTGTCTAACCGATGTACAACATCGTTCAGCATGCGTGCCCGATCCACCCCCTCGTCGGTATCGAGCCATGCTTCCTGCAGTTCGTTACCGATGCTCCACAGAATTACCGAAGGGTGATTGCGATGAGAAACCACCATATCGGAGATGTCCTGCACGGCACATTCGTCGAAGAAAGGTTCGTAGTAGCCCGATTTCCACTTGTCGAACGCCTCATCGATCACCATGAGGCCCAAAGTGTCGCAAATGGTAAGCAGTTCGTCTGCGGCGGGATTGTGTGACGAACGGATTGCATTACAACCAAAAGCCTTCAGGGTTTGCAGACGTCGTTCCATCACTCTGTCGGGCACCGCAACACCCAGCGTACCGGCATCCTGATGCAGACAGACTCCTTTCAGTTTCATGGGGCGTCCGTTCAGTTCAAAACCTTTGTCGGCATCGAAGCTGAAGCGGCGAACGCCAAACGGAGTGTCCTTCTCGTCCACCAGTTTTCCTCTGCCGTTATATACGCGCGTGCGTAATGTATATAGGTAAGGATCGTCGATATCCCAGAGGCGCGGTTGGCTGAGGGTCGCACTTTTCTGGAAACTTTTTACGATCACCTTACCTTGCGCATCCAGCACCTGAAACGACACTTTGCAGTCAGCCCCGTTTTCCAGATCGGTTTCCGGCTGGAGCGTCCATTGCCCGTCATTGTAGGAGACTTTGGCGAACACACCCCACGTTTTCAGGTGCTGCGGGCGGGTAACCTGCAGGGTGACGTGCCGATAGATGCCGGCTCCCGTGTACCAACGTGACTGTTCCTCGGTATTCAGATGCACCACCAGACGGTTGATTCCGCGACGGTTCAGATAAGGCGTCATGTCGAACTCAAAGCCCGTATATCCGTACATGTGATACCCTAACCGATGTCCGTTGAGCCACACCGTTGCCCGGTGGTAAGCCGCACCGAAATGGATGGCAACGGCATCGTCGGATGGGATGCCGGTGGGCAAAACAAAATCTTTCACGTAGATGCCTTGTCCGCCTGCCAGATAACCGGCAGATCCGCCTTTCTGGGGATCGATGGGAAGTGAAATGCTCCAATCGTGTGGCAACTGAACCTCCTGGAACTGGGTTTGATCAATGGGTTCCGATTGATTCAGACGCTCCACGCAACGGTTCACTTCTGTTGTGTCCTGACAAAGGTGAAATTGCCAGCCATAGTCGAAAACCAAAGTCTGACGTGGAGGGGTGGCCATCAATCCGCCTACCGATAGGATGGAAACTGCGAGAAAGACAAAAAATTTCATAATCGAAAAGGTTATTGTTGAATATCGGTGCAAAGATAACTGAAAATTCAGAGATTGCAACGAAAAATTGAAACAATTCTTTTCGATTATGAAAAATGTTATCCGGAATAGGATAATTAGGGGGAATAAAAAGCTAATAAATTCTTTCGCGAGCAGCCATTACGCGATCATCGGTGATATAATCATCGTATTCGGTGCGCTTGTCGATGATGCCTTTCGGACCGAGTTCGATGACGCGGTTGCAGATGGTCTGAATGAACTCGTGGTCGTGGCTGGACATCAGGATGACGCCACGGAAGGTCTGCAAGTTGTTGTTGAAGGCCTGAATAGATTCCAGATCCAGATGGTTGGTCGGAGAATCGAGAATCAGCGTATTGGCATTCTTCATCATCATGCGGGCAATCATGCAACGGATCTTTTCGCCACCCGAAAGCACGCTGGCTTTCTTCAGCACCTCTTCTTCGCGGAAAAGCATACGTCCCAGGAAGCCCTTGATGTAGATTTCGGAAGTGTCGTTTGAGAACTGCGACAGCCAGTCCACCATGTTCAGGTCGGTGTTGAAGAACGGCGAATTGTCGAGCGGCAGATAGGCGGTCGTGATGGTTTGTCCCCAAGTGAAGCTGCCCTCGTGGTTCTTGTCCTCGCCATTGATGATCTGGAAGAGAGCCGTCATGGCACGCGGATCGTGCGAAATGAACGCCACCTTATCGCCCGGTTCGATCTGGAAGTTCACATCGTGGAAGAGAGTTGTGCCCTCCACTTCCTTGCCCAAGCCATGCACTTCAAGCACCTTGTTGCCCACCTCGCGTTCAGGCGTGAAGATGATGCCCGGATAGCGACGCGTGGATGGCTGGATCTCTTCGATGTTCAGCTTTTCAAGCATCTTCTTGCGACTGGTGGTCTGCTTCGATTTGGCTACGTTGGCCGAGAAGCGACGGATGAACTCCTGAAGTTCCTTCTTCTTCTCTTCAGCCTTCTTGTTGGCCATCTGCTGCTGCTTCAGAGCCAGCTGCGAAGACTCGTACCAGAACGAGTAGTTGCCGGCAAACAGCGTGCACTTCTTGAAGTCGATATCGACGGTGTGCGTGCAGACAGAATCGAGGAAGTGACGGTCGTGCGACACAACAAGCACCGTGTGTTCGAAGTTCGACAGATAATTCTCCAACCAGGATACCGTGTCGAGATCGAGGTCGTTGGTCGGCTCGTCGAGCAACAGGTTGTCGGGGTTGCCAAACAGCGCTTTGGCCAGCATGACACGCACTTTCTGTTTGGCCGGAATATCGCTCATCAGCATATAGTGGAGGTCTTCCTTGATGCCCAAGCCTGAAAGCAGGGCGGCAGCATCCGACTCGGCATTCCAGCCGTCCATTTCCGCGAACTTCTCTTCCAATTCTGCAGCTCGCATACCATCAGCTTCTGTCATTTCAGCTTTTTCGTAGATGGCATTCTTCTCTTCCATGATGGAATAGAGAACCGTGTTGCCGCGCAGCACCGTATCGAGCACGGTGTATTGGTCGTATTTGTTGTGATCCTGTTCCAATACCGACAGACGCTCGCCGGGTCCCATTTCGTAGTTACCGCGAGTAGGATCGAGTTCTCCGCTCAGAACGCGGAGGAAAGTTGATTTTCCGGCTCCGTTGGCACCGATGATGCCATAGCAGTTGCCGGGAGTGAATTTTAGATTTACATCCTGAAACAGGACGCGTTTTCCGAATTGTACCTGTAAATTGTTTACTGTTATCATTTATGAATACCTTAATAGATTTTTAATTGATGATTGAAGTTAGAACAGATTTCCGTCATTATTCTGGTTGGCTGTCTTTGCCTTCGACTTCGATTTCAGCTCGCAGAGTTGCTCGTAGCTGCGGTTGTAGGCCGGCATTTGCTCCAGCATCGAAACAAGTTCCTCGTTCGAAAGATCGGCATTGTCGAGCACATAGTAATTCTTTCGGATCTGCTCGATACGCATTTCTTCCGCTGTCTCAGCACCATAATACCGGCTGATTTCTTCCAACCCTTCTTCGGTGGTTTGGACAGGCGTCGGTTCAGCGGGTCGGGTCGGTTGATTTTCTGCAACCGGTTGTGATGTGGGTTGCAGTTCCGGGGCAGGTTGTACAGTTGGCTGAGGCTTCTCCTCTTCTGCCTCTACGGGCTCAGGCACGGTTTCTGTTTGTGGGGCTGATTCCGGTTCCTTCGGAGTTTCCTCGGCAACCGGTTCCTCTGTCGGCTTTTCCGGGGATTCGGGTTGTTTGGGTTCTTCTGGAACCTCAGGCTGTTCTGGTTCTTTAGGCTGTTCGGATACCTCAGGTTTTGACGGATTCTCGTTAATTATGGGCTTGGTTACATCTGCGTTTGGAGCAGCAGGCGTAATGGCTCCGGTCGCTCCGTCCATTTCGAAACCGGCTGCCAAGATGATGATGCGAACATTCTCGTTCAGCGAGTCGTCCTGCAAAGCACCCCAAATAACCTCGATATCCGGGCTCAGTCCCTCCACGAAGTGATTCAGTTCTTCGATTTCCTCCATCGAAACCGGATCTTTCTCAGAGAAACAGATTTCGAACAGCAGGCGTTTAGCTTCTGTAATCTTGTTGTCTTGCAAAAGCGGAGAAACGATGGCCGTTTCGATGGCTTTGGTTACACGATGTTCGCCCGATGCTTCGCCCATCGAGATGAGGGCGACTCCACTGTTCTTGAGGGTTTTCTCCACATCGGCAAAGTCGAGATTGATATAGCCGGTTTTGTTGATGATGTCAGAAATGCTTCGGGTGGCATAGGTCAGCGTGTCATCGGCTTTCTTGAAGGCATTGAAGAACTTCAAGTCGGGATAGATATCGATGAGGCGGTTGTTGTTGACCACCAACAGGGCATCCACGTATTTGCGGATCTCAGCTACACCTTGCAGCGCCATACGGATCTTCTTCTGTCCCTCGAACTTGAAGGGAATGGTGACAATGCCGATGGTCAGGATGCCCATCTCGTGGGCAATGCGAGCTACAACAGGAGAAGCACCCGTTCCGGTGCCACCGCCCATGCCTGCCGTAATGAATACCATCTTCGAACCGTCGGACAAGGCGGTACGGATTGCGTCTTCATATTGAAGTGCAAAGGCCTGTGCCTTCTCTGGCTGTGCACCGGCACCTAGTCCCTCTTCCGAGATTTGCAGCTTGTTCGGAATGGGAGAATCCTCCAGTGCTGCCTTATCGGTATTTACAATCAGGAAAGAGACATCCTCGATGCCTTCTTTGAACATATTGCGCACAGCATTTGAACCGCCACCACCGACGCCCACTACTTTGATGATGGTTTTCATCTGTTCGGTGGTTTGAGCATAGCCGAATTGCAAAGTATCGTTTGAATTATTTTCCATATTTCGAAATATTTTACAAGTTAGAATGAAACAGACTCGGATGATTATTCGTCAAGGCCGGAGAAGAGGTCCCCGAAGAATCCTCGAACACTCTTGGCAGCTGACTTTCTGCGTCCCGCAAACAAATCGTTTTTGCTTTCTTTCTTGCGTTCTTCCATTGTCGGTTTTGGAGTAACAGGGGTAGTTGTCGCAATCGGAGCAGGTTTCTTCTCTTCGACGAAGGTGTTTGTTTCTTCGCAAGAGACCTGACAGAGATTAAGCATCGTCATCAGCGAAGTGAGATAAGGCTTGCGTTCCGAAGATGCGTAGCGAAGTGTGTTGCAGCTGCGGGTATTGATGCGGGTTACGTCCAGTCGTTTGCTGAAGAGCGCAGTCAGACCTTTCTGTACGGATCCGCCACCTGTGAGTACGCAACCGGCTTCCAGTTGCCCCTTGAATCCGGTTTGGTTTACCTGCGATGCTATGTTGGCGACAATCTCCTCGTAGCGGCTTGCCACGATGAGGTTCAGATCCTTGATGGGAATGGGTGTCGGGACAGTTGGCATGGAGGAGTTGTCTTCCGAGGGACGCGATGCGTCGCTCCAGGATGCTTTCAGTTCTTCAGCTTCTTCCAGTCGCAGACCGCGAGTGGCAATGTCGCGGGTAACTGCATGGCAGCCCAGAGGAATTACTGTAAGGAATTTCAGCTGAGTGTCCTTCCAAATGGAGAGAGAAGTGAGTTGGGCACCGAGGTTTACCAGCAGTACGCCTTTCTCTTTTTCTTCGGGAGTCAGAATATCGGCTTCGATGAGAGGTGTAGCCATCCAACCGGCAATCCGGATGTGAGCACGTTCCATGGCAGCCTGTAAACCCTGCTTCAGGCGACGTTCTGCCACAATCAACTGATGGTGAGCCGTAATGTGCTGTCCATCGACCGTCTCTCCGTTGTTGTGCAGACCCAGTATGTCGTGTCCGGAGATATTCAGATTCAAACTTTTGGCGGCCAGATGCTGAACCATTTCCTCGGATGGCATGCCTTCCTCGCCCATGAGGGAAGTCGGTTGGTATTCCATGCTGTGCATCGAAATGCCGCACAGACCTACGTAGGCGGTGTTCAGATTGTTTGCTCCGAAGCTTTTGACGCGGTTGCTGAGTTTCTGCATCAGGCTTTTGATGCGAACGGCAGTGTCGTCAATGCCCACCACGCAGCCGTGGCTGATACAACCTGCCGACGAAACGCTCTCGATGGCAGCCACTTCATGCTGACCTTTGTCATCGACCCAAGCAGCGGCTGCGCAGATGCGCGATGAGCCGAACTGAATAGCAGCGGTTAAGTTTCTCATTTGTCTGATATTTATGATTGTTATTTTCTCTTTTCTGCCACAATCTGACCTTTGAATTTCAGATTGATGTTCCGGTAGGAGTTCCAGCCTTTCTTGTCAAGCACTTTCTTGTAGAAGGTTTCCAGATGATCGAACTTGGTTTCCAGTTCGTCAACGGGTCCCAATAGGATGGTGTGGTCGCCTTTGCGTGGGACCAAAAGGAAATCTCCGTTATTCTCCACATAGATCTGCACAATTTCTTCCCGCCAGCGTTTGTGACCTCGCAGATACTTGGCAAGTTCGAACAGCGGGCCTTGTGCAATCTCCTTGGTCACAAAGCCTGTGGCTACAGGGACCTCTACTGCGTGCCTGCTGGGCTTGTAGATCATCAGTTCTCCTTCGCGATCCAGGTAGCAGTCGTGATTCAGGCTGTTGCTCTTGATGCGCAGGATCGGCTTTCGCTGATAAATGTCGATGCGCAGTATGCTGTCCGGTGTCGGATAGCAGTTGGCATCGGCTATCAGGGTGTTGCGTTCCAATATTTTCTCTAATTGGTAGGCATCGTAAAGATCGGCTTTCTTCCCGATGGGATTCAGCGAGTCGGCACTATGGAAAACAACCTGAAGGATATCCTGCTCGTCGATGAACTGGGCATCGGTGCTGTCGCAAATCACGACACGTACCTCCCGATAGACCATATCAGGCTTATTGAGACGCCAGATGAAACCGCACACAGACAGATAGACGATGAGCAGGGTGATTCCGATTGTTCTTAGTACTGTCTTAAACATGTTCTCTTTATTTGAAAGCCTCATAAACAGCGGGTAACAGGCGTTCGATATCTACGCCGGCTCCCATCATGACAACTACGTCCAAGTCATCTTCTGCCCGTAGTTGCTGTAAGTGTTTCACTACCTTTTCGGTAGGAACCACATAACGTTCGGCTTGTTTGCCGGCAGCTTTGTCGATGGCTTTAATCTTGTCCAACAGCCATTCGGAAGTGACACCGGGAATAGGTTGCTCGCGTGCAGGGTAGATGGGAAGCAGAATGGTGCGTTGGGGCAGGCTGAGGGCTTCGGCAAATCCATCCACAAGGTCGTGGGTACGTGAATATAAGTGTGGTTGGAAGACCACCGTAACCTTGCGGCCTTCGAACAACTGTTTCACCGAAGTCAGGCTCGCTTTGATTTCGTCGGGATGATGGGCATAGTCGTCCATGAGCACCAAGTCGGAGCGCTTGAGGTAGAAGTCAAAGCGTCGTTTGGCACCACCGAAACTCTTGAGTCCGTCGCGCAACTCCTGCTCCGTGCATCCGTTCAAGAGGCAGATGGTAAGGGCGGCTGTGGCGTTATCCACATTGATGGGTACGGGAACACCGGGTTCGAGGTTGCGGATAACGATGCCTTCTTGTCGAGCAACGTAATCGAAGAGGATCGTGCCGTTGCCGATGCGGATATTTGTGGCATAGTAATCGGCTTCTTCGGTCGAAGAGTATTCGGCATAACGTGCAGTCGGGTTCAGTTGCGAGCAATCGACCTTGATGCCCTTGTGCTTCAGCAGGAATCCACCGGGACGCACCAGCGAAACAAAATGGGCAAAACTCTCCCGATAGGCTTCTTCTGTTCCGTAGATATCCAGATGATCCGGATCGCACGAAGTGATGACTGCCATGTAAGGCGAAAGCGTGTGGAACGAACGGTCGAACTCATCGGCCTCAATGACCGTCAGATCGCTTTTCTTCGAAAGCATGAGGTTCGAATCGTAGGGTTTCAGGATGCCACCCAGGAAAGCGTTGCAATCCACATGACTTTGTTTCAGGATGTGTGCCACCATACTCGAAGTGGTGGTTTTGCCGTGTGTGCCCGAAATGCACAATCCGCGTTTCGATTCGGTGATGATGCCTAACAGTTTGCTGCGTTTCACCACTTCGAATCCGTTCTGTTGGAAATAGCACAACTCGCCGTGGTCCTTAGGAATGGCAGGTGTGTAGCAGACAAGCGTTTCCTTCGGATTCTTGAAGATGGGGTCAACGGCATCGATATTGTCCTCAAAATGTATCTGGATTCCTTCTTTAATAAGCTGTTGGGTGAGGGGAGAAGGCGTTTTATCGTAGCCTCCTACCTTGTATCCGTTTTCGTTGAAGTATCGTTCGAGTGCTGACATACCGATACCGCCGGCACCTACAAAATATATATTTTTCATTTTTTAGCTGTTTCGATTACAATTTTGGCGATGGTTTCTGCGGCACCGAACTTACCTAACTTTTGGGCATTGGCCTCAAAACGGTGGATACGTTCAGGATCGTTCATCAGGGCGATGGCATCGCGGATTAGACGTTCCGGAGCCTCTTTGTCTGGACAAAGAATTGCAGCATCGGCATCAGCCAGGACGCGGGCGTTGGCGGTCTGGTGGTCTTCGGCAGCTGTGGGTAGCGGTACAAAAATGGCCGCTTTGCCCAACAGGCACACTTCGTTGACGCCACCCGCCCCCGAGCGGGAAATTACGATGTCTGCAGCACGGTAGGCCATTGCCATATCGCTGACGAATACCGTAGGATGAACCAGTTTGACACCGGCTTCCTGTACGGCTTTTTCCCATTTGTCGCCATCGGCTTTTCCAGTTTGCCACAGCACCTGAATACCGGCCTCCTCCAATTGGCGCAGACTGGCAGCGATGGCATTGTTCACGCTACGGGCACCTAAACTGCCTCCGGTTATGAAAAGTGTTTTTCTGTCGGGATCGAGACCCAACTGAGTGCGGGCTTCCTGCGGAGTGGCGGTACATTCCAACAGTTTCTGCCTGACAGGATTTCCTGTCAATACAATCCTATCGGCTGGGAAGAAACGTTCCATACCTGGATAGGCCACACAGATCTTTTGTGCATTGCGAGCCAGTTTCTGGTTGGTAACTCCAGCAAAGCCGTTCTGTTCTTGCAGCACATAAGGGACGTGGAGCGCATAAGCCGCCTTCAAGGCAGCAGCACTGGCATATCCGCCTACGCCCACAGCTACATCTGGCTGGAACTTACGGATGATAGTCTTGGCCTGTCGGATACTTTTATAAAGATCCCAAAGTACTTTGATGTTGCCGGGGTGGAACAGCGGACGGATGAAACCGCGTACCGGTAGGCCCACAATATTGTAGCCTTCTGCTGGAACCTTTTCCATTTCCATGCGACCCAAAGCACCGATGAACAGAAACTCTGTATCGGGAAGAAGTTTGCTGATTGCATTGGCAATCGAAACTGCGGGGAAGATGTGTCCACCTGTGCCTCCGCCACTGATAAGGACCTTCATTTATATATTATAATATGTGTTGTTATTGTTGGTTGCGAGCCGCTTCTTCTTTCAGAATACTGTGGCTTAATCCGAACAGGATACCGAAACAGGCTGATGTGGCCAAAATCGACATACCGCCTCGACTGATGAGTGGCAAAGGCTGTCCGGTGACAAACATTGCATCGGTGCAGACGCCCATGTGAATAAGAGCCTGAACCACGATAAGCAAGGGAATACTGATCATCAGCAGTCTCTTTAGAGGATCTGTGGTCTTGAGCGAAAGCCGGTAGCATCGCCAGAGCAGGATGAAGTACAGCAGCATGACAATGGCAGCTCCTTCTACGCCCATTTCTTCGAAAATGATGGCGTAAATATAATCGGAGTAGGCTTCCGGCAAGTGGTCGCGCATTTGGCTTTCACCGATGAAGCGTCCCACTACATTGCTATTGGCAATCGCCATATGGGCACACATCTCCTGCCTATTCTCATCGTTGATGGATTGTTGCCAAAGGGGGACGTCATTGCGATTATCGAAGATTCGATGTTCCCACGTATTGGCTCGGTCGAATAAGCCCAGTTCCGTATGGTGCGCATTTCCGGCTGTTTCGTTGCTCTCATTGAATTTGTGCAGCATGAACAGCATTGCGAGGAAAATCGCAGCTGCCACGCTCAGAACTCCGATGGTTTTCAGTAGATAGGAAGCTCTGACTTTGGCGAGAAACATGATCGCCAGCGAGACAATACCCAGAATCAATGCCGTTGAGAGGTTTTGCAGCGCAATAGGAGCTACCACCAACCCAATCATGATCAGCAAAAACCAGTAACGTCGGACTTCAGTCTTGGTGCGGAAGAATGAGAAGCGGGTGAATACCTCGTTTTTTGCCGTCAGGGTTGCACAAAGCATGATGATGAGTCCGACTTTGCAGAACTCTACCGGCTGGATGCCGAAGATGTCGCGAGTGGCACCGTTCACTCTTCGTCCGAATATAGGCAACAGGCACATCAGGATAACACCGCCCACGTATGCAAGTGCGCCTAATCCGGTTACGTAACTGGTGCGGATGCTCGAAAGCGTCTGCAAGGTCAGCACCAAGCAGAAGAAACCAACCACCAGAAACATGGTATGGCGCATCAGCGGGTTATCGTTGGTAACCTGCTGATAGGCAAGTCGGCTCGACGCGCTGGCAATCTCTACAATCGAGATGAAGAACAGGATGAGGTAGATTCCCCATAGCCAGTTGTCTCCTCCCATCATGCCGCTAAAGAAGTTTTTCTTTTCCAAAACGAATGTTCTTTATGTTTGTGGTTTGTTTACTGTTTCTCCCGACGTGATGTCTTATTGTTGCATCCATTCAGCCACAATGGCCTTCATCTGGTCACCTCGGTCTTCGTAACTCTTGAACAGGTCGAACGACGCACAACAAGGTGAAAGCAATATCGTGTCACCAGGTTTAGCAAATGCCCGGCACTTCTCAAGAGCTTCGCGCATCGATAAGGCATCGGCAACAGGCTTGCCCATCTTATCGAAGAAATCGTGCAGTTTTTCGTTGTGCAAGCCCATATAAACGAGTGCAGTACAACGTTCGCGCACCAGTTCTTCGATTTCCGTGTAGTCGTTGCCTTTGTCCTTGCCACCCAGAATCAGCACGGTAGGCGTTTTCATGCTCATGAGGGCATACCAGCAGGAGTTAACGTTGGTGGCCTTTGAATCGTTGATGTATTGTACGCCATCCACCGTGCCGCATTTTTCCAGACGGTGCTCTACACCCTTGAACGACTTCAGCGCCTGACGGATTTCTTCTTTCCGAATGCCAGACAGTCCGGCTGAGATGGTAGCTGCCATCGTGTTGTAAAGATTGTGGGGCCCTGGCAATGGCAGTTCATCCATGTCGAGATCGATCATCTGGTCGGCCAGATTGATGACAATCTTCCCGTTTCGGATATAGGCACCTGGGGTAAGCGGTGTGTTCCCCAATTCCTTCAGACTCTTTCCCGTAAACGGAATCAGTTGCATCTTGAGCGGCTGGCGTTTCTCGATTTCCTTGTTAACAATCGGATCCTCGCGCCAGTAGATAAAATGCTCCTTGGGACCCTGGTTCTGTAAGATGCGCATCTTGGCATCGATGTAGTTCTGCATCTTGTGATCGTAGCGGTCCAAATGATCGGGAGTGATGTTCATGATCACCGATACATTCGCCTTGAATTCGTACATGTTGTCGAGTTGGAAGCTTGAGAGTTCAATGACGAAATAGTCGAAATTTTCGGTAGCCACCTGATAGGCCAGACTTTTGCCTACATTGCCTGCCAATCCGACATTCAAGCCGGCCGACTTCAGAATGTGGTAGGTCATCATCGTGGTGGTCGTCTTGCCGTTCGAACCGGTGATACAGATCATCTTGGCATCGGTGTATCGGCCTGCGAACTCAATTTCGCTGATGATAGGCGTGCCTTGTTTTATAAGTTTGATCACCAAGGGAGCGGTCAATGGTATGCCCGGTGATTTGATGACTTCATCAGCGTTCAGAATCAGTTCCTCTGTGTGAGCATGTCCTTCTTCGTAAGGAATCTGCCACTTGTTGAGCCACTCCTTGTATTTGTCCTTAATAGGCGACATGTCGCTCAGAAAGACATCGAAGCCTTTCACCTTGGCAAGAACGGCTGCTCCTGCACCGCTTTCTCCGCCGCCTAAAATAACAATTCTCTTCATAGCGATTTTTTGTAGTTATTTGGATGTTTAACGAATCTTCAAAGTCATGATGGCGAACGAAGCCATCAGGAGGGTGACTATCCAGAAGCGTACCGTAATGCGGTTTTCGTGCATGCAGCCACGAATCCAATTGAACGGAATCTTCGAGATATTGATGCCTTGTTGCGTCATGCTTTCAGCCAAGTTCGGGGTGATGCGGAAAGAATCATGAATCGGGGTGCGCATGAACATACGAAGTTTCAGCCCCTTTTTGTTGCCCCGCTTGGCGTAGCTGGTTTGCAGCATCACCGAGATGCTCTCGGCCAAGAATACGAAACAGATAATCGGGATCAGCAATTCTTTGTGGATAATCATGGCAATCACACCGATGGTGCCGCCTATGGCCAAAGAGCCGGTATCGCCCATGAAGATCTGTGCCGGATAGGTGTTGAACCATAGGAAGCCGACCAAAGCGCCTACAAAGGCGGAAATGAACACCACCAGTTCCTGCGAACCCGGGATAAACATGATGTTGAAATAATGGGCCCACACAGCGTGACTGGAGAAGTAGGCCAATGCTCCGAATGCCAACAGCATTAGGGCTGAGTTGCCGGCACACATGCCGTCCAGACCGTCGTTAAGGTTCGAACCGTTGCTGACCGCCATAACGATAAAAGTGGCTACCAGCACGAAGAAAGCCCATCCGGCAGCCTGCTGCCACGAGCCCAAGAATCCAAAGAAACCGGCATAGTCGAGGTTGTGATCTTTGACAAACGGCAAAGTGGTAAGTGTCGATTTGATGAGTTCTCCTCCCTCATGCACGACAGCATCCGGACTCAGCCAGAGCACTAAACCAACCCCCAAACCCAGCATAAACTGTCCGAGCAGCTTGAACAGTGGACGCAATCCGTTTTTGTTCTTTTGCCGGTAAGTCTCACTGGTGCCATAAAATTCGCTGATTCTTTTCAGACACGAGGGCAAGCGGTCGTAAATCTTGGTGCGAGCCTTCAGATAATCGTCAAGAAAACCTAACAGCCCCAACCAAGTGAGGCTGAACAGCATCATCAGCATATAGATGTTGCGAAGTCGTCCGAAAAGCAGGCTTGGGATAATCGTTGCGACGATGATGATGACGCCACCCATTGTAGGAACACCTACTTTGTTGGTATTGAACGGGTCGGTGGCAGCATCACGTTGCACCTCCACGCGTTTGTTGCGTTTCATGTAGTTGATGAACCAGTTGCCGAACCAGGTCGAAATGATCAGGCTCAGAATCAGTGCCGCAATTGATCGGGTGGAGATATATCCCCACATACCGGCTCCCGGCACATCGAAGGCATCGTTCAAATATCTGAAAATGTAGTATAGCATGCTTGCAATTGTTATTGGTGTTTATGGACTTATTGTCCGATAGCTTCCCGGACAACCTCATGATCGTCGAAGTGGTGCTTCACACCCTTCACATCCTGATAATCCTCGTGTCCCTTGCCGGCAATCAGAATCACGTCGCCCTTTTGTGCCAAAGCGATGGCAGTACGGATGGCTTCGCGGCGATCGCAGATGGTAATAGTCTTCTGTTTCAGTTCCGAGGTATCGAGTCCGGCTTCCATATCCTTCAGAATGTCGTCCGGTTCCTCAAAACGCGGGTTGTCGGAGGTCAGGATGAGACGGTCGCTGCGCAGGGCAGCTTCCTTGGCCATAATCGGACGTTTGCCTTTGTCGCGATTGCCACCGCAGCCCACCACGGTGATGACCTGTCCGGTTTTCTTGTTGTCGAGAATCTCGCGGATTGTGCCCAAAACATTGATAAGAGCATCAGGCGTATGGGCATAATCGACGATGGCTGAGAATCCCTTGGGAGAACGGATCGATTCGAAGCGTCCGTTGACTGGCACCAGTTCCGACATCTTTACCAGTACTTCCTCGTTGGCAGCACCCAGTTCGAGCGCGGCACCATAGACGGCTGCCAGATTTGATGCATTGAAGCGTCCGACGAAATGGGTGATGACGTTTGTGCCATTCAATTGCAGTTCCATGCCTTCAAAGGCTTCTTCAACCACCTTCGCCTGATAGTCAGCTGTGGTGCGTACGCTGTAATAACGTTTGCGGGCTTTGGTGTTCTGAAGCATCACCTCCCCGTTCTTATCATCCAGGTTGCTGAGGGCGAAAGCCTCTTTCTTCAAACCGTCGAAGAACGACTTCTTGGCTCGCAGATAGTTTTCAACCGTCTTGTGGTAATCCATGTGGTCGCGCGTCAGGTTGGTGAAGATGCCTCCGTCGAAGTCGAGTCCTCCAATACGCTTCTGGTCAGCCGAATGGCTTGATACCTCCATGAAAGCGTATGCACAGCCTTCTTCCACCATTTGACGAAGCAGGTCGTTCAGTTCCAACGGATCGGGGGTGGTGTGTGTGGCAGGAACGGCACGGTCGATCACATAATTGCAGACCGTTGAGAGCAGACCGCACGGGTAGCCTAACTTAGTGAAAAGTTTGTAAAGCAGTGTGGCAATCGTGGTTTTGCCGTTCGTACCGGTTACGCCCACCAGTGTCAGCTGCTCCGAAGGATATCCGTTCCAGGCAGACGCTAACATGGCCAGAACCAGATTGCAGTCATCCACCAATACAAATACGGTTTGCGGATGTGCAGTTTGTATTTGGTTGCCTTCTTCGGATGCTGCCCACTGCTTGTCGGCCACCACAGCCGAGGCACCGGCTGCAATTACCTGCGGAATGAACGAGTGTCCGTCAACATTGGTGCCGCGAACAGCCACAAACAAACTGCCGGCTTTCACGCGGCGGCTGTCTTGTTCTATGCTTTCGATTTCGATATCGGTTGTCTGAGCGCCTCCTAAAATGCAGGCAATTCGCTCCAGAAGTTTACTTAGTTTCATAAGCAAATATATTTTATTATTTCAATGTCAGAATTATATGACCGGACAGGTTTGTCTGTTGGCGAACGGTACCCACACCTCTGATTTCCACATGATGGAATCCGGCCGTTTCGAGCATGAGTAGGGCATCGCTGGCTCCCATGCCGACGACATCCGGCATCACCCCGCGATGCACTTCGGTAAGGTCTGCCCGTTTCTTTACGATAGGAGCGTGTTCGAGGGTGTCCGGCTCCAGATTCTTGAGTGAACGGTGTCCGCGAATGGCATATACTCTTTCGGCAAAGTGACGGAATACGGGTCCTGCCATAAATCCGCCGCCCGGATTGCCTCCATGATAGCCTTTGGTGTTAATGACTACAATGCCGCAGTATTGCGGATCGTCGGCAGGAAAGTAGCCCGCAAACGAAACATTGTGTCCGGCACCGGTATATCCGCCCGCTTCATTCATGCGTTGCGCAGTTCCCGTCTTGCCGGCAATCTGCACTTTGTCACTTTGGGCGCCTTCGCGGAAATAGATGCCTCGACTGTTTTTCTCCGAACGGGCTGTGCCATATTTCACTACATCCTCCAATGCTTCGCGTACCTTCTGCAAGGTCGAGTCGCTACAGATCTTTTTGTTGATAACGGTGGTTCCCTGTTTCCAAAGCACTTTGCCGTCTTTTTCCACATAATCAACGATATAGGGGCGCACCAGTTTGCCCTTGTTGGCGATGGCATTGTAGAACTGCAGCATGTAGATGCCTGGGATATCCGTTTCGTAACCGTAGCAAATCTGACCTAATGACATTTTGCTCCAAGTGCGGTCTCCCACACGACGATGTCGTGCTCGGACAGCCTCCGGGAACTCTCGGTTGAATTCCTGCATTGGAACCATATTCTTTGTTTTGAGCATCACCAGTTCCGAATCCGAAAGGGCGTGATCGTCCAAAAAACCGATCTTGTTTATCGCATCCAGGTAGCTTTGCGGATCGTGTTCGTAAGCTTTGGTGGTAAGCATAGCTACCGCAATGTTACTCGACTGCTCAATGGCTTTTCGTGCCGTAACAGTACCTACCGGATGGTCATCGCGAATTTGTTTGCCGTGATAGTTGAATGTTCCCTTGTGGTCGTATGTATTGCCGGTATTCACGGTTGTTTCAGGCGTGATTTTCCCGTTTTCAAGCAGAATCATGTAACTGACTGTCTTGAATGTCGATCCCGGTGCACCCAAATCACAGAACAGGTGGTTGCGATCTTCCGAGCAAGTGCCGTCGTAGTTATTACATAGGTTCGATACGGCTCTGATTTTACCGGTTTTTACCTCCACAAAGGCTGCCCAACCTTGGGAAGCATTCAGTTGCATCAGGCGGTTGGCGAGTTCGTAATCGAGTATCTCCTGAAGTTCGATGTCGATGGTGGTGTGAACGTTGGCACCATCGATAGGAGGCGTAATCGTAATATTCGTCATGCGACCGCGCACTTTTTGTTCATAACCTAAGCCGGGAGTGCCCGCCAGATATTCGTCGAAGCCTTTTTCGATGCCACGCAGACCATGTCCTGCCTGTTCCGTAGAGTCGCGTCCGTCTTTGGTATAAACGGTTCCGATGGTTGCCGATGCCATACGTCTCTCTCCGTATGGACGATATCGGTGGGCACGTTCTTCGACAATCAGACCGTTTCGGACGGATTTCTTGTCGAAGTAAGGTTGCGTGCGGAGTCGCTTATAGTCGAGATAGGGGAGCGCACGGAAGATGCGATAATGACCTTTCTTTGCCCGATAAGCCTCACGGATCTCCTTGCTGCATTGTTCGGCACTTCTGGTGTTTCTGGCTGGATTGGTAAATGCATGCGCCATCGCTTCGCTGCCGGCACCTCTAGGACCGAAAAACTTGTCAATCGTATCTGGCGGGATGTTCATAAAACCCTTGCTGTCGGGACGGGTGGTCGATTTGAAATCGAGGAATACGTCGTATTCCGGCAAACTGCCTGCCAGCAGTTCCCCGCCGTCGGCAAAGATGAAGCCGCGAACCGGTTGGAGCGGTTTGGCCTCGCGCCTAAGTTTCTCAACTTTGGCACGATAGTCGTCGCCGTGCACCACCAAAGTGTCCCATGTCTGGAACCAGATGACTCCGGCGTATATCAAGAGGCATAAACCTACGATGTAAAAGCGTTTGTTGAAGTTCATTCGATTTTGATGGGTGGTTCGTCGGCCGATATCAGATTGGCGTTGTTGCTAATCTTTCCGCGCACAATTTCGGGTTTATTTTTGCTTGTCAGTTCTCCCCAGGTGGCAATGCTGGTGTAGCGGGCATCGGCCAGTTCACGTTTCAAAGCACCCAGTTCAGAGATGGTTTCTTCGTAGATATAGCGCATCTGCACATAGCTGTACAACAGGAAAAGGACAATAATGACCTTTCCCAGATGCTTGCGGTAGAAATCCTTGTTGAAGGGCGATGCGCTGCCGTCGTCCATGAGGTTTTTGGCGGCATCGGTAATTTTTTCGATCTTAGTTTTCATCCTTCAGTCTGGTTGCTATGCGTAATTTGGCGCTGCGTGAACGCGGATTCTGTCCCTGCTCTTCGTCGCTGGCCACAATGGGTTTATTATTCACTGCCTTCAAAGGAGCCAGCAGGCGCCCGTAGAAGTCTTGTTCGATTTTGCCGTCGGCATGTCCGCTGCGAATCACATTTTTTACAATGCGATCTTCCAGCGAGTGGTAGGTCATTACCACCAATCTTCCGCCGGGAGCCAGACAGTTGATGGCTCCTTGCAGCATTTCTTCGAGCGCCTGCATCTCGTGGTTCACTTCGATGCGGAGCGCCTGGAAAGCCTGTGCCAGTTCTTTCTTCTGGGCACGAGGATCCACCAAAGGCAGCAGGATGTTCTGCAGGTCGCCGGTGGTGGCAATGGGTTGCTTCTGTCGGGCACGCACCAATGCCGCAGCCATACGTCGGGCCTGTCGCAGTTCTCCGTAGAGCGACAGAATGCGAGCCAGATCCTCTTCCGAATAGTTGGTCAGCAGTTCAGCTGCCGTCATTCCGGCACGGGTGTTCATGCGCATATCGAGCGGAGCATCAAGCCGGAAGGCAAAGCCGCGAGTGGCATCGTTCAGGTGGTGGCTCGAAACGCCCAGGTCGGCTAACAGCCCGTCAATATGCTTCACACCGTAGTATTTCATCCAGTTTTTCAGGAATCGGAAATTGCTGCGCACAAAAGTGAATTGCCCTTGGGAGTTTGTGCTGTTGCTTTCGCCAATGTTCTTTTCAGCATCAGGATCCTGGTCGAAACTGTACAGATGTCCGTTCGGTCCCAATTGCTCCAAAATGGCACGACTATGTCCGCCGCCACCAAAGGTGACGTCCACATAAATTCCGTCGGGACGAATCTGTAATCCGTCCATGCACTCTTCGAGCATTACAGGCGTGTGATATTCAGACATGAAGTTCTCGTTTGCGGATTTTCAGGGCGTAAAGATACTATTTTCATTCGAAACAGCCAAGATTTTTCGCAAAAAACTTTTGTTTGCCGATAGTTTTTGCCCTTTAGGGCATGGTTTTGGAATTTAAAATTCCACATAGTGGAGTAGTTTGTCCAATTTTTCAGGAGTAAAAACGCCCAGTTGCTCCAAGTCGGAAACTCCATTGATTTTACCGTGTCGGTCTCTCCATTTTACAAGGGCTTTCACCTCCTCGTAATTCAAGTAAGGATGTCGGAGTAATTCTTTGAAAGAAAGTTGGTTGATTTTCAGTTTCTGCACAAATTGTTCATCTGCCCAAAACCAATCGTTGCACCAGGTGTCCAAGTAGGGAAGAGCATATTCCCAAGTGAGCTTTTCGCGCAGTTGTTCCGGCGAATAGAACCCTCCTAATTGTCGTCGGTATTGCAGGATGGAGCGGGCGGTTCCTTCGCCGATGCCGGGGATACGTACAAGGGTAGCGCTGTCGATGGTGTTCAATTCCTGTCTGGCAATTTCCTGAAACTTGCCGGAGTAAGAATAATCTTCTGACTGATGCTCAACAGTGGCGGTTGACCGGGGAGAATCCGTATGTTCGGCATTTTCAGTGTTAGCGTTATAGGAATGTTCGGAGATCTTTTTACTCGCACTTCTATATGTTTTCTCAGACTTTGTTACTTCCGAAGGTTCGGTCGGTTCATCTGGTTTGCTCGATGATCTGTTTAGCGCTATCAAGCCCTGATTGTAGTTTTCAAGTGCGGTGATGCGTGCCTCCATATTATTTATGTACGCACGCAGGTGGGCTTCTCGCCTATAGAAAAGGACGAGGAGTAGAAAAATGCTGGCTGCAGCAAGGAGCTTATACCAATGATCAGAATGATGTTTCATAAAGACGCTATGCCTGTTTCGATGCAAAGGTAATGCTTTTCTGCGGTCTCTCCAAGCCCGATTAAAAAAAATCAAAAAAAATCTTCATTTTTCTTGGAACTTGTTGAAATTATCAGTACCTTTGCACCCGAAAAAATTGCTTATCTTATTTTTGGGAGTTTCTAAAACTCCTCTGGAGAGGTGCTCGAGTGGTTGAAGAGGCACGCCTGGAAAGCGTGTAAACCTCCAAAGGGTTTCACGGGTTCGAATCCCGTTCTCTCCGCAATAGGAATCATATAATTGGCCTGATTCATTCTACATTGAGCAGAATGAATCAGGTTAATTTTATATGCTTTGGGTGAATTAGAGATTCTTTTAAGAAGAGAATATGAACTATTGCAAATGCAAAAATCGTGCAATTTCGAAGAAAAAATCGTCTAAATGGGGAAATTTCGGACAAAAGTACGATAGTTTTGATGATTCGAACAATAATTTTATTGTTTCTCCAGAAACAGGATTATCTTTGCACCTTAGTTGGCGAAATTTACGCTCCAGTTGGAGAAAATTTGCGCCCCAGTTAGAGAAATATTTTTCTCCAGTTAGGAAACAATAATTTGGCTAAAACAAGACATCGCATGAAAAATATATTTCGATTGACAACCATAGGAGGAGCCTTGATTTTGTCGGCAGGATTGGCCGCTTGCTCCAGTGAGGAGTATGTCCCTTCGAACGAACCGATTCGTGAAGTGCCGTTCACACAGGTGCGCCTGTCGGATGCTTTCTGGGCACCACGCATAGAAACCAACCAGACGGTTTCCATTCCGTCGGCTTTCTACCAGTGTGAGAAGAACGGACGCTTCGACAACTTCGCCATCGCAGGCGGTTTGAAGAAAGGCGAGCATCAGGGCGATTTTCCCTTCGACGATACCGATCCCTATAAGATTATCGAGGGTGCCAGCTACTCGTTGGCAGCTCATTACGATGCCCGTTTGGACCAGTACTTGGACAGCGTTATTGCTTTGATAGCTGCCGCACAGGAAGAAGACGGTTATCTGACCACATGCGTGACGAATCGTTGCGAACGTCTGTCGGGATGGTGGGGTACCCATCGTTGGGAAAAGAACAACAGCCATGAACTTTATAACAGCGGACACCTGTATGAGGCGGCTGTGGCACATTATCAGTCAACCGGCAAACGCTCCTTGCTGGATGTGGCCATCAAGAATGCCGATCTGGTGTGCCGGACATTCGGCCCTGAAGAAGGACAGATTCACCGCCCGGGCGGACATCCCATCGTTGAGATGGCTTTGTGCAAGCTCTATAAGGTGACTGGCGACGAGAAGTATCTGCAAACTGCCAAGTATTTCGTGGAGGAAACCGGACGTTGCACCGACGGACGCGAACCGAACTCCTACAGTCAGGATCACAAGCCGATTCTGGAGCAGGACGAGATCTTGGGTCATGCGGTGCGTGCCGGCTATCTGTATAGCGGTGTGGCCGATGTGGCAGCGCTTTCGAACGATACGGCTTACCAGCGGGCGATTACTCGCATCTGGGAGAATATGGTTTCGAAAAAGATATACATCACCGGAGGCATCGGAAGCCGTCCGGAGTGGGAGGGCTTCGGCGATAACTACCAGTTGCCCAACCGTTCGGCATATTGCGAGACCTGTGCCGCCATCTCGAATGTATATTGGAACTACCGGATGTTCTTGGCGACGGGCGATGCCAAATATGCCGACGTATATGAGCGCGCGTTATATAATGGTGTGATCTCGGGCGTTTCGCTTTCGGGCGACAAGTTCTTCTACGATAATCCGCTCGAATCGCACGGACAGCATGACCGGCGCGAATGGTTCGGCTGTGCCTGCTGTCCGGGCAATGTGACCCGCTTCATGGCTTCCGTTCCGTTGTATCAATACGCTTTGCAGGCCAACGATATCTATGTGAACCTGTATATTCAGGGTGAGGCAGATATTGAGACACCGCAGGGTAAGGTGACGATTCAGCAGGAAACCGATTATCCGTGGTCGGGCACCATCCGGCTGAAGGTGACGCCTGAAAAAGCATCGCAGGCTTTCGCCATCCGTCTGCGCGTTCCTTCCTGGCTCAACGGCAGTCCTGTGCCAAGCGATCTGTATGAGTTCACCGACCAGCCGGCCGCTTATTCGTTGCAGATAAACGGAAAGACCGTGTGTGCCACCGAGGGCGACGGATATGCCACGCTGTGCCGTAAGTGGAAAGCAGGCGACGAAATCGTGCTGCAGTTGCCGATGCAGGTGCGCACGATCCTGGCCAACGAGCAGGTGGAAGCCTGTCGGGGGCGAGTGGCCGTTGAACGCGGTCCTATCGTGTATTGTCTGGAGGGTATCGATCAGGAAGACGGTAGTGTATTCAACAAGGTTCTTCCTCAGAACGCATCGTTCGAGACGGAAGCAGCACCGGATCTGCTGGGCGGCATCGTAGTGCTGAAAGCACAGGGAGAAAAAATTCAGGCCGATTCGACTGTAGCAGCCATCGGCCTGAAGATGATTCCTTATTGCACATGGGACAACCGAGGAGCGAACCAGATGGAAGTCTGGGTTCCTTCGAGCAAAGATTATTTAATGCAAATTAACCATCATCACTAACTTATAAAAATACAGGTACCAGAAGCCTGCAGAGAGGCCAAAAAATCGAACTTCTTCTGCCTTTTCTCTTTGTGAAACAACCGGCCTTTTCTGAATAATAAAAACACAATCAAAAGCAGTCATTTGGAGAAAAATGACTGCTTTTTTTTGTTCAATTGAAAAAAATAAATTATCTTTGCGCCGATAATTCTTAATAGATAAAAGTATTTCAAGTGCGAACGTTGAATTTCACCCTCCTGTCGGTTGTCTTTATGATGTCTGTCTTTGTCGGCTATGCAGCCGATGAGATACAACTGAGGTTCCGGCATCTGACCTTGAGTGACGGATTGGCTTCCAATAGCATTAAGGCCATCAATCAGGATCACATGGGAGTGATTTGGGTCGGCACAGACAGAGGTCTTTGGCGTTACGACGGTATCCAGTTTTCTTCACCTTTGGGAAATGATATTACGGCCGGCATCACTTTTTTGTATGATGCCGGCAATGAGTTACTCGTCGGAAGCGAAACCGGCCTGTACCAATACAATTACCAAACGGATAGTTTGAGCAGATGTCAATGGGGTGCTGGTCTGGCGAAGCAAACCATCACCAGCCCTGTTTCTTGGATAGGAGAAGATAAAAGTCATAACCTGTGGATCAGTACAACGGAACAGGGTGTCTTTTGTCGTCCGCAGGGCACTCAATTGCTTGATCAGTTCCTGTTCCCCGATGGCGTCGCATCGGTTTCTTGTCTGCTCATCGATAACGAAAACCAGATATGGGCATTAAGCAATAGTGCCCATGCTCAGGGGTTGGCGCGATTCAATAAAGGGAACAACCGATTTGAACTGTTTAAGCTGAAAGACAAAGACGGGCAATATTTGCCCACCTGCGGAGAAGTGCTTTTCGAAGATGTGAGAAACAGACTTTGGATTGGCACTTGGGAAGATGGGCTGATTAGTTTTGATCCGCATTCGCGAATCGCCACTCAAGTGCTGAATGACGAAGAGAAGCCTGTGCAGCATATCCGTTTTATTTTCCAATACGATACCAACCGTTTGCTGATTGGTTCTAACGAGGGTCTATATATGTATAATGTGTCGAATAGAGAAGGCAGACTTTATACCTCCGATCCGGCGGATCCCGAATCCTTGAGCAACCGATTCGTCAACCAGATGATTCGTGATAAGGAAGGCGGTTTGTGGGTTGGCACTCAGTTCGGCGGCCTCAATTATGTGCATCCGCGTGTGGGTGCATTCTCTATTTACAGTTCCAATGCGACCGATAACTCGGCGCATGGTCAGGTAATGAGCAGCCTGTATGAAGACCAAGACGGTCGGATTTGGATGGGAAGTAACGATGGCGGATTGTCGGTGTATGATCCGACAACCGGCACATTCGACTATTTACATCTGGAGGGGAATGACCGTCAGCCGCACAATATTCATGCTTTGGCAGCCCGGGACGAAGAAATCTGGGTGGGAACGTATGGCGACGGAATCGATGTCTTTAACCGAAGGACGAAAGCCGTTCGCCATTATCCGGAACTGATTGATGAACTCGACAACACGATGGGTTCATTATGCAACGCAATTTTTTGTGATAAAGACAATCGGATTTGGATAGGAACCGACGAAGGTCTGTGCCTGTATTCCGACACTTCACATCGTTTTAGTCTTGTGAGGAGTTTTGGAGAAAGGGTAAATAAGATTATTCAGGATAAAAACAATTGCTTTTGGATAGCGACGCATGGATCCGGTATCTGGAGATACAATCCGGTTACTTCGGTGTGGAAACAGTATGCAGACAAAGAGAATGAAAATGCCCGCAATCTGGTGTTTGATCTGCACATAGATCTGCAGGGAACCTTGTGGGCAGGAACGATGGACGGGTTGCTGCGCTACTATCCGCAAGAGGAATTCTTTGAACGGGAAGAACTGCCGTTCGATAAAATGCCCGATATAGAAAGTATCGTTTCTGAAGGAGCTACCTTGTGGTTAGGTTCGTCGTTCGGGTTGATACACTATGCACCGAACGGATTTGTTGACGATCCATCGAAGACGGTTCGGACTTATACGCGCGGCGACGGTTTATCTTGCCGTAATTTCATGCCGGCTGCAGCGTTGTTGGGTGGCGACGGGCGTCTGTATTTCGGAACGTCCAAGGGTGTGAATGCTTTCTATTCGCATCAGTTGCGCCCCAATAAGATTGTCCCTAATGTGTTCTTCACCAAACTGGAAGTCTATAATGGTTCAGTTCTGGTGAATCGGCCGGAGTTCAGGAAGAATCTGAATCTGGATCACCTGCTGGAACTGAATTACGATGAGAACGAGGTAATCATATCGTTTGCTGCAACAAGCTACTGTCAGCCGAACAAGAATCACTATGCCTATTGGCTGGAAGGCTTTGACAAGGGAAATGCCTGGATTGATGTGGGTAACGGGCATAATGCGGTATATACGAATCTTCGTCCAGGAGAATATGTATTACACGTTAAGGCTTCGAACAACGACAAAGTCTGGGACAACAAGGAAGCGTTGCTGAAAATCGTCGTTCACTCACCGTTCTACTGGAACACCTATTCTATTATATTCTATGTGCTGGTTGTCTTTTTCATCCTGATGATGCTTAACCGCTATCAGCGTAAGCACAACGAATTGAAGCATCAGGTGCAAATCAACAAGATTCAGCAGGAAAACGACCAAAAGATACAAGACGCGAAGATCCGCTTCTTCACCATCATCGCTCATGAAATCAGAACGCCGGTTTCGCTGATTATCGCTCCGTTGCAGAAGATTCTGAAGCATCCGCAGAACCTGCCAATGAGCACCCGTGCTGATTTGAATGTCATTAACAGCAACAGCCAGCGCCTGTTGGTGCTGGTCAACCAATTGCTCGATTTCCGCAAGATAGAGAACGGTTCCATCTATTATCATTTCCGTCCGACGTTGCTGAAGCCGTTGTTGGAATCGGTGGTAAGTCAGTTCGAATCGACCTTTAAGGAAACGAAGATTCAGTTTGACGTCACCTATCCAGACGAAGACTTCTCTGCATGTATTGATCGGGAAGCTATGACCAAACTGATTAGCAACTTGCTGAATAATGCCCAAAAGTATGCAGATCGGCACATCGTGCTCAAATGTGCGCAGTTAGAGGACCGTTTTCTTCTGTCGGTGCATAACGATGGAGCTTCCATTTCGCAGAGTGAGCAATCTAAGATTTTCCTGCCGTTCTTCCAAGCCGAGGAAACCAAACCGGGTACGGGTCTTGGGTTGAGCATCGTGAAGGGTATTGTTAATGCGTTTCATGGAGAGATTAAAGTGGAAAGTTCGGCAGATGAAGGGACGACCTTCTCGGTTTCTATTCCTTCGAACTTGCCTCCATCGGAAGATCAGGAAGTAGTTCTGTCATCTGAGGATACTCAGAGTTCAAGAGAAGAAAGCCCATCACCGGCAGAACCCATAGTTCAATCCGTCGGAGAAGAGTCTTCGCCGACGTTACTGATTGTGGATGACAACGTCGAAATGCTGACATTCCTAAGAGAGAGCTTGAAAGAGGATTATCAGATAATGACTGCAGAGAATGGGCGTCAGGCACTCAAGATATTGGAACAGCACGTGGTTTCGTTTATTGTAAGCGACTGGATGATGCCGGAAATGGACGGCGAAGAGTTCTGTCGTGCGGTACGTAAGAATCCGCTCACCAGTCATATTCCGTTTATCATGCTGACGGCGCGCACAGATGACGAATCGAAGGTCAAAGGATTGGATTGTGGCGCAGATAGTTTCATCGAAAAGCCTTTCTCGCTCGATTATCTGCAGGCAAGCATCCGCAATTTGCTGAAGATGCGTCGCAAGTTGATTGAAAACTTCCAAACTCAGCCGTTGGAGTCGGTAGAGAAACTATCGGATATTCCAACCGACCAGAATTTCCTGAACCGGTTGGAAACCATTATCGAAAAGAATTACGCTAATGCCGATCTGAGTATCGATTTCCTTTGTCGGGAATTTGGAATGAGCCGAAGTTCATTCTTTAACAAGATCCGGGTTTTAGTCGATGTTTCGCCAAACCAGATGATTCAGTTGGTTCGACTCAAACATGCCGCCCGACTTTTGCACGAGGGACGTTATTCCATCGGTGAAGTGTGCTATATGGTGGGCTTTTCTAATTCCAGCTATTTTGCAAAATGTTTCCAGAAGCAGTTTGGAATGACTCCTTCTGAGTTCATCGAACATCAGAAGGAGTCTTGAAGAGTTTTAATTTAATATTGGCTGATGGTTATTGGCAGTTATTGAGAATAAAGGCTTCCGCCTCGGGCAGGAAGAGATCGTGTCCGCGATAATTGAGGTGAGCACCGTCGGTGGGCGCCTGGAAGTACTTCTTGCGGAACTCGTCATCTTCGGCTTTAATGCAGCTCTTCGAAGCGTCGAACACCGGAATACCGTGTTTCTTGCAAAGTTTCTGGGTCGATTTGATGACCCGCTGGAAATCTTTGGTCTTCTCCGGCTTGGCGGCACCCCAGCAAGTGAACCATAGGATCTTGGTGCTCGGGAACCTTTGCTGCAAGCCGTCCAACAGTTCGTTCAGACGTTTTTCGTATTCCTTGATGCCTCCGATCTCCTTCAGGGCGGAGGCATCGTTGTGTCCGGCAATGACCACCACATAGTCGAGCGAATCGTTCATGTCGGTGGCGTAGCGCTTATAGAGGGCGTTGCCGAAGCGAGGATCGTCGGCGCTGACCTTCGAACCATTGCGTCCGTAGTTATGATACTCCATGTTGTATTTGTCTGCCAGCTTATAGTGCCAGGCTTCCGTGAAGGGACGGCGATGGTTGCGCACATAGCTGTCGCCTAAGAACCCGATGCGCTTGCCATAGAGCGGACAAGTCTGCTTGCCGAAAACATCGAGCAGATACTGCGTTACGATATCGGTGGCATGAGATACATTCGGACCGAAACCATGATCGTAGCCCTCCAGCAGGACATACCGGCTGCGGCTCCACAGTTTATGGAAGCGTTCACCGTAGGTATAGGGCACTATGCGGTCGGCATTGCCGTGAATGATCAGCGCCTCGCCCTGATAGCCGGCAGCCGTCTCATAGATGGGGAGTGAAAACGCAGTGCGGATATAGTCGCGACCCAGTTTGGTGCCGGGTGCGATCTCGACCGATTCCGGCGGACTGAGCGGATTGTACATCTTGCCGAAAGTGTTGCCGCGTATGGCATCTTCGCGCAAGACGGCAGCCGGAGCCATCAGCACTACGGTACGGAACGCATCGGTGCCCAGTTCGCCGGCCAGCATCGAAGACACCACGCCGCCCTGGGAGTGTCCGACGATAGCCACCTCGTTCACATAATCCAATGCGCGTACATAATTATATATATATTTGGCATCGATGATTTCGTTCGGAACCGTCATCTGCTCGAAAGCGCCCTCACTCTCCCCGTGACCGTTGAAGTCGAAGCGGATAGACGCAATGCCGTGAGCCTGCAAGGAATCGGTGATCTGTTCGAAGAGCGGGCCTTCCTTCCGGCCGTTGAAGCCGTGACAGAACATTACCATCGGACATTTCTCGCCTTCTTGCAAGGCCGGTTTCTGAATCACTGCTGCCAATTTCCCATGGTCGCCCTGAATCTGCACCTTTTCGGAAACAGCGGCTGTCTGAGCCATTGCATAGGCACAGCCAACAGCCAAAATCAAAGTAAAAACAAATTGTTTCATATGTATTAGTTTTCAGTTTTTCAATGTTCGCCGCAAAGTTAGCACAAAATCTTGAATTTTTCAACAATATCCGCATTTAATTCGAAAATAATCCCTATATTTGCACCCGTGTACGATATAACTGCTAACCTGACACTCATGAACACTTGGAAAGAAAATCTGGAAGAAACCAAGCAACACTACATCGATTGGTGGAACCATAAGGGCATCGTGCTGAATATGTGGGAACATTTTCAGGTGGACGTCCGTCCGCACGGTCCCTACAGCGGTGAAGCTCCGGTGAAAGAGGCGGCTACTACCGGTTTCGGAACCGGCAGCGTGATTCCCGGCGCCCCTGTGCCAGCCAGCAATGAGCAAAAATGGTTCGATCCCGCTTGGCGTGCAGACTATCTGGATTGGTATGTGGGGCACTCGTGCCTGAAAGCCGATATGCTTCCCGTGGCCAACACGCAGTTGGGCCCGGGTTCGATGTCGGCCATCTTGGGTGCCCGGTTTGAAGCGGGAGACGACACCATCTGGATTCATCCGGATCCGGACTATACAGACGATTTCCGGTTCGATCCGGAACATCCCAACTACCGGCTGCACAAAGACCTGCTGAGGGCCTGCAAGCAAAAAGCGCAGGGCCATTATTACGTGGGTATGCCCGACCTGATGGAAGGCATCGACGTGCTGGCGGGGATGAAGGGAACCGACAAGGTTATGATGGACATCATGGAACAGCCGGAGGTGCTGGAGCAACAGATGCAGCGCATCAACGACGCATACTTCCAGGTGTTCGACGAACTGTATGACATTATCAAGGAGGAAAACGGGGAAATGGCTTTCTGCTATTTCTCGTCGTGGGCACCGGGCAAGATGACCAAGCTGCAATGCGACCTTTCGACGATGTTGTCGGAATCGGATTATCGCCGTTTCGTACAGCCTTTTATCCGGCAGCAATGCGAACGTATTCCCTATACCCTCTATCATCTGGATGGCGTCGGTGCCTTGCACCACCTGCCGGCCTTGCTCGAGATTCAGGAGCTGAAAGCCATCCAGTGGACGCCGGGTGTGGGCGAACCGCAGGGAGGTTCGCCCAAGTGGTACGATCTGTATCGCAAGATTCTGGCAGGCGGCAAGAGCGTGCTGATCTCGTGGGTCTCCTTGCCGGAACTCCGGCCGCTGCTCGAAGCCATCGGCACAGAAGGCGTTCATCTGGAGATGGACTTCCACAACGAGCAGGAAGTGGAAGAGGCAGAGCGGATCATTGCCGAAGTGCGCGAAAGCCAGTTGCGCAAGCGTGGTGCGGCTTTGGCTGTGGGCACGGGTATGCGGGGCAGAACCGCAGCGGAGTCGCAGCCGCTCTCGGTGGAGCGTCCGCCGCTGGAAGAAATCATCAAGCAGAAGATATTGATCTTCGACGGAGCGATGGGAACCACCGTGCAAGCCTATCATCTGACCGGCACCAGTGGCAGCAACGAATTTCTGACCATCGAGCGTCCGGAGATCATCTCCGATATCTATCGGCGATTCTTGGCAGCTGGGTCGGATATCATCACTTCCAATACCTTCAATGCGCAGCGCTGCTCGTTGCCGGCTCCTTTCAAGGATCGGGTGCGCGAAATCAATATCGCTGCCGTCCGGATGGCCCGGCAGTTGGCAGATGCTTTCACGTTGGCCAATCCCGCTAAGCCACGCTATGTGCTGGGCGGCTGCGGACCGACGCGTGAGACACTTTCGATGGAAGGGACTAAACTGACCTTCGAGGAACTGGTGGCAATCTATCAGGAGCAGGTGGAAGCACAATTGGAAGCCGGAGTCGACGGTATCCTGAACGAGACAATCTTCGATACGGTGAACTGCGAGGCATTCCTGCATGCCGCTATGGGCGCTATGCAGAAGACCGGCATCCGGGTGCCCATCTGCCTGAGCTTCACGGTTCGCACGGCGGACGGCTACAATATGGTGGGGCAGAATGTGATCGATTTCTGTAAGCAGCTGCATCCCGACTATCAAGTGTTCTCGGTAGGCTTGAACTGCAATCCGGATATCCCGATGGTGACGGAGCTGACCCGCAGGCTGGCCCACGAAACCAACTTTTATATCTCGGTATTTCCTAATGCCGGTATTCCGGATGCGCATGGCGTGTTCCCTACACAGCCACCGTTGTTCCAACAGCAGATGTGGCCGCTGTTCGATCAGCATCTGATCAACATCGTGGGCGGATGTTGCGGCACCAACGACGGACACATGGCGGCACTGGCGGCACTGGCAGAACCGGCTCCCGGCTGTTTCCTGACGCCTCATGTGCCGGGGCAGAAGCCAGCGGCGGCTGAAGCGGCCCGGTCGGGTGTCGCCTCGGCGGCGAAGCCGTCGGACGACGAGAACTGCACGCCGCTGCAATCGGCCGTGATGCACGGAAAGACCGATGAAGCTGCCGCGGCTGCCAAGGCATCGTTAGAGGCAGGTGCGGAAGGAGGAGCCTTGATCAACGAAATGATTGCCGTGATGGGTGTTGTCGGGCGGCGCTTCGAGCAAGGAAAAGCCTTCGTGCCCCAGCTGCTGATGGCCGGCAAAGCCATGAAGTCGGCCATGACTGTCATCAAAGAATACCAGCAGGCACACGGTGCTAACAGCAACCTGCCGGCTTTGGGCAAGGTGGTGGTAGGAACCGTGAAGGGCGATTTGCACGACATCGGCAAGAATCTGGTCATTTCGATGCTGGAAGGATCCGGCTTCGAGGTGCTCAATCTGGGCGTGGATGTCACCAAAGAGAAGTTTGTGGAGGCATTGCAAGAGACGCATGCCGAGATTCTCTGTATGTCGGCGCTGCTGACCACCACCATGACCTACATGCCGGAGGTGATTCAGGCGCTGAAGGAGGCAGGCATACGCGATCAGGTGAAAGTTATGGTGGGCGGTGCTCCGGTGACGCAGGAGTTTTGCGACCAGATCGGTGCCGATGCCTACACCGAGAATGCCAATCAGATTGTGGAAGCCGCCAAGAGGCTGTTGGGCAAGAGTTGATAATCCGATGCTGAAAAGAAAGGAGAAAAGATGGTCGAACTGCATATTTTAGACTGGAGTATTCTGATTGGTTATTTCGTAGTCCTGCTTCTGGTCGGACTATGGGCCAGCAGCCGGCATCGCGGCGGGAACAAGTTCCTGGCTGAACATAGCCTAAACTGGCATCACATCGGACTGAGCATGTGGGGAACCAACGTCGGCCCTTCCATGCTGATTGCTTCGGCATCGTCGGGTTTTGCGGCCGGCGTGGTGTCGGGCAACTATGCCTGGTATGCTTTCGTGTTTATTCTACTGCTGGCCTTCGTGTTTGCCCCGAGGTATCTGGGCGAAGGTATCAATACCCTGCCTGAGTTCATGGGACTGCGTTTCGGTCAATCGACCCGCAACATCCTGGCTTGGTACACCATCGTCACTATCGTCATTTCGTGGCTGGCGCTGACATTGTTTGCCGGAGGTATTCTGGTGCGGCAGGTCTTCGGCGTGCCTATGTGGCTGTCGGCGCTTATCCTGTTAGGCATTTCCGCCTTCTTCACCATGCTGGGCGGATTGCGGGCGGTGGCTTATACGAACGTCTATCAGATGGCCTTACTGATTGTGGTCTCGGCCGTACTGACCCTTACCGGTATCTGGAAGTTAGGCGGAACGGAAGGCTTTTGGGGTGGCATCAGCGTATTGCGCGACCCGAACGTCGTCCCCGAAAGCTACTGGAAACTGTTTCAGCCGCTCGATGATCCGGGCTTCCCTTGGCTGCCCATTCTGTTGGGCTATCCGGTGATGGGTATTTGGTTCTGGTGCACCGACCAGAGTATGGTGCAACCGGTATTGGCGGCCCGAAGTCTGAACGAAGGCCAGAAAGGGGCCTGTTTCACCGGATGGCTCAAGATTCTGGATGTCTTCCTGTATATCCTGCCGGGTATTCTCTGCTTCGCGTTGTGCAAGACCGGAGTCTTTTCGTTCACCCCGAAGGCCGACGATGCCTATCTGACCATGGTGACGAATCTGTTCCCGATCGGTGTTGTCGGATTGGTATTGGCCGTGCTGACTGCCGCCCTGGTATCGACCATCGGTTCGGCGCTGAATGCCTTATCGACGGTGTTCACGATGGATATCTATGTCAAGAACATCAATCCGAGTGCGACGCAGAAAGAGATCAGTCGCACAGGACATATTGTGACGGTCTGCGGAGCGGTGATCAGTATTGTCATCACCATTGCCATCGATAATATCAAGGGACTGGATCTGTTCAACGTTTTCCAGTCGGTGCTGAGCTTCATTGCCCCCCCGATGGCAGCGGTGTTCGTGCTGGGTGTCTTCTGGCGCCGGTGCACGATGCTGGCTGCCAATTTGTGTCTCACCTTCGGCACTTGCGTGAGCCTGCTGATTGGCGTCCTTTATTACTGGATCTGTCCTGACGGACTGATTCCCGACCTGCCTTGGCCGCACTTCATGATGCTTTCCTTCGATATCTTTGTCGGATTGTGCCTGCTGATTGTCGTGGTTTCCTTGTTCGATAAAACGCCGGGCAGCCATCGTCCGATGAAGGTGGTGAAGGAGCCTGTTTCGAAGAGTGTTATTGTAGGGTGGGCCTTGCTGATTGCGGTAATGATTTATTTATATATTGCTTTTAATTGATGATCACAGTTATACTTAAACACCACAAGGAAGAGAGCCTGAAACGTTTCCATCCTTGGGTTTTCTCGGGAGCTATCTATCGTATTGAAGACGAATTCGGCAATGAGAAACAGCCGGAAGAAGGCGATTGGGTACGGGTGGTAAGCGATTCGGGAGAGTTTCTGGCTTTTGGCCAATATCAGATCGGCTCGATTGCCGTTCGCATCTTTTCTTTTGAGGAAGACGATTTCGATGAAACCTTTTTCGTGCGCCGTTTGCAATCCGCCTACGAATTGCGTCGCACATTGGGCCTGATCCGGAAGGATAACAATGCCTACCGGTTGGTGCACGGAGAGGGAGATGGCTTGCCGGGCCTGATTATCGATGTCTATGACGGAACAGCGGTGATGCAGGCGCATACGGCGGGCATCCACTATATTCGGGAAGCCTTGGCCGAAGATCTGATTCAGGTGGCAGGAGCCGATATCCGTAACGTGTATTACAAGTCGGAAACCACATTGGGCTATAAGACCGAAGCCCGGCAGGAAGCTGAGGCTGAGGGCGAATCGGTGAACGGTTATCTGATTATCGACGGGAAGCCTGTGACATCGAGGGAAGCCGGCAAGCAGTTGGAATCGACCATCAGCGACGTAGCGTTGGAGAACGGTCTGAAGTTCCACGTCGATTGGCTGAAGGGGCAGAAGACAGGCTTCTTTGTCGATCAGCGCGAAAACCGGGCACTGGTGGAAAAATATGCTGCAGGTCGCCGGGTGCTGAATATGTTCTGCTATACGGGCGGTTTCTCATTCTATGCGATGCGCAGCAATGCCGAAGTGGTTCATTCGGTCGATGTATCGAAACAGGCGATTTCGTTCACCAATGCCAACGTGGAGCTGAACTTCCCCGGCGATGAGCGTCATAAGGCCTTCGCGGCCGATGCCTTCGACTTTCTGGACGGCAAATGTCCGGGGTCGCTTTTCGAAGCAGGGAAACCCGGCTACGACCTGATCATTCTCGATCCGCCGGCTTTTGCCAAACACAAGAAGGTGCTGCGGAATGCCTTGCGAGGCTATCAGCGCCTGAATGCCAAAGCCCTTGAAAAGATCCGTCCGGGCGGCATTCTGTTCACCTTCTCATGCAGTCAGGTGGTTACCAAAGACGATTTCCGTTGTGCCGTATTCTCAGCAGCTGCACAAACAGGACGACGTGTGCGCATCTTACACCAATTGCATCAGCCGGCAGACCATCCGATCAACATCTACCATCCGGAAGGCGAATACCTGAAGGGCTTGGTGCTTTATGTGGAATAACTTCCCTATTACTTCCCTTAATCTCCCCTTAATAATATGAATATTATTGTAGCAGCCAGCGAGAATAACGCAATTGGCAATAAGGGTGCAATGCCTTGGCATCTGGGTGCCGACCTGAAGTATTTCAAGAAGACGACGATGGGACACGCCATTATCATGGGGCGCAAGACCTTCGAGTCGATTGGACGTCCTCTGCCGGGTCGTCGGAATATTATTATTTCCCGGAATCCGGATTTCCAGGTTTCGGACGAAGTGCTCACCAAGATGGGAATGTCGAATCTGAAAGCCGTTGAAGAGGGCAAGCCTCAGGCAAGTATAGAAATCTATGCATCGTTGGAAGAGGCTTTGAAGCAGGCTCCGGAGGATGCGTTCGTGATTGGCGGCGGGCAAATCTATAATCAGGCGTGGCCTTTGGCTACACATTATTATATTACACGCGTGCACACGAGCATCGAAGCATATGATACGACGATTCCGCCTGTGCCCGAAGGATGCCGTCTGACCTACAGCGAGGAGGTGCCAGCGGATGCCAACAACGACTATCCGCTGACTTTTGAAGTGTGGGAAAAATAATACGCCGGAAGTAATCTCTCTTTACGAAACCCTATGGCACAAAGCAAAACAAGCAGATTCTTCAGTAGGATAGGAGTGGCAGTGCTGAACAGCTACTCCCGGTTGCCCATGTCTTTTCATTACTGTTTGAGCGACTGGCTGGTTTATCCGTTGGTCTATCATGTGTTGAGGTACCGCCGACAGGTGGTGCGGAAGAACCTGTTGAGATGTTTCCCCGATAAATCGGACAACGAACGTCTCGTCATCGAGCGGAACTTCTATCATTGGTTCTGCGATCTGGCAGTCGAGATTGTTAAGGTGCACAGCATTTCGGCCGATGAAATCCTGCAACGGGTGGAATACCGGAATCTGCCCGAGGTGGAGGCATCGCTGAAGGACCATGACTTCGCGTTGTGCTATTTGTCGCACTATGGCAACTGGGAATGGATGATTGCCCTGCCTCTATTGCTGCACGGCTATGGCGAATGCCAGATTTACCACCCGATGCGCAATAAGGTTTTCGACCGTTGGTTCCTTGCCAACCGTAGCAAGTTCGGGGCTGTTAATATCAAGATGAAAGAAACATTAAGGAAGCTGGTCGCTATCCGTCAGGAAAATCATTTCGCCTTCGGCTGTATAGCAGACCAGCTTCCTAAGGAAAGAAACGTGCACCATACGGTGAACTTTATGGGCAATGAGACCAAGGTGTTTACAGGCTCCGAGCAGTTGGGACGGAAACTGAATATGTCGTTCTTCTATGCCAAAGTGACTCGTCCGCAGCGGGGAAAGTATATCGTAGAACTGCAGCGCTTGGATAATGGCGCCATCGATCCGGATGCGTCGGAGTTCGCTTTCACCGATGAATATTTCCGCCTGTTCGAACAGGATGTCTTGGAGCATCCTGAATTATGGCTGTGGACCCACGACCGTTGGAAGCGGTAAGTCTTATTTCTTTTTCCGGAGCGTCAGCACGGTGATTTCGGGCGGAACGCCGATGCGCACAGGGATGCCCACGCCGCCAATGCCGGTATTGACGTAGAGCTTCTGCTCACCTTCGCTGTAGAGTCCGCCCCATTCCGGGTACTTCCATTTGGCCGGGCTCCAGTTGCCGATCTTAATTTGCACAGCATGTGTGTGCCCTGCCAGCATCAGGTCGATGTCTGTGTCGGGAATGACCTCGCTCCGCCAGTGGGTCGGATTGTGGCTTAACAGGATTTTAAAGGTTTCGCGCATAAGGTGCTCCCAATCCGGTTCTGTGCCAATGCTGTCTTGCTGTGAAAATCTCAGGTGGCTGAATGCCGCTGGCAGGTTCCCATAGATGGAGAACGGCGGTTCGCCGATATTCTCAACGCCCAATAAGGCGATTCGTGCGCTGTCTTTTTCAATCCATACTCCCTGATTGCAAAGCATGTGCCAGCCGGCATTTTCCTGCAGGTTGCAAAGGCGGAGCACATCTTTTTTCTTCTGTTCAGTCTCGAATCTGGTGTAGTCGGCATAGTCGTGATTGCCCAAAATGGAATAGACAGGGATGCCCGCCGATGCCAGACGCTTCAGAGAGGGGATAAACGAGTCGGCTTCGTGAGAGTGGATAGTAACGATGTCGCCGGTAAAGACAATCAGGTCGGGCTTGACCGACAGGATGCTGTCCACCATTTCTTCCACAAACCGGTGGCCTCGTTCCGACTCAAACCAGTCGAGGTGTAGGTCGGAGATCTGTACGACTTTGTAACCGTTGAAGGCTGCGGGAAGTTTTTCAGACACCACTTCCGTCTGGGTGATGTCGATTTTGAACCGAGTGACGTAATGCCCCCACAAAGCGCTTACAATGAGAACGACGAGCAACAGGCCGGTCAGGCAGCAACGCACCATTTGCGCCGTCTCTTTATTCGTAATGACGCGGCTGCTCCAGTAAACGATCTGATCGAAGATAACCACCACCAGAATGGCTATCAGAATAATAAAACTGTAAAAAATAATTCTCATCTTGTGATTTGTTTTTGGGAAATCCGACGAAGCCTGCCATCATGTCTTGCCTGGGGGCGGTCTGACGGTTTTATCTGCTCAGCGGCAGCCAGACTGTCATGTCGCATCGGCCGCGATTGCCCCAGGCATAGTAGGGGACGAGGCGGATCCGGATGGAGCGGGTGGAGGAGAGGAGCGGACGGTAGAGCGTGCTGTATTGGGTGCCAAAACCGGATTCCGGGGATTTCGGGTCGGTCACCAGGGCATCGCCTTCCAAAGTCATGATGCGGCTGCCGGCTATCTGCATCTCGACGGGCTTTAGTCGGATGTCGGCCGGAATCAGGATGTCGTCGATCTTCACACCTTCCGGCAAATCGCATTGCTCCAGGCAATAGACGATGGGACCGCGCTGGACAGCCACCTGATTGCGAATCTCTTCGGCCAGCGGATGTGCTTCCATCAGGCGGGCTTCCATCGGGAAAGAGATGCTGAACGATTCACCGGCTTTCCAAATCTTTGTCTGTTTCCGGTAGCCCGACTCGACGCCATCGGTCAGACCCGTCCACGAAGGCACGCGGCAGGCTATCGTCCATTCCGTCTTTTTGGCTTTCTTGGGTAGTTTCACGATGGTTAGGCGTATGTTGCCGTCCCAGGGATAATCGGTCTCCTGCCGGAGGGTCACTTCGCCGACGCCGGGCACCAGGGTCGTCACTTCGCTGGCCCCGTAGAACTGGCAGTAGAGCGTTTTTTCGCCCACGGTGTAGGCGTAGTTCTGTGTCTCGCAAAGTGTGCGCAGGGTGTTGGGCGGACAGCAGAAGCACGAGATGTACTCCTGCCGTTCTTTCGGCCAGCGGAGCGTATAGGGAAGGTCGGCCGACAGGCGCAGCGGATTGGTGTAGAAGTAGCGACGTCCGTCGAGCGAGATGCCCGAAAGGACGCTGTTCAGCATACAGGTTTCGGCCACATCGGCATATTTGCCTTCGCCGGTGAGTTCCAGCATGCGCCAGTTGAACAGCATATTGCCGATGTTAGCGCAGGTCTCATTGTGTGCCGTGCTGTTCGGCAGCTGGAACGGGCGGCCGAACGACTGGTGCACCTTTTGGATAGAATCGGGAGTATAGTTGGTGCCATCGGGCGAAGTGCCGTCGTATAGGGCGCCGCAGCCGCCGGTGATGTACATCTTCCGGTTCACGATGTCTTGCCAGATGCTGGTCAGGTTGTCCATCCAGTGGTTGTGGTCAGGACCGACTTCTGCGCAGATGTCGGCCACTCCGGCATAGAGGTAAGTGCTGCGCACCGCATGGCCCATTGCCTCATACTGGTCCTCGAACGGGACGCGATCCTGATTGTCGTCGGTGCCGTTCTCCACCTGGCTGCGGATGGCAATCAGCTGTTGGGCCAGATCCAGATAACGCGGGTTGCGGGTTTCGCGCCACATTTCGACAACCCCCATATAATGGCTCGGGCAGATGGCGCAACGGGCCAGTTCGGCCGAAGCCGTTTCGTAGAAGTGCACCAGAAAATCCGTAGCCTTGATGGCACAGTCGAAAAGAGTGGTCTTGCCGGTGGCGCGTTTGTGCACGATGCCCGCCATCATGAGGTGTCCGAGGTTATAGGTCTCGAAGTTCAGCCGGTTGGCAAACGCTCCCTTCTCGTCCTCTTTGCCCACAGCCGTGCCGATCACGGTCTGCTCTTTGTGCAGGGCATGCGTATCGATGCCGCGATTCCGTTCTTCGATGATGACCGGCGTATGGATGTAGCCGTCCTCACGCTGGGCACGCACCACACGGTCGATGAACTGGTCCATCAGCTGGTCGAGCGACGGGTCGCGGGTGACCGCATAGACCGCTGCCACCGATTCGAGCCACTTGTACATATCGCCGTCGTGGAACGGAGGCCCCCAATGCTCACCTTCGGCATCGCCCGCTGCAATCTCGAAGTTGCGGAAACCGTGCGAGATGTCTGGGTCCTTCCAGGTGTCCCACATGCTCTGCACCGACGTCTGGCTGAACACCTGAAAGCGTTCGCCCCAGAAGCCGTCGGTCCAATGTACCTGTCCTAAAGGCACATCATGCATCCGGCTGAACGACGATTGGCGCTGGTCGGTGAGACCTTGTGCCTCCACTGGAGAAACGGAAAGCAGAGAGCCGGAGAGAGCGATTGCGAAGAGGGAGAGGAGTTTTTTCATAGTTGAAGGGTTAGAGTTTGACCGGGTTTGACTTCGGTTTGCACATTATTATAATAGATAATACCCCGACCGATGCCTTGCGGCGTAGAGACGGTCAGCGTATAGGCATCCACTTCGATGTGGATCTTGCCGTAGGGAGTAGGCACATCACCGCGCATCCACTCCAGGCCGCCCAGGCAGGGACGTGCTTCCCAGGCAATGTCCTTCTGCCGGCTGTCGGCACCGCCGTAACCGGGTTGCAGCGGACGCACGCCCAAGAAGTAACGGCCCAGCAGGAAGACAGGCGAAGCGCCCCAGGCATGGCAAAGCGACTTGCCATAGGGACGTCCGTACATTTCGAGATGAGGAGCGCGGGGAGACGATGGAATCTGGCTATCCGAACGGTTATCGTTTTCGTTGGGATTGTATTTTTCCCAGAACGATGTGGCACCTTCCAGCAGCATACCGCCCCAATAGTCCTTGATTTCGTGCAGCACCTTCTCCTGCAATCCCATCTGGCCAAGGGCAGCCAGTTCGTAGAAGCGCATGTAGGGCGTATTGATGGCAGGGACCTCGGGGTTCAGCATCACGTGCTGCAGAATCTCCTGACAGCGTTCGTCGGAAGCATAGCCATAAAATATGGAGAACATGTTCGGGAACTTTGTCACCTGCCGGTTCAGTTCCGGTTCGAGGGCATGCAGGTAGGCGTGCACCGAAGCGTCCCAGAAAATCTGATCGATCTTTTTGCGAAGTTCCGTAGCCATTTTCCCGTAGTTGCGCTTCTTGTCACCGGCCAGCGTGGCGCAAAGCTGCATTGTCTCTAAGCTCTTGGCCAATAGGATTTGTTCGAAGCAGAGAATGCCGCGTTTGTGCATCGGGAAATCCACCCAATCGACAAAAATCCAGTCATCGGGCTGACCCATGGCCAGTCCTTCGCTCGACAGGCGGCTGAGTGTGTAGTCCATCTGGGTCTTCATGCGTGGATACATCTCGCGGATGAACGCCACATCGCCCGTAAACCGGTAATAGTCGCCCAAGGAATTGAACCAGTAGAACGTATAGTCGAGAATTGTGTTGATGTGCGATGTGACCGGATCCTTGCCGCGCAGCTGCCGGATGGTGCGTTTCACCGCCTCGCTGTCGAAGCGGAGATAATAGTTCATCAGGTACGACTGGATCGCATCGCCCGACCACGTCCAGCGGTCGCGCTTGATGCCGTCCATCATGAACTCGCGCGTCGTGAGATCCATGGTATAGGCTCCCACTTTCCAGATCTTGTTCACCAAAGGGTCGCTGCATTCGAAGCGTCCGCTCCGGCTGGTATCGTGCGGCAGGTATTCGTAGAGCATCGAAACATTCTCTACTTCGCCTTCCACACGCACAAACCGGAACGCCTTGCTGTCCTTCAGCACATACTGCTTCTCGCGCATGTAGAGATCCAGGTGGTCGAGGGTTTCGCAATGGTCCTTATCTAAGGCTTCCGCTTCGCTTTCGCCATAATAGATATGAATGGAACCCTGCGCATTGTGCAGCACCAGATAGCCCATCGTCTCCTGTCCGAAATCGAAGAGAAGCTGTCGGGCATTGCCGTCGATGAGAGAGCGTCGCACCGCTTGCCGGGGTTCCGTTTCCAGGAGTGAGAACTTCGAAGGCAGCACCTCCGGCTGGTTGCATCCCGGCCAGCATCCCGGCTGCAGGTAAATGCCCGATCCGTGTGCCTGACCGTTTTCGTCAATCCAGATCTTATCCTCGCAGGTCACCAGCCAGGTGTCGTTGGTTTCAAGAGGGCTGCCCTCCCGCTCGCTTTCGATCAGCAGGGAAGGAGGAGCCGACAGGTTGTGCACCTTGATGTTGATTTTATGCAGGCCTTCCGGAATAATAAACGACTTGGGTTCGCCGAACTGCAGTTTGCCGTCAAGCATGAAGTTGTAGGCACCTTCGGCAAAGATGCGGATCGTTTCAGGCTTCGACAGCGTAAACTGCTTCGAGAACTCGACCGTCTGCCAATGGCTGTCCTGTTTCCAAAAAGGAGGGAACATGGCACCGCGTTCGGTGCGACGGTTGTTGAAAAGGTTCCCCAACCAGATTTCCCGGTCGCCGGGGAACCAGATCCAGGCTGACTTCGAAGTTTTGATCATCGTATAGGATTATTCGTGAACGTACAGATCCCACTTCAGGTAGTTCTCGATGGCGTCTTGCAGGATTTCGACGGCATCGGTACGCACCAGTGCCACGTGGTGTTCGAAACCGTTGCGGCAGATATACTTCATGAGCTTCTGGAGGTTATCGACCTTTGTCACCGCGATGCAACCGTCCATGCCGTAAGGCTCGTTGGTGAGTTCGCCCTTGCCCAGATAGGCCTTGATGCAGCCCTTGCTGTCGTCGGTCGAAATGCGGAAGAAGGTGAAAGGTCCTTCCGAAACCTTTGCATAGACGGCACCGAAAGTGCGTACCTTGCCTAAGGTTCTGCCCAGCACACCGAGTGGACCTAACTTGAGGTCGTCGTTGCCGACAAAGCCCTTCGGGAAGTTACCGCAGTGGGTACAGACGCACTTGTTGCGGTCTTGGGCGAAGTTATTGTTCCAGTCGGCCAATGCTGCCGGCTGCTGGGTGGCCAAAGAGAGTGCATACATGGAAACCGCTCCGGCAATATCCGTTTCGCAGGCCGCAGGAATCAGCTTGTCCGAAAGCATCGACATGGTGACGCAGGCTGCACAGCCGTAGTTCTGTTCGAGGCTGTCCCAGCACTGAATGGCAACGGCATCCACTTTCTCGGCCTCCATCCAGTTCTCGACCGCTACGCCGAACTTAGCCTGCACACGCAGTTTCTCCTGATATTGCTCTGGCACTTTAGCGTAGGCCGGAATCGACTGCAGTTTCTCGAGGAACTTCGGATCGGTGTCGGCAATCTTCTCGGCATTATACAGAATCTCGCTGAGATCGACGGGCACCACGGTGATGCCGGCACGCTGCAACAGTTTCTCGGAGGCACGGCAGGTGTTGAAGCCCAACGGACGGGTGCCGATCTGTCCGATGCGGCAGTGGCGCAATCCGTTCACCACGCGGCAGATGCCTGCAAACTTCACGATGTCCTGCTTTACCAGCGGATCGTAGATGTCGTAGGTGTGATAGGTGGTATCGCTGAAAGGAATACCATACTGATACAGGTTGTTGCAGACCGAGATCTTGCCGCAGAAAGCGTCGCGGCGGTGATCGAGATCCACCTTGTCGTTGTAGTCATCGTAGGCCTGCACCAGAACCGGTACATTCAGGTTAGCCTCGTTGATGGCGTTGATGATACCGATCTCGTAGCCGAAGTTAGGCAGGGCAACGATGATACCGTCGATTTCTTCGCGATGCTCCTTAAATTGGGCAGCCACTTTCAGACCGTCCTCGCGGGTCTCGATAGAACTGCTGCCGGTGATGGTTGCATCTTCGGGCAGGATGACATACTTGTAGCCGCATTCGTCCATGATGCGGAGCAATTCCTTGCGAACGTCTTTGGCTAACTCGCTGTTGAAATAGGCACGTGTGCCGATGATAATGCCGAAGCAGGGTTGTTTCATAGGGGGATGGGTTTTATGGGGTTAGTGGGTTTAATGGGATTAATGGGATGACGCTGCCTGAAGGCAGCTTATAGGATGCGTCTGACGGCGCTATGCCAGCCGGAGACAAGTTTTTGGGTGGTTTCCGGGTCGGCCTGCGGGTGGCGGGTCCAACGGGAGCGACGCAGGCGCGCCACTTCGTCGAACGATGCATAGATGCCGCGAGCCAGCACATTCATTACCACAGCGCCGAGGGCACTGGCTTCTTCCACGTCCGAACAGTTGACAGGCGTGCCCAACAGGTCGGCCTGGAACTGCATCAGGGTGGCATTCTTGGTGGGTCCGCCATCCACGCGGAGTTCTTTCAGGGTGATGCCGGCCTCGTCGGTCATTGCCTTCACCAGATCGTTCACCTGATAGCCGATGCTTTCGAGAGCCGCCCGCAGAATATGGTTGCGGGTGGTGGCCAGACTCATGCCGACCAGAGCGGCACGTGCTTCCGAGTTCCACCAGGGGGCTCCCAATCCGGCAAAGGCAGGCACCAGATAGACGCCTCCGTTGTCGGGTACCGCCAAAGCCGCCGGTTCCACATCGGCCGGCGATGCAATCAGCTGCACCTGGTCTTGCAGCCATTTCAGGGTGGCACCGGTGCAGTGGATGTTTCCTTCGAAGGCATAGAAGCACTTGCCCTGTGCGGCAAACGCCACACTCGTCACCAGTCCGCCGGGGGCTTTGCTGAATTTCTCGCCGATGTTCACCATCACGCTCGAACCGGTTCCGTAGGTGGCTTTGCCTAAGCCCTCTTCGAAGCACATCTGTCCGGCAAGGGCTCCGTGACTGTCGCCCAGCACGCCGGCAATCTGGATGGGTGCAGGCAAGATACCTTCGATGTCCGTTTCGCCGAAAATACTGTCACAAGGCAGAATCTCGGGCATCATCGAAGCCGGAATCGTGAAGAGATCGAGCAGGTCGGCATCCCATTGCAGCGTGTGGATGTTCATCAGTAGCGTGCGCGAAGCATTCGTGACATCCGTCACATGTCTTTGTCCGCCCGTAAGCTTCCAGATCTGCCAGCTCTCGATGGTGCCCATCTGCAGGGTTCCTTCTTCTGCCAAGGCTCTGGCACCTTCCACATGATCGAGCAGCCATTTGGCTCCGCTTGCCGAGAAATAAGGATCGATGATCAGTCCGCTCTTCTCCTGCACCAGTGGACCTTTGCCGGCTTCCTTCAACTGATTGCAGAACTCGGCACCGCGCAGGCATTGCCAGACAACGGCGTTGGCTATCGGGCGTCCCGTCAGCCGGTTCCAAACCACGACGGTTTCGCGCTGGTTGGTAATCGCCATAGAATAGCGGTCCTGTCCGACAGGCTCGCCGTCCAGCAGTTCGCGGATGCCTTCCACCACGTTCCGGTAGATTTCCTCTGCATCGTGCTCCACCCAGCCGGGCTGCGGGTAATATTGCCGATGGTTCCTGTTGATGCGCTTCTGCATCTGCAGGTCTTCGGTAAACAGCATCAGCTTGGTGCCGCTGGTGCTTTGGTCGATGGCAATGATTTTATGCATAGCTTACTTATTTACAAAATCGAGCGCACTCTTCACGATACCGTCCGTATCGATGCCGTAGTAGTGGAAGATTTCCTTGTTGGTGCCATGAATCACATCCTCATCGGGAATGCCCAAGATGCGGACCGGGACCGGATGCTCCGACAGGATTTCGCACACCATCGCACCGAGTCCGCCGAACTTGCTGTGCTCTTCGACCGTGATGATGCGTCCCGTGTCCTTAGCGGCTTTCACGACGGCCTCTTTGTCGCAGGGTTTGATCCAGGCCATATCGAGCACGCGGGCGCTGATGCCCTGTTCCTGCAGAAGGAGGCCTGCCTGCTTGGCATGATAGATGGTTTCGCCGGTGGCGATGATGGTCAGGTCGGTGCCGTCTTGCAGCATGTTGGCCTTGCCTACCTCGAAGGGGAAGTTGTCGTCCTCATAAACATCCGGCACAGCGGCACGACCCACGCGGACGTAGCAGGCCTCCGGATAATCGACGAGAATCTTCACTAACTTAGCCGTCTGACGTTCATCGGCAGGCAGACAGATGCTCATGGCCGGGAAACAGCGCAAGACCGCCATATCGTGCAGCGAATGGTGAGTGGCACCCAAAGCACCGTAAGCGACGCCGCCGCTCACGCCCAAGATGGTAACCGGATTGCGGCTGTAAGCCAGATCCACCTTGACTTGCTCCAGGCTGCGTGCCACATAGAAACAGGCCGGACCGCACACAAACGTCTTCTTGCCCGAATGCGCCAAACCGGCGCTGATGCCGACAGCATCCTGTTCGGCAATGCCGCATTCCACAAACTGATCGGGCAGGTCTTTGGCAAAATCGCCCAATGTGACCGATCCGCGGGCATCGGTGGTGACGGCAACGATATCTTTATCCTGCTTGGCCAATGCCAGCAAGGTGTCGGTAAAACTTTTTCTGCAAGCTTTCATAAACTTCGATATACAGATTATGGTTTATGTTTTCTGTTAATCTCTCAGGGTATGCTCCAGTGTCTCGATGCGGGCGCTGATTTCGGCGATAGCCTCCTGGTATTGCTCCTCGTTAGGCATACCGTGATGCCAGCTGGCCACATTCTCCATATAGCTGACGCCTTTGCCCTTGGTGGTCTGGCTGACCAGCAGGTGCGGCTTCCGGTTCGTGTAGTCGATGCTGGCGAACGTCTGCAGAATGCTTTCCATATCGTCGCCGTTCATCTCTTTCACGTCCCAGCCGAAGGCACTCCATCGTTCGCGGATGCTGTCGAGCGCCATCACGTCTTCGGTGTTTCCGCTAATCTGCAAGTGGTTGCGGTCGATGATGGCCACCAGATTATCGAGCTTGTACTGGTGTCCGGCCATTGCTGCCTCGTAGATGGAGCCTTCGCCTTGTTCGCCGTCGCCCATCAGCACGAAAGTGCGGTACGATCGTTTGTCCATCTTGGCAGCAATCGCCATACCGATGCCGATGCCCAGTCCGTGACCTAAAGCACCCGAGCAGACTTCGATGCCGGGCACTTCGATGGTGGGGTGTCCGCTCAGCACGCTGCCGAACTTGCCCAAGGTGTTCACCAATGCCGGTTGGATGAATCCGCGACTTTCGAGTACCGTGTAAAGCGATTCCACACAATGTCCTTTGCTGAGGATGAACCGGTCGCGGTTCGGGTCTTTCACTTGCCCAGGACTGATATTCATGATTTCGGTGTAGAGTGCCGTCATAACGTTCAGGCACGATAAATCGCCGCCGATGTGGCCTGCTTTCGCATTATAGACCACTTCGAGAAGCCTTTTCCGGTTCTTCTCGCTTTGAAGCGTGAGTTCTTTTGCTGTCATATTTTTATATAAAGGTTTTTAAGGGGAGTAAAAGGGGAGTAAAAGGGGAGATTAAGGGACGTTCGTTTTACTGGGTTCACCTCCCTTTAAGGGAGGCAGGGGAGGGTCCACATTATTCTCCCAAACGTTGTTGGGGCCGCAGGCATTCTGCAGGAACTTGTCCGACGGACAGAAATTGTCGTGCACATAGATGTTCGATGACCCTTCGTCGGTGTAGAGCCAGAACCAGTGATTTGGATCGTGGGCATACGAAGGCGAATAGATGTCGTGGATGCGGTTGCCGGTGATTTCCGTTTCGCGCTGGTTGCCCAGGGTGTAGATGGCGGCACAGTCGTACATGTGTTGGGCAAAGTGGTGGATATGGTTGCCTCGCACGCGATTGTGATGCATGCATCCTTCGTGCCGGTTCCAGCCCCAGCCTAAGGAAATGCCTGTATATGGTACCTCGCAGATTTCGTTGCCGGCGATGTCGATGTTCGCAACGCAGCCCGCTGCAATGGCCACACAGCCCCAGTCTTCGGTGCCGACGTGCTCCATCCGGTTGCCCTCGATGGTCAGGCCGTTCACCACCTCGCGCACATCGGAAGGCGCATACACCAGATGGGTTTCCAAGCCTGTCGGGCTGAAGGTGCCTGCTACGATGCCGTTGCCCCAGATGTCGGTGAACAGGCAGTGGCGGACGCTTCCGCCTTCGGTGCCCCACACATAATCCAGGCCGGAACTGCCCAAGTGCCGGAAGGTACACTTCTCGAAGCAGATCTGTTTACCGCCGCGTATGCTTACCGCTGCCGCAGGACGTTCCAGCCAGCCCTGATTGTCGAGTTTGTGGTTGTCGATGCGCTCCATCTTCGGCTTGAGTTTATAGGCTTCCGTAAGCGGCATACCGGCTTGCAGCGGGACGTGCCCCTGGTGCGACGGACGCAGCCAAGTGCTGTATTCGAAGCGGATGTTTTCGAAAGCGATGTCTTCGGCCGGGCGGTCGAGGGTGGCATCGACAGCTGCCAGTGTCTCCACAACAGGCACCACCACCTTTCCCAGTTGCTTGGTCTCGTCGATGCCCGATTCCTTGCGCGGATAGTAATACACTTTCTGCTGTTTCAGGTCCAAGTACCACTCACCGGGTTCGTCGAGCAGCGCCTTGTGGTTCGACAGATAGAAAGGCGAGGCGTTCCAGCCTTTCGGCCGGTCGTGGCACAGCGGACTGGGCCAGGGGTGCGAAAACTGAATGCCGGCTTCCGGCTGGTGGAAACGGATGGCCATCGAATCGCCGGTTTCTTCGATGCTTCGGATGCGCAACACAGAGACGCACCACATTTCGTGCAATATCATTTCGGCGTGTCCGACGCCTTCTTTCTGCAACTTCCGGAGCGTGGGCGAGGCAGGCACGTAAAGCACCTGATTCTGCCGGTCCTGACTCAGCACACGGGCCATATCGTTCCAGTTCGATACGTCTTTACAGCGGGTGGCTTTCTCGCCGTTCACATACAGTTGGCGGAACTCCAAGGGGCGACCCTGAAACTCCGGCACATCGCACACCCATAGCTTTCCCTGTTTCTTCCAGCCGGTCAGTTCGATGCCGCCGCTAATCACCACTTCCTCTCCGTCGCCCATCAGGCGGGTACGGCTGTCTTCCGCCCGGAATACCAGCGTTTGCTCCAGCGAGTAGCAGCCGTCAGCCAGATGAATGGAGATCATCGAAGTGTCGCCCGACCGATGCAACTCACGCGCCTCCACCAGCGCTTCGTATAAAGGCCGGTCGGGTGTCGTATATATGTCGGTTGCCATCAGGTGGCATCCACAAAAGGTGGCGAATAGTAAAGAGGTTAATAGTCGGTTCATGGATAAGTGCTTGGCAAGTTAAAGCCTAATGCGCGGCAAAGATAATTAAAAATAGCAAAAGCGGCAAATTTTAGGGGCGCTTTTTGAAAAGGAATGGAAAAAATCGATGCGAATGTTTGAAATATGAAAGAAAAACAGTAACTTTGCACCCGAAATTTAGCAATAACTACTGGCAAACCGGAGGCCGTATTAAGTCGTGAGACTTTGTGCCCTGCCTCGCTGGCTCGCCCGAGTAATCTAGGTTAAACCTCGTAAAAAACAAGAAATGTCTGAAAAAATGAAAGCTCGCAGAGCGCTGGTCAAAGATCAGGCGCGTCGCAAAGTGTCTTCCCTCTACATGGCTCTGGCTGTGGTATCGTGTGTGTGTCTCGTGGCCAGCAATATTCTGGTTTCAAAGCGTCTGACGTACGGCTTCACGGGAGGCCTGCTGCTGTTCCCGATCACCTATATTATTGGCGACGTAACCACCGAAGTCTATGGATTCAAGGCTGCCCGACGGATTATCGTGATGGGCTTCCTGATGAATTTCGTCGTAGCATTGGCAGGAGCCGTTGCTGCCGCTTTGCCGGGCGTGGAGAACGATCCTTCCTCGTTGGCAGTCGATACCATTTTCCACATCGACGGCGGTATGGCGATGATTGTACTGGCGGCTTCGATGATTTCCTTCCTGTGCGGTTCGTTGGCCAATGCTAAAGTGATGCAGCTGATGCACAATCGCGACGGCGAACGCTTGTTCACCCTTCGTGCCATTCTTTCGACGATAGTGGGAGAGGGCGTCGATTCGCTCATTTTCTTTCCGATTGCATTCTTTGGCGTGATTGCCGACGGCTACATGTCGTGGGCCGATCTGGGGCGCATGATGCTGTTTCAGGTGAGTCTCAAAACATTATACGAAGTGGTGGCGCTGCCTGTCACGCTGAGGGTGGTTCGTGTCGTCAAGCAGTTGGAGGATGAGTCGGATCACTAAGGTTTTCCGATTGAGAATGTAACCATAGGCAGGCAAAACCAGAGAAAACGGACCGGGTTTCGCAAATTTTACGCGGATTCTGTCCGTTTTTTCGCATAAAATCTATATATTTGCGCCAACATTATTATATATGGTAGGAATCGGTGATACATTGGTGAGCGAGGATGTGCTGAAGGAAGCCTTCTGTTGCGACTTGGCGGCTTGCAAGGGCGGCTGTTGCAATTCGGAGGGCGAAAGCGGTGCACCGCTCGATGCCGATGAACTGGCGGTAATGGATGCGATGACCGAACTGGTGTGGGATCAGCTGACACCTCGTGCCCAGCAGGTGATTCGCGAAAAAGGACCTTACTTCAAGGACAAGGCCGGCGATTGGGTGACTTCGGTGGTGGAGGGTCACGATTGTGTGTTCTGCACCTATCCGAGCGACGAGGAATGTCTGCGTGCAGGAGTGCCGACGGGTTCCTGTCTGTGTGCCATCGAGAAAGCGTTCCGTGCCGGCGAGTTCACCACCCATCCTGCCTACAGGGACGGAAAAGAGCCTTTCATGAAACCCGTTTCCTGCCATTTGTATCCCGTCCGCCTGAAGCAGTTGGGCGATTATCTGGCCCTGAACTACGACGAACAGGTGAAGCTTTGCGGTTGCGCCATCAAGCTGGGCCGCAAGCTGCACGTGAAGGTCTATCAGTGCGTGAAGGAGGCGCTTATCCGGCGTTTCGGACAGAAATGGTACGATGAACTGGAACTCTGTGCCTCAGAAATGGAAAAAGCTGGGATATAGAAAGTAATTCAGCTTTCGCAAGATTCAGCGAAGGGCTGAGAAAGGGAGTTAAAATGTAGTAAAAAGGGAGTAAAAGGGACGATAGCACAAGTCCCCAAAACTTCCGACAAAAGCAACAAACGTCCTTTTTACTCCCCTTTTACTCCCCTTTTACTCCCCTTTAACTCCCCTTTAACTCCCCTTTAACTCCTCTTAATCTCCCCTTAAAAACCCTTAATAATATGAACCGTACATCCCAATATCAGTTCACCATCATCGTGCCCATCTACAATGAGGCAGAAACCATCTCGCGTTTGGGAAAAGAGCTGCAGGCTTTCCTGAAGCAGGCCCCTGTGTCAAGTTGTGTCCTTTTGGTCAACGATGGTTCCACCGACAATAGCCTCGGAGGCATCCGGAATTTGTGCTCCAACGAGGGAATATTTTTTCTCTCGTTTGAGAAAAATTGCGGCCTAAGCGCGGCGATAAAAGCGGGCATCGATTACTGCGAATCTTCTTACGTGGGTTATATTGACGCAGACTTGCAGACTTCTCCGATGGATTTCAACCTTTTGCTGGCCGATGCTGCCGACTATCAGCTGGTGACTGGAGTGCGTGCCAACCGTAACGATTCCGGCTGGCGCAGGTTCCAGTCGAAGTTCGCTAACGGGTTCCGTCGCATGATGACCGGCGATGAAGCGCTCGACACTGGCTGTCCGCTGAAGGTCATGCAGACTCCTGCTGCCAAGCGGATTCCGTTCTTCAAGGGGATGCATCGTTTCCTGCCTGCTCTGATTATGTTGCAGCACGGTAAGATGAAGCAGATTGAGGTGCGCCATTTTCCCCGTTTGGAGGGGAAATCGAAGTTCTCGATGCGCAACCGTTTCTGGGGTCCTTTGGCCGATTGCATCGCCTTCCGCTGGATGAAGAGCCGCTACATCAATTATAAGGTAGCCGAGAATAATTTGTAAAATAAGGCAAATTAGATAGCCATTTTATGTAAAATAAGGCAAAGTAAAGGTGCTGTTTTATGTAAAATAAGGCAAATTAGATTAAATAAAATGGTAAAATAAGGCGTTTTTCAAATATCTTTTGTATCTTTGTACCCAAAAAAGGAAGAAATGATAGACAAACGTACATTAGAATTGATACTGACTGATCAGCGTACTGAGATTGATGGTCGTGCAAGTGAACAGCTGTGCCATAGAGCGGAAGAACAACTGGTTGACTTGTCAAGTACACAGGCACAAGTGATAATTGGAGTGCGGCGAAGTGGTAAGTCAACACTTTGCTATCAGGCTTTGCGTCGGAAAGGAATCAAGTTTGCTTACGTTGATTTCGATGATGAAAGGTTGGCAAAACTGCATTCTGATCAGCTAAATGATGTTTTGGAGATTCTTTATAAGATATATGGAGACTTTGAATGTCTCTTCCTTGATGAAATACAAAATGTGGAAGATTGGCATCTTTTTGTTAACAGGATGCTTAGGATGAAGATGCATATTGTTGTTACTGGTTCGAATGCAAAATTGCTGAGCGGAGAACTGGCTACACACCTTTCAGGTAGGAGCAAGGAAATTCCGCTGTTTCCATTCTCTTTTAGGGAATACTGTGCCATGAAACTGGTTGATGTTATCACTAAAACCACAAAAGGAGAGGCTTTCAGACGTGCAGCATTTGATGAATTTTTGTTGCAAGGTGGTTTCCCTGAACTTTTGATTAATAAAGACCATAAGTCATATGTAAAAGATTTGGTTGACAATATTCTCACAAGGGATATCGAACAAAGATATAAGATACAATATAAGGCAGCCTTCAAGTCATTGTCACATCATCTGCTAAATGTTTCTCCAACCATAGTTTCTGCGCCAGAATTGGCAAGAACGTTCCGATTCAAGTCAGAACATACAGTTAGGAATTATATTGACTATTTGAAACAGGCATATTTGCTGATCAGCATACAGAAGTTCTCGCTGAAAAGCAAAGTGAGGCAGACAAGTGAGAAAGTGTATGCCGTTGATGTTGCTATGATGAATCAACGGGATAATGCTTTTGCAGGAGAAAACCTCGGACATCGTTTAGAGACGGTAGTGCTAACCCATTTAACTCGTAAATGTATCATTGAGGGACTTGATGTTTATTACTTGAACGAGCGTAGTGGAGAATGTGATTTTGTGGTTTGTAAAAACAATCGGGCAGTTCAAGCTATACAGGTTTCATACGATATAACGGCAGGCAAGACCAGAAAACGAGAGATTGATGGTCTTATCTTAGCTGCAAAACAGACGGGATGTACAGACCTCCTTCTGCTGACTGACCACGAATATGGGTCGGAAGAAGTTGGTGGCAATACGATAAAAATACAACCTGTGTATGATTGGAGTTTGGAGTTGGGATTATAGGTTGAAGCTGCTATTTCCCTAACCAGTCCATCTTTTTGGTCCATCGCCACGTGGTGGCGTGCGAAAGTCCGGTAAGGTTCTCAATCTGTTAGTTGCTTAGGCCGACACTCATCAGGTAGCAGACCTGCTGTTGCTGCTCCGAGAAGCGGCCCAGATGCTCCGACATTTTCTGGGCAAGATCGGGTTGCAGTTCATCTACGGCATGGAAGAAGCGACGCCATTCTACTTCCGTCAGGGTTTGCTTTCCCTCCGATGCCTTCTTGATGGCATATACAATATCCTCTGCACTTTCTTCCAGTTCTACTTTGTGAAGCTGCAAAATAACCTGTTTCTTTTCTTCCTTAAATCGTAGTGCTTCTTTCAGATGCTCGTTCTTTTTCTTCATGTAAAACAGCGAGAAAAGAAGCACCAGCACCATCGCTCCTCCTATTATAATATACAGCCAGAGCCGGAACCTCATATTCTCTTCCTTAATCTTGGCCTCTTCCTCTGCGTTCCGGTAATAATGATACTGGTTGTTTACGGTTGCAGCCAGTTCCTGACGTTTGCCGAAATTCAGGGAATCGCTCAACATTATGTATTGACTTGCATATTTATCGATGCTATCCTTTTCTTCAAGAGTCCGATAGATGTAGTATAATTCACAGATTGCATCATATTTATTTAATTCATCATTAGCTGTTGTAAGTACTGAGGTAAAACATATAATTGCAGAGTCCAATTCATTTTTTAGCTGGTAATACTTACCAAGTTTCAATGGCGGAGGAGTAAGACCCACATCTCGAATTAGTTTATAGCATCTGTCTGCTTCATGTTCATTCTTCATATATGAGAACTCATACAGTAAAACGGATAGACAATCAAAATACTTGGGATTCAATGGTGAAGAATAAGCAGTATCCAAAGCCTCTTTACAATATTGAAATCCTAATACCGAATTGCCTATACGCATATAAGTCTCTCCGACTCTCATAATGGTCAATACATTCAGATTGTTATTTGCCTTGGCAATATCATATTCCCGCAGTGCCATCTTGAGGGAATTATTATAGTCTTGCACACTTAAATAGACATAAGCAAGATTCGAATAAGTATTACTAAGCAGCAACGAGTCGCAATTATTCTCATCGTTCAATAATTCTTCCGCTTTCAGGAAGTGTTTAAGTGCATTGGGCATATCTTTGAGGTCCCGATAAGCACTTCCGGCATAATAATGCGCTTCTGCAGCATCCGTTCCTTTGCCGTGTTTGTCGAAGTATGCAGTAATAATCTGAGCTGAATCGCTTGTTGTGGCATCCCAATAAGCTTTGTCCCGCAGCCGCATTTCAAGCATCGTGCCCTTCATTCGGACATATTCCGAACCGTTCTCTATCGATTCGCGCATGGAATCATACATTTCCATAGCAAGCTGCGGGTCCTTGTCTCCGACCGTTTTAATCTGTTTAATCAGGTCGAGCCGGCTGTCTTCATGGCACGAATTCAAGAAGATACAGATAAAAAATGATAGTAGAAAGAGTTTTGTTTTCATAAATAAGGAATTATTTCGGCGCAAAGATAAATATAAAAACAGCAGCATCCAAGAAAAAGTCGTTTCAATTCGTTTCATTTCATATTTTTTAGTTTCAGAAAACCATTTGGAACGACTTTTTCTTGGTATTTTTTATTTTTCCCATACCTTTGCGGCCCGAAAATCATATCAATAACAAAAATATAATCCCTATGAAAAAAGTAGTTTTTATTGCTTTCGCGCTATTAATGATGTTTCCGATGGTTATGGCAGAAGAAGTTCCAATGCCTCGAGAACATTCTGAACACATTGGCCCCAACCGTGCCCCAAGCAACATCGTTTTAACAGCAGACTACGATGAGGCGGAAAGTCTGCTGACATTTGTTTATTCCATTCCGAATACGTCTTTCTCGTACAGTATATATGACGAAGACGAGAATATTGTTAGCGAAGGAACAGACGCTTTTAATGAAGATGGAAGCTATGAGGTCCTTTTAGGCACATTGCCTTCCGGCAGTTACCAAATAGAGGTAGTCATCAATTCCACCACCTATGTCGGAACCCTTGTAATTGAATAATGAAATAAATAGTATATATGAAAAGTCGGTTTCAAATTCAAATGTTTAAAAAATTGCTTTTAACCGTAATATTGGTAAATGCTCTTGTCCCGATAGGGAAAGCGCAAGTAAAGAACCGTTTTGACGGGCTA
>JAFSKF010000044.1 GCA_017449065.1 Bacteroidales bacterium
CAGGATTTTATGAAGTTTCAGAGAGGGGAAAAATGCCAAAACTCCTCTGGGGAGATTTAAAAATGAGAAATAACCCCTTGAAAAGAGTTATTTCCCATATCCTTTTGGACACTCCGCATGGCAAAACATATTTTTTTGTCACGGTCTGATATTTAAAATGTAAGGAATTGATAGCTGATTCAAATATTTTCCCTATCTTTGCGCCAAATTCAAATCTCCCCAGAGGAGTTTTGGCATTTTTCCCCTCTCTGAAACTTCATAAAATCCTGTTAATTAGGACATAAAAAAAGGATGTACACGTCTGGTACATCCCAATTATTGTAACTGTTCTGTGATATAGGCTTAGTTTCTATCGCCCTTTTAGGACTTATATAATCAAATCATCAAATATCACCAATCTTTATGAAGAACAAGTGTGGACTACAAGTGGAAAAGTCTGGTCATCATACCGGTCAAACTGCGATCCATTCTGTCGATATAGGCATCCAGAATCTTAGTCTTCTCTCCTAACGGAATGACATCGTAATCGGCAATGGCAGCTGGAATCAGGCAACTGTTACCTTCCTTCAATACAATTTCATCTTGTGTACTGCGGATCTTAATCTTGCAATCGCCCTTCAGACACATCGAAATAATAAAACTGTCATACTTAATCAGGTTGCGGTGAAAAGAGCCGGTGAGTTCCGTTACCCGCACGCTGAAGAATGGTGAATCGATCACCAGATTGGACTGGTTTTCAACGGACGCATATTTGGTCTTATATTCCTCTTCCACCTTAAAATTCAAGGCTTTCGAAGCCAGAGCAGTATGCAGTTCTCTGGGCTTTCCGTCAGCGCCCAGACGATTATAGTCGAAAATTCGGTAGGTGACGTCGGATGACTGCTGCACTTCCGCCAAAAGAATGCCGCTGCATATCGCATGAACACGTCCGGCTGGAATATAGAACACATCTCCGGCTTTCACCTCATGTCTGGCCAAAGACTCGCAGATGGTACCTTCTGCCACCTTCTTCTTGTATTCCTCCGGCGAAAGTTCTTCCTTGAATCCGGCATACAGACAGGCTCCCGGTTTGGCATCAAGTACATACCACATCTCGGTTTTTCCCATCTTACCATGTTCCCTCCGTGCCATTTTATCGTCGGGATGCACTTGGATGGACAAATCGGACTTGGCATCAATGAACTTCACCAAAAGCGGCAGTTTGTTCTTATACTCCCTGGCAACCTGACGTCCTAAAATTTCTTCAGGCATCTTGGCTATCACCTCCGGCAATTCATTTCCTTTCCAGACGCCATTGGCAATGACCGACGGGGAACTTTCGACTGCCGACACTTCCCAGCTCTCTCCTATCCCGGATTGGTGGTCCAATCCTTTCCAAGAGGTGAGCATATCACCGCCCCAAATCACAGGATGCAGATTGGGAAGGAAGAGGAACGGATAGATCTTATTGGCTTTGGTTTCGATCTGACAGCCAATGGTCATAACGCGCACATCCGTGATGGCATGCAGTTCGTGGCTGGTGCACGATTCCACATAGACGAAATCATCCTGATGACAATGATGGAGCTCTTCATCCAACGTCACATCCAGATCTCCGGATAGGACATAGAATCCTTCTTGAAGATCCGGATGGATATGCACAGAAGCTATCTCTCCGGCTTTCAAATCTGTGATAGCAATCTGCTTGATGTCGCACCCGCTTTCCGTCGCAGACAAAAGCACACGTTTCTGCCCCACATTATGAGATGTGGAAATAGGAGTTATATCAAGTAGCGAACGTTTAATCATTGTTTGCCGAACTTTTCACAAGCCTCATAGTAGGTATCTAATGAACCAATGTCAAATCGTCCTGCCGTCATTTTCCAAGCGTGCATTTCAGTATTATCTACCATATAATGCGCTAAATTGCCAGGAGCATCTTTGCCGCAGCCGTTTTCGACAGATCTTTTTACGATGTCGAGATCCTTCTGAAGGTAGATATAGAAAGGCGGAACTGCCCACTGCGATTTCGGTTCAGCAGGTTTTTCTTCCATATTGAGCACTTTATCGTTCTCATCCAACACGACGACACCCGTACGTTGCAATTTTGCAAGTTCCGGCTGTTCATGACACATAATGCAACTGGTGCCTTTAGCTTTAGCGAAACCGACGAACTCCTGGAAACTGAAGAAAAGGATATTATCGGCAGCTACAACCAGCATATCATCGTTGATATTCAGCTTCTCGATGGCAAAAAGCAAATCACACACCGCACCTAAACGGGTCTCGTTGGTTTCTGTGCCATCGTCAACAATTGTTATAGGTTTCGTGTAGCGGACCGTTTGCTTCCATGCTTCGAAATGATGGGCAAACTTATGGTTGGTGATGATAATATGCTCGTCAATTTCTGGTATCCGGTCAATATCATCGAGCATACGATCAAGAATCGACTTCTGTCCGATTTTCAACAAAGGCTTAGGAAAATTCTTGGTTAACTCCCCCAACCGTGTGGCATAGCCGGCTGCAATAACTATATTTTTCATACGCACGTACCATAATATTTAGCATACCACTGTGCAAAAGCCCGAAGACCCGTACGCAACGATGTGGATGGCTTGAATCCGAAATCCTGCTCCAATGGTGTAGTGTCGGCAAAGGTTACCGGCACGTCACCCGGCTGCATAGGAACAAGTTCCTTATGGCTTTCAAAATCGTAATCGGCAGGCAGCACCTTCGCTGCAATCAGCTCTTCCTGCAAGATGGTCACGAAATCGAGCAGATTGCTTGGAGAATTGTTACCGATATTATAGACCTTGTAAGGAGGAACCGGCAAGCCATCCTCTCCATTTTGTTTCTCTGGAGCATGCTGCATAATGCGAACCACTCCTTCTACGATATCGTCAACGAAAGTGAAATCGCGCTTGCAATTACCATAATTAAAGATCTGTATAGTTTTTCCTTCACGCAGTTTGTTGGTAAAACCGAAATACGCCATATCAGGACGACCTGCTGGACCATAAACCGTGAAGAATCGCAGACCTGTAGATGGGATGTTATAAAGCTTGCTATAAGCATGAGCCATCAGTTCGTTGCTCTTCTTAGTGGCAGCATAGAGTGACACCGGGTTATCGACTTTATCGTCTGTGCTATACGGAACTTTCTTATTCGAACCATAGACAGAACTTGACGAGGCATATACCAAATGCTCAACCTGATGATGACGACAGGCCTCCAAGATATTGAAGAATCCGATCAAGTTAGACTCCAGATAACTTTCAGGATTGGTAATACTGTAACGGACACCTGCTTGGGCTGCCAGATTGACAACAACCGCCGGCTCGTAATCGGCAAACACTTTGTCAAGACAGGCCTTGTCTGCCAAATTTCCCTTGATGAAAACCCAATCGCGATGCAAATCCTCGATTTCTTTGAGACGTTCGTACTTGATATTCACATCATAGTAATCGGAAATATTGTCAAAACCGATAACCTTGATATTCTTGACATCCTTGAAAAGGCGCTTCACCAGATTGCTGCCAATAAAACCTGCAGCACCGGTCACTAAAACGGTTTTCCCCTCGAGGGAAATATTATACTGTAGCATATTTATTCTTTTATAAATCGGGCTCCATCATCCGGTTTTACCCAAAAGACTTTAAATGTATTCTCATATTCGGGGAACTTTTCGAGGTACTCTTTGTAAAGTGCTTTCTCGATAGATTCCTTATAGGCTGGATCGACCAAAGCGATAACTGCACCCTTGAAGCCGGCACCGGAAAAACGTCCACCATAGACGCCCTGCTGCTTGCGCATGATCTCGTAGATTGCGATCAATTCCGGACTACCACACTCATAGTTGTTCATCGACGATTCGCAGGAATCGAAGCTTAGTTTGCCAAAGAGCTTCAGGTTACCTGTTTCCCAAGCGGTGACGCCTTGACGCACACGACGATACTCAGAATAGAAGTGCTCTGCACGACGAGCGAATCGCGCCGGCATTGCAATCTTGGTCTTGTCGAAGGTGCTTTTCGGAATATCACGCAAGAATGTTTTGTCGAACGACTTGAGAGGTTGTTCTGTGTAGGCCAGCATATTCCAGGCGGCTACCTTACATTCGAAGACCCGGAGATTGTAGTCGCTGTTCACTAACGAACGGGTCAGGCCGGAGAAGAAAATACCGATTTCAAAATCCGGCATACTCGGGCTCCTCTTGATGACACGGTATTCATTGCTGTCACAGTCGAGGAAAAGCAAGCCGTCTTTTTTGCCTAACGCAATACAAGACTGGTCGAGCAAACCGTTGTTCAGACCTATGTACTCTCGTTCTGCTTCGGAGGCAATCAAAACGACCTCAAAGGGTGTGAGTGTGATACTATTGGCCTTGGCAAATGCCATCACATATGCAATAAGAACCGCAGCTGACGAACTAAGTCCACCTACAGGCAAAGAGCCTTGAATAACACCATCAATGCCATTCGTAAGTTCAAACCGTTTTTTTCGGGCATATTTGGCTCCTCGGGCATAATCGCCCCACATATTCTCTCGAATCTCGGAACGTCTGGTCAAATCGAAATGCACTTCGCCTTCGAAAGTCTTACTGACTAAGTTAACTTGCGAATCATTGCGAACATTGAACCACAAATCTACGCCCTTGTCGATAGCGAAACCCGTAACCAGACCATGCTGATGATCCACATGTGCACCTAACGGACAAACCCGATAGGGACTGAAAATATGGTATTGATAATTGTCCATTATAATGAGATAAGAAGGTTGGTAATACGAAGCAGCAGATTGGTGATACTTACAGAGAATGAATTCAAACTCGACATATCACGGTTATGCGCTTTGGCATGGTTGGGCTCTACGTAAATGATATCATTCTGCTCAACATAATAGTAAGGAGAAGTCAGTAAGGCAGGATCGCGGAAGTCGATTTGCTTAACGATTGTATTTGCTCCATCCTGCCGCACCAGTTTAACATTATATCGCTCTCCGTACTCTGTCATGTCACTCACAGTGGCCAAAGCATTGATGATCGTGAAACGATCGCCTGAAAAAGTTTTCTGTCCGGGATTCTTGACATCGCCCAATACAGAATAATGCAGATTTGTAATCGATACATTTACCATCGCATCGTTCACGTATCCCTGATTACGGAGAAAGCGTTGGATGGAATCCTGCACCTCGTATCGGTTCATTCCCGCGATTGTAAAGGGGCCCAAATAAGGGTAGAAAATCTTTCCTTCCGGATCGACATCAAAGGTATGTGGCACACCGCCATAAGATACAGTCTGCAAGGTACCGCCATTGGCAACTGAAGCAGGTCTGGGGAAAGCCTGCATATTGAAAGGTGCCGCCAATTCCGGACGCTGACTGGTGACCAATATATTCAACTGGTCGCCTGGTTTTATCGTGATGCAGTAATTGGCTGTATCGATGGTTGTCCAATCGGTTTCATCCGATTGCATATAAACCACTTTTTCTCTCGACTTACATGCCGAGAGAAAAAGTGTTATTACTATAAATATCAGAACAATATTACTTCTCATATCCATTTGGATTGTTCTTTTGCCAGTTCCACGAATCACGACACATCTCCTCGATACCGTTCTTCGCTTCCCATCCGAGCTCTGCCTTAGCTTTTGCCGGATTGCAATAACAAGTGGCAATATCTCCTGCACGACGTGGCTTGATGACGTATGGGACATCCACACCATTCACTTTAATGAAGGCATTAACCACATCAAGAACGCTATAGCCGTGACCGGTGCCTAAGTTATAGATTGCCAAACCGCATTTCTTCTGAATAGCCTGCAAGGCTGCCACATGACCTGCTGCCAAATCCACTACGTGAATGTAGTCGCGGACGCCAGTACCATCCGGAGTCGGATAATCGTTTCCAAATACTCCCAACTCCTTGCGCTTGCCTACAGCAACCTGTGTGATATATGGCATAAGGTTGTTAGGAATACCATTCGGATTCTCTCCGATACGTCCGCTTGGATGAGCTCCGATCGGGTTGAAATAACGAAGCAGCACCACATTCCATTCCGGATCTGCTTTCTGAACATCCATCATCACCTGCTCAAGCATCGACTTTGTTTGTCCATAAGGATTCGTACATTGGCCTTTCGGACATTCTTCAGTAATCGGAATAATGGCAGGATCGCCATATACAGTTGCAGAACTTGAGAAAATGATGTTCTTGCAACCATGTTCACGCATCACATCCATCAGGATAAAAGTACCCGTCATATTGTTATGATAGTACTCTAATGGTTTTGCCACACTTTCACCGACGGCCTTCAATCCTGCAAAATGAATAACAGCATCGAACTTATTTTCGTCAAATACTTTTGTCAAAGCATCTTTATCGCGAACATCGACAGCATAGTATGGCACTTGTCTGCCAATCAATTCACCAACACGTTTCAATGCCTCTGGCTGCGAGTTTACAAAATTATCAACTACGACAACATCGTGTCCGGCATTAACAAGTTCAATGATGGTATGAGAGGCAATAAAGCCTGCACCACCGGTGAGAAGAATATTCATATTAAAATTTAAATTAAAAATTTTGGGTTATCAAATGAGGTTGTATCGCTCTTTGTCCAAATAATACTTATAGGTACCCACAGTAAGCTCGTCGCAGGCAGCCTCGTCACAAACAACGATAGCATGTGGGTGCATCTGAATCATGGAAGCTGTCCATTTGTGACTTACTTCGCCATCGATAATATGCTGCAAGGCACGTGCCTTATGGTGACCGTTGCAAACAAGCAGAACCTCCTTGGCAGCCATAACGGTACCGATACCGACCGTAAGAGCCTGCTTAGGAACAAGATCCAAATTGTTATCGAAGAAACGGCTATTGGCAATAATCGTATCTGTAGTCAACGTTTTCACGCGGGTTTTGCTTGTTAACGAAGAACCAGGCTCATTAAAAGCCATATGTCCGTCAGGACCTACCCCACCCATAAACAAATCTATTCCTCCAGCAGCTTCAATGGCAGCTTCATAAGACTCGCATTCTTCCTTCAAGTCCTTGGCATTGCCATTCAAGATGTGAACATTCTCTTTCTTGATGTCGATGTGGAAGAAGAAATTGGTCCACATGAAACTATGATAAGACTCAGGATGATCCTCCGGAAGATTAACATACTCATCCATGTTGAAAGTAACAACATTCTGGAACGACAGCTCTCCGGCCTTATACTTGTTGATCAGTTCCTTGTACAGCCCAAGAGGTGAAGACCCCGTCGGGCAACCCAGTTTGAAAGGTTTCTCAGGAGTGGGGTTTGACTCGATAATGCGCTTAGCTACATAATCAGCTGCCCATTTGGACATTTTTTCGTAAGTTGGTTCAATAATAACTCTCATAAAATATAATTAAGATAAAAAAGGTTGAATAATCACATAAGTGGCTCGGAAGCATTGTAGTCTTCCATTATTGACGTGAGAAAAAATATGCCGGCGAGAATGAGCAATAGCATAATAAGAACCACAAAAAACTTGTACTTTGACAACAACAGCAAGAACTCGTAGCTTGCCCGACCGACTTTTACTATAAACCTTCGCATTGAAAATAATATTTTATAATTAATATGCCTGCTTATCGCCAAAGAAACCATTCCTTAGCGTGTAGAATATGATTCGTATATCAAGCCAAAGACTCCAATTTTCTATATACCAGATATCTTTTTGAATACGATCTTCCATTTGCCATAGATACTCGGTTTCTCCCCGAGCGCCATTTACTTGCGCCCACCCGGTAATGCCGGGCTTAACCCAATGACGCACCATATATTTGTCTATAAGAGACGAATACTCTTCTGTATGACGTACCATGTGAGGCCGTGGCCCCACAATGGACATATTACCCATAAAAACATTGATGAATTGCGGCAGTTCGTCAATGCTGGTATGACGCATGAAATTTCCCCACTTGGTTTTGCGCGGATCATTCTTAGTTGCCTGCAGTTTGTCTGCATCATTATTAACGACCATGCTCCGGAACTTGAGGCAATAGAATTCTTCACCGAGGATACCATTCCGTTTCTGCTTAAAAAAGACCGGACCTGGCATCGTAATCTTGGTAATAATTGCCACGATGATATAAATCCACCAAAAGCAAGTAACGAGAAACAATCCAGAAATCGAAAGATCAAACAGACGCTTCAGTAACTGATTATAACTTTTACGCAACGGTTCCTTGCGTAAAGTGAGAACCGGCATATCATCAATCATTTCGACTTTCATACTTCGATGCACGTAATTACGCACATTTGGCACTGAATAGAAACGGATGAAGTGGCTCTCGCAATAATTGATTATCTGGACAATTTCAGCACTACGGACAGACGGAAGGTTACAAAACAGCAAATGAGGCCGGTCATTATGCTCAATCCAAGAGATTGCCTCACTCACATCTCCCAACCGGATGGCACTTTTAGGCAAATTATCTGAAACATGGTCATCGAAATAACCGAGAAGCTTATATCCGGTGCCCAAATCGTTGAACATGCATTGATACAAATAAGCAAGGTTATGACCTGCTCCGACAAAAATGACCGTACAGCGGTTGCGCCCCATCGAACGCTGATGGCGCAGAAGCAAATTAGTAAAATACCGGCTAAGACTTAAACATCCGAACAAGAGCACAAACAACCCGAAAACGGGCAAAAAATTCAAATGGGCATAACGATCTATCCAAAGGTAGGAACAGAACACCGCAATGATCAGCAGAGCCGTCTGAAATGCACTATTGATTATTTCTTCGAGATATACGTTTCGGGTATGAGCTTTAGGGTGAATGGTGAGGATAGCAATGAGATAACTGACAAACCATAAAAACCATCCATGTGCAGCAAAAGGCACATACCCTGCACGCCCTACCAGAGAGTAGAGAAGATTGAGTATTACGAGGTCGAAGAATACTACAATTAGGATGGGTGGCATAACGGTTTTACGTATGGATATATATTGTCGCTCTCGAAAGTTATATTACTTTTTGTGTGAATTCTTTCAACTGCGAAATTGACTATTTTTCCGTAAAAAGACAAATATTTCTTCTTTTTTTTGAAAAAATAAGTTCGTTTTTTTGCCTTTTGACAATATTTTACAGCTAAATTTGGCATTTTTAAGCATCATTTGAGGCATAATCTATATTTTTTCAAGACGTTTTCTTGCAGATGTCGGAAATAGTTCATACCTTTGCGACGTAATTATTTTAAAAAGTATGGGCGATTCTATCGGTGATTATCTGGTGATAGCCACGGGTATTTTTGGCATCGTGGTTTGGGGTTATGCAATTTTCTGCATCTTCTACAAGCAGATTATTGTTGACCGTATTTTGTCTCGTTCCAAATATTGGTACATTCTCGTCATTTTTTTTATGATTGCCCTTCTGCCGTTCTCTATTGCAACGGTAGCACATTTTAACGGAATTCAACCTTACGACATTCTCTTCTACAACAATCTGTACGGACAAGGCGGCGACCTGGAACAGAAAGTCGAGTATCGTGCTGAAATCCAACGTCGTATTGTAGAACAGGCTGAAGACCCCTCCCTGTTAGGCACTGTCTTTTTCCACTTCCGTGGCATTGGCGGACAATATGCTGCCGGCACCCCACGTGGACGTATATGGGCCATTTGGATCGGTATTATCGGTACCCTATTGTTCTCCGGCTTATTGATTCCGTCGGTTTTGAGCATCACCCGAAAACGAAGTGACGACTGGCAATGGGGCGAAGCCCGATACAACATACAACGAAGCAAGTATGCTGTGATTTTAGGCGGACATGAATGCGTCCCCGCTCTTATCAGGCAGTTGCTGGCTCGCAAAGAAAATCCCCTGAAATACGTAATCGTACAAACGACTAATAATGTATTTTACTACCGTGAGGAACTCCAACGCGAACTGACAGAGCGCGAAGAATTACATACGGTGCTGTACTGTGGCGGACGAAACACTCTGGCCGACATGAAATACTTACACCTGGAACGAGCCAGCGAAGTATTCCTTTTGGGTGAGAGCGAGGGGCGCGAATATGAAGGAAATCACGATGCCTTGAATATGCTGTGTCTGCGTAATATTGCAACCATTCTGGAACACAAGCGGAGGAAAACCCGCATGAAGTGTTATACGCTATTCGAGTATCAGGCAACTATGGCTTCTTTCCGCTATAGTGACTTGAGCGACAAGGTGCGCCAGCAGATCGAATTCATTTCATTGAATGTGCATCAACTGTGGGCCCAGAATATTTTAGTAAAACGACAGAGCAAAAAAGAAAACGAACTATCATATCTTCCTTTAGAAGGTCGGAATAAGATCGATTCTGCGAGCCAGAAGCATGTGCATCTGATTGTTGTGGGTATGGGCAAGGCTGGCATAGCATTGGCTGAAGAAGCCTGCCATATTTGCCATTATCCGAATTTTGACACACAGGGGAAACGCACAAAGTTCACTTTTATAGACCAGGGGGCAGACCGCGAAATGAAATTCTTCGTGGGTGCACATCAGGAAATTTTCAAACTGTCAAGATACAGATATTTGGATGCTTCGCAACCAGATTATCTTGACACGCCTTGGATTGATCCGATGATCGACGGAGAATACAAACACTTGAGAAACGGACGGGATAATTCCGAACAGACCAACGATGCTTCTTTCTTGGATTTTGAATGGGAATTTGTAAAGGGCAGAGTCGAAACGGACGAGATTGCTGATTATCTGAAGAATGCCGTATCAGATCCGGATGCCATTGTAACAGTAGCCGTATGTTTCCGGCAGACTCAACAAGCGATGGCAGCCGCTATCTATATGCCGAGAGAAGTATTCCGCAAGGCAATTCAGGTTTTAGTGCTGCAAAAGCATTCTTCGGAACTGATTGCAAATCTGGCAGGCATCGGAAAGAGAGAAGAAGAAGCTCAAAGGATGCGATACAACATCATTCGTCCGTTTGGCATGAATACGGATATTTTCGCAAAGGACAGTGTCGTCGATTATCGTTTAGCCAAGTTGGTTAACTATGTTTACAACAACATGGAAGACACAAAACTGGAACACATCAATGACATCGACTCAGCATCGGGTTTGCCATTACAAGAGAAATTCTGGTTGCAATGTAGCGTATCTGATCAGTGGAGTTCAAGCTACAATGCCAATTCCATACCTACAAAACTCAGATATCTGGGACTTGATTTCGACACTTCCAGCATAGAAGAAATCGAATCTCGTCTGAATGAACCCGGCATGATGGAAATGCTGGTTCATGTGGAGCACAACCGGTGGAACACAGAAAAACTGCTCACCGGATTCCGTCCGCTCAACAAGCAGGAAATACAGGAATTTGACCAAATGATTGCAGACAAAGCGGACTATAAAGATATTAAAGCACTCAAGAAACGCTACCAGAAAGACTGGGAAATGGCACATCTGGATATCGTGTCGTTCAAAGATCTGGAAGTGTATGATGCTCCATCAATCGTTTATGATGAGATTCTGACCCGTGCACTTCCCTACATCGTCTTAAGATGGCGAGAAAGCGTCAGTTAATCCTCCGACGGATGCATAATATATTTTAAGTCATCGGAAGGGCATTCGTCTTCGCGATAGACTTCCTGATATCCATCGCACATAATGAGAATCGTTTGTTCTTCAGCCTGACGTTCAATGGGAAGATAGATTCGGAAAAATCCCAACTCGTTAGTAATAGCTGTTTCTCCTGCCACTTTGACATACGCACCTTCGATAGGCGTTCCGTCTTCGGAAATAATTTGTCCACCGAAGAGTGAGAACGTGTCATCACGAGTCAGGTCAAGCACCGATTCCGACTTGAACCCGAACCCGACAGGAATTGTAGTCTTTATGCTATCGTAGAACGGAGCTGCAAACATAACTTCGATACGACCTCCCCGTTTATATCCGGGGGTACTCGGTAAAGTAATCACCGTATCATATTGCATCGTATTTAACGGATAGTGGATGTTATCGACCACTAATTCGCCTCCCGGCACATGCGGCAGGTGACCATAAACATCCTTCAAGTGCACGCTGTTCTCGATAGGCGTGAGTATATAAAAGGCTGTAATGACCATGAGCGACAGTATGCTCACAAAAGTGATGATACGATTGCGACGATGACGCAACTGCCGGTCATACACCATATCGAAAGGTACTCCCAAAATACGTGCGACAACCGCCATCAGGGTCCTAAACTCCCCTTCGGATGTCATATCTATGCACAAAAGCTCCTTTTCCGGATTTTCTTTTGTATATGCAAGCAAAGCAGGAGGAACGCACTCTCGCGAACTGCCACTAAACGGAATACCGTCAACCACGACAGGGATAATCTGGTCATATCGGTCGTGATCAATAAAATACTGGACCTCTTTGTTAACCCACTCCGATTTGGCCGCTCTTCTCGAACAAATGAGGAGCAGGAACATGGAATCTTCCAGGTTCTGATTGATCAGGTCATAGAGCAGACCTGCAGCCAGATCCGTCCGATCGCGAAACACAGGACGGAGATGCATACTGGACGGATCAACTGGATTGGCGTAACCGCTATTGCGTGAGATGCGATAATGCTCAAGTCCCTTCTGCAACCATTCTGCTATCTTGGCGTCATGATGCGAGTAGGATATAAATGCCAGATTCATTGAGGTCGGAGTTTTAAAGATTATAAGATGTCGTAAACCTGTAGCAAACTGTTGATGGAGGGTTCGAAATTGATGCTGTGATCGGATGCAGGATCCCAACCGGCGCCCTTGAACCAAATGCCTTTACATCCGAGCGAAAGTGCCGGCTGAATGTCTTTATCGAAGGAATCGCCAATCACGGTGACTTCTTTGGCAGGTAATTGCAACCGTTCCAATGCAATCTGAAAAATAGCAGGATCAGGCTTACGCAATCCCACTTCTGCAGAATCGACCACCACTTTGAAACATCTGAGCAAGCCAAAGTCCTGAAGAACAGCACTCAGATTTCCATAAAAGTTACTTACCATAGCCAATTCATATTTGTCAGCGAGGTATTCAACCACAGGACATGCATCCAAAGTACAACGTCGGGCATAATCATAGCAATAACCTGCCATATAATCGACGAAATGCTGTGTTAGCTCGCCCTTGTCAAGAATCGGCATTTCTCCGTCGGAAGTTACCTTCAATGTCGTATTCAATATTTGTTCGCTGAGCACATCCTGCTGAATCAGATAGTCCATCTGTATGCCAATACGCACCTGCATAAGTTCGAAGAAATTCTGTTCCGGTGCAATGACATTGACCATAGACAAGTAGCGCTCTCCATAAATATAGGCTTCACGGAACTGTTCCTTTGTCAGCGGCAGAGAAGCAGAACAATAGGCGTCCCAAAGGACTTCAGCCCAATGTTTACCATTACTATCGATGGTCGCTCCATAATCAAGAATAAGACCTTTCATATAAATACAATCTTTTCTATATGTTTATTTTCAATTATTTTCGAATGAATGTCAGCAACAACCCAATGCCAATCCAAAAAAATTCGCGGAGTCGGGTGGCTAAACTGATGCTGACAGCTACCGGCAACAAAGCCGCATAGCCAACTGTGGGTACTAATTGCTGCAATACCAGCAAGATACCTCCTTCGCGTGTGCCTAACTGCAGCGGACTGAAGAAAAGCAGGTTAGCAAACAGCGAACTGAACGCCACTACTAAATAAGCCGCCCCATACAAGGACTCGAAGGGTATAATATCCATCTGCCTAAGCAATATCATCACCTCTATTACATTTATCATGCGCGACAGCAACTCCATCCCCAGTGCAATCCAGAAACGTCGTGGATGCTTTAGAAGCAAATTGCTGATGCCTGTATCAATCTGCAGAAGCAGATGCTGCCGGTTTGCCTGCCAACGACCGATGCGTTTGCCTATCCAGGGAATATAAGTCAGATACTGAACGATTGACAAAACCAACCCGCTCCGGTAGCCTCGGAAGAAAAACACGATGGCAACAACACATAACAGCACGATAACGGAAAGAACGATGCCCAACTTCCATCCTATTTGCGGCAACAGAACCACGGCCATCACACAACCTATAATCCAAAACAGGAAATGACTGCAGATATGCATCATCGAGTATAACAGGACACTGCTTGCAGCATTCTCTGTGCTGAAATACTTGCGCAAACACCAAACCCGATACGGTTCCCCTCCCAACAATCCGAATGGTGTTACATAATTGATTGCGTAACCGGCAATGGTTAGTCGCAGCACTTCAAAACTGCAGATGGGCCGTTTTGGAGGATAAATACTCAGCACCGTACCGAACGAGACGGCATTGAGCAAGTATCCCACACCCCAGACACCTGCGCACATGAGGATGGTCCAACGCATTTGAAGCAGATTCTGCCAAAGCAAATGCGGATCAGCTGCATAAACCATCCCTGCAAACAGCGCGAAGAAAACGATAAAAAGCAGCAACTTCTTCATTGTCCCTATGCCTGTTTTAAGGATGATTATAATGCCTGGGTGAATGAGCGACAGATGCGCTCATGGCGTACCCACATATAAAGTAAAAGAACATTGCCCAAGGTGAGTTCTACTACGAAGTAGAGCCAAGGACTTCCCAACATGAGCGCCACGAACAACGTAATGGCACGACAATTGAATGTCAGTATGTTCGCATACTTCATGAGGGGGCGTGATTGCTCACGGAATCTTGCACTAAGTTCCGGAGGAACCGGTTTGCCTGCATATTGCTCCGACAACCGCTTTCTGAAAATCTGCAATTGCGGAGTCATTGCTTCTTGCGCCTGCGTATAATTCTTATAGAACCATAAGAAAACCTTATACAGCGGAGCCTCTGAAAAACGAACGGCACGATAGTCTTTTACAACTTGCCGTGCATCGTCCCATTCGCTCCCGTTCTTGCCTTTCGCAAAGAACAAGTGGACGTTCCGGTAATAATCGGACAACTGTGCCTGTTTGCTATGGCAAAATCCTGCAGAGGCAGCAAGTACAAAGATCCAGATGCCCCAATCTGGCATCAGACGCAAACAAATGGCCACATAGATAGTAATAAACCAAATATCTCCGGATGCACCATCCAATATGCGTCCCAACCGTGAATATTGCCCTGTCAGACGAGCCAGTTGCCCGTCAGCGGAATCGCAGATATCAGCCATGATCAGCAAACCGATACCCAACAGATTCCAGCGCCAATCGGACGGATAACAAAGCAGACCGCATCCGATACCCAGAAAGATGCTGACCACCGAAATGAAGTTCGGTGTCCAATGCAGTTTTTCGCCCAGCTGAGCCAGGCGGAAACCGAGCGGACGGTAGAACCACAGGTCAATAGGCTCCTCCGTATCGGGATGCTTGAGTGTCTGTGCGTATCGTTGTTTATTCTGATCGGTCATAGTTTCGCAATTTCTTTGGCAGCCTCTTCCTGAAAAACAGAGAACGAAGGCCAGTCGTTCACGTCAATCACCCAAAAGCAACCCTCTTGGTCGCATATGACATCGAAACCGAATACCTGCAAGTTCAATACTCCGGCTATTCTCTGTGCCATATCCGACAATACACACTCCGTTTTGCCAGGTTCAATCTGACATACGGAATCGGGGGCAAACCACCGGAGCCATGGCTTTTCTTCAGGTGTAACCACACAATAGACTTTCAAGAGAGTCCCCGGACAATGACGGCTCACGATGATGTCAACGTAGCCTTGCGAAGCCATTGTGATTACCTTGGTATCTGCCTCCAAAGGTGTTTCAACAAACGACACATCTCCGGCTGACACTCCTGCGGGATGCATGCCTTTAACCCATCCCGGCAACAACTGTTGCAGTGCAGAATCGCATTGAAAAAGATCGTCGTTGGCGGGTTCATACGACCAAAACGCAGGAACATTAATGCCAACTGTAGCCAATAGTTCGAGAGTGGTGCTTCTGCTCTGCGTAGTAATCTGCACGCCAGCAGGATGATTCACGACAAGAAGCTCTGGCCGGTGCCGTATCGCCTGCTGAAGAAGGAGAAGAGTCTGCTGTCTTCTTCCCATGCTATATACACGCGCGAAATTATTTAATAGTTCGCGAGTGACTTCCGTTTCCGAAACATAGCACACATCACAACTCGCCTCAAGCCCCTTCCCGACTGCATTCAAAATAGCAGCATCCTTCTCCACGCTATTCGGAGAAAACTCCGGCGCCCGGTAAATAAGCAGAACGCTACTTTCGCCCGACAGCCACTTCTCTGCTTTGGAAATATCAGAAGCATGGTCGATATCCATGATTTTGGGAAACACAAACGACCGGATGCGCTGTCCTGCCTCCAAAAGGGCTCGTTGGAAGTTTCGCATACGCGACTGTCCGGATGCCAGACATGCCTCCAAAAACGGGAAGGCAATATCCGTATGAAACGCATAAATACCGCCCGACACAAAAGGTCGCGGACCTTCGTCGGAGAACTCGGTAATCATGCCCTCCCGATCAGTACTGATCCAAAGAGGCTTTTCATCATCGACAAACGGAGTGACAGCAAACAGAGCATCCATTTGCGACTTTTCAGCTTTTTCCCATTCGCTAACAAACGCATGGAAACAGTCAGGTTGGAAAAGCGCATCAACGGTGGTCAGAATAAAACGCCCCACCGGCATCACTTCCGAAAGGACCGAAAAACTATGCATGGAACTGGGCGTTCGCTGTTGGCAGATTCGCAAATCTATGTTCTTATGCGTTTCTTGCCATAGTCGAAGAACCTCCAGCACTTCGGGCATCTGCGGGTTAATAATAATGGCAATGGTTTCAGCATTTTCAACGGACATCAAATCGAGCAATCTCACCAACATAGGCTTTCCGAGAATGGGAACCAATGGCTTTGGAGTACAGATTCCTTCTTCTGCTAAACGGGAACCTTCTCCTGCTGCAATAATCGCGTAGTTCATTCTTTTTGATATTCCGTAGTTCTTATCCAATATATTAACCGTGCGCAAAGATAAGCCTTTTTTTGAAGATGACCTATTTTTCGCGAAAAAATTTAATAAAATACGTGTTTATATCAACGAAAAAACGGCTTTTGAGGGATAAAAACAACAAATTTGAGGGTAAAATTGCATTTTTTGGATTTTTTTCTTGGCTGTCCCAAAATAAAAACCTACATTTGCGGTGTACAAATAGTTGTACTAGTACAAGTATTAACCCAAAAACTTATCATCTATGGAAGAGTTGTTGAAACAGATTAACGAATTGGGTGCTGCTTTCGCCAAGGATGCTGACGCTCAGGTAAAAAAAGGTAACAAGGCTGCCGGTCTTCGTGCCCGTAAGGCTGCTCTTGAGCTCAGCAAGCTTTTGAAGGAGTTCCGCGCTGCTTCTAACGCTGCTGCCAAAGCTTAAAAAAACCACCTTTTCCTAAGAAGCATCCATGAAAAACATAGATGCTTCTTTTTTTATGCGTTCCTGACTTTTCCCGGCTTCCTCTGTCATGAAGAAATTCTTGTCACTTCTCATTTTAGCATGCTGTGCATGGGCTAACCTACACGCTCAACTGGCATTTAGCGATTCTGTCGAAATATCTTTGCTGACCGGTGAACCCGGCATTCAGAGTTTTGAACGGTTCGGGCACACGGCTATCCGTGTTCGCGATATGCGAAAAGGACATTTGGATGTAGTATTTCATTATGGGGTTTACAACTACCATGAGCCCTATTTTATACTACATTTCATAGAAGGTATATGCAATTATACCATGGGCGCCTTATACATGAGCGATTTCGAGGAGGAATATCAGAACCGGGGGCTTGGAATGACGGAACAGATCCTGGATTTGGATTCGCTGCAATCCCAATTGTTTCTAAATGCCCTGCTGGAAAACTATAAACCACAGAACCGGCACTACCGGTATAATTTCTTTTTCGATAATTGTGCAACTCGACCTTTCGATTTGCTGAATCGTCATGTTTCCGTGGGAACAGAAACAGCAAGCCACATTACCTACGATACCACATGGATAGAACCTGTCACATTGCGCCAGATGTTGCAGCAAAAGACCGGAACCGGCAACTGGCTGGAGTTTGGCATCGCCCTCGCCTTGGCTGGCAGGGCTGACCAGCGAGCCTCTTTCCGCGAACAGATGTTCCTGCCCGATCATTTACAGGAAGCATACCGTCACGCTACCCTCGACGGACATCCGCTGGTGAAAGAAAACCGACGCATCACCGACTATCGGACAGACATTACCGATGCCCTCAACGATAAGGGAATCTTTGCCCTTCAACCGTTTAATGTGGCATTCGTTTTACTGTTAGCTGCCATTGCCCTCTCCAGTTGGGAATCGAAACGGAAATACCAGCTCGGTTCCAACTATTCCACTTCTCTTTCCACCCGACTTTTCGACTCATTCTGGCTGCTGGCAAGCGGACTGTCAGGGTGCATTATCTGGTTTCTGAATTTCTTTTCAGAGCACCCTGCGGTCGATAATAATATCAACTGCGTATGGCTTTTGCCTACAAATTTACTTTTTATCATCCCAATTTGGATAAAAAACGCAAAAAAAATTCGTCGTATTTATTTTTTTGTTATCTTTGCGCTCGCAATTATATATTTAGTTACGGCTTGCTTTGCCGATCAATACTGTCATCCGGCCTTCGTGCTGCTATGTGCGTTGATGATTGTGCGAAGTGTAAGTTCGATTAAACTGGAAGGTTGACAACACGTGAAGAAGAAGCACTACACTTCATATATTCCATGGCTTTCGACAACGCTGCTGCTTTTAGTAGCGGTTAATGCTCTTGCGGTCGAACCTGCACCTGCCGTTAGCGGCACGAAAAACACACCCCCAAAACTCATTATAGGTATCACTGTCGATCAGTTACGGACAGACTACCTTTATGCTCTCGAAGAAAAACTGGCTGAAAACGGACTGAAGCTGTTGCTCGAAAAAGGTTTAGTATATGAGCAAGTCATGTTCGATGCTGATAATCTTGATGCCACCGCTGCGATGGCGGTACTATCCACAGGAGCATACGCCTTCAACAACGGAGTTTCGGGCAAAGAGGTTTACAACTCACAACTGTTGCGTAAGGAAAGCATTTTCTTCGACAAAGACTATTTAGGCAATTTCACCTCCGACAACTACTCTCCTCGCGCTCTGATCAGCACGACACTTGCTGACGAACTGAAAATTGCTTCCTTGAATGCAAGCCGGGTATTCAGTATTGCGCCCGATGCAGAAAGTGCCATTATCGGAGCCGGACACACGGCAAATTGCGCTTTTTGGATAGACGACAAAAAAGGGACTTGGGCTTCTACCACCTACTACAAAGGATTTCCCAAATATATTGAGGCAAAAAACAGAAACAAGCCGTTAGGTGTCATTATGAGTGATGCCGAGTGGGAACCCATGCATAAGAGCGGCAGGCTCGACATCATGCCTTACCACTATGAGACCCGCGGCTTTATTCACACTTTCTACCAATATGGCCAGCCTGACTACCAATGGTTCAAGTCGAGCCCGTTGGTGAACGATGCGATTGTTGACCTTTCCGAGTGGCTTATTACCAAGGGATCGCTTGGAAAGGAATCATCCTCCGACATGCTACAGCTGACCTTATATTGCGGCACCTGGCTGCACGACCGTCCGGAACTGTATGCTGAGGAACTGCAAGACATGTATCTTCGTCTCGACCAAAGTCTGGCTAACTTATTCACCTTGGTTGACAAGCATGTTGGACTGCAGAATACTCTGATTTACCTCATGGGTACGGGTCAGACTCAAGGCAAGTTCACCGAGGTTGAAGAGACGAAAGTCGGGACATTCACAGGTTCGCGTTGCACGTCGTTATTGAACAGCTACCTGGTATCCCTTTACGAGAAAGGTCAGTATGTAGTTGATTTGTATGACAATCAGATTTACCTGAATCATCGCGAAATAGAGCAAAAGAATCTGAAACTCTCTGACGTACAGCAGGCGGCTGCTGAGTTCGTCATGATGTTCAGCGGTGTGGAAGATGTAACGACGCAATACCAACTGCTTCACAACGATGTCAACGAACGCGTCAAGCGGATGCGTCACACATACAACCGCCAACTGGGAGGAGACCTTCTGCTGACACTAAGTCCTGGGTGGACGTTCAAATCCGACGACACAAGCCAAGAAGAACCGCAAGCCCGCTATGATGTCGCACCGGGTCCCGTGATGATTCTGGCACCTCACCTGAAGGCTGAACGTATTGTTACGCCTGTCGAAGCCACGGCAATTGCACCTACCATTGCCGCCTGCATTCATATTCGGGCACCTTCAGCAGCAAAAACGGCACCTCTGAGACTGAAATAATTTATCAACTGAATAAGAATAAAAATAACTACACAATATGAATTTTAATGCTATTTTAACCAAGTTGTTCGGTAATAAGTCGCAGCGCGATGTAAAAGCCATACAGCCTTGGGTGGATCAGATCAAGAGCATCTACCCTACTGTCGAGAAAATGTCGAACGACGAATTGCGCGCCCGCAGTCAGGCACTGATGCAGGAAATGCAGGATCTTGTTGCGGAAGATCGAAAGAAAATCGATGAACTGCGCGAAAAAGTGGAGACCTTGGAGGTCGATAAGCGCGAGAAACTTTGGAATGAAATCGATGAGTTGAAGAAGAAAATCCAACAGACTTTCGACGACCAATTGACGAAGATTCTGCCTGAGGTTTACGCCATCGTAAAGAATACGGCTTACCGTTTTGCCAACAACGAGACCGTCGAAGTTACTGCAACCCAAATGGATCGCGACTTGGCAGCTACAAAAGATTTTGTGACAATCGAAGGCGACAAAGCTTACTATAAGACAACCTGGAGTGCCGGTGGAAACCCGATCCGTTGGGATATGGTACACTATGACGTCCAGTTGTTTGGAGGCGTTGTGCTCCATCAGGGCAAGATTGCGGAGATGGCTACCGGTGAAGGTAAAACCCTGGTGGCTACCTTGCCTGTATTCCTGAATGCCATGACTCACAATGGCGTTCATGTGGTAACCGTAAACGATTACCTTGCCAAGCGAGACTGCGAGTGGATGGGTCCCTTATATCAGTTCCACGGATTGACAGTGGATTGCATCGACCGTTATGAACCAAATAGCGACGAGCGTCGCCGTGCCTATAACTGCGATATCACCTTCGGTACGAACAACGAGTTCGGTTTCGACTATTTGCGCGATAATATGGCTACACGTCCCGAGGATCTGGTGCAGCGCGAGCACAATTACGCCATCGTCGATGAGGTCGATTCCGTATTGATTGATGATGCCCGAACACCTCTGATTATTTCCGGTCCTACTCCACGCACGTCAGAATACAGTGATGAGGAACTGTATCAAGAGTTCCGTCCACGTGTGGAGAAACTGGTAGCTGCACAGAAAGTGTTGTTTAATTCGCTGCTGAACGAAGCCAAGAAGAAAGTACTGAACGAAGACAAAACCATTCGCGACGAAGGTGCCGTTGCGCTCTATCGTGCCTATCGTGCCTGGCCAAAGAGTTCCGCATTGATTAAATTCATGGGCGAAACCGGTGTCAAGCAGGAGATGCTGCGTGCTGAAGCAACATTCTTAGAGAACAACCAGCAGCGAATGACTGAAGCTCTTGAGCCGCTTTACTTTGCCATCGAAGAGAAAAACCGTGCTGTAGATCTGACCGATAAGGGTATCGATATGCTGACACACGAAGGCGAAGATCCCAAGTTTTTCGTGATTCCGGACGTCGGTAGCGAGATTGCAGAAATTGAGCATAGCAAGGATTTGAGTGATGATGACAAGATTGCCCGGAAGGAAGAAATCATGAACGATTTCACCACCAAGGGTGAACGTGTGCATGCCGTCAATCAATTGCTGAAGGCTTACACCATGTTCGAAAAGGATGTGGATTACATTGTTTCTGAGGACGGCAAGGTGAAGATTGTGGACGAACAGACTGGCCGTATCATGGAAGGCCGTCGCTGGAGCGATGGATTGCATCAGGCTGTCGAAGCAAAAGAGCACGTGAAAGTGGAACAGATTACCCAGACATTTGCCACCATCACGTTGCAAAACTACTTCCGTATGTACCACAAGCTGGCTGGTATGACCGGTACTGCTGAGACTGAAGCAGGCGAGTTCTGGGATATCTACAAACTGGATGTGGTCAGCATTCCGACCAACCGACCCGTTGCCCGTATCGATATGGACGACCGCATCTACCGTTCGAAGCGAGCCAAATACAAGGCTGTCATCGCCCAGGCCAAAGAATATATTGCGCAAGGACGACCGGTACTGATCGGTACTACATCGGTCGAAATTTCCGAGTTGCTTAACAAGGCATTCATCCAAAACGGTATTCACCCGAATGTACTGAATGCCAAACTGCACCAGCGCGAGGCTGAGATTGTAGCCAAGGCAGGTCTGGCAAGCACTGTCACCATTGCCACCAACATGGCCGGTCGTGGTACGGATATCAAGTTGTCTCCCGAAGTGAAAGCCGCAGGCGGTTTGGCCATCATCGGTACGGAGCGTCACGAAAGCCGTCGTGTCGATCGTCAGCTTCGCGGCCGTTCCGGACGTCAGGGAGACCCGGGCTCTTCCGTTTTCTTTGTCTCCCTGGAAGACAATCTGATGCGCATCTTCGGTTCCGATCGTATTGCTAAACTGATGGACAGCAAGATGTTTGGCATGACCGATGACGATGTGCTTGAAAGTTCAATGCTTTCGAGCAGCATCGAAAAGGCACAGAAGAAAGTCGAAGAAAACAACTACGGCATCCGCAAGCGTCTGTTGGAATACGACGATGTGCTGAACAAACAGCGTGAAGTGGTTTACACACGTCGCCGTCACGCCTTGATGGGCGAACGTATCGGTGTTGACTTTATGAATATGTCATATGACGTAGCAGCAGATGTTGTGAAGCAATACATGGACTCGCAAGACCTCGCTGCCCTGAATCTGGAAGTATATCGCAATTTCGGTGTAAATCCTGAGTTGAACGAGCAATCCGTCAAGGGTTTGTCAGACGAGGCCCTCACCCAAAAGATTTTCGACACCGCCATGCAGAACTTCAACGCTCGTGGCGAGAAACTTGAATCGATGATTGGTCCACAGTTGGTAGATCTCTATGAGCGGTTCAAAGAAGGCGGACAAATCAAGAACGTCATCGTTCCGTTCACCGACGGCAAGCGCATCTATCGTATTCCTGTCAACCTCGAAGAAGCTTCCAAGACACAGGGACGCAACATCATGAAGACATTCCTGAAGGTGATTATCCTTCATGTGATCGATGAGGCCTGGAAAGAAAACCTCCGAGATCTGGATGACCTCAAGCAGTCCGTTCAGAATGCCCACTATGAGCAGAAGGATCCGCTCTTGATCTATAAGGTTGAGTCGTACGGAATCTTCGAGCGCATGGTTGCCAAAATGAACAGCAAGGCGGTTCGTATCCTGATGCGCAGCCAGTTACACGTTCCGCAAGAGGCTCCTGAACAGGCTCCGCAGAACAATGCTCCTGCTCAGAATTCATTTCAGGCTGCGGCTCCCGAACGTCGTCAGGACTTTAGCCGGATGCAAGCCAGCCATGCACAGGCGGGTTCTGTGTTGGGCAATCGTCCCCCGATGCCCGGTCAGCAGCCTATGCCACAGCAGGCACCTCAGCCCCGTCGTCCAATCGTAGCCCAGCCACATGTCGGACGCAACGATCCCTGCCCATGTGGCTCCGGCTTGAAATATAAGAACTGTCACGGCAAGAATTTGTAAATCATGAAGAGTTACATCGAAATCGACAATCTTCAGCTACAGGCTTTCCACGGAGTGCTCGAACAAGAGCATTCTGTGGGAAACTTGTATCGTATCGATTGTAAAATAGAAGTCGATGTAACCCGGGCAATGGAATCAGACGAACTGACCGACACCGTCTCCTATGCGGATGTTGTGTCGATCATTCAGAAAGAGATGCAACTGCCTTCTAAACTGTTGGAGCACGTGGCAGGACGTATCGTCAGCCAAATCCGTCAACAGTATGGGCAACAGGTTCAAGGTATAGATCTCCGGATTGCCAAACTTTGTCCGCCTATCGGTCATGCGCAAGTAGAGGCTTGTGCCTTACACATTATTATATAAACGGATACAAATATCTAATGTTATTAAATAAACCCAAATGAAAAAAACGATCTTATCTCTTATGCTGCTTGCCGTAACCTACGGTTCGCAGGCTGCAATAACCATCACCGATGTTCAGGGATGGTTCGAAAGCGGCTTCGTAACCTGGAGTCCCGTATCAGATGCAACCGGTTACAGTGTCTATTATCGTGCGGAAGGTGCCACTGATTTTATCCAGCTCGATGCTGAATTGGTGCGCCAGTATCCCACCTACTATCGTGCAGATGTGGTAGGCATCAAGGCAGGCAACTATCAGTTTAAGGTGGTAGCCAGCACAGGCGATGAAGCGGTTTCAGAGGTCTTCACAGCCACAACCCACGACCGCTCCGGTTTTGCGCATGTGGATATGCCCGATGGAATTGGTGCCTACAAGAACGATGGCACCTTGAAAGACGGAGCTAAGGTGATTTATGTCTATGCCAACAATGCTAAGACCGTTTCGACCGATGTTGTTACCGGCAAAAACGACAAGACCACGACAGCAGTCGGTCTGCAGGACATTGTATATTTGTATCAGAAAGGCTACGAAACCACACCATTGGACATCCGTATCATCGGTACAATCAAAAGCGCAGACATGGATCGCTTCGACTCCTCTGCTGAAGGATTGCAGATCAAAGGCAAGAACAGCTACGCAGATATGCCTATCACCATCGAAGGTATCGGTAATGACGCAGCCATTTCCGGTTTCGGTCTCCTTATTCGCAACTGCAAGGGCATCGAATTGAAAAACTTTGCCATCATGCTCTGCATGGACGATTGCGTGAGCCTTGATACAGACAACAGCCACATTTGGGTTCACAACATGGATTTCTTCTATGGCAATACCGGAGGTGATGCAGATCAGGCAAAAGGTGATGGCACCGTCGATTCGAAAGGTGAATCAACCCACATCACCATGTCCTACTGCCACTTCTACGATTGCGGCAAATCAAGTCTGGGAGGCATGAAGAGTGAGACTACCAGTTGCTGGCATACCTATCACCACAACTGGTTCGACCACAGCGACAGTCGTCATCCGCGCATCCGCACCATGTTCTATCACGTATATAACAACTACTTCGACGGCATTTCCAAATATGGCGTTGGCGTAACGATGGGCGGTTCCGCTTTTGTCGAAAACAACTACTTCCGCAATGCCAAGTACCCGATGCTGAGTTCTAAGCAAGGTGCTGATGCTATGGGCGACGGCACTTTCTCCGGAGAAAACGGTGGTGTCATCAAGGCATACAATAATAAGATTGTCAATCCTTATCGTCTGTTCTACTATAACACATCCAACAGTGGAACCGGAGCCTGGGATGCCTATTTGGTTTCCGAGCGCGCTGCAGAGGTTCCGTCTTCAGTCGTTGCTTATACAGGAAAGACAGAATACAACAATACTGCTGATGCCGCAGCCCGCAGTCAGTATATCGAGAGCAAATTGGATGATCCGGAAAGCATTCCTACCATCGTTCGCGGCACATTGGGTGCCGGACGTATGCAGCACGGTGATTTCACCTGGACGTTCAACAACTCCAAGCAGGATGAGAACTATGGCGTGATCAGCGAACTGAAGACTGCCCTGCAGAACTATGCCTCTACCCTCGTCGGTTTTGCCAATGGCACAGCAATCAATAATGGCGGAGCAACCGCAACGGTTAATGGCGGTGACGGTGCCGGTATTGACCTTGCCACCAACGATGCCTATGTTCCTTCTTGGGCTGGCGGCGGAACCGTTATCGATGTGCCCGACGATCCCGATCTCAACTACACAGCTGTTTTGGGCAGCGACGATGAGTTCTACTGGTTCAACAGCGAAGACAGCCTCGACGTAGTAGGTCTCTATGCAGACGGAACCATCATCGGAGGCGCGTTCCAACCATCCTTTGAGGTCAAGAAAAGCGACGGAACCATCTGCTCCGATCGTATTGGTTCGATCCGCGTTTCAAAGTCATCCGACGTTACCTTCCACTATGCAGACGGTATCGCACTGGTTTCCTTCTACCTGTCAGGCAATGGTTCTCAATCCTGGAAGATCCAGTCAAGCCAGGACGGCACAACCTTCACCGATGTTACCAGTGTATCAGGCAAGACCGGAGAGCATCCTTCGCTGGCCTCTACATTCAGCACTCCGGTGAAGTACGTTCGTCTGTATAACGGAGCAACAGGCACCCGAGACGTTCAGGGTATCAAGCTCTTCACCGCAGACACCGAAACTGCTATCGACGAAGTAAGCATCGAGGATGCAGAAACTCCTTCCGTAAATGCTATTTACGACTTGAACGGACGACGTGTTTCCGCAACCCGTCCGGGTCAGATCTATATTGTCAACGGTAAACTCAGAAAATTCTGATATTACAATCAAAACACCTAATATTAACTTTTAAATTATTCTTTTATGGAATTTAGTTCAGAAAAGAGTGCACTTCAGATTGCACGTGCTGCCTATCAGCCCAAGCTTCCCAAAGCTTTACGTGGTGCGCTGAAGGCGGTTGAAGGCGACGCTACACAGAGCGTTGCTGATCAGGAAGAAATCCAGAAACTCTTCCCTAATACCTATGGCATGCCTTACATCAAATTCGAGCCCGTGAAAGGCGAAGAGCTTACAGCCACATTGAACGTTGGCGTTATTCTGTCTGGCGGTCAGGCTCCTGGCGGTCACAATGTGATTTCCGGCTTGTTCGATGGCTTGAAGAAGCTGAACCCTGCCAACAAGCTGTATGGCTTCATTCTGGGTCCTGGCGGATTGGTAGATCACAATTATATGGAACTGACAGCTGATATCATCGACGAATATCGCAATACCGGCGGTTTCGACATCATCGGTTCCGGTCGCACCAAGCTGGAGAAGAAAGAGCAGTTCGACAAGGGTCTGGAGATTCTTCAGGCTCTCGACATCAAGGCTTTGGTCATCATCGGTGGTGATGATTCGAACACCAATGCTTGCGTTTTGGCTGAATACTATAAGGCCATCGGTGCAGGCGTGCAGGTGATCGGTTGTCCAAAGACCATCGACGGAGACTTGAAGAACAGCGAGATTGAGACTTCCTTCGGTTTTGACACAGCCACCAAGGTCTATAGTGAGGTAATCGGTAACATCATGCGCGACTGCAATTCAGCCAAGAAGTACTGGCACTTCATCAAACTGATGGGTCGTTCCGCCTCGCACGTTACCCTCGAATGCGCTTTGCAGACGCACCCGAACATCACTCTTATTGGTGAAGAAGTAGAAGCCAAGAACCAGACACTCGACGACATCGTAACCTACATTGCAGAAGCTGTTACCGATCGTGCCAACCTGGGCATGAACTATGGTGTTGTTTTGGTTCCGGAAGGTCTGATCGAGTTCATCCCAGCCATCAAGAAACTGATTGCAGAGTTGAACGATATGCTGGCTGCCAACCAGGCTGACTTCGAGTTGGTTGCTGACGATAACAAGATCAGCTATATCCTCAAGCACCTGAGCGATGAGAATGCAGCTATCTTCAAGTCGCTGCCTGTATCCGTAAGCCGTCAGTTGGCTCTGGAGCGCGACCCACACGGCAATGTACAGGTTTCGCTCATCGAAACCGAACAGTTGTTGGCTGAAATGGTTGCCAAGAAACTGGCAGAATGGAAGCGCGACGGCATCTACACCGGCAAGTTCGCAACTCAGCACCACTTCTTTGGTTACGAAGGACGTTGCGCAGCTCCTTCCAACTTCGATGCTGACTATTGCTACAGCCTCGGTTTCAATGCTTCGATGCTGATTGCTGCAGGCAAGACTGGTTATATGTCATCGATCAAGAACACCAGCAAACCTGTTGACGAATGGATTGCCGGCGGTATTCCGATTACTATGATGATGAACATGGAGAAGCGCAATGGTGAGATGAAGCCTGTCATCCGCAAGGCTTTGGTTGAACTGAAGGGTGTTCCTTACAAGTTCTTTGTTCGCAAGCGCACCGAGTGGGCTCGCAACACCAGCTTCGTTTATCCTGGTCCTATCCAGTACTTCGGTCCTACTGAGGTCTGCGATCGTCCAACCATCACCTTGCAGTTGGAGCACCAGAAGTAATCAGAACAGAAATATATCTTTGACCTCGAATTTCATTGAAAACTAAAGTTCCATCCGGCATATCCGAGGTCATTTAACAAAGAAGAGGATGCACAAAACGTGATGTGCATCCTCTTCTCTTTTTTATTATCCTTTTTGTATCTTACATCTGGAACCGATATACCGGGAAGAAAGAACCGTCCCGGTTGAAACCGCTGTCCAGTTCCATTCGGGTCCTGACCAGCTCCTCATACATTCTTTCGTCAAAGATCTCCTTCCCGACCGAGAACCTGTAGTCCGCTTTCCGTTTGAACGAAGCCTTGAACCTGTACAGGCTGTCTTCCGCAGCTCCCACTCCGCCTCCCAGGTGAAACGTCCTCAATCCCCTTTCGCAGCCC
>JAFSKF010000045.1 GCA_017449065.1 Bacteroidales bacterium
AAGCCATGTTCCAACTCCCGACGTTCTTTGTCGGTGAGCGATAATAGCTTGGTTTTTCCCATGATTTCTACTCCTGTTTATTATAGAACGCAGAATCGGGAGATTTATTTTGTATAAACTAATTTTGTTCACTTACTTAAGAGTAACTAAGGGTTGATAAGGGGAGTAAAAGGGGAGTAAAAGGGGAGTAAAAGGGGACGTTTGTATCCTCTTTTATACTATTCCTGCTTCTTCCCCTGATTGAGATAGAAGTTGTAGCGATTCGGATCGGTAATCAATTCTACAGCGGCCTTGAATGTGTTCTGGTGGCTGTTCATAATCTGATTATAGGTTCCCTGTTCGTACAGATCGGCAGCCAAGGATGCCTTGATTTGCAGTTTCAGCAGATCCTGGCTTTTCTCCAGATCGGTGCTATCTATTTTTACGCTGTCTTCCTGACCGAATGCATATAATCTGTCGAGCATTTCCTGCGAAACCTCGAATCCGGCATTGTATTCCGGGAAAGTCTTGTATTTCTTCGACAGTTTCTTCTGATTGGCTTTGAAGTAGTCGAGCACATAGCGGTTCACGGAACCTTTAGCGATCAGGCTGCGGTGTGTAGGAGTGAGGCGGGTGGTATCGAGAGGCACGAAGATATCGGGCATGATGCCGCCACCTCCATGCACGGTACGTCCGCCGTTAGTGGTATAAATCAGCGAATCGTTCTGGTGAATCGAATCTGCTGACAGATACTCGCCTCGTTTGTAGCGCTCATTCAAGTCTCTTTTATAGGCATCCGAAGCTCCTTTCTTGAAAGGCTTCTGGATGCAACGTCCGGAAGGGGTGTAATAGTGTGCGATGGTGAGGCGGATCATAGCCCCGCTGGGCAGTTCGATAGGTCGTTGCACCAATCCTTTGCCGAAACTGCGTCGGCCCACCACAACGGCTCGATCCCAATCCTGCATAGCACCCGTGAGAATCTCGCTCGCTGAAGCGCTCTCCTCGTCAATCAATACCACCAGACGCCCCTTGAACGGGTTCTTCAAATTCGCATAATGTTCCTTGCGTTTTTCGCGTCTTCCTTCGGTATAGACAATCATATTGCCGTAGTTGAGGAAATGGCTTGCCAACTGGGTGGCGCTTTCCAGATAGCCACCGCCGTTGCCTTGCAGGTCGATGATCAGATGCTGCATTCCCTGCTTCTCCAGTTTCGACATAGCTTCCTTGAATTCTTCGTTGGTGGTGGCTGCGAAACGGGAAATTTTGATATATCCAACCTCTTCGTTTACCATGTAGGTGGCATCAATGCTAAAAACAGGAATCTTGTCGCGCTTGACGTTGAAGTTAATTTTCTCCTTTTCGCGCAACACTGTTACTTTCACGTGTGTCCCTTTAGGTCCGCGCAGACGGCTTTGAATATCCTTGTTCGACATCTTCACGCCGGCAATAGCGGTGTCGTTGACGGCAATGATGCGGTCGCCGGCCATGATTCCCACTTTCTCCGATGGTCCGCCAATCACGGTATTGATCACCAGCAGTGTGTCGTTTTCCATTTGGTAACGAACACCGATGCCCTCAAAGTTGCCTCCCAGTCCTTCGTTCATCGATTTCACTTCGTCGAGGGTCAGATAAGTAGAGTGGGGATCCAGTTCTTTCAGCATTCCTTTGATGGCGTCAGCAGCCAGCTGGTTGGCATCCACCGAATCCACGTAGAAATAATCGGTCCAAAGTACGGCATTCTGCAAATCGCCAATCGCAGAACGCACATCTGCCCAAGCTGAAAGGGAAGCGGCCATCAGCAGGCTGCATATTATAGTCAGTTTGTTTTTCATCAGTTTTTAGTTTTAGCCAATCATTGTGGGTTGCAGCAGAGGGAAACCCTCGGGCATAAAGTCGGTCACATCCTTGCCGTAACTCAATAGCTCGCGTACCGTTGAAGAGGTAATGTGTGCCATCGCCGGTTCGTTGAAGAGCAGGATGGTTTCGATGCCGGTAAGATGTCGGTTTACGTCCGCCAAGGCGCGCTCATACTCAAAGTCGATGACGGTACGCACGCCTCGCAGAATGTGGGTGCAATGCAGTTCGTTGGCAATATCGGTTGTAAGGGTGGTATAGGCGATTACCTTGATGCGGGGTTCGCTCTGGTAGAATTCCGAAATCATTCTGACGCGATCATCCACCGGGAACATACCGGTCCGCTTGGTGCCGTTGTGTCCGACAGCAATCACGATTTCGTCCGAAAACTCCAGTGCTCGTCTTACCACCGAAGCGTGACCTTTTGTAAAGGGGTCGAAACTTCCTGGAAAAATCAGCTTCATAATTTTCCGAATAAATCAGTTTTTCAATGCTTAGCTTACGGCATCTTCCTCCACCACCAGATTGTTGATGATGAACTCCTGTCGTTCCATGGTGTTCTTGCCCATGTAGTATTCCAGCATTTCGTGTACGGCATCTTCCTTGCGGAGCATCACGGTATCGAGGCGCATATCCTCGCCAATGAAATGCTTGAATTCGTCGGGCGAGATTTCTCCCAGACCTTTGAATCGGGTAATTTCTGCCGTACTGCCGCATTCTTCGATGGCGTTCAGCCGTTCCTCTTCCGTATAGCAGTAGCGGGTAATCTTCTTGTTTCGAACGCGGAACAGCGGCGTCTGTAAGATAAACACGTGACCCGTACGCACCAGTTCTGGGAAGAATTGCAGGAAATAGGTCATCATCAGGAGACGGATGTGCATACCGTCCACATCAGCATCGGTGGCGATGATCACCTTGTTGTAGCGCAATCCGTCCAAGCCGTCTTCGATGTTCAGGGCAGCTTGCAGCAGATTGAATTCCTCGTTCTCATAGCAGACCTTCTTGGTCATACCGAAGCAGTTCAGCGGCTTGCCTCGCAGCGAGAATACCGCCTGCGTCTCCACGTTACGGCTCTTGGTGATCGATCCGGAAGCTGAGTCACCCTCCGTGATGAAGATGCAGGATTCACTTGCGCGTGCGTTCTTAGTATCATTATAATGGACGTGACAGTCGCGCAGCTTCCGGTTGTGCATATTCACCTTCTTGGCACGTTCCTTTGCCTGCTTGCTGAGTCCTGCCAGTTCCTTGCGCTCTTTTTCGCTCGACTGGATCTTCTGCAGCATAATCTCAGCTGTTTCCGTTTCGCGATGCAGGTAGTTGTCGAGCTCGCGCTTCAGGAAATCGCCAATGAACTTCTGTATAGACATCGAGTTCTCGTCGGGAGCCAGTCGGGTAGAGCCTAGCTTGGTTTTCGTCTGAGCTTCGAACACAGGTTCCTGCACCTTGATGGAAATCGCAGCCACCATTCCGTTGCGGATGTCGCTATATTCGAAGTTTTTCGAAACAAAGAATTCTTTGATGACACGTGCGGCGCTCTCCTTGAAGGCAGCCAGATGCGTACCTCCCAAGCTGGTATATTGTCCGTTCACGAAGCTGTAGTACTCTTCTCCGTAGCTGTTGCCGTGCGTCAGCACCACTTCAATGTCTTCACCGATCAGGTGAATGGGCGGGTACAGCGGTTTCGAGTCCATGCGTGCGTTCAGGAGGTCTGCCAGACCGTCCTTGCTGACAAACCGCTTGCCGTTCAGGGTCAGCACCAGGTTGGTGTTCAGGTAGCTGTAGTTGCTCAGCATCGTCTCCACAAACTCCATGCGGAACTTGAAGTTGGGGAAGATCGAGTTGTCGGGTTCAAATTCGATAAAAGTACCGTTGGGTTCGTCCGTCGGTTCGATTTCGCGTTCCTCAATTTTCTTGGCAGCCTCGTAGATGATTTCCTTCTTTTCGCCTTCGCGGCAGGAGCGGGCCATGAAGTATTTCGAAAGGGCGTTCACCGCTTTCAGACCTACACCGTTCAGGCCTACCGACTTCTTGAAGACCGAGTTGTCGTATTTGCCGCCGGTATTGATTTCCGACACACAGGCGTCGAGTTTTCCCAACGGGATGCCACGACCGTAGTCGCGCACCGACACCCGTCCGGTTTCGTCGATTCTGACATCAATGCGTTTTCCGAAGCCCATTGCATATTCGTCGATGCTGTTATCGATCACCTCCTTCAGAAGGATGTAGATACCGTCGTCGTTGTGGCTGCCGTCGCCCTGTTTGCCGATATACATACCCGGACGTCGCCGGATATGCTCCGTCCATTCTAAGTGTTGGATCTTGTCGTCGCCGTATTCTGCAATCGCTGATGCTTGGGCAAGTTGTTCGTCAAGTGTTTTCTGTCCTTCCATAGTTTACATTCTTTCAGGAACCTCGATACCGAGCAGGCTCATGGCGGTCTTGATGACGCGTGCCACGCTGGCAGAGAGCACCAGTCGGAGCTGACGCTTCCGGCTGTCTTCTTCCTTCATGATCGGTGTGTCGTGATAGAACTGGTTGTATTCCTTGGCAAGGTCGTAGGCATAGTTGGCGATTTGTGCAGGACTGTATTCACGTCCGGCGCGCAGCACCACACCTTCGAAATCTACCAGTTTCTGAATGATGGTCTGTTCCTTTTCCGAGATCTCCACACCGTCCAGCTTGTCAGCACTGAGCACATCGCCGTTGGCTTCTGCCTTACGCAGCACCGACTTGATGCGGGCGTGAGTGTATTGGATGAAAGGACCTGTATTGCCGTTGAAGTCGATACTTTCAGCCGGGTTGAAGACCATATTGTTCACGGGGTTCACCTTCAGGAGGAAATACTTCAGGGCGCCCAGACCGATCATGCGATAGACTTGTGCCTTATCCTCTTCGCTTAGGTCCTGCAGACGTTCCGAGCTCACTACCTTGGCATCGTTAATCATTGCAGCCATCAGGTCGTCTGCATCCACCACCGTTCCCTCACGGCTCTTCATGCGTCCGTTAGGCAGTTCCACCATACCGTAGCTGAAATGCACCAGATCCTTGCCCCACTTGAAGCCTAAGCGGTCGAGCAGGAGCGAGAGCACCTGGAAGTGGTAGTTCTGTTCGTTGCCCACCACGTAGATCATCTTGTCGATCGGGAAATCCTGATAGCGCAGTTTGGCTGTACCGATATCCTGCGTCATATAGACCGAGGTGCCGTCTTTGCGAAGCAGCAGTTTCTGATCCAGGCCTTCGTTGGTGAAGTCCGCCCATACGGAACCATCCTCCTTGCGGAAGAACTTGCCGTCTTTCAGGCCTTCCAGCACAAGGTCTTTGCCTTCCAGGTAAGTGTCCGATTCGTAGTAGATCTTGTCGAAGCCGACGCCCATCATCTTGTAGGTCTCATCGAAGCCGGCATACACCCATTCATTCATTTTAGCCCAAAGGGAACGTACCTCAGGATCTGCAGCTTCCCATTTGCGCAGCATGGCGCGAGCCTCCTGCATCAGCGGGCTTTTGGCTTCAGCGGCAGCCTTACGTGCTTCTGCCTGCTTGTCCGGATCAGCATCGGTAATCTGTCGGATCTCAGCATCGTTCTCCAATATTTCGTTCACTTCTGCCTTGAAGTGCTTGTCGAAGGCAACGTAGCAGTCTCCAATTAGGTGATCGCCTTTTTTACCCGTGCTTTCGGGTGTGGCTCCGTCGAACCATTTCTGCCAGGCGAGCATCGACTTGCAGATGTGAATGCCGCGATCGTTCACGATATTCGTCTTCACCACCTTATTGCCGCATGCTTCCATAATCTGACTCAGCGACCAGCCAAGCAGGATGTTACGCAGGTGTCCCAGGTGCAGAGGCTTGTTGGTATTGGGCGATGAGTATTCGATCATCACTAAGGGAGAGGCATCGGTGACGGGCTGACGTCCGTAGTTGGAGTTGTTGTAGATGCCTTGCAGCTTGTCTAACCAGGAAGAGGCATTGATACTCAGGTTCAGGAAGCCTTTCACTACATTGTACTTGCTCACCACCGGTTCGTTGGCTGTCAGCCAGTCACCGATTTCCCGACCCAGTTCTTCCGGATTCTTTTTGCCTGTCTGTTTCATGAATGGGAAGACCATCACGGTCAGGTGTCCCTCAAATTCCTTTCTGGTAGGAGAGACCTGCACCTGTTTTTCTGCGATCTCCACTCCGTACAATGCCTTGACGGCTGCAACCACCCCGGCTGCCAATTGCTGTTCAATTTCCATATCTGTGTATCGTTATTTTTGTCTTTTTCTCGTATTTTTAAACAAAATCGGTGCAAATGTAATAAATTCTTGGCTAAAATGGACAAATTATTGAAAAAAAATGTATCTTTGCACCCAAAATTCAGTGAAAATGACAGAAAACGAAGTTTTAGCGATACAAAAAGAGATTGTAGATGTCTGCCGGCTTGTCTATGATCCTGAGATCCCTGTGAATATCTACGATCTGGGCCTGATCTATGCCATTGACGTGGAAGACGGCGGTCACGTGCACATCAAGATGACGCTGACGGCACCTTCCTGCCCGGAGGGCGATTTCCTCATGGAGGATCTGCGCATGAAGGTGGAAGGCCTGTGCGAAGTGTCGTCGTGCGAGGTGGAACTGGTGTTCGAGCCGGAATGGAATCAGGATATGATGACCGAGGAGGCGAAACTCGAACTTGGTTTTCTGTAGCCGGGAGCAATTCCTTGTACCATGATGGGAAAGTCAGTTTATTTCATTTCCGATATGCACTTGGGTGCGCAGACGTTCGACCATCCGCTTGATTACGAGCGGAGAGTGGTGCGTTTCCTCGATTCCATCAAGGCTGATTGCCAGGCGCTGTTCCTGGTGGGCGATGTGATCGATTACTGGTTCGAATACAAGCAGGTGGTGCCTCGCGGATTCACTCGTTTCCTGGGGAAGTTGGGCGAGTTCACCGATGCGGGCATCGAAGTGCATTGGTTTACGGGCAATCACGATATCTGGATTTTCGACTATATCGGAAAGGAGACAGGAGCCGTCGTGCACCATACGGGCGAAGCGATGACCCTGCAAGGCAAGTTGTGCTACATTGCCCACGGTGACGGATTAGGTCACGATAGCCGTTCGTTCAAACTGATGAACAGTTTTTTTCATAGTCGCGTCTGCCAGAAGATGTTCCGTTGGATTCATCCGGATCTGGCAACGGCTTTCGCACACAAATGGTCAGCCCACAGCCGGCTGACGGGCGCCAAGTTCCCCGACTTCCTGGGCGAGAACAAGGAGCACATTGTTGTATGGACCAAACAATACATCAAGGAACTTGAGGCCCAAGGGCAGCCGGTTCCGGCGTATTTTATTTTCGGACATCGCCATATCATGCTCTATCTGATGCTTTCCCGTCAGACACGACTCGCCATTTTGGGCGACTGGATCCAGCACTTCAGCTATGGTGTACTGACTTCCGACGGACAGTTCTCTTTGGAACAGTTTGAGGTCGCAGAAGAGGCAGAACAAGACGAACTACAGCTTCGAAAATGCAAAAAATAGGTCAAAATATAGTAAAATCGGTTCAAACCACCGAAATTGTCGCACACCATTTTGCCTATTTAAAAAATATGAACTATCTTTGCAACGAACGACCAATCAATTTGGTCAAATTGGAGATTTTAAATGGTGGTGTGCCCCTGTTCGTGAGAATGGGGGTATGCTTTAATAAAGAAAGTTTTTACGTCTAAATATATTTGCTTCCATGCTGACGAATATGACACATATTAACAGATACCTACTACTTGCGGCTACCTGCGTAGCCGGATGGGTTGCCGCTTACGGACAGTGCACTCAGCGCGGTGTGGTGTACGAGTATCTGGGTCCCAACAAACGGCAGCCTTTGGCCAATGTCGAGGTGATTGTCTCGAATGCCAGTTCGGTAGTTACCGACGAGAACGGTGAGTTCACGCTCCAGTTCCGTAGCCAGCAGCCGGGCAGCAAGGTGAATGTGCGTCGTATTCTCAAATCGGGCTACACTATCTTTAATCAGGAAGCCATCGACCAATGGTATATTACCAACGAGGACATTCCTTTCCATGTGATTCTGGTCAAAGAAGAGAAACTGGCACAGGCACGTGCCAACCTGATGGGGAAGGCGGAGAAGCAACTCAACCTGCAACTTGAAAAGGATCAGAAAACCATCGCGCTCGACTATCGCAAGAAACGCATTACGAAAGAGGAGTATGAGCGTCGGAAGAAGCAGCTGCAGCACGATTACGAAAACAAACTCCTTGACATCGATACCTACATCGACCGCTTCGTTCTCCTCGATCTTTCCGGTCTTTCGGAAAAGGAACAGGACATTGTGCGTCTGGTGCAGGAAGCGAAGTTCAGCGAGGCAATCAGCCAGTATGAACAGGCAGACCTGATCGGAAAGTTCGAACAGCAGCACCAGCAGCAGAGCCAGCTGGAATCCGATGAACAGGCTTTCGAAGCAGCAGAGGAGGAGTTGCGCCGGCAGCGTCAGCAGATCCAGAACTCCATTGCCCGACAGATTGACCTGTTGCGTATGCAAGGCAAGAAGCAGAGCAATAACCGAATCAACCAGATTCTGCACGATCTGGCTTATGCTGATACCACCGATCTCGACCAGATGTTTGTCTATGGACGCGATTTGCGCAGCCTTGGGCGGTATGATGCCGCTCAGAAGGTTTATGAGCAGCTGCGAACTCGTGCTGCCGCGATGAACGACAGCCTTCAGATGTATCGTGCGGAGATGTTTGTGGGGATGGTGCAGATCAAGAATGGCGAACCGCATGAGGGCGATTTGCATCTGGAGCACGGTTTGACTAATTTTGCAGAATTGGTCAACAGCAGCGAGAACAATTTGCTCTATCTGCCCGATGTTTCTTACGGTTATGAGCAAGTGGCTTTGCGAAAGAGCAAATATTTCAAGTACGACGAAGCGAAGGAGTTCTTCACCAACGGCATCCTTGCTCTCGAATATGTGGTGCTGAGTGGCGGACCTTATGCGACGACTGCGGTTCAGTCGCAGTACGGTGTGATGCAGGTGATTGCCGGTAAGGAACTCCGCAAGTCGCATTGGGTGGCGGATAGCGAGCGCCTCATCAAGCGAGGCATTGGTACGCTCGATCAGCTTTATCAGAAGAAGAACTATCTCTATGCGGCAAGTCTGGCGTATGCCTGGAACTGTCTCGGACAGGTTTATTATACCATTGGCGACAATTACCTGAACGATTGTGAGGAAGCCTATCTGACGGCATTAAAATACTATGAGGAGGCTTCTTCCCGCAATCCGGAGGCCTATCGCCGCTATGAGGCTGAATGCCGATACAACCTGGGCGCTTTCTACAATACCATTCAGGATTATAATCGCGCCATCGAGTGCTTCGAGTGGAGCGAGAAGGTGTGGAAGGAAGAGACTAACGAGCATCGCAGTTTCGAGTCCTATCTGAGCGATGTCTATTTCGATCTTGGCAAATGTCATTATCTGCTGAAGAACTACGATCGGGCGCTTCATTACGACATTCTGGATCTGGAAGTCACCGAACCGCTCTACAAGAAGGAGCCTGTGGTTTATAAGGACCGCATGGGCACCTGTCTGCTCCACATGGCGAATGTGCACTACGCGCTGGGCAATTACAAAGAAGCCCTCCATTTTTGCCAGCGTGCCATGATGGTCGATCCGACTTATCGCGAAACCCGCGAATTGCAGCAGAAGCTGAAAGCGTTGATAGGACAATAGGATTTCCGTAACGAAAACCTTAATGAGATAGAAAAAGTTTTCTCTAAACGAAACAGAAAAAAATAGCGTGACTACGAATTGGGAGTCACGCTATTTTTTTGTATATGAACGAGATTCGAAATTATTCGTTACCGAATTTTGGAAGTTTCTTCAAAGAATCAGCAATAGCTTCGTCGCTTGGAATAACGTCCGACATGGTCTTGTCGTTAAACTGCTGGTAGGCATAGAGGTCGAAGTAACCGGTACCGGTCAGGTTGAAGACGATGGTCTTCTCTTCGCCTGTTTCCTTGCACTTCAGCGCCTCATCGATGGCAACGCGGATTGCGTGGCTCGATTCCGGAGCCGGCAGGATGCCTTCTGTGCGGGCGAACTGCTCTGCAGCCTCAAAGACGGCAGTCTGTTCAACGGCACGAGCCTCGAAGAGACCGTCGTGATACAACTGCGCCAAAGTAGGACTGATGCCGTGGAAACGCAAACCGCCTGCGTGGTTTGCAGATGGAATAAACTGGCTACCCAAGGTGTACATCTTGGCCAATGGGCAAATCATGCCGGTATCGCAGAAGTCGTAGGCAAATGTGCCGCGAGTAAAGCTCGGGCAGGAAGCGGGTTCTACACCGATAATCTTGTAATTGGCTTCGCCGCGAAGAATCTCCCCGAAGAAAGGTGCTGCAAAACCGCCCAAGTTAGAACCGCCGCCGGCGCAACCGATCAGGATGTCGGGCTTGATGTCGTATTTGCGCAAAGCAGCCTGTGTCTCCAAACCGATGATGGACTGATGGAGCACCACCTGATTCAGCACAGAGCCCAATACGTAACGATAGCCCGGTGTCGAGACGGCAGCCTCTACAGCCTCAGAAATGGCGCAGCCTAACGAACCCGTTGTGCCCGGATGGTCAGCAAGAATCTTGCGTCCCACTTCCGTCGTCTGGCTGGGCGACGGTGTGACGGTTGCACCGTAGGTGCGCATCACTTCACGACGGAACGGTTTCTGCTCATACGAAACCTTCACCATATAGACCTTACAGTCGAGACCGAAGTAAGCGCATGCCATACTGAGTGCGGTGCCCCACTGTCCGGCTCCGGTTTCAGTGGTAACGCCTTTCAAGCCCTGAGCTTTGGCATAATATGCCTGAGCAATGGAAGAGTTCAGCTTGTGCGAACCGGAAGTGTTGTTGCCTTCAAACTTATAGTAGATTTTGGCAGGAGTGCCCAGCGCTTTTTCAAGGAAATATGCTCGAACCAATGGAGATGGACGATACATCTTGTAAAATTCCAGCACAGGAGCAGGAATGTCGAAGTAGGCCGTATCGTTATCGAGTTCCTGCTTGTTGAGTTCTTCGCAGAAGATTGGATTCATCTCCTCGAGGGTGAGTGCGTGTCCGTCAGCAGGACTGATAAGCGGAGCAGGCTTGGTCTTCATGTCTGCACGCATGTTGTACCATTGGGTAGGGATTTCATCCTCGCCCAGATAAATCTTGTAAGGAATTTTCTTTTCCATAGTTCTTGTGAGTATAAATTAAGTAAAAAAAGATGTTTTATCGTCGATTGTCGGGCGCAAAGATAACCAGAATTTTTCAATCGGCAAAATAAAACATCATTTTTTTATTTAAAAACTCTTTATACTGGCATATTGCCATGTTTTTTCGGTGGATTCGACTTATTCTTGTTCTTGCAGCAGTCGAGGGCCTGAATGAGTGCCTTGCGGGTATCTGCCGGAGCGATGATATCGTCGATGTATCCTAATTCTGCAGCGCAGTACGGATTGTTGAACTTGGCTTCATACTCTTTGATGCGTTCTGCCTGCTGTTCGGGTGTTTCCTTGCGATAGAGGATGGAAACGGCACCTTTGGCACCCATCACGGCGATTTCTGCACTTTCGTAAGCCAGGTTGACGTCAGCACCGAGTTGTTTGGAGTTCATCACGATGTAGGCGCCACCATAGGCCTTGCGTGCAATGAGCGTGATCTTCGGTACGGTAGCTTCAGCAAATGCATAGAGCAGCTTGGCTCCGTGACGGATGATGCCGCCATGCTCCTGGTTGATGCCTGGCATGAAGCCGGGAACATCTTCGATAGCGATAATCGGAATGTTGAAGCAATCGCAGAAACGCACGAAGCGGGCACCCTTTTCCGAGGCATCGATGTCGAGCGATCCTGCCAGCACCTGAGGCTGGTTGGCAATAAAGCCCACGGTACGTCCCGCCATGCGTCCGAATCCGATCACCAGATTCTTGGCAAAGTTTGGAGCAATCTCGAAGAAATACTGGTGGTCGCACACCGGTTCGATGATGTCTTTGATGTTGTATGGGATATTCGGATCAGCAGGAACCACGCCTTCCAGCTCGTGCACCTCGCGGGTCAGTTCGTCGGTGGCAGGATGGATAGGTGCATCTTCCATGTTGTTATTGGGCAGGAAACCGATGAGTTCGCGGATTGTCATGAGGCACTCTTCATCGGTGTCGCACACAAACTGGCACACGCCCGATTTCGTGGAATGCACGTCAGCTCCGCCAAGCGTCTCTTTGTCGCACTCTTCCTGGGTAACCTGCTTCACCACGTTCGGGCCCGTAATGAACATCTGCGATTCCTCGCGCACCATGAGGATGAAGTCGGTAAGAGCCGGAGAATAGCAGCTGCCGCCGGCACAAGGACCCATGATGGCAGAAATCTGCGGAATAACGCCCGATGCCATCACATTGCGATAGAAAATATCACCGAAGCCCGAGAGCGACTCGATGCCTTCTTGGATGCGGGCGCCACCGGAATCGTTCAATCCGATGATAGGAGCACCGTTACGCAAGGCTGCATCCTGCACTTTGGCAATCTTGGCAGCATTGGCAGCACTGAGCGAACCGCCCAGCACGGCGAAGTCGAAACCATAGACAAACACCAGACGTCCGTCAATCTTTCCGTAGCCGCAAACCACACCGTCGCCGGCAATGCGCTTGTTTTCCATACCGAAATTGGTACAGTGGTGCTTCACAAATTTATCGACCTCTACAAAGGTCCCTTTATCGAGCAATAAATCGATTCGTTCGCGAACGTTTAATTTTTTCTTTTCCATATTATTTATTGATATTCAATGTTACAAGTACCTGATCAGCCATAACGCTGTCGTTTTCCGCACACTTGATTTCTGCTACGGTACATGCCTCCGAAACGGTGATGTTCGATTGCATCTTCATCGCCTCGATGGTGAGCACGATGTCGCCGGCTTGCAGTTCCTGACCAGGTTGTACATATATTTTCACAATCTTGCAAGGCATAGGCGATTTGACTTTATCGTCCTGCTTCTCGCTGTTCTGTTTCTTTCGCATACGCATATATTTGGCCTGCGAGTCGAGCATGTCGATTTCGTAGTTCGAATAGTTCAGGCCTACACGATAGTGCTTGTCGGTGTCGCCCTTAATGAGGGTGGCATCGTACGATATACCGTTATTGAGAATCGATACTTGTCCGTTGGGGAACATGCAGATATCGACATTATACACCTTGCCGTCTATTTCGATAGACACTTTGTTGCCCTCCTTGCTGAGCAGGGTAACTTCTGCCAATCGGTTTCCTATTTGTATTTCCATAATTTCTTTGAAAGAAAAGTTATTAGATAATAGTTAATAGTTAGGAGTTTCAGGTAATCCGTAATTAGTAATCTGTAATTAGTAATTAGAAATTACACAATTTCCCTCACACTCTCAGCACGCCCTTCTGCAAACCGAAGGCACGCCAGCGGTTCAAGGCATTGCTGTTAGTGTTTTCAACATCGGGCATATTCTCTTCATAGTTCATCAGATAGTCGATATAGGCAGCAATGATGGCCATATCTTCCGAATCGTTCTTGAAGCCCGGACGCGGACGCAACCGCTCCTGGTTAACCTCAATAAACGAGGTGTCGTAGTTGCCTTCCTTGAACTGTGGCACATCGATGATGCGGCGCAGATAGCGGATGTTGGTAACCAGGCCAGCCACACGATATTCGTACAAAGCACGGCGCATACGCTCAATGGCATACTTTCGGGTCGTTGCCCAAACAATCAGTTTACCGATCATCGGGTCGTAGTACATCGGAATCTCGTAGCCTTCATATACTGCCGAGTCGATACGGATGCCGGGACCGTGAGGTTCCACCAGACGGCTGATGACGCCCGGAGCAGGGCGGAAGTTGTTGTCGGTATCTTCAGCACAAATGCGGCATTCGATGGCGTGTCCGCGCTGAAGCACATCTTCCTGTCGGATGGTGAGCGGCTGTCCGTCTGCCACCAGAATCTGCTGCTTCACCAGGTCAAGGCCGACAACCTCCTCAGTTACCGGGTGCTCCACTTGCAGACGGGTGTTCATCTCCAGGAAATAGAAGTGCTTGTATTTATCCACCAGGAACTCGATGGTGCCGGCACCTACATAATTAACGGCTTTAGCGGCGGCAACTGCGGCAGCTCCCATCTGGGCACGCAGTTCGGGATCCAGAAATGGGGAAGGAGATTCTTCCACCACTTTCTGGTGACGACGCTGCACGGAACACTCACGGTCGCACAGATGGATGACATTCCCATGCTTGTCGCCCAAAATCTGGAACTCGATATGGTGAGGACCTTCCACGAATTTCTCGATGTAGATGGTGTCGTCGCCAAAGCCCGACATGGCTTCGCTCTTGCAGGCATTATAGGCTTCCACAACCTCCTCTTCGCGATGCACCAGACGCATACCCTTGCCGCCACCGCCCATCGAGGCCTTAATCATCACAGGAAAACCGATGGCCTTGCAGACTCCGATGGCTTCCTCCGGCGAGTTCAGCTGGTCTTGGGTGCCAGGCACAACGGGAACACCTGCAGCAATCATGTGCCGGCGGGCTTGAATTTTGTCGCCCATGTCGATCATGGTTTGCGGTTCCGGACCAATAAATATAATGCCCTCCTCCTGGCAGCGTTTGGCAAACTCAGCGTTTTCGCTCAAGAAACCATAGCCCGGATGGATGGCATCGCACTTATGTTTTTTGGCTACTTCGATGATCTTATCGATGCAGAGGTAACTCTCGATGGATGGGGCAGGCCCGATGCACTCTGCTTCGTTGGCATAAAGCACGTGACGGCTGGTGCGGTCTGCTTCGCTATAGACAGCCACCGAACGGATGCCCATTTCATAGCAGGCACGCATCACACGGATGGCAATCTCTCCACGATTTGCAATAAGAATTTTTCTGATCATATTGTTTTTCTCTTGGGTTTATTATTTTCTCCTTGTCATTACCTTATTATTTAAAAAGGTATATTGGGTGCTGCAAAGGTAGTCAATTCCGTTCGATTCACCAAAAGTTTTTGCCGCTTTTCATGGCTTTTACGCGCAGTATTGCATTTTTTTCACAAATTTGACACTTGCTTTGCACAAAATCTTAAATTGTGTGCCGTGCTTTTCTCAAAGTCATGGTCGGAACTCCAGACTTTCTGAACGATATACACCTCATCCTTACTTGCGAAACTTGAATTAATGTATGTTTCGCAAGTAAGGAACCCTCGTGCAGGAAACAGCCTGAAGGGCCATAAAGCTATTAGCCCAGGGCATCGCCCTGTGGGGGTATGTTACGGAGTGAGCGCCCCATAGGGGCAAAAGCCTTACTTCAACCATATGCTTTTGCCCTAACAGAATAGATAGGTTTCTATGATACTTCAGAGAGGGGAAAAATGCCAAAACTCCTCTGGGGAGATTTGAATTTGGCGCAAAGATAGGGAAAATATTTGAATCAGCTATCAATTCCTTACATTTTAAATAACTGACCGTGACAAAAAAATATGTTTTGCCATGCGGAGTGTCCAAAAGG
>JAFSKF010000046.1 GCA_017449065.1 Bacteroidales bacterium
CTCCTGCGGCAGTGCGGGCAGACGGTGACCGCTCTGCGACGAGATAATGATGCCACTGCCACCCTCGGCAATGACCTTGCCAAACTCCTCCATCAGCACACTCGTGCCGTAGAGGTCCACTTGCAGGATGTGCTTCACGGGAGCCTGCGACGGCGACACGCCAGCGGCATTCACCATGTACTTCACTTCGCCCTTGCTTGTGGCGAACTCCACCAACTTCAGGATGTCCTCCTTCGAACCGAGGTCACACTTGATCGTCGAGCACTCGAAGCCCGCATTCTCCAACGTTTTAGCAGCCCGCTCAGCGTTCTCCACGCTATAATCTGCCAACACTACATGCTTACCTGCCGACACGCGGCGAATGATTGCCTGTCCGATGCTTCCTGCACCAATCAATACTGCTACTAGTTTCTTTGCCATTTTCTCTCTATTTTATTGTTAATTGTTTTCACGGTGCAAAGGTACTAAAAAATCCGCAAGACTCATTTATAAATCTTACGGATTCATTTACCAATTTTACGGAATCTTAACTATTGCTGTAAACTCCTGCATGCGCCAAGAGGATCCGAAGCCAAAGATAGTCGGCGTCTTTGGTTTGTTATATATACTTTGCCCGAACTGCCTTTGGGAGCTTCGACACGATAAGCTGATAGGACTCCCGGATCCATTCTTCCACCAAAGCATCGTCCAACCGCTCGTAATACACATCGCTCCAGTGTGTCTTGTTCCAATGATAGGCTGGAGTCACGGCCGGGAAGTGTTCTCGAAGCTCCAGATTCCTGTCTGGCGACAACTTCAGTGCGATTCTTGAAACACCATCCTTCATGTCATACTTGCCTCCGCCTAACCATAGACAGACGAAGATTTTCCCTTCCAAACGGAAATTAAGAATATCAACTCCGAATGCCTGATCTTCAGTTACGCCTGGAAGCGATAGAGTGTATTCTCTTATTTTTTCGATGTTCATACTGTTCGAAGTTTGCAGTTTAATTAAATCAAATGGAAACAGCACCGAAACAGGGCAGCTAGCCTTCGTTACTCAGATTGCGAGGGGGCGCACTCAATAGCCCAGGTTCTCTCCGACGAGCACGACGATATGGCGCTCCTTGGGTGAATTTCGCAGAAAATGGACGTAGTTGCAGATGGATTCCGGAGAATTGCAGTTATGACATACTCCGTCCACTTGGCAAGGAGTCTTGATGTCGAATCTGGCAGCATTGGTGGGTGAAGCCGTTCCCCTTGCTCTGGAGAGAGCTGCCTCCGTTGTCTGGGCCACTTTATTCAGACCGATGACAAAGATAACCTTCTTCGGTCCCCAGGTGATAGCCGCCACGCGATTGCCGGTACCATCGATATTCACGATAACGCCATCTTCAGAGAGGGCATTGGCGCTGGTCAGGTAAACGTCGGTCGAGAATGCCTTGAGATAGTAGGCCTGCTTCTCCTCTGGTGTCTCCACCAGATCGCGATCAAGCACTTCCAGCGTTCCCCGGCTCCTCAACGCATCGGGAATCCCCAGGCCGCGGATGGTCATTGATCCGCCCCACGTTACCGAACTGCCGTCTGCTATGAGCTCCGACACTTTCTTCACAGCCTCCTGTCCTGTCGGACAATAGAAGGCTTTGATGTGGCGGCGTTCCAGATTCTTAATCAGTCGCTCGCTCAACTTCTGATTTCTCTTTTCTTGTGGTGTCATAACTTCTACGTTTTTCAACTTTTCAAGCAATGAGTTTGGAGGGCAAAGATACAGAAAAACTCCCATTATTTCCAAATTATTGGCGAATTTTGGGAAGATTTTGTATCTTTCCGAGGTTTATTGGAGTAAGTTTTCGGGAAATTCGCTATCTTTGCACACGATATTTCACCTTCCCCAAAAAAAATGATACGAATGAAAAAGGGTCTGTTATTTGTCGTTCTGCTATGGATGGCTTGCAGCATGCAGCAGCCTGCTTGTGCACAACCCAAGGTGGCGCTGGTGATAAGTGGAGGAGGCGCCAAAGGAGCAGCTGCCATCGGAACCCTGAAGTACATCGAAAAATCTGGAATCCCCATTCATCTGGTGGTCGGGACGTCAGCCGGATCAATTGTCGGCGGCTTGTATGCCTATGGTTATCGGGCAGATCAGCTGGATTCGATCTACCGTGCCCAAGACTGGCGCCGGCTGCTCTCCGACTTCGACCCCTCCCCTCGCGTGAAATTCCGGGAGCGGCAAGCATTGCCAAGCCTGATGAACGGTGAACGTTTCCTGGAAAAAGCAGACGACTTGCTCGGACACACTTCCTGCCATTTCGACAACCTAAAAATTCCGCTGCGATGCGTCTCCGTCGATATTCTGCACTTCAAAGAAGTCTGTCTGGACAGCGGCAATGTGGCAACCGCGATGCGTGCCAGTATGTCGATACCGATCTTCTTCCGTCCTGTGAAGAAAGACTCGATGGAACTGATTGACGGCGGCCTGCTGAACAACCTGCCCGTTGACGTTGCCCGAAACTTAGGAGCCGACTACGTGATTGCCATCGACCTGATGGATGCCAAACGTGCCGAACAGGAAACACGACACGAAATCAGGTCGTACGGCCTGCCCGCGATACTCGCCTGGCAATACGCACGTCCAGACCTGAATAAATATCGTGCGAACCGCGAAGATGCCGACCTGCTGATTCACCCGGATGTTTCGGGCTTCTCGGGCAGCAGCTTCAGCGACGAAGACACCGAAGAACTGATACGCCGAGGCGAACAAGCCGGACAAGAGGCTTGGGAAGAACTGATGCGCCTGAAAGAAAAAATTGCGAAATGAAAAGCTTTAAAACAATGAACGACTGTCATCACGACAGCCGTATCATCTCATTACCTTAAATCTAATACCATGAAAAACACGATGCAAAGGTAAAGGCTTTTTTCGAACAATGCAATAGATTGCATGACTTTTTCGTTTTTCCAAGCGGATTTTGGCCAAAGATTTCGTTTTTGCCACATACACTTTACAAACAAGCCATAACAATCGGTTGCATTTCAACGGATTCCACCTCATATAGGTAAAAATAATGACCCCAGAAGTTAAAAAAAACTCTGGGGCTCATTACTACAGTAAATACAAACTTATCTTCAGCGAAATCACAACGTGTCTAACCTAAAACCTTATCTAACTTAATTCTAACTGTTTGACAATGCAAAGATAGACCCTTTTTCCCGAATCTCCCAAATCTTTTTTTAGAAAACGCGCAATCGGTTGCATTTACACGCTAAAAACAACTAATTTGACATTCTTAAGTTACAAAAATATCGATTGCACAAACAAAAAAAGAACCGCGAATGGATATCTCCGTCTCAGAAAAGAAAAAAGCCTGCAAGTCTTTTCGGCTTGCAGGTCTTGTTTCATGGTTAAAAGGCCTAAGATAAAATACAAAAGGGATTTACTGTCTTAATTCTAACTCTAAAACTTTAATTATTCCATTTACAAAAGGACATTTTTGTGTTATATTAACTTTCACGGTGCAAAGATAGTGAGTTTTGAAGAAACTTGCAAATAATAAAATATGTTTTACAACATCTGCGATATGTTTTACAACATATTTTGGGTTTGAAGGCCCTCAGAGCAAGATTTCAAAAAAGGAGAAAAAAGCGACAGAACAGGAAAAAGACAGCACCCGCACCCCGGCACTCATTATATGTGGCGCAAAGACACAAAAAAACGCCCCCTTTTCAGGAGGCGTCGGAAACTGTGTTATCAGATTCAATTATTTACTTCTTGGTGTAACGTTCATTCAATCGGTTAAGCACATCGTTGGTGATATCGTACTTAGGCGCGTCAATAAGAATGTTGTCGTACATGGTATTGGTGAAGATTAGCTCGAAATGCATCTCTTCATTATATATTTTAACAAAATTGCGGATAGTATCGCTCAAACGGGCGTTCATCTGTGCCTGCTGCTGTGCCAAATCATTCTGCAACTTATAGTTCAGCTGATCGAGCTCATCCTTCTTATTCTGGAGCCGGGTTGCCTCTTGCTGAGCACGCTCCTCGCTCAGGAAGGCATTCGTCTGCAGCTTACGCTGGAACTGGGCATAATCCTTTTCGAGTGCCTGAGCCTGCGCGTTGATATTCATGCGCGCATCTTCGGTCTTCTTGATGAGCTCTTCATTCAGGTCTTTCGCAAAATTGTAATTCACCAGCAACGAATCGATGTTGATGTAAGCAACCGGCAATCGAAGGGAATCGTTAGGTACGATGGGTGCATAGGCCGTGCTTTGCTGGTTGTTACTATTGCACGAAACAAGACCCAATGCAAAAGCGCCTGCTACAAGCAAGGCGGTTGAAATCGAGTAAATTTTCTTCATAAGATTATCGTGTAATTTCTTAAATTCTACGTTGATGTTTTTTCAATCGATGATTGTTTAGGTACCACACCACTTTAGTCATATAAACCCTTGCGATGCCGCTCCTCCCAATCCTGCGTCTGTACGCAATGAATGCCGCGTTCGCGCATCGCCTTATTCTGGCTCACATGAGTATCGGGGAACTTCTTTTTCTTGGAAAAAAATACCTGAATTGCTAAAAAAACAAAACAGATGAAAAGAATTCCAACCGAAATGATGATTGTTTCAAACATTTTTTGTATATTTGCACCGTCAACAGGTCAACTATTGCCTATTCCTACAAATGCGAACGCAAAGTTAGTACAAATTTCTTGGTCAACCAAAGGATTTGTCTTTTTTTGAGAAAATTAAATATAATTATAAACATTTTTAACTTTTTTTAATTCAGAATCGACTATGGAGATTAGAAATCTTACTCCTCAAAACGTATGGAGCATTTTCGATGCGATTACAAAAGTTCCCCGTCCTTCGAAAAAGGAGGGAAAAATTCGCGAATGGCTGGTTAACTGGGCCAAAGAAAACCAGGTGGAATGCCATGTGGATAAAACCGGTAACGTGCTTTTCAGAGTACCCGCCACACCTGGTTATGAGAATCATCCGACCGTAGTGATGCAAGGGCACATGGATATGGTGTGCGAAAAGAACTCGGACGTGAAGCACGACTTCGACAACGATCCTATCGACACTTACATTGACGGCGATTGGGTGACAGCACGAGGAACCACATTAGGTGCCGACGATGGAGCCGGTGTTGCCCTGGCAATGGCTGTAATGACAGATCCGGAAGCGAAACACGGCCCGTTGGAAACACTCGTCACTTACGACGAAGAAACCGGCATGACCGGAGCCAACAACCTGGAGGAAGGCTTCATGACCGGTAAGATACTGATTAACCTCGATTCTGAAAACGAAGGACAGATTTTTATGGGATGTGCCGGTGGCAAGGACACCTGTGCAGAATTCCATTATGCACCCATCCCTGCCCCAGACCGCTATTATGCAAAAATTAAAGTATCCGGCTTGTTGGGCGGGCATTCCGGCGGCGACATTCACTTAGGACACGCCAATGCAAACAAAGTATTGGTTCGCTTCCTACTGAGCCAACCGGATATGGTACTCGCAAGCATACACGGCGGAAACCTGCGCAATGCTATCGCTCGAGAGGCAGAAGCCGTGATCGGATTACCTGCCAGCCGTCGCGACCAGCTGGTAGCCGACTTGAATCAGTTTGTTGCCGTCATTGAAGGCGAAGTCGGTGATATCGAAAAAGGATTTAAGATGACGATTGAGAGCGCAGAAAAGCCAGCCTTCATTATCGAACCGGCCGTCGCCACCAAGCTTCTGAAAGCCCTTCAGGTGTGCCCTCACGGCGTGCAAGGCATGAGTCGCGCCATGAAGGATCTGGTTGAGACATCTACTAATCTGGCATCAGTCAAAATGCCGGAAACAGGTGTTATCCGCGTTGAAACCAGTCAGCGAAGCAGCGTCGAAAGCGAAAAGGAAGACATTGCCTTTACCGTACGCACCGTGTTCGAAATGGCCGGTGCCGAAGTCACTCAGGGACACGGCTATCCGGGCTGGAAACCGAACGTCAATTCTCCGATTCTGAAAATTGCAGCACAAACCTATCGCGACCTGTTCAATCAGGAACCGGAAGTGATGGCAATCCATGCAGGACTCGAAACGGGTCTCTTCCTGACCAAATATCCCGATCTCGACATGATTTCCATCGGTCCTACGATGCGAGGCATCCATTCCCCAGAGGAAAAGCTCTCCATTCCGTCGATGAAGACTTCGTACGCCTACCTCAAAGAAATTCTGGCACGATGCTGATTTGACAGGCACTTTTTAGGGGATAACCGATTGCAAATGCAATAAAATCACCCCTGAATACGCAAATTTTGGGACAAATATTTGCACGAACCGAAAAAAGTGCATATATTTGTCCCAATATTTTATATACCTTTTAAACGCGTAATATGAAATTTCAAGTCTTAAGCTCCGACCTTATGAGTCACCTGTCTGCCATCAGCCGTGTGCTGACTGGTAAGAATACTATGCCTATACTCGACAATTTTTTGTTCGAAATCAACGAGAATACCCTGAAGGTTACCGCTTCCGACGGCGATACCACAATGATCACCAATATCGCAATTACCGAAGTGGAAGGAAGCGGACGCTTTGTCGTTCCGTCGAAGACCCTTCTTGATCCTTTGAAGGAAATGCCGCAGCAAATGCTCAATTTCGACATTGACGGTGACAATCTGGAGATATTTGTATATTATGCCAACGGTAAATATAATTTCATTGCAGGCAAGGCAGAGGAATATCCAACTTTGAAGGATCTGGATGCTGAAGCCCATGAGTTCAGCCTGTCTTCACAAGCTTTGCTGAACGGCATTGGAAGCACTTTGTTTGCCACTGCCGACGATGACTTGCGTCCTGTGATGAACGGCATCTATTTCGACGTAAAACCGGAATATATGACATTCGTTGCCAGCGATTCGAAGAAACTGGTCCGATTGATCAACCAAAGCGTTAAGGCAGGCTTCGAGGCTTCGTTCATATTACCTAAAAAACCGGCAACGCTACTCCGTAGCATCATTTCGAAGGATATGGGCGAAGCAAAAGTCACCTTCGACAGCAAGAGTGCACGCATCCAGCTGACCGACTATCAGATCAGCTGCCGCCTTATTGAAGGCAAGTTCCCACGCTACGAATCTGTAATTCCGAAGAACAACACGAACAAGATGATCGTAGGCCGTCAGGATTGCATCAACACTTTACGCCGTATTTCCGTCTTTGCCAGCCAAGCCACCAATCAGGTGAAATTCAACATCGACAAGGATATACTGACTGTGAGTGCTCAGGATGTGGATTTCTCTATTTACGGTACAGAAAAAATCACTTGCAGCTACAGCGATACGCCCATGCAGATCGGCTTCCGTGCCAACTTCCTGATCGAGATTCTGAATACGATTCCTTCAGACGAAGTGGAATTCCAGCTGGCTGATTCATTCCGCGCCTGTCTCATCGTTCCTGTCCAGAACAACGAGAACGAAGATCTGCTGATGCTGATTATGCCTATGCAGCTGGCCGACTTCGGCAACTAACGGACAAATACGGTAGAAAGCTGAATCATGAAGCTGAAACTGAAGCGACCTATCGTCTTCTTCGACCTCGAAACAACAGGATTGGACATTCTCAATTCCAGAATTGTTCAAATCAGTTACATCAAAGTAATGCCTAACGGAGAGGAGACGGAAAAGACCTATCTGGTGAACCCAGGCGTGCATATTCCTGCAGAAACGACCGCAATACACCATATTACGGACGAGGATGTGAAGGATAAGCCGCTATTCAAGGAAATCGCTCGCAAGATTGTCAACGACTGGAAAGGATGCGATTTGGCCGGATTCAATTCGAGCAAATTCGACATCCCGCTCCTGATGGAGGAAATGTACCGGAACGGTATCGACTTCAATCTGGACGGTCGGCACATGATTGATGTGATGAACATCTATCACAAAAAAGAACGACGCAACCTGTCGGCCGCCTATAAGTTCTATTGCGGCAAGGAGCTGGAAGAGGCCCATAGTGCTGATGCTGACACACGCGCCACTTACGAAGTGCTCAAGGCGCAACTGGATCATTACGATGATCTGGAGAATGATATGGAATGGCTGCAAGAATACAGCAAGCTACAAAATGTAGCCGACATTGCAGGTAATTTCGTGTATAACGACCAGAACCAACCCGTTTTCAACTTCGGCAAACACAAGGGAAGACCTGTCGTAAAAGTCTTTGAGGAAGAGCCGTCGTACTACAATTGGATTATGGACGGCAAGTTCGCACAATCGACCAAGCACTTTGTCACGAAGATAAAACTCCAAATGGGAATGCGCAAATGAAGAACCGCGTGACGAGGATGTGCATATCTGCCCTGATATTCATGTCCTCTTTCTCTTTCCTTTCAGAGGCACAGGAACTCGATGCTAAGGTATCGATCAATACGCAACAGATTGACGCTTCGTACCGTAGCCGCTTCGAGACCCTGCAAACCGACTTGCAGGAGTTCATCAACGGACAACAATGGACAGCTGCTCAGTTCTCCGATCAGGAAAGGATTCATTGCACATTTGCTTTCACCATTACTGAAATGCCTTCAACCGACAGCTACAGGGCTTCGCTGACGATACAGGCAAGACGCCCGGTTTATTACTCATCATATCAGACGACGACATTCAACTGGAAGGACGACAACCTGTCATTCGACTATACCGAAGGCCAGACGTTCACCTACAACGAATTCAACCTCGACAATGAGCTGATTGCCACCGTTGCCTACTATGTGTATCTGGTTCTTGGTGCGGATTTCGACAGTTTCTCGTACAAAGGCGGAGAACCTTTTCTCAGAAAATGCGAGAGTATTGTGAGCCAGATGCAAAGTTCGGAATCGAAGGCATGGAAAGCTTTCGATGACAAAAAGAACCGACATGCGGTCATTACGGCATTGCTGGATGACAACCAGGCGGACTTCCGTCAGCTGTGGTACAATTACCACCGATTGGGACTTGACGCAATGTATCAGTCGATGGATAAGGGCCGCGCACAAATCTCTTCGTCGCTGCCTTTGCTCGCCAATGTCCGGAAAGCAAACGGTCAGACTCCCCTGTTAAGTATTTTCATATCTGCCAAGCAAGACGAACTGATAAACATCTATAGCGAGGCACCCATGACCGAGAAACAAAACATTTTCAAGACGTTGCAGGACCTCTATCCTACCTACACCAACGCTCTGTCTAAAATCAAAGAAGAATATAAGGAATAATATGCTGATATCGCTATCCATCGAGAACTACGCCCTTATCGAGCACTTGGAATTCAAACCGACACAAGGTCTTACGGTTATTACCGGCGAGACAGGTGCCGGCAAAAGTATCATGATGGGGGCATTGGGCCTGATTCTTGGACAAAGGGCAGATGCTAAGTCGGTTCGTTCGAATGCCACCAAATGCGTTATTGAGGCTGCGTTTAACATCGAAGGCTACGGTCTGAACGCTTTTTTCGAGGAAAACGATCTGGAATACGATGCACAGAGCACCATCATCCGTCGAGAAATATATGCGTCTGGCAAAAGTCGCGCTTTCGTGAACGACACTCCCGTGCAATTATTGTGCCTGAAACAACTGGGTGAGGCACTCATCGACATCCATTCGCAACATCAGAACCTGCTGTTGGGCAACAATTCATTCCAGGAAGAGGTCATCGATACAATTGCCCAAGACAAAGACCTGCTAAACCGCTATAAGACGGAATATAAAGAGTTGAACCGACTGCGCCGCTCCTTGCAAAACTTGAAGGACGCAGCCTCAAAGGGAGCAGAAGAGGCGGATTATATGCGATATCAGCTGAATAAATTGGACGAAGCCCAGCTTCGGGATGGTGAAATTGAGGAACTTGAGGAAGAGCAGGAAATGCTGAGCCATGCGGAAGACATCAAAAGCGGGCTGGCCGAGATGGGAGAAATGCTGGATGGTGACGGTGAGAGTGTTCTGCAACTGCTGAAGCAACTTCGGGACCGTTCGCGCAACCTGACTTCTCTTTACCCCCGATTGGCAGAAATCGCAGAACGAATGGAATCCGATTACATCGATCTGAAGGATATCGCTGACGATGTGTCGAATCAGGCAGAAGAAGTGAATTTCGATCCTGAACGTTTCAGTTTTGTCGAGGAACGACTGGGTCTGCTCTATGCCTTGCTGAAAAAACACAGTAAAAACACAATCGGCGAACTGATTGCATTGCGAGATGAGTTGTCGGAGAAAATGCTTCATTTCGACAATAGCGATGCTGAAATTGAGGAATTGGAAAAGCAGCTGAAATCGCAAACCGAAAAAATCAGACAAACGGCTGCCAAGTTATCGTCCGCACGTAAGAAAGCGGCACAACTCTTTGAGAAGGCGCTGGTGGAAAAGGTTGCCTATTTAGGGATGCCAAATGTACGATTCGAAGTGCAGATTTCACCTCTGAAGGATTTTGCCCCGACGGGTGCAGATGAGATTCTTTTCCTGTTTTCTGCCAATAAGAATCAACCGCTGAAACCTGCTGGCGAAGTCGCCTCCGGTGGCGAGATATCCCGTCTGATGCTATCGATCAAAGCGCTGATTGCCGATGCGAAAACGCTTCCCACCATCATCTTCGACGAAATTGATACAGGTGTTTCGGGCGAAATCGCCGACCGCATGGGTGAAGTCATGAAACAAATCTCAAGTCACTTGCAGGTCATTACCATTACGCATCTGCCCCAAGTGGCCGGTAAAGGTGACGCCCACTTCCTGGTGTACAAACAAGACAACGAATCGGAGACTCAAACTCACATCAGTGTATTGGAGGGTGATGAACGTATCCGGGAGGTGGCTCGTATGCTGAGTGGTGCCAAAATTACGGATCAGGCGATCGCCAATGCCAAATCGCTGATGAATCTGAATTGATTCCGGTCGCAGGCAATCTGTTATCCTTTTATACCTTATCTACTAATGAAAAGACTTTATTTACTTTTGTTTGCCTGGATGCTGCTGTCTTCGACATCGGCACAGGACTTTGACCAATTGTTTGCCGATAGTACCTTACGGATCGATTATACGTTTGCTGGCAGTCATGAACTGCAGTCCGTCTTTCTGGACAAACTGAACCGCTTCCCAGGTTGGGCAGGTAGAAGAAATCACTTGCAGGAACTGCCGCTCTTGGGCAACGGGCAACTGTATGTGCGAGCGCTTGACAACCACGAAATCGTCTATTGCCACAGTTTTTCAAGTCTTTTTCAGGAATGGATTGAAACAGAGGAAGCATATAAGGCTTCTAAGAGTTTTGAACACTGCATGCTGATTCCGTTCCCCAAAATGCCCGTTGAGGTGGAAATTCAATTACAGAACAACACGCGGGAAATTGTTTGCAGCCTAAAGCATATTGTCGATCCTGCCGACATTTTAATTAAACGTATTGGTGAAAAACACATTACTCCGCACACTGTCTTGCTCGAACCGGAAGATCCGAACCATTGCATTGACATTGCTTTCCTGGCTGAAGGATACACCCACAGAGAAATGCGGACGTTTCGTAACGATGTTAAGATAGCCATGAAGTCGCTGTTCGAACACGAACCCTACAAAAGTATGAAAGGCAAATTCAGAATCGTTGCTGTAGAAAGCCAATCGAAGGAAAACGGAGTGAGCATTCCTCGCCTTCACCAATGGATGGAAACCGCTTTTTCAAGTCATTTCAGCACTTTCTATAGCGACCGTTACCTCACCACGCTCCATATAAAAGATGTGCATGATGCTTTGGCTGGCATTCCGTATGAGCACATTATCATTCTGGCAAACACCGACGAATACGGAGGAGGAGGAATCTATAACAGCTACAACCTGTCTGCCGCCCATCACTCCAAATTCCGTCCGGTTGTTGTGCATGAATTCGGTCATAGCTTTGCAGGACTTGCCGACGAGTATTTTTACGACACACACGATGCCAACGACGAAACATATTCGCTGGATGTGGAGCCTTGGGAACCGAATATCACCACTAAGCTCGATCCGAAGAAGGCCGCGGAAGTGGGAAAAGTGGAAGGCGGCGGGTACCGAGCGAAAGGCATCTGGCGCTATCAGGAAGATTGCAGGATGCGCACTAACGAATATCCGAAATTCTGTCCGAAATGCCGCGAGGCTATAGAGCATATCATCCGGTTTTATACGGAATAAAAACAAAATGAAAGGCTGTCTCCAGCCTTTCATTTTTGCTTCTTTAAAGATTCATTTTATAGATACACCGCCTCTTGTGACAAACGGGGCTGAAATCTTTCCACATTTCCTGCACGCGGTCGTTCGACTCCAATTCCGGATTACTTTCTGCCCATTGGAAACCGCTCTTGATGGCCACATCGATGATTTCAGGGAAAAGAAGTGCATGCACACCCTTTCCCTGATAGTCGGAACGAACAGCCACTAACAACAGGTCGAACGTATCCGTTCCTCCTTTGAAGTACATTGCCTTAGCCAAATGCATCCACCCGAATGGCCACATCCTTCCCTTTGCTTTCTGCTGTGCCCTCGATAAAGACGGACAACAAATACCGAATGCTATCAGCTGATTGTCCTTATCGATAACCATCCGAAGCAGATCCAAGCGGACTTGCGGCAACCATAAATGAATGTAGTAATCTATTTGGCGCGGGGTCAGTTCTGTAAATCCATACAATGGAGCATAGGCTTCATTGAGCAGCTGAAATATTTTGTCACCCCAATGCTTAACAATATGCTTGGCATCGGTGTCTTGAATCACTCGTAATCCCAATCGCTTGGTAACTATCTGTGTGATGCGGGTATATTTCTCTGGAACCGCCTCCGGCACCTTCATCTTATATTCTTTAGCATAGACATCAGGGTGAAGCCCGTACCTCTCAAAATGCTGCGGATAATAAGGATAATTATAGATGGTTTGGCTGGTAGCCAACTGATCGAACCCCTCAATGAGACATCCCTCATAATCCAAATCAGTCATACCCATCGGTCCCATCAGAACATCCATGCCCTTCTCTCCTCCCCATTGGCGGACAGCATCCAGTAATATCCGGCTCACCTCTGGATCGTCAATAAAATCGACAAATCCGAATCTGCACTGACCTTCTTGGAACTTTTCGTTGGCATGACTGTTAATGAACCCGGCTATGCGACCGACGGGCATTCCGTCCCGAAAGGCCATAAAATAGACAGATTCGCAAAAATCGAAAGCAGGATTGACCTGATCGTCCAGAATGTCTATCTCACTTTCAATCATCGGCGGCACATAATAGGCATTGCCTTTGTACAAATGGATAGCAAACTGGATAAACTTTTTCAAGTCGCGTCTGGTTCTTCCGATTTTGCGGATCTCTATCATTTCATTTACCCTTATTTGGCACTATGAACACGATGATGCACATGAGGATGCGTTACAACCTCCTCGGCACGAGCCATAGCTCCGTTGATATGATCGAAGATATTCTTCTCGCCAACTTCTCCGTAAAGACTGGATTTCTTGATGACTGCCAATACCTCCGGTCGTACTCCACTTAACACGACATGAATGCCCTGCTGATGGCTCTTACGAATAAAAACTTCCAAGTTATGCAAACCTGTGGCATCGACAAACGGCACCTTACGCATGCGTATAATTCGTACCATCGGCACTTCAAGCATATTGGCCGATAGTTCCTCGAACTTGTTGGCAATTCCGAAGAAGAACGGACCGTCAATCTCATACACCTGAACTCCTGCAGGAATATGCAGAGCTTCGTCGTGCGTGGTGACATCGGTATCATTGTTGGCATCAATCTCATTCTCCTGTAAAGTGATGTGTCCGACACTCGCAATGCGCCGGATGAGGAGCAAGCAGGCCAATACAATACCAAACTCGATGGCTACTGTCAGATCGAAGATAATAGTCAGGAAGAAAGTAACCAGCAGTACGGAAACATCGCTCTTCGGATTCTTTAGCATAGCACGGAATGTGCGCCATCCCGACATATTGTAGGAAACGATAACCAACACTCCTGCCAGACATGCCATCGGGATATAATTGGCCAACGGCATCAGAACAATCAGAATCAGCAACAAAACAATCGCATGGATAATACCTGCAATCGGAGTACGTCCGCCATTGTTAATATTTGTCATGGTTCGGGCGATTGCTCCAGTGGCAGGAATACCGCCAAACAACGGAGATGCCATATTGGCGATACCCTGAGCAATCAGCTCTGTATTCGAATTATGCTGATCTCCGATAACACCATCGGCAACAGCCGCACTCAACAACGACTCGATAGCTCCCAGAATAGCGATGGTGAAAGCGACAGGAATCAGATTACGAATCATATCGAATGTAATATCGGGCACCACCGGAGCTGGCAACTTGCCTTGAATGGTGAATCGGTCACCAATCGTGTCAATGCCTGTGATACCGCCATATTCTTTCATGATAAGCACAATCAGCGTAATGAAGATAATGGCGTAAAGCGAACCTGGAATCTTATTCAACCCAGGAACCGATTTGAATAGTTTCGGTGAGAAAATAATGGTAAGGACACTCAGAAGAGCTACCACGAAGTTCCACAAGTTGAAGTATTCCAAATGTTCAAAGTAGCAAATCCACTTTCCAATAAAATCTCCTGGAGTTTTCAAGGGGACCAATAATTTCTCTCCGGTTTCCGGATCCAGAATGGGTGCACCAGAGGCATCAAAAACTTCCTGCTTCAAACCAAACACATCACCCATTTGCGTAGTGAAAATCGTTACGGCAATACCTGCTGTAAAACCGATGATAATGGGATAAGGGATAAATTTAATAACCGATCCCAGTTTGAATACCCCCATCAATATGAGCAGCACACCTGCCAACAAGGTCGCAATAAGCAGACCTTCCTCTCCATACGCAGGATTGGTTACAATGCCATAGATGATAACAATAAACGCTCCCGTCGGACCTCCGATCTGAACCTTTGAACCGCCCAAAAGAGAAATAATAAATCCAGCGACAATCGCAGTGATGATACCCTTCTCGGGCGAAACACCACTTGCAATACCAAAGGCAATGGCCAAAGGTAAGGCGACAATACCTGTTATCAGACCCGCCATCGCATCCTGACTGAACTTTCGCATGTTATAATTTTTCATGCAGGTTACGAGCTTTGGTCTAAAATCAAAAAAATTCATAACTACAATACCTAATAATTATATTAATGTTGTCTTCTTTCTCAAGAACTGCAATGAGATGCTGTGCGTCCCTGTTGAACAGCCATCCCATCTTTAGAAGGAATTCCTCCTTTTTATTCCTTTTCACCGAAGGCCAAGTCTCCAGCGTCGCCCAAACCAGGAACAATATACTTATGCTGATCTAAATAACTATCAACGGCACCTACCCAAAGAGTCGTATCCTCCGGCATATTCTCTTCAAGATATTCAATGGCTTCTCTTGAAGCAATAATCGATATGATATGCACCTTATGAGGAGTACCTTTGGTCAGCAGGGCTTCGTAAGCCAACTGCATAGATCCTCCGGTTGCCAACATCGGATCGCACAGAATCAAAGTCTTATCATCAAGCGTCGGAGAGGCAATATATTCAATATGAATATCAAAGTTAAAATCCTCATCATATTTGCGATAGGCTGAAACAAAAGCATTTTCGGCATCATCAAAATAATCCAAAACTCCCTGATGAAGTGGCAATGCGGCTCGCAGAATAGCACCCACCACGATTGAATCGTTAGGAACATTGCAATCAGCAACACCCAATGGGGTTGTAACATCAATATGCTCGTAATGAAGCTCTTTACTGATTTCGTAGGCTATAATCTGTCCAATTCGCTCGATATTCTTACGGAACCTCATCCTGTCATTCTGAATATTCACATCGCGCATTTCAGACAAGAATTTGTTTACAATAGAATTAGTTTTGGAAAAATCTACTACTTTCATAATTGCCGAATTATGTTGGATTGTTTGTGCAAAAATAATTATTTTTGCTATTCAAAAGATTTTTTTCATTGCTTTTCTTGCGAATGTCTCAATATTTTTTCATCTTTGCACGTGAATGTAATTTTCAATTTGTATTTTTAACCGAAAAAAATGAAAAAAATTCTGTATTTTCACGGATTTTCGTCTGCAGGATCTACGGGTACTGCCACCAATTTGCGCAATTACTTATATGAAAAAGAGGTAAGGGTGATTAGCCCCGACATTCCTGTCAGCCCTAAAGAAGCTGTAGCTTTTCTGAAGGATTTTGTCGAACAGGAGCAACCGGACCTAATTATCGGCACAAGTATGGGTGGAATGTATGCTGAATTGCAACATGGATACAAAAGGATTCTGGTAAACCCCTCTTTCCACATGGCTCGACTGCTGACTTTCCGTGGTTTGGGAAATGTAGAATTTCAGAATAAGCGTGAAGACGGAGCCAAAACATTTAAAGTCGATAAACAGATGATTGCCGAGTTCAAGGAAATCGAAAAGAACCTGACATTTAAGAATATCACTCCTGAAGAGAAAGAGTTGGTTTACGGACTTTTCGGACGCAATGACCAAACCGTCCATACTCAAGACGATTTCATCAAGAACTACGGACGAGAACACTTCCAGATCTTTGAAGGAGAACACCGCTTAAATGACAAGATTGTCAAACACGATGTCCTACCTTTAATCTGCAAATTATTGGAGATTTAAGGTTTTTATCCAATATACTCAGAATAGTCAGAAAAAAACGGATTGTTCTGGTAGTCCGATTACCCAAATTGTTTTGAATGTCTGATTACTCCGATTACTCAGAATGTTTTGAAAGTCCAATTACTCAGATTATTTTGAAAATCTGAGTACTCAAAATACTCGGAGTAATCAGAGTATTCTGACCATAGTAGTCTGA
>JAFSKF010000047.1 GCA_017449065.1 Bacteroidales bacterium
GCAGCTGATCAACTGCCCCTACTTCAACGTGAACCGCGTGGTGGTGCAGGTGGCAGCACAGATTGACTTCAAGGTCGATTCGTTTGTGGTGGTGATGTGTCTTTGGGGCGAAGCCAATATTAACGGCATCAAGGTGCGTCAAGGCGAAACACTGCTGGTGCCCGCCTGCGAGAATGTACTTTACATCTTTGGTAATGCCACCTTCCTGACAGCATATATTTGAATTCTGTTTACCTTGCTTGTGGTAGTGAAGACGTCCTCTGTCCTTTCCGCAAATTCTGATGCAAATTTACGAAAAGAAGGATTTTTTGTAACTTTAAAAAACATCCTACAACTAAAAAAACATGTATTTGTCGTAAAAACGGTTAAAAAGCAGGAAGTTTTTTGGGTGATTCAAATATAATCTTTATCTTTGCGCGGTTAAACAAAAACGGATAAACGCTGTGTTTATCAGGATCACAAACTTATCAAAACTTCATACAAACCGTTGCTAAATTATGAAAAAGACTCTTCTCTCTTGCGTCATCCTACTGAGCTGCGCCACGATGGGCACTGCTATCGACAACAATACCGTCGAGATTGTTTATAACGGAACAACTGCCACCGTCACGGTTGCCAGCAATATTTCCAAATATATTACCGTCAATTCGGGCACTTCGTCGCACGTAAGCATTACGCAAAGCGCCGACTTTGCCGGCATCAACCCTACCACCACCAACACCGATGGGGAGATTTATTATGCACTGAAAGGAACATCGACCGACGGAGAGTTCTATCTGGAAGGTGCCTACAAGTGTGAGGTGGACCTGAACGGACTCACCCTGACCAATCCATCAGGTCCGGCGCTGAACATCCAGAACGGCAAGCGCGTGGCCATCAGCGCCAAGAAAAGCACCACCAACACGCTGAGCGATGGTGCCAACGAGACCTATAAGGGCTGCATCCACGTGAAAGGCCACACCAAACTGAAAGGCAAAGGCACGCTGAACGTGACAGGAAATTCAGCTCACGCCATCTACAGCAAGGAATATCTGGAAATCAAGAATATCACCCTGAACGTGAAGGCCGCCCAGAAAGACGGCATCCACTGTAAGGAATATTTCCTGCTGGAGAGCGGAACGGTATCTATCAGCGGCGTCGGTGACGACGGCATCCAGTGCGAACTGGATGGCACCACCTCGACGGGCACCACCACCGATCATGAGGATGAGGACAGCGGCAACTTCTATATGGAGGACGGAACGCTGACCATCAGCAGCTACGGCGGAAAAGCCATCAAGGTGGCAGGCACTATTACCTATAGTGGCGGCAAGCAGAACTTCAATACCGCAGACACGGAAATCAATGCCACCGACATCGCCCAGGTGCAGAACCCGGACGAAGAGGTGAAGTTCTACAACCTGTTGGGACAGCAGGTTGACAAGAATCAGATGGCAGGAATCTACATCGCCAAAGGACGCAACAGCATCCGGAAAATACTGGCTCAATAAATCCACGAGGAAATCCCCGCTATGGCTATCACTACCTCCGAACTGCTGACAGGCTTTGCTCCAATCTCGCTGGAACAGATGAGCGGCGTGAAGCTGATGAATCGCACCGACACCAAGTTTGTGACGAACACGGAGAAGCTGAACGAGTTGCTGCAACTCGCTCAGCAGGATTATTTCGTGCAGGAGATTGAAGGGTTGCGCAATATGGAGTACGACACCACCTACTTCGACACGATGCTCTTCGATATGTACAACCAGCACCAGTGGGGCCACACCAACCGACAAAAACTGCGCTTCCGCACCTACGTAAGTTCGAACTTGCAGTTTATGGAGGTGAAAACCAAAAACAATCACGGACGCACCAAGAAAAAGCGTATGGAGGTGACCGACATGAATGTGCTTGACGAGGAGAAACTGGCTTTTCTGACCAAGCATCTGCGCTACGATGCCTCTACCCTACGTCCGGTCATCAACAACCACTTCAGCCGTATCACGTTGGTGAATCGCGCCAAAACGGAACGCCTCACCATCGACAGCAGCCTGCGGTTCAACAACCTCATTAGCGGGCAAACCCGCGATATGGGTCCCCTGGTGATCATCGAACTGAAGCGCGACGGACTGATCTTCTCGCCGGTGCTCGAAATGCTGCGACAGCTGCGTATCCATCCGCATGGGTTCTCGAAATACTGCATGGGATCGGCCATGACGAATCCGGAGCTACCGGTCAACCGCTTTAAGCGCAAACTGATTGAAATCGAAAAAATTGTAAATAATAATCCAATCTAATAATAAACCTTATGGAAAACTTGCAAGAATGGTTTTCGTCCGACTTTGGCAGCACACTGATCCGTTTCTTTGTGTGCCTGGTGGTCAACTGGTTCATCGTTCAGTTCCTGTATTTCAAGAAAAGCCATCGCCGTGACTTCTACTTCACGTTCATGATTATTTCGGTGGCTATCTACTTTCTGGTTTATCTGATGATGGGCATGGATCGCGGCAAAGCCACCATGGGCGTAGGTCTCGGTCTGTTCGGTATCTTTGGCATTATGCGCTATCGTACCGACACCATGCCAGTGCGCGAAATGACTTACCTGTTTGTGGTTGTCTGCCTTTCGGTGGTGCATGCCATGTCTTCAACCACCGGTGTGGATGATGGCGGAGTTATGACCGGCACGCCGCTGGTCGAACTTCTTGTTATCGACCTGATCACTATTGCTGTTATTGTCATCTTCGAGCAAATGCTGAAGGTGGAATGCACGAAGCTGATTCAATACGACCGCATTGAACTGGTGAAACCGGAAAAACGCGACGAGCTGATTGCCGATCTGGAGCAGCGTCTCGGACTGAAGATTACGGACGTGCAAGTGGGCGGCATCGACTTCCTGCGCGATATGGCGGTGCTGAAAATCACTTACCAGGATGATCGCAAGGGCAAAGGGAACAACGACATCAACCATCAGGTAAAAATAAAAAAATCACAGTATGCAGACCTTTAAGATCTTTTTAGCGGGAGCTTTTTTCGCTGTCTTGTGCCTCCCGACATTTGCTGAAGGAGATGACTTCGGTATGTGGGGCGAAGTGAATGTCGAGAAGAAAATCAATAAACGCTGGAGTGCGGATGCCGGTGTGGAATTTCGCAGCCGCAATGACCTCAACACTGCAGACCGCTGGAGTGTGGGCGCCAACATCAACTACAAGATCAACAACTGGCTGAAGGCCTCTGCCGGCTATTCCTGGCTCGATGACCATCGGCACAAGGTGAACACAAGCGGCAAGAAATATGCCGACTATTGGGGCAGCCGTCACCGTGTGAACGTATCGCTGACTGGCTCCCAGACCTTCGGTAAACTGACCGTTTCATTGCGCGAACGCTGGCAATACACCTATCGCCCGGAAAAGACTGTCACCCGCTACTGGACGGAAGCATCCGGGAAGACGGTTGGCGCTGTAGCTGATGAGCACGAATACAGCAGCAAATCTAAAAACGTATGGCGTAACCGCCTGCTGCTGAAATACAAGGCTAGTTCAATGTGGCGTCCCTACCTCTCTGCTGAAACCAGCTTCTCCAAAGAACTGGAAAAGGTCCGCTATGCTGCAGGCACCGAGATGCGCCTGAACAAGCAGCATTCTTTTGACCTCAAATACATCTACCAGTCGCTATACAACAACGACGATGATGAAGCTAATCGCCACATCATCGCCGTAGGCTACACATTCAAGTTCTAAGATCAGTAATCGAACAGCTCCGTCAGCCAATCGACAAACACGCGGCGGGAACCGGGATATTTCTGAGCATCTTTCAGATCGGCAATAATCAGCGCCTTTCGCAACGGATGACGGAGTGCTTCCCAAGGAGTGGGCATATTCTGATGATAGCGGATGGCCCGATACTCTTCGTCGGTAAGCTGCAAACCGCAACTGCTCAGGATGATGGTTGAACGTCTGCCGTGTCCGCCAATGCCTAACCAATGCGGATGGTAGGCAGAACAGATATCGTGCAGCAGAGCACTGACGATAATCGAGTCGCGAGGCTGATCCGGACAACTCTTTACCATACGCTGATAGACTCCCAGGCTGTGTTTCGCAACACCGCCCACGAAGACGTGATGCACGTTGCATTGTGCTGTGAAGAAATTACTCTCTTGCAGCATTTTTATGACCGTATCCATACCGGGACGATGGACACTTTCGAGCAATGCAAGGATGGTGTCTTTAACGCTTTCACGCCTTGGAGCAGAAAGAGTTGCGGCATCGGTTTGTGTTTTCTTTTGAGCAGCCATGAGGGTATTCGTTTTTCCAGGTTATTACTATCTGTGCAAAAGTAATCATTTTTTCGCTATTTATCCGTTTTTTTCTTTTTATGTCTGTCGTTTTGTGCGAATTTTAACTGACAGAAAAGACAACTTGTTATGTAAATCTTGCATTTTTCAGATTATTTATAAAAAATTCGGAGTAAGTGTTGCCTTATTGTCCGATTTTTCGTATCTTTGCACCCAAATTTAAACCCAACTATTGCAATTCCTCAGAATACAATCCTTAAACCCTGCCTTTTCATTCAGCCGGATGAACAGAGCCATCTTGATTGAGCTATTTCATGACGAGAAAAGGAGGAATGAAATTCAACACCAATAAGGATATGAAAAAACTACTGACACTGTTCGGTCTCTTTTATGCCCTTTGTGCATTTGCTTTCGAACGTGAAACCATTTGGCCTAAGGGCAAAATGCCGGATGCGCAAGATCATCAGATTGCCGCGATGACTGACGAGACTTCGCGTTCGGACTTCAAACCCAAAAAGCATCGTGTGGCCTACCTGGAGTGGTTCGATGCTCCCGCTGATTCGCTTCGCAACGGCACCTGCATGATTCTCATCAGCGGCGGTTCGTATATGAACTGCTGCGATGTCGGACTCATTCGCCGTTGGCGCGAACAACTGACTGCCGTGGGTGTTCAATGTGTCAATTTCGTGTATCGCACACCTCGTCCGGTGGGACTGCCGATCTACCAGACTGCCTGGGAAGACGGACAGCGTGCCGTCCGCATGGTGCGCAGCGAGGCCCAAAAACGCGGATTCGATCCGGAAAGAATCGGTGTGGTTTCGATGTCGGCAGGCTCGCATCTGGCACTGTTGCTGGCTACCAGCTCGCAAACGGCGGCTTACCAGCCTATCGACAAACTTGATACCGTCCCTTGCCACATCAATCTGGCGATTGTCAACGCCCCCGCCTACGTTACTACAGACGCTGAAAAAGGCACCCCTTCCATCCGTCAGGGTTATGGTGTGGATGTGCAACTGAGCAAAGTGTTCAAGTTCGATGAGAAAACCTGCCCGATGAGTCTGCATCACGGCGGCAACGACATCTATTCTCCTAACGGTTCTACGCTGGTGTACCGTCAGCTGCGACGCATGCAAGTCCCTGCTGAACTGCATCTGTATCCGGGCAAGGGACACGGTGCATTTGGCTTCGAACGCGGCATTGAGTTCATGCGTCAAATGGGATATCTGGAAGAGATTCAACCGGAAGTGAGCCTCATGGACCGTTTTGCTTCCGACGAAGATCGCAATCGTCTCCTGACGCAGGATGTCTGGCCGGAAGGCAAGATGCCGGATGCTGATTCTGCCCAGTGTACACCTTATTTGGAGTGGCATTTCCCCAAAGAACTGAAAACACGTGCCATTCAGATTATCTATTCCGGAGGAGCCTACGACCGCAACAAGCCTGACGACTTCGAGGTGGCTCCTGCACGACGCTATCTGAATGCGAAAGGCATGACGGTCGTTACACTGAAATATCGTACCCCTCGTCCTTCGAAAGCTTCCGGCCTGACCAAATTCACAACGGCTTGGGAAGACTTGCAGCGTGCAGTCCGTCTGGTGCGCAGTCAGGCAACGCAACTCGGGCTCGATCCGAACAGCATCGGCATCATGGGCAGCTCTGCAGGCGGACACCTCACATTGATGGGTGTCACCTCTTCGAAGCACCAGGCATATCTGCCTATTGATTCCATCGACAAAGTCTCGTGCAAAGTACAATGGGGCATCAGTGTCTATCCCGCTTATGCGCTGACCGACGGTCTGAACGGAGGCAACGCCGCCGGTGGCAATGAAGACAGTGCCGTGCTGGCACCCGAATTCTCCTTCGACCTGAATACGTCATCCATGCTGTTTATGCACGGCGATGCCGACAAGTATGCTGCCATGAATTCCGTGAAAGCCTGGGAGAAAATGCGCAGCATGGGCATACAATGCGAACTCCATACGTTGGCAACCCGCAACCATTGCTTCCAGCGCACAGCCTCACCCGGCACGGGAAGCTACACGTACCTCGACCGTATCTGGGAGTATCTTACCTATCTGAAGAAAACTGATATTAAATAATTTGCTATTTTTCTTAATCATCAACAAAAATGGATTTGGAGAACAAATGGATAAGGGGAGCCATTCCCGCCCTGTTTATCCACTGTTGCATCGGAAGTGTTTATTGCTGGTCGCTCCTGAAAGATGAAATTGCCCAGCAGATGGGAACTTCCACATCAAGTATCGAGATTGCTTTCTCGTTGGCTATCTTTTTCCTGGGCATGAGTGCCGCATTCGGAGGCAGATTCATCGAGAAGAATGTCAAATTCGCCTCGTTCCTCTCCTGCCTTTTCTTCACTTCAGGACTTGTAGGCAGCATTTGGGCCATTGACATGAAAAGCGAAATCCTGCTGTTCCTGTTCTATGGCTGTGTGATGGGTATCGGATTAGGGTTAGGCTACCTCTCTCCCGTCAAAACACTGATGCTTTGGTTCAGCGAACACAAAGGATTGGCTACGGGCATTGCCATCAGCGGCTTCGGTCTGTCGAAGGCCTTGTTTTCGCCTTTCATTGTATGGTGCAATGCAGCCTGTGGCGTAAAAGATACGTTGCTCTTCATGGCACTCATCAGCACGCTGTTTATGATAACGGCGGTGGTTCTGATTCACAAGCCCCTCGGATGGGAAGAAGGCAAAGAGAAGTTCACTTTCACCGGCGCCCTGAGAATCATTCTCGACCCGACTTACCTGAAGATCTGGTTTATTTTCTACCTCAACATCACTTGCGGTCTGGCTCTCATTGCCTATGAGAAAAGCCTGGGTGTCTGGTCGGGCATTACGTTCTTAGGCCTGCTTTCGTCACTCACCGCCATTTTCAACACCGTGGGACGATTCGGATATTCAACAGCCTCCGACTGGTACAAGGACAAATCCAAAATCTATCGCATCATCTTCTTGTCTTCAGTCATTGCCGTTGGTTGCAATATCGCTTTACAGAACTGGCTCTTAGTGGTTGTCATGCTTTGTGTAATCAATGCCGGCTATGGCGGCGGCTTCTCCACTTTGCCGACCCTGCTGCAAAGCAAATTCGGCATGAAGCGAATCAGTATGATTCATGGGTTTGCATTGAGTGCTTGGGCGTGGGCCGGTCTTTCGGGCAACCAGTTGTCCAACCTCATTCTGAATCGTCTGAACTATTCTTTCGGTGTGCTGTTTGCCGTAATCACCATTCTCTACGCCATAGCCTTCCTCATCACCGTTTCGATTAAGAACGATCATGTAGCAGAATCATAAAAAACATGGAACAGGAATTAGAGCTTGCTCTCCGAATTATTTTTGCAGCCCTCCTGGGTGGTCTGGTCGGATTGGAACGCGAATACCGATCCAAGGACGTAGGCTTTCGCACCCACTTCTTAGTGGCATTAGGGTCTGCGCTGTTTATGGTGGTTTCTGCCTACGGATTCGAAGGGATGCTGACAACTGCAGAGCATCGCTGGGACGTCAGTCGAATCGCAGCACAGGTGGTTAGCGGAATCGGTTTTATCGGTGCCGGCACCATTATCTTCCGCAAATCAGAGAATGTGGTCAGCGGACTGACTACGGCAGCAGGTCTTTGGGTGACGGCAGCTATCGGTTTGGCGTGTGGCGGCGGCATGTACTTGCTCTCCACCGTATCTACCCTGCTTGTCTTGGCTGGTCTGGAAGGTTTTAATTTCCTGTTGGACAAGTTCGACAAGCATCGCAAGAAATAGAATAATTCAAAGCACAGGAACAGGAAGCAGGCTTGAGAGTAATTCTCGGGCCTGCTTGATTTTTTCAGGCTCCAGATCAGGAATATCCTCCAAGGGATAAGGGATTCCCAACTCTTTGTATTTATAACGGCCTAAGGTGTGGTATGGCAGGAGTTCGACGCGCTCGACAATCGGGAGATAAGGCTGGAGATAGTCGGCCAAAGCGCGCAAATGGGCTTCATCGGCAGTTCGTCCGGGAACCACCACATGCCGAATCCAGACGGGCTTCTGTCGTTCCAGAAGCAAATTCATCCACCGATGGTTGTTCGTGCGGGGCAGACCGGTATAAGCGGGGTGCAGCGCGTCGTCGGTGGTTTTGATGTCGAGCAACACGAGATCGGTATAATCGAGCACCGATACTGCCTGTGGCGTAAAGATGGCGCCACTGGTATCGAGTGCCGTATGGAAACCCGCCTCGTGGCACAATCGGAAATATTCGCGCACAAAAGAAGCCTGCAAGAGAGGTTCACCGCCACTGACGGTGACTCCTCCCTTGCGGATAAAGTTCTTATAGCGGATGGCTTCGCGGCAGAGTTCCTCGGGTGTCCACTCGAACTGCACCGGAGCCAACGGGTTCCACGTGTCCGGATTGTGGCAGAACTGGCACCGCATGGGGCAGCCTTGCAAAAACGCCACAAAACGGATGCCTGGACCATCGACGGCTCCGAAGCTCTCGATAGAATGGATTCTGCCAATCATTGCCGCTTACAGACTATGATTGATGGTACGGCTCAGCACATCGAGCTGCTGTTCACGGGTCAGCTTCACAAAGTTCACCGCATAGCCGGAAACACGGATGGTGAGTTGCGGATATTTCTCAGGATGTTCCATCGCATCGACCAAGAGATCGCGGTCGAAGACATTCACATTCAGGTGATGTCCGCCATCCGGCACGAAGTAGCCGTCCATGAGTGACACCAGATTGGAGACTTGCGTTTCGCTGTTTTTGCCAAGAGTGGCAGGCGAAATGGCGAAGGTATAGGAAATACCATCGTGACTGTGCTGGAACGGCAGCTTGGCTACAGAACTCAACGCAGCCACCGCACCACGTGTGTCGCGTCCGTTCATCGGATTGGCACCCGGTGCGAAAGGAACGCCTGCGGGACGTCCGTCGGGCGTTGCACCGGTATATTTTCCATACACCACATTCGAGGTAATGGTAAGCAGACTCTGCGTCGGGATGCTGTGACGATAGGTGCCGTGCTGGCGCATGAACTCCATGAACTTCTCGGTCACCATGCAAGCGAGGTTATCGGTCAAGTCATCATTGTTGCCGTAAGGCACATATCCGGTGTTCTCGAAACCGACAGCCAGACCGCGCTCGTCGCGAATCACCTTCACCTTACCGAACTTGATGGCAGCCAACGAATCGGTTACGATACTCAAACCGGCAATGCCTGTAGCGCGGGTGCGCTCCACGTCGCCGTCGTGCAACGACATCTGGAAAGCCTCGTAATCGTACTTGTCGTGCATATAGTGAATAATGTGCAGGGCATTGACGTAGGTCTTGGCCAGCCAGCGCATCATCCGCTCGAACTTATCCATCACCTCCTCATACTCCAAGTATTCGCCTTCGATGGGGGCAAAAGCCGGAGCCACCTGTTCGCCGCTGCGCTCGTCCCTGCCGCCATTGATGGCATAAAGCAGACACTTGGCCAAATTGGCACGGGCACCGAAGAACTGCATCTGCTTGCCGATCTTCATGGGCGAAACACAGCAGGCAATGCCGTAATCGTCACCGTAATCCGGACGCATCAGGTCGTCGTTCTCATACTGGATGGCCGATGTCTTGATGCTGATCTTGGCGCAATAGTTCTTCCAGGCCTCCGGCAGACGCTCGCTCCAGAGCACCGTCAGGTTCGGTTCGGGTGCAGGACCCAGATTCTCCAGTGTGTGCAGCATACGGAAACAGGTCTTCGTGACAAGGGTGCGTCCGTCGATACCCATTCCGCCCTCCGATGCCGTCACCCAAATCGGATCGCCGGAGAAGAGATCGTTATATTCCGGAGTACGCAGGAAGCGGACAATACGCAGTTTGATAATCATCTGGTCGATAAGTTCCTGTGCCTCGCTTTCGGTCAGCGTCCCGTTCTTGAGGTCATTCTCGATGAAGATATCGAGGAAGGTCGAAATACGTCCAATCGACATCGCTGCGCCATCCTGATCCTTGACGGCTCCTAAGTAACCGAAATAGACGAACTGAACAGCCTCACGTGCATTCTGTGCCGGCTTGGTCACATCGAAGCCATAGTTGGCACACATCTGCACAAACTGCTTGAGGGCAGTTATCTGCTCGCTGATCTCTTCTCGCTGCTGGATGATTTCGTCGGTCAGTTCCTGCACATCCAGACGATCCATGAAGCGCTTCTTCTCCTCGATGAGGTTATCCACGCCATACAGGGCAATACGACGATAATCGCCAATGATACGTCCGCGTCCGTAGGCATCCGGCAGACCCGTGATGATATGGCTGTGACGGGCAGCACGGATCTCTTTGGTATAGGCAGAGAACACGCCTTCGTTGTGCGTCTTGCGATAGCGGGTGTAGATATCCTTGGTGGCAGGATCGAGCTTATAGCCGTAGGATTCCAAAGCCGTCTCGACCATGCGGATGCCGCCCTTGGGGAAAATGCCTCGCTTCAGGGGCTTATCGGTCTGCAAGCCTACAATCACTTCGTTCTCCTTGTCGATATAGCCGGCGCCGTAGGTGGTAAGGGTTTGCGGCAGACGCGTCTCGGCATCATATACGCCTTTTTCACGTTCCACCTTAAACATCTCGCTCAATTGGTTCCAAAGTTTCAGCGTGCGTTCCGTCGGTCCCACCAGGAAACTTTCGTCGCCGGTGTAGGGCGTGTAATTATGCTGGATAAAGTCGCGGACATTGATTTCCCTTTTCCAGGTGCGACCTTCAAAATGTTCTAATTGGTTTGTCAGTTTCATAACGCAAATACTTTATAATTATTTCATTTTTGTGCTCGCGAAGTTACATCTTTTCTTTTGTATTTAAATAGTATAAATATGAAAAAAGATGGTAAAAAAGGGAAATTAAAGAAGATTTTTCCCAATTTTACCATGATTTTCTTTGAATTTACTATTTTATTTTCTAACTTTGTGCCACAAAATTCGGTTGTATCTACCGGTTGCACAGGACTTTCACGCTACAAAATGAAAGTTGAAGTGCGAATTTCAAGCCAATAAGCAGAACAATGAGGAAAGAAGATCATATTGTGGTGTACGACCTGTCGTCGAAGGCGAAGCAGCCCGGCGAGGAGCTTTTCCGCCTGCGTAAGATGCCGGAAGTCTTTCATGAGGAAGGGTTCCGTTCCGTGCATCTGCACACGCATTCATTTTACACAATCATCTGGTTTCAGAAAGGGGAAGGCAAGCACTACGTGGATTTCGACGAGTATGAGGTTCGAGAGAACTCCATCTTCTTCATTTCTCCCGACCAGCTTCACACCTTCGACTCGAACCACGAGCAGCATGGCTACGTATTGGAATTCAGTCAGGAGTTCCTGCAGGACGAACTGTCGAGCGAAAGTCTCTTCCTGAAATACGACGTATTCAATGCCTATGATACGCTCCCCTACCGCATCATCGGTCCGGAAGAGGCAAAGACACTCCAGGGCATTGTCGAAGAGATTGAGCGCGAAGAACTGCGGCACGGAAGTTTTGCTCACCACGATTATCTGACCATGCTGGTGCGACTCTTTCTGATTACCGTCCAACGTAGCCCCGTGCTGAACGAAAAACACCGGCAGCTGACGGTAACCTCTCCCCTGCACCGGCACTTTGTGCGTTTCCGCCAGCAGCTCGAAATGAACTACCAGCAGATACACAACGTGGCTGTCTATGCCCGCATGATCGGCATTTCGACCAAAACCCTGACCTCTTGCTGTCTGGAGTGCTCCGGTCAGACACCCTTGCAGCTCATCAATGCCCGCCTCACGCTCGAAGCCAAACGCCTCCTCCGATTCACACACCTCAGCAGCAAGGAAGTGGCTTACCACCTGGGGTTCGAAGACCCCAGCTACTTCGTTAAAGTCTTCAAGAACAAAACCGGTCAGCTGCCGCTTGAGTTCCGGGAAAGCATGAAATAAAAAAAAGGATTCTTCTCTGAAATCTGAGGAGAATCCTTTCTCGTTTTCTATTTTATCTTACTATGTACAGCTGACCCGGAAGCGGATGCTGAACACGACGGCCCCATAAGTCGAAATACTGTCGCGGACCCTGCGGCTGGCGAACCGAAGTAATTATGTCGGTCGTATTGCCGTTTTCAAGCGGTACGCGCATAAACATATCGTACAAGCGAACTTCACCCGACGAATTAGCGTTCAAGAGACGGATGGTGAAAGGTCCCGAAAGCTGTTCCGGCAAACCTGCCTCACGCAACACATTCCACGAGGTATAAGTTCCTTTAGAAATCTTTTCGGTGGTAACGCTTCCTGTGGTTCCATCGGCCAACTGCCACTCGATCTTGAAAGCGCGTCCTCCGGTGAAGTGCAGGTTCACCAGAAGCGATAGCACACCATTCGGGAAGGTCCACTGCACGCCGCCGCTATTGCGACCCATCACAATGGCTCCCTCTGTGCAGCCGCCTGGCACCGTTCCGCTCTCGGTCTTTGTCGGATCGATGGAAGTCGGATAAGAACTGCTCGAACCCTGCACCAGCGTCAGCACGCCCTGAAGGTCGGCAGGCAATGCCGAAATCTCATCCTGCAGATGATACCAGTCGCCGGTCAGCACCTTCGACGGAATCAGTACCGTTATCGTGCAGAAATAGGAAACGGTCTTAGGTCCGCCCAAAGCATGAACGGTAAAGCTATAGCTGCCGGCTTCAGCGATGGCGCCGCTGATGGTCAGCTGGTTGTCCTCAATCTGTACGGTCAGTCCATCCGGCAGGCCTTCCACCTCGAAGCTGGTAGCCGATCCGCCATACTGGAAAATCATCGGTTCGATGGCTTCGCCCTGAATCAGTTCCTGAGCGGCATTGCCCGACAGACAGGTCAGCGTAGCCTTCACTATCGGGGTAACGTCGCCTGTAGCCGGCACGCCGACGGTTTCATAGGCACCGAAATCGGGAGCGTCGTCATTATAGTCGATGGTAAAGATATCTGCTTCGTCGAGTGTCAGTCCGGCGGCAGAAGCCTCTGCGGCAGTCATAAAACGGGTGGGCGAGAAATTGACAATGGGTTCACCCTTGTCGATCATCACACTTCCCTCCTTGAGTTTGGCAAAGTTATTGTCGGGCAGAGAGCCGTCCGCCTGACGGGGTGCCATAAAATCGGCAACGCTGAGCGAAAGGAACTCGGAACTGTAATCGGAGACAAATACCTTCTGTCCGGCATCGTTCTTCTGTCCGTCCTTATACGGATTGCAGCCATCGAGGGTGGTCCAGCTGTTGAAGTTCGTGTTTGGCACCACGCTGCCTTCCTTGTCGGCCGACAGGAATTCATGGTTCAGGGTGCGCGGTTTGAAGCCGATGCAATTACGGATATACATATCGCCGTAAATGAAGATGGTCGGGAAACGGTAGTTATAGTCGTTGCCCCAAGCCGTACAGTTCAAGATGTACATACCCTCGTATGCGTTGTTCTGGTCGAAGCCTTTCTTCAGGTTGTCGAACGAAACGCAGTTGCGCACCACGTGAGCACCTGTCGATTGTGCAAAAGCGGCACCTCCTGCAGTTCCGCCACCGCCCAACTTGAATCCGTTGCCGTTACCGATAGCCTCTTCCGTACCGGGAATGTAGCCGGCATGATAAGCCCAGCAATAATCAATCAACACCGGATGATAGACCATGTAGAGATCCCAGTTATCGTCGGAATTATTCCAGGCACGGCAACCATAGAACTCAGTGCCCGGACCGGGGAACAGCTTGCAGGTAAAACCGTCGGCATCGCCGCCGTCATCCTTACCGTTGTAGGTTCGAGCATCGTAATTATTGTAGGCATCGCAGTTAAGCACCAGGTTACCCCGGCAGTAGCGGTAGTCAGGATTGAACTGGGGTTCGCCGGCAGGAAGTTCCTTGGTTTCCTCGATGGAGAAATCCTTATACATACCAATCTGCAGACCCGTATCGTTGTTGTCGCGGAAAATGCAATTCTCGATGATGTTATACGAGCCTTCCACCTTCATACCGTTGTCTTCTGCATTGCACAACGTAAGACCTTTGAAATGCCAGTAATTGGCAAGATGGTTCACATAGATGCACCGTCCCATTTTGAAATCGTTCTGATTGGTGTGGTGCATGGCAGAACCATCGATGACCACTTCGCCTTCTTCGCCTGGAACCGACCACATATAACAGCGTTTTTCTGCCGAAGTCTTCTTCTCCGGAATCTTGATACGCTCGGAAATCGTGTAGGTGCCGGCGTGCACCCAGATGGTGTCACCGGGTTCGATCAGTTCTACGGCTTTGTGAATGGTCAACAGCGGGGCATCGGCAGTACCGGCATTGGCATCCGAACCGGTGGTTGACACATGAATTGAGGCTTGTGCCGGTGCAAGAGAGAACAGCCCGACAAGTGAAACGCAAAAAAGTAGTCGCATAACAGATTGGTTAGTTTGTTAGTATATTTAAATATGTGTATGCATCATAAGTGTCGGTATAAGAAGAGCACGGAAACCACACAACCTGCCATCTTGCAGACTGATGTGTTTTCCGTGCAGACTTTATGGGTAACGGTTACTTACCGAAGAAGCGGTTGTAAAGGCCTTCGAAGCCCTTGCCGTGACGAGCCTCGTCCTTTGCCATTTCATGAACGGTATCGTGAATGGCATCGAGGTTGAGCTGCTTGGCCTTCTTGGCAATTTCCAACTTGCCTGCGCAGGCACCCTCTTCGGCTTCCATACGCTTCTTGAGGTTGGTCTTGGTGTCCCAAACCACTTCGCCCAGCAACTCAGCGAATCTTGAAGCATGATCAGCCTCTTCGAAAGCATAGCGGCGGAATGCCTCCGATACTTCCGGATAGCCTTCACGATCAGCCTGACGGGCCATAGCGAGATACATGCCTACTTCGCAGCATTCGCCGTTAAAGTGATCGTGCAAGCCCTGACGGATGAAATCGCCGTCCGGTCCGGCTGGAATATCCTTGGCCACTCCGAGCTCATGCTCGCATGCAGGCTGAATGCTGTTTCCTTCCACTTTTTCCTTAAATTTTGAAGCCGGCACTTTGCATTGTGGGCAACGCTCCGGGGGTGTCGGTCCTTCATGTACATATCCGCACACGGTGCAAATCCATTTCTTGTTCATAGCATAATAAAAATTAAAAGGTTGGTACTAATTTTATAAATTCTCATTGGTTGTTTTTCAGTACATTTGGATTTCGTACTTCCAACGCGGCAAAGATAAGAGGCTTTTATCAATTCTCCAAATTTTTGACTGAAAAAATGATAATTATTACCCGTTTTTATGCCAAAAGGCATGTTTAGGACGCTTACGGAAGAAATTACAAAGTTAATTACAAATTACAAATTACAAATTACGAATTACTAATTACTGCCTTCCGTCTAATTGGACTTAAACTCATTTTCGCGCCCTTTCGCTCTTTCGCATTTCTTTCGCAATTCTTTTATTTTCAAACTCGCGTTTTTTTCGCGAAAAAATCCTTATGCCTATAGAAAATTTGCGCGATGCCTATAAAAAAAGTGCGCGATAGTTATGCCGCAAATTTTCCTCTTTAATGCCGGTCTCTTTGCCTGACGCCTCACATTTTTGGCAATAAAATTGCACAAAAAAGGGCGATGCACTCTCATGCATCGCCTTTTTATCAATATTCTTCCTCGTTGAAGAAGAAATCTTCTTTACTGGGGTAGTCGGGCCAAAGGTCTTCGATAGAATCATAAACCTCACCTTCATCTTCCATTTCCTGAAGGTTTTCGATCACCTCCAGAGGAGCCCCACTACGATTGGCGTAGTCGAGCAGTTCTTCACGAGTTGCAGGCCAAGGAGCATCTTCGAGCTTGGTGGCCAATTCAAGGGTCCAATACATATTTTATATAATAGTTAAAATGATTGATGCTAAAATGTCAAATCTGTCTAATCGCTGGTTCCATCAGAACGAAACCACGTAATGCTGCTTAAAGAAGTTCGGACGGCGGATGGCAAGCCCATAATAGAACAGGTCCATCGTCACCTCCACCTGATCGCACTCACAAACGGCATCCCAGAACTGCTCCAGCTGATGTGCGGGAGAAATTCCCCTCACGAAAAACAGACTTTGTTCATGCGAGTGTGCCATCATCCATGCCAAGAGATTCTCGGCATCCATGCCTGCAGGAGCACCATTGACAACAATCATGTCGGCGACAAAATTTTCAGACAGCCGGTCGAGGCTTTCCACAAATTCGGTACGGTTCAGACTACCGTGAAAAAGCATCAGGTGCGACTTCGTGGCAGCCTGTTGCTGTGCGGATGCCAGCGTTGTCACCTTCGAACGACTGTCAACCAACAGCAGCGGCAAGATGGAATAACCTCCGTCGCACCCGATTTCGAGCACTGTCCGCACACGGAAACGGTTCGCCAGACGGAACAACAATTGCGCCACCTTGAGCGGCAGCACCCCTCCGTTCGGATAAATGCGCCGCATGCGCTGGTAGGCATAATACGGTGTTTTTTCCTCAATCACTTCGGTAATGATACTGAATGCAAAAGGAGAATGCACTCCGTAGCCTTTCCGATGCTTGATCTTTCGGACGCTTTTCTGAATGTAGTCTTTCAGTTTCTTCTTGGTACTCATGGTTAAAATTTAAAATGGGTCAGAATTTGTGTATAAAGGAATATGGCATCGCGGATTTCCTGCTTTTCGATATACTCGTCGGCAGTATGCGAACGAGCGGAATCTCCCGGTCCCATTTTCAGACTCGGACAGGAAAGCAAAGCCTGATCGCTCAGTGTGGGCGATCCGAATAAAGTGGCAGCGGGTGCCACTTGCTGGATGGTCTTCAGCAACGGGTGTCCGGCATCGATGCCCGACGACTGCAAACGCACACTGCGCGGCACCAGCTCGACGGGAGCCACCAGCTCCTGCAACTGCCGGACAATCTCCTGATTCGTATAGGCATCGGTGGTGCGGACATCGGTCACAAACGTACAACTGTCCGGAACGACATTATGCCCGGTTCCGCCCTGAATGATTGTCGTCGTGACTTTGACGGGGCCCAAGAGAGGCGACTCTTTTGCAAACCGGTAATCACGCAGTTTGCCGATGGCTTCGAGCGCCAGATAGATGGCATTGATGCCTTCATTGCGGGCTGCGTGTCCGGACTTGCCGTGGGCCGTTCCATCCATCACCATCAGCCCCTTTTCGGCCACAGCCACACGCACACCTCCCGGAATCCGCGGATTCATGCCTGTCGGCTCGCCTACCAACGCCACATCGATGTGCGGCAAAAGGGGCAAAGCGGCCGCTATACCGTTCTGACCGGACACTTCCTCTTCGCACGATGCCAGAAAAATGAGATTGTAAGGCAGCGGCACTTTCTCCAGACTCAGGAACGTATGCATGAGCGACACTAGCGAAGCACCGTCGTCGTTGGCACCCAGGCCGTAAATGCGTTCTCCGACCTCCGTAGCCTGAAACGGATCATAGGTCCACGACGCTACAGCCTTGACGGTATCTATGTGGGCATTGATCAACAACGTTTGCCTTTGGGTATCATAGCCGGGCGCAATCAGCCATAGGTTGTTGCCGCTACGATGCACCTCCACGGAACTCTGCCGCTTCAGATAGTCTTCCAGCAGATCGGCAACAGCCTGCTCGTCGCGACTCACCGAAGGAATCGCGATCATCTGCTTCAAAAGGTTGATAGCAGCGTCTGAAATGCTCACATTAGTTGCCATAGTTCTTAAATTCGGGCGCAAAGATAGACCATTTTTATTAAAAAACAATAACACACACCATTTTTTTTGCTTTTTAAGAAAAAAAATACTAACTTTGCGGCAAAATACAACTATTTTCGACATTAATCTACCCAAAAATTGTTAATTTGTGATTACAATAGAACAACTGAAAGCCACTCAGGACAGATTGGCTGACTTGAAAAGATACCTGAATATTGAGGATAAAAAAATTCAGCTCGAAGAAGAAGAGCTTCGCACCCAAGTGCCCGGCTTCTGGGATGACCAGAAAGCAGCTGAAAAGCAGATGAAGGTGGTGAAGGGAATCCGTTTCTGGATTGAGGCCTACAACCAGATTGCCACCGAGGTGGAGGAGCTTTCAAACGCGTTCGAGTTCTACAAAGAGGAACTGGTGACCGAAGAAGAGGTCGATGCCCAATACAAGAAAACCGTTGACATGTTCGAGGACATCGAGCTCAAGAATATGCTGCAAGGCGAAGAAGACCACATGAACTGCGTGCTGAAAATCAACGCAGGAGCCGGCGGTACCGAAGCCAACGACTGGGCCCAGCAGTTGCAGCGTCTGTATATGCGCTATGCCGAAGATCATGGCTATAAGATTAACATCCAGGATCTGGTGGAAGGCGATGATGCCGGCATCAAATCGGTGACGATGGAAATCGAAGGCGACTATGCTTTCGGCTACCTGAAGTCGGAAAACGGCGTGCACCGCCTGGTGCGCGTCAGCCCCTACAATGCCCAAGGCAAGCGTATGACCTCGTTCGCTTCGGTTTTTGCCTTCCCGATGATCGACGACACCATCGATGTGCAGATCGACCCGGGCAAACTGACTTGGGATACTTTCCGTTCGGGCGGCGCTGGCGGTCAGAACGTAAATAAAGTGGAATCGGGCGTGCGTGCCCGCTATATGTACACCGACCCTTACACCGGCGAGGAGAAAGAGCTCCTGCAAAGCTGCACCGTGACCCGCGACCAGCCCAAGAACCGCGAAATGGCGTTACAGCTGCTGAAATCGCAGATCTATAACATCGAGATGGAACACAAGCGCGAGAAGCAGGCCGCCATCGAAGCCGGAAAGAAAAAAATCGAGTGGGGTTCGCAAATCCGCTCGTATGTCTTCGACGACCGCCGCGTGAAGGATCATCGTACCGGTTATCAGACTTCGGACGTCAACGGAGTGATGGACGGCAAGATCGACGGCTTCATCAAAGCATACCTGATGGAGTTTGGCGGACAATAATTGCAAAGGTGATTGGTCATTTTTCCCTGTTTTTGCCATGAAATCCGGCAAACGGGGTCGAAAAACAGGCTTCTTTTTCTAATGAAAGTGAAAAACCTGTAACTTTGCACCCGGAAAAATCAAAATAAAGATGGCTTTTTTAACACTTCTTCAGGATAGCATCCGGAAATTCTGGAATCAAACTGCTTTATCCGATTACAAAGGTGACGATTTTACATACGAAGACATCGCTATTATCGTCCGTCACTATCACAAGATTTTCAAGGAGAACGGCATCAAACGAGGAGACCGCATTTCCATTTGCGGTCCGAACTGCGCACGTTGGGGCATTGCCTACCTTTCTGCCGTTACTTATGGCGCGGTTGCCGTTCCTATTCTGAACGATTTCATGATCGATCAGGTGCAGAACATCGTCAACCACAGCGAATCGCGCCTGCTCTTTGCTGCTCAGAACATCCGCGGCAAACTGGATGTGGAGCAGATTCCTTTGGTGAAGAAAGTGCTGCACATCGAAGACATTCACGCCTTGAAAGACGAAACGATGCAACCGGAAGAGGTGGTCTATCAGCCCGAAGACGGCCCCGATGCCTTGGCTACGCTGAACTATACCAGCGGCACCACCGGATTCTCGAAAGGTGTGATGCTGCCCTACCGCTGCTGCTACAGCAACTGGCAGTTCCATCGCCGCGTGTACCGTCGCGTCATGAAGCCGAATGCCGAACTTCTGACGGTATTGCCAATGGCACACATGTACGGACTGACCTGCTCGTTCGTGGCTCCGTTCATTCAGGGCTGCCACAACACCTTCCTGACCCGTGTGCCTTCTCCGGCCATCATCAATCAGGCCTTCGTGGAACTGAAACCTGTGCTGCTTATCAGCGTGCCGTTGGTGATCGAGAAGTATGTAAAATACAAAATCGAACCGGATATCAGTTCGCTCAAGAAACTGCACTATATCCACTACCCGATTGTGGGACCTATCTTCAAGTATCTGGTGCGTCGCCGTGCCATCAAGTATTTCGGCGGCAATATGACCGAGGTGCTGGTAGGCGGTTCGGCCATCAACAAGTCGGTTGAGGAGTTTCTGAAGAACATCAACTTCCCATTGGCAGTAGGCTATGGTGCTACCGAGACAGGCCCGATGATTACCTACGAGAATCATAAGAAGATCCGTAAGGGTTCGTGCGGACGTGCCGTCGTGAACATGGAAGTAAAGATCGACAGTCCGAAACCGCATGAGGTGGCTGGTGAGATCCTGACTCGCGGCAAGAACGTGATGTTAGGCTACTATAAGAACCCGTCGGCTACTGCTGAGGCCATCGACGAGGAAGGCTGGTATCATACCGGCGACCTGGGCATCATCGACAAGGACGGATTCGTCTATATCATGGGACGAAAGAAGAACATGATTCTGGGCACCAACGGACAGAACATCTACCCAGAGGAGATCGAAGACCGCCTGAACAATATGGATTATGTGGCAGAGAGCATCATTGTGCAGCGCGATGAGCGTCTGGTGGCTCTTATCTATCCGAACTATGAAGCCGCATACGCCAACGGTTTGAATGATGAGCAAATCATGGAGCAGATGCACACCAACCGCAAGGAACTGAATGCCACCCTGCCGAACTACTCACAGATTGCCCGTGTGGAGCTCATGGATCAGGAGTTTGAAAAGACCGCCAAGCGTTCCATCAAACGTTTCCTGTATAAGTAAGAAAGTTATTGAAAAAACAGAAAAGAGGGCATCTCACGATGAGATGCCCTCCTTTTTTATGCCCCAGTTAGGAGAAAAATTGGAGCAGTCGGTCGAAACCGGATTATATTCTATCTGATTATCTATATCAGTGTGATGCCGGCCTCCTTGCATCGCTTCCGCATATCTTCCGGCCAGATGCTGGATTGTGTTTCGCCGATATGGGCCTTATGCAACAGCACCAGACACAATCGGGACTGACCGATGCCGCCTCCGATGGAAAGCGGTAAGGTATCGTCCATCAGACGCTTGTGGAAGTAGAGATTCAGCCGGTCTTCCTTTCCTGTAAGTTTCAGCTGACGGACCAACGCCTCCTTATCGACACGAATACCCATGGACGAAAGCTCGATGCTTCGCTCCAAAATCGGATACCAAACCAAGAGGTCTCCGTTCAGGCCCATGTAACCGTCTTCATTCGGAGTAGTCCAATCATCGTAGTCAGGCGCTCGCAGATCATGTTCCTTACCATCGCCCAGTTTACCACCGATACCGATGATGAATACGGCACCATGCTCCTTACAGATAGCGTGCTCACGCTCCTTCGGGGTCAGATCCGGATACATGGCACGAAGTTCCTCGCTATGAATGAAGAACACATCTTCAGGCAGAAAGGGCTTGACGGTGGGATAGGCTTCACAAATCATAAACTCCGTCCGGAGAATGGAATTATAGATCTTATCGACAATCTTCTTCAGGAACTTAATAGTACGGTCTTCCGGACGCACCACACGTTCCCAATCCCATTGATCGACATACAACGAATGCAGGTTATCGAGTTCTTCATCGGCACGAATTGCATTCATATCGGTAATGATGCCGAAACCCTTACCAATCTGGTAGTCGGCCAAAGTCACACGCTTCCATTTAGCTAAAGAATGGACGACCTCAGCACGGGCTTCGTTCATATCCTTAATCGGAAAGTTAACAGCTCGCTCAACGCCATTCAGATCATCGTTCATACCCAGACCTCGCAACACAAAAAGCGGTGCGGTGACGCGACGCAGACGAAGTTCGGTTGACAGGCTGGACAGGAAGAAGTCCTTGATGCGTTTGATGGCCTGCTCCGTCTGTTTCAGGTTCAGCGCAGCATGATATTTGCTGGGAATTATCAACTGACTCATTAAAGTATATATAAGAATTAGATTAATCAAATTTGCGACGCAAAGATAAACCATTTTTTTCAATGTCCAAAATATTTTCTATATTTTTATCAATTATTTTATCAATTTTCCAAAATATTCGGCATTTTGGCAAGCAAATTGGTAACAAACCCGAACGATTTCCGGATTCTTCTTGCCACAAAAATGCCGAAACCCGAACATTTTTTGACCGACGAACCGGAAAAAACAAACAATATGTACAGATTTTTGACAGAAAACCCAAAATTAGCGCAAAAAAGTTTGCGAAAAGCAAAATAATAATTATCTTTGCATCCCGAAATGACACATATTATATAATATATATATCATCGATTCAAACAATCTTTGTTTATGAAAAAACAACTCAAGAAAGTGCTTGTTTTGGGCTCCGGTGCGCTTAAAATAGGTCAGGCCGGAGAATTTGACTACTCTGGCAGTCAGGCTTTGAAAGCCTTGCGACAAGAAGGTATCCGCAGTGTGCTGATCAATCCGAACGTCGCTACCATTCAGACCTCTGAAGGCATTGCCGACACCGTCTATTTCCTCCCTGTCAACACTTATTTCGTAACGGAAGTTATCAAGAAGGAACGTCCGGACGGCATTCTGCTGGCGTTTGGCGGCCAAACCGCACTGAACTGCGGAACGGCTCTTTATCAGACGGGCGTGCTCAAGGAATATGGCGTTCAGGTGCTGGGCACCAGCGTGGAGGCTATCATGAACACCGAAGACCGCGACCTGTTTGTAAAGGAGTTGAACAAGATTGACGCCAAGGTACCTGTAAGCCACGCTTGCGAGAATCTGGACGATGCGATTGCTGCAGCCCGCCAGATCGGCTACCCGATCATGATTCGTTCAGCCTACGCCTTAGGCGGCTTGGGTTCGGGTGTATGTCCGGATGAAGCAACCTTCAAAGAGGTGGCAGAATCGGCATTCACGTTCGCCCCGCAGGTACTGGTGGAAGAGAGTTTGAAGGGATGGAAGGAAATTGAGTTCGAATGCATCCGCGATGCCAACGACCGTTGCTTCACGGTGGCTTCGATGGAGAACTTCGACCCGTTAGGTATTCATACCGGTGAAAGTATCGTAGTGGCTCCTACCTGCTCGCTGACAGACAGCCAGGTGAAGATGCTGCAAGACATTACCATCCAGTGTGTGCGTCACCTGAACATCGTGGGCGAATGCAATATTCAGTTTGCCTTCAATGCTGAGACCAACGATTATCGAATCATCGAAATCAATGCCCGTCTGTCGCGTTCTTCCGCTTTGGCATCGAAAGCGACCGGCTATCCGTTAGCTTACGTGGCTGCCAAGATTGCTTTGGGCTACACCCTCGACCAGATCGGCGAAATGGGTACGACCAATTCGGCATACGTGGCTCCGCAACTCGACTATATGATCTGCAAGATTCCACGCTGGGATCTGACCAAGTTCGTCGGTGTGAGCCGCAAGATCGGTTCCTCGATGAAGTCGGTGGGCGAAATCATGTCTATCGGACGTTCGTTCGAGGAGATGATCCAGAAGGGTCTGCGCATGATCGGCCAAGGCATGCATGGATTTGTGGGCAACGACCACAACCGCTTCGAAAACCTGGACGAGGAACTTGCCAACCCGACCGATCTCCGTATTTTTGCCATTGCTCAGGCATTGGAAGAGGGCTACACCATCGAGCGTCTGTATGAACTGACGAAGATTGACCCTTGGTTCTTGGAGCGACTGAAGAACATTGTCGATTACAAGCACGTGCTGCAAGGCTACCACAGCGTGGAGGAACTGCCCGCTGATGTGCTGCGTCAGGCCAAGGTGTTGGGCTTCTCTGATTTCCAGATTGCCCGCTTTGTGCTCAACAAGCATGAAGGCAACATGGAGAAAGAGAACCTGAAGGTACGCGCCTATCGCAAGAAGTTGGGCATTTTGCCTGCCGTGAAGCGTATTCCGACGGTTGCCAGCGAGCATCCAGATCTGACCAACTACCTGTATATGACCTACGCCGTAGAGGGGTACGATGTGAACTACTACAAGAACGAGAAATCGGTGATTGTGCTGGGTTCGGGAGCCTACCGCATCGGTTCGTCGGTAGAATTCGACTGGTGTTCGGTGAATGCCATCAATACCGCACGCAAACTGGGTTACAAGTCGATCATGATCAACTATAACCCAGAAACCGTTTCGACCGACTATGATATGTGCGACCGCCTCTATTTCGACGAACTCTCTTTTGAGCGTGTGCTCGACGTCATCGATCTGGAGCAACCGAACGGCGTGATTGTCAGCGTGGGCGGACAGATTCCGAACAACCTGGCTATGAAGCTCTATCGCCAGTCCGTACCGATTCTGGGCACCTCTCCTATCTCTATCGACCGTGCAGAAAACCGAGGCAAGTTCTCGGCAATGCTCGATCAACTGGGCATCGATCAACCCAAGTGGAGTGCTCTGACTTCGATGGAAGACGTGAAGAAGTTTGTCGATGAAGTAGGTTATCCGGTATTGGTTCGTCCGTCGTACGTACTTTCGGGTGCTGCCATGAATGTCTGCTACGACGACGAGGAACTGAAACGCTTCCTGGCTGCCGCATCTGAAGTTTCGAAGGAATATCCGGTGGTTATTTCGCAGTTCATGCAAGAAACCAACGAGATTGAGTTCGACGGCGTTGCCAAACTCGGAGAGATTGTCGAATACGGAATTTCGGAACACATCGAATATGCCGGAGTGCATTCGGGAGACGCCACGATGGCCTTCCCTGCTCAGCAGATTTCGTTTGCCACCATCCGTCAGATCAAGAAGATCTCGCGCGCCATTGCCAAGGAACTGAATATTTCCGGTCCGTTCAACATCCAGTATCTGGCCAAAGGTCGCACCGTGAAAGTAATCGAGTGCAACCTGCGTGCTTCGCGTTCGTTCCCATTCGTCAGCAAGGTGCTGAAGCGTAATCTGATTGAAACTGCCACCCGCATCATGCTCGATGCGCCATACGAGAAGCCGGACAAATCGGCGTTCGATATCGATCGCATTGGCGTGAAGGCTTCGCAGTTCTCGTTTGCCCGCTTGCAGAACGCCGACCCGGTTCTGGGTGTCGATATGAGTTCTACCGGCGAGGTAGGCTGCATCGGAGACAGCTACGAAGAGGCTTTGCTCGATGCCATGATTGCAACCGGCTATCAGATTCCTTCGAAAGAAAAAGGCATCATGATTTCGTCGGGTAGCGCCAAAGAAAAGGCATCGCTGCTCGATGCTGCCAAAGCGCTCACTAAAGCCGGTTACACCATCTATGCTTCAGAGGGTACCGCCAACTATCTGAACGAGAACGGAGCCAAGGCGATTGTAGTTTCCTGGCCGGATGAAGACCACTCAACTCGCGAGAATGTGATGGACATGATTCACGATCATAAGTTCGACCTGATTGTCAACATTCCGAAGAACCACTCGAAACGCGAGCTGACCAACGGCTACAAGATCCGTCGCGGTGCTATCGACCACAATATTCCGCTCATCACCAATGCGCGTCTGGCTTCCGCCTTCATCGAGGCCTTCTGCGAAAAGCAGTTGCAGGATCTCCAGATCAAGAGCTGGCAGGAGTTTGAATAAAAAATGAATCGGATTGCCCCTATGAGGCAATCCGATTTTCATATCATAACTTATTACAAAACTAAAACAGGGGAAATGCAAATTGCACATCCCCTGTTTTTAGTTTACCTTAGTCGTTAGTCAACCACTTTCTTAAATGGGCTGACACGCTTGAAGTTACGGTTTACGTTGCACTTCTTTGCGTTCTCAACGGTCTTATTGAGCAAACGGCGAGCCAACGGAGCAGCTGGATCTGCCGGAGCCTGATGGAAGTCAACCTTGAAAGCACCATTAGAATTGCTATAATAACTGCCATCGCCTATCCAAGTGATAAAGCTCTTTGGTGTTTCGAAAGCAATGATACTGTCAGCATAAGTTCCGAAATATCCGGCGCCTGCCACTTCTTCTGCAGAATATCCATTAGCCATATAATAGTAAGCAAATGAAACTGCCTGATGAATATCTCCATTCCAGTTGATACCCAAATCAGTGAATGGAACATAAACCTGCGCAGGATTCAGAGCTACAATCTCCATATTGGTATCATAGTAGTCATCCTCACCTTCGTTGTAAGGATATGCAGCACCGTAAGGGCTCTTCAGACGGAAGTAACCCGGAAGCTCAGTATGTTCCTGAATCTCGACCTGATAGGTAATCGGATCATACTTGCTGCTATAGGTAGAAATAACCAGGTCGTCGGTGTATTTAGCCAAACCGATTGTCTGCCATGGGTTAACTTCACCTGCAGCATAGTATTCTACAGGAATTGAGTAAGCAAAGCCTGCCTGTGGCTCACCTTCAGCACTGTAAGGAACAGCAACGATAAAGAACTCGCCACTCAAGTCACCAACAGGAATAAATACATAAGATGAATCGGAACTGGTCTCAGCAAAGTCAATAGTTCCATTTACGATGCCCTCGTATGCCTCATCTTCAGTAGCACCTGCAGCAATACGTGTAAAGGCAACATCTTTGGCAGACTTGACAAGCACAACGAACTGATCTTCAGCACCTGCCAATACGCCTTTGTTGCGAATCATAACGCTATAGTCCGGATGCTCGAAACCGGCCAAAGCCATGGTTTCGTAAGCAGGTTCATAAACGCCATAACGACCAGCAGACTCATTCCAAACATATGCAATCATATAGAAGTAGAAGATACCATTCTCAGGATCGTAATAAGAAGGAGAAGTAATATCCCAACCACTGCTCTCTACAATTGGATTCAAATCACGCAAACCGGAAGCGATGAATGTGGCAACATCTGCCTCATGAACCTCCTGTTCATTGTCATTGATATAGCCGATTCCGAAAGCTGGAACAGTCACCTCATTCGTAACAGTGTTGAGTGTCCAAACCATGTCAACACCATTAAACATTTTGCTCTGACGGAACTGAACCTGAGTAGGATCAACGGTATTCACACGACGGTAAATCGGATTTTCATTACCAGCTCCAGAATAGAAAGCTGCATAAGTATAAACACCGGTAGTGTAAGCTTTCCACTCACTCCAAGGCTGTGGGCGATCGATTACAAAAGTATAATCGGAAACAGCATACTGGTTAGCAACATCCGAAGGAATTGTAACTTTTACCTGAATGGCATCGTCATATTCGAAACCGGAATAAGACACAGCAATCGAAGTTGCCAAGGTATCGGCTTCAAAAGTTACTGAAGTTGGGAACGAGAGAACAGCTGTTGCACTGTTGGATGCAGCAGAAACCGTGTCAATTGTCAACTCGACAGTCTTAGCACCACTTGCATTCTTACGATAAACAGGAATCTCGATGGTACCGGCAGTTCCTTCGACATCATAGGAGGTAGCAATGTCTGCTGCAAAATATACGCCATCACCAGGAATTTTCGGACTAACTGCCGAATCTACTTCATCGTAGGAGCATGAGCCTAACGAAAGGCTCATGACTGCGATGGTAGCGACGCTCAGAAAAATCTTATTATATTTCATATTGCTTATTCTTTAATAATTTGACCAAAGGTTTAGAAGAGGGTTACCGATTCGTCTTCGTCAACTTTGTATTCACTGTAAGCCTCGGTAACGCAAGCATTCTGATCCGTCTCGCTAATACCTACATTGGCCTCGATTTCAGGCTGAGGAATAGGCCACAGCAAGATGTTGGAACCGGCAGGTACATTCAGGATATACTTATCGGACAAGGCTGCGGTGTTACGACGGTCGATACCCTTATTCAGGCGCATGATGTCGAACCAGTTCATACCTTCGCCCCAGAACTCGATACGACGCTGACGCCAGATTTCATCTGGCAGACTATTACCAGTCATAGCCAATGAATAGTTAGGATCACGATAAGTCTTGACAAAATCCTCTAAGATGGCCTGACTGCCGTTAGCCTCTGCCAAGATGTAATACATCTCCTCAACACGCATCAAAGGAATATCGTTAGCGTTGATTTCGGTTTCAGGAACGTACTTGTAAGGAGCGAACTTGGTGTTCATGTAAGGAACATTGATGTCGTAGTTAGCCAACGACTGATAGAGCTCGTCAGAAAGGGCTGCATTCTCACCGTTCTCATCCAGGAACCAGGTGCGACGAACGTCGGTTTCGCTCAGCGACTGATACAACTTCTTAGAAATGCGGTAGCCAGAGTTGAACTCACCGTAACCATAGTTCATGGTACCGATGTGAGAAACCCAGTTTACGATACCTGAAGAAACGACATCGTCAGACTCTTCGATAAGCACACCCCACATCCAGTCGTTCTCGTTACGATCGTTAAACGAAGGACCTGTTGCATCTGCCAGGCTCTTTGGAGTGGCAGTAGTGTTGTCGATGGCTGCCTGTGCATCGGCAGCAGCAGCAGTCTTATTGCCTTTCACCAAGTTGATTCGGGCACGCAGACCATAGGCAACAGCCAAGTCGATGTAACGGATGTCAGCACGCTTGTAACCGGCAGCCTGGCTGGCTGTCAGCAAGGAAACAGTTGCATCGATATCGGCATAAATCTGATCGTAAACCTCAGCTACAGAAGCGCGAGGAGCACCTGCGCTGGCTGCGCTACTTGCATTGGCATCGGTGATGATCGGTACGGCAGGAGTGGTAGCCGGATCGACAATCTGATAGTTGAAAGCATACAGCTGAACCAGCTGGAAGTAAGCGAAAGCACGGGCACCCAAAGCCTGAGCCAAGTTGAACTGGCTTTCAGCATTGTCGGTAGCAGGATCAATCACACCACTCACAGCGTTGGCTGTGTAAATCAACGAATACAAATCACTCCAAACAATATAGGTGGCACGGCTGTTAGCCACACGGCTTGAGAAATCCAAACCGTAGCTGAACCAGTTATAACCGGCATCGGATACAATCATATCCTCGCCTTCGGTATCGGTCAGCAACATAATGGAAGGATAGCCGAAGTCGTTGTGCTGAGAACCCAGATAGCCATAGTTTGGCTGATAGTTGGTGAAGTTGGCAAAGATTGCGGTTACTGCAGCAGCGGCTTTCTCTGCATCTTTGGCAACAACGTCTGCCTTCTGTTCGGAGGTCACGGTGCTACCTTCCGGCTCTGTGTCCATATCAACACAGCTGGTGGCCAGGCTCAGGCCTACCAAAGCAGCAACAGACGATAAAATATATTTCTTATTCATATTACTTCTGAATTTAAAAGTTTCTAATTGTCTTTATCAAATATACAATTCGATGAATTAGAAGGTTACGCTAAGACCTCCGGAAAGGGTGCGGATTGGAGAGTAAACTGCAGAAGTTGCAGTGGTGAAGCTCTGACGTGGATCCAAGCCCTTACGTGCAGAAATCAAAGCTACGTTATCGCCGGTGAAGAGAACACGAACCTTCTCCATACCCCACTTGCGAACCACCTTCTTAGGAACGGTATAGCCAACAGTGATGTTGTTAAGAGACAAATAGCTGGCATTGGTCAACCAACGATCGGAGGTTGAGTTAGCATAGTTGTCGGCAGTATTCAGACGAGGAATGTCGGTGTTGGTATGAGATGGAGTCCAGGCATTCTTGATGTCATGGTGCCAGTTCTGACCTGCATAGTAGGCTGTGCCACTGTGCATCAGGCGCTGATAACCGGAATCGAAGATATGACCGCCCAACTGATAAGAGAATTCAACAGCAAAGTCGAAACCGTAAGCGTTAGCATTCAAACCAAAGCCACCATACCATTTTGGCAGAAGGTTCTTGGTTGAATGACGGTTGGTTGAGTTGGCTGTACTCCAGTTAACAGTCTTATATTCCTGGCCAGGAGCAATTGTGTTACCGTAAACATCGGTCAAATCGCTTTCTCCGGTGTTCTTAGCCCAATAGAGAGCCATACCGTCGTTGTTTGGATCGGCAGCACCGTTCAGTACGCCGGCAGACTTAACCAGATACATGTGGTAGCGAGACTTGCCCTCTTCGTAGATGTAAGAACCGCTAATCAACTTACCCTTCAAATCCTTGTGCAGTTCGTTGATCTCATTCTGAATATAGGTAGCATTGGCATGAACGCTCAAACCATAGTTCTTCTGTTTCAAAATGGTGTAGTCAAGATCGATTTCAACACCCTGATTGGTCATCGAACCTACGTTCATAGGAATCTCAGAATAACCGTTTGAAGATGCAACTGGCTTATAGTAAAGCATGTCCTTCGACTTGCGGCCCCAGTACTCGATAGAACCGTTCAACTTCTGATGGAAAGCAGAGAAGTCGAAACCAGCGTTCCAAGACTGAGAAGTCTCCCAAGTCAGATCAGGGTTACCCTTGTAAGAAAGAGTACCATCCGACCAGACACCATCAGCACCTGAAATAGAGTACTGATCCATATAAGCATAGTAGTTACCGATGGCATCGTTACCGGTTTCACCGAAAGAAGCCTTGAACTTCAACATGTCAATCAAAGAGAGATCCTCCATGAATTCCTCGTTGCTCAGCAACCAGGCAGCAGAAGCCGACCAGAAAGTACCCCAACGGTTATCCTCAGAGAAACGTGAAGAAGCATCACGACGAATAGAAGCATTCACGATGTACTTCTCGTCAAAAGCATAGTTAACACGTCCGAAGATACCCTGTGTAGAATAGTTATCCTCACCACCGTAGATATACTTGTTGCCGGAAGTGTTCGAGAGGAAGTAGCTGTCAACATCATACAACTTGGTGCTGTAGCCCTCAATGTAGTTGTACTGATACTGATAACCTTCGTAACCGAGCGTTACGTCAACGGCATGCTTGTCGGCAAATGTATTGGCATAAGTTGCCAGATACTGCTGAGTGAAACCGTAGGTACGCATATGCTCCTGTGTGGCAGAACCGCCGTAGGCAGCAGAGTTACCCATATAGGCATTGCCGAGGTTATCGTAACGGGTGTTATCCAGATCCAAGCCATAGGTACCACGGATAGATACTCCCTTATAAGGAAGGATCTCCCAGAAACCGTTGGCAGAAAGGATATCCATCTTATACTTGCGGTAGTTGTAAGCCAAATCGCCTACAGCATTCATCATACCCATGAAGGCACGGTTGCGACCGGCATCGGTTGACTGACCGTAATCGTAAGCAGGCTTGCCGTTCACATACTTGATAGATTTGTCTGCATTGCGAACATAGAGAGGATAGATCGGTGCAATGAAGTTAGCACCATAAAAAGCATTTCCGGAAGAGTTGGTTGTAGTCTGCTCATCTGGGTAACTGTTGTTAGCGTAGCTATAAGAAATATTAGCACCGACCTTCAACCATGACTTGGCCTGATAATCGCCCTTGAAACGAGTAGAGATACGCTCGAAACCGGAACCGGAGATGATACCCTCGTCGTTCAAGTAACCGGCAGAAATATAGTAGCTGCCATTGTCGTTACCGCCTGCAACCGAGAGATCATACTGCTGGTGTGAGTGCTTCTTGAAAGTAGCATCATCCCAACGGTCTGGGGTGAAGTAGTAAGTGCCGTCGGTATAACCGAGAGTGGCATTAGGATTTAACTTACCATTGATACCGATGAGGTTCTCGCCCGTGGGTACAGTATAAATATTATAACCGGTAGAACCGTTGGTACCATCATTGCCGGCACCATTCATCAAATAGTTGGCATAAGCATTGGCTGAAACTGGATCCAAACCATTACCAATAGCAGCAGCATTGTAGAGAGCTACATACTGGGTCTCCAGATATTGCTTCGGAGAGGTCATCACATCGTAGCCTTTGGTCTGACGCTGGTTAGCACCGAACTTGGCATCGAAGTTAACCACAGCCTTGCCCGACTTACCGCGCTTGGTGGTAACCATGATAATACCGTTGGCACCACGAGCACCATACAAAGCGGTAGAAGCAGCATCCTTCAATACGGTCAGCGACTCGATATCGGCAGAGTTGATAGAAGAAAGATCTCCATCGAAAGGAACTCCATCGACAATGTAGAGCGGGCTTGAACCAGCATTGATAGAACCTACACCACGCACGCGGATGGTAGCAGCGGTACCAGGCTGACCATTGGCGCTCTGAACCTGCACACCGGCAGTACCCGTCAAAGCCTCCGATACGTTAGAAACCTGGATATCCTGCAACTTCTCAGCCTTAATGGTGGTTGCAGAACCGGTAAAGGTTCCCTTGGTTGAAGTACCATAAGCGGTTACAATGACTTCGTCAATAACCTCCATGTCCGGATTCAAGGTAACCTTCAGCGGTTTGCCAGTGATAGTTACCTGCTCGGAAGCAAGGCCAATGTATGAAACAGTAAGGGCCTTGGCACTTTCTGGAACTCGAAGAGAGAAGTTGCCGTCGGCATCAGTCGTTGTACCGTTAGTTGTACCTGGAACAACAACTGTAGCGCCAAAGACTGGTTCTCCATCTTCACTTGAGATGACACGACCGGTAACAACCTTGGTCTGAGCCATCAACATCGTTGTCCCGATTGCGAGACAAGCGATGAGAGAAAAGAGTTTTCGCATAAATCTAGTTTAAAAATATGTAATTAACACTAATTTTGTTCTCGAATATTCTCTAAAAAAGCGGCGGAATTTAATTGGTCGTTAATTGTCGGCTAATCCTTTCATTGCAATGAAGCGGGAGAGAGTAGTTCTGTCCACTTTGCAGATTTTTGCGATTTTTCGCAAAGAAACTCCTTTCTTGAGCAGTTTCCTGATCTGGTCTTCTTTTCCCGACAGTTTGTATTTGTTAGGACTGTTCTTCTGACCCTTCGGTCTGCCAATAGCGCAGCCTTCTGCTTTCTTTCTTGCCAAGGCTTCTTTGGTGCGTTGGCTGATCAGGTTGCGTTCAATTTCTGCCGACAGGCCAAAGGCGAACGCTAATACCTTACTTTGGATGTCTTCACCCAACCGATAATTGTCTTTGATGGTCCAAACCCTGCATTCTTTGGTCATGCAGATATTCAGGATTTCCATAATCATAAAAAGACTCCTGCCGAGTCGGGATAGCTCGCTGCAGATGATCATGTCTCCTTTGTGGACTTTCTTCAAAAGATTCCCAAGTTGTCGCTTGGTGTAGTTTTTAGTACCACTGATAGTTTCTTCTATCCAGTCATCAATCACAAGGTGCTGTTTTTCGCAGTACGCTTTAATTTCGTAGCGCTGGTTTTCAACAGTCTGTTTGTCGGTACTGACTCTGATGTAACCGTAAACCATTTTCAATTTAATGTAATTAGGAGATAACAAGTATTTAGTTGTTAATAATGCGAAGCCGGATATGCCACAAATTGCAGAATTGGCTTCGAGAACAATATTTGACTTTTCTATAGAGACTTCAAATAGAGAAATATTGGTCGAAATACTTTCCAAATGCAATATTTTGCCATTTTATGATGCTCTTTTTTCCAATTTTTACAAAAAAATAGGTATTTTTTGCTAAAATTTCACTTTTTTTGTCACAAAAATTGTTATAATTGTAAAAAAGTGTTTATCTTTGCGGTTGCTATTGTCAAAGTTTTTGTAAAATGGAGGAACAAGCAAAAAGTGGCAATTTGTTGCGGATTTTTAACGACCGGTTTATTCCGCTTACAAGATTCAAGCTTCCGCTTCGTTCAGTAGCAATTGGACGAAGTGCACGTCTGTTGCTACCATTCAAGAAACCAGAGATAATTCAATTTTAGTGTTCATTAATATTTTAAAACAAGTTTATGAGAAAACTCCTTTCTATCATCGCTTGCCTCACATTCGGGGTATCGATGTTGATGGCGCAAAGAAACGTAAAGGGAAGCGTCATCTCAGCTGAAGATGGAGAGCCTATCATTGGTGCAACTGTGTTGGTTACAGGCACGAAGACCGGCACCACCACTGACTACAGCGGCAAGTTCTCCCTCAATGTTCCTTCAGATGCCACTACGATCACTGTTTCGTATGTGGGTATGGCTACTCAGGATGTGCCGTTGCAGCGTGGCGACAAACCTCTCTATGTTCGCCTGTTGGCCAACAGCCAGGTACTCGATGATGTAGTCGTTACGGCTCAAGGAATCAGCCGTAGCGAAAAATCTTTAGGCTACTCGGCAACCACGCTGAAAGCAAGTGACATCACTGTTGGCAACAATGCCAACGCCATGACTTCATTGCAGGGCAAGGTTGCCGGTATGCAGGTTAGTGCGCAATCCAGTGCTCCAGGTGCTACCAACAACGTCATCATTCGCGGCTTCAGTTCTATCAATGGTTCCAACCAGCCTCTCTATGTTGTGGATGGTGTACCTATGCAGCAGACAGTCGTTTCTTCACAAGGTCAGAACCTTCAGGCCGGCGGTATCGGCAATATTGCTCCTGAAAACATCGCTTCTATGACCGTTTTAAAAGGTGCTGCCGCTACGGCCCTCTATGGTTCACGTGCTGCCAATGGCGTCATCCTGATAACCACTAAAGAGGGTAAGCGTGGCATAGGCCGCAACTATCAGATCGAGTATTCATATGGTTGGCAGGCTAATCAAGTTAGCTATTTGCCTTCTTTCCAGAATAAGTTCGGTCAGGGTTGGAATGGTGTTCAGACTTACATTGAAAATGGTTCTTGGGGACCTGCTTTCGATGGCTCCACTCAAGTTTATGGCCCCATCTGGAATCACTCTCAGCGGATTCACGAGTATAGTGCTGTAAAGGATAACGTTCGTGAGTTCTTCGAAACCGGTATTAACCAGACACACAACGCCAGTATCAATGGCGTGAGCGAGGATGGCAAGATGACTTACTTCCTTTCTTACAACTATACAGATCAGGATGGTATCATGCCAACTGATGCTGATAAACTGGAACGTAATACCATCGCTTTGCGCTCAAGCTACGAGCCAAGCAAGTGGCTTAAGGTTAGCGGCAGCATGAACTTCGCCAAATCGAAACTTGATGCTGTAGGCACCTTCCAAGGTACTTCCGTAATCGATGGTTTGTGGGAAATGCCTCGCGATATTTCTATCCGCGATCTCAAAAATACATCCGATGCTTTCAATACACCTGAGGCATACCTGACCCCTTATGGTATCACCAATCCATATTGGGCCATTGAGAACAACTATAACCACACTGATTCCAAGCAGGTATTCGGTAAAGCACAGGTGGATATCAAGCCTTACAAGGATGTTACTTTAACCTATCGTTTTGGTTTTGACTATACCGATTATGATCGCAAGATCGGTTATCCGGAAATTGCTTTGGACGATGCGTTGATCGACGATAATATGGGCTATGCTCCATCGAACATGAATCAGGCCGGTTTTGTATCTGCCAGCTATGGCCGTCGTTACGAAATTAACCATGATGTGATGGCTAACTACCACAGTGCCTTTGTTGACAACAATCTGGATGTAAATGCCACAGCCGGTTTGAACGTAAATGAGCGTTATGCCACTTCATTAGCAACAGAAACCGATGAACTGACTTTCCACAGCGGATTCTGGGATCTTTCTAACGGTGCTACCAAGACTACAATTTCTGAAGGTCAGTCAAAGCGTCGTCTGGTAGGTCTTTGGGGCAATGTGAACCTCTCCTGGGGAGAGAAAGTCTTCCTCGATCTCACTGCTCGTAACGACTGGTCTTCTACCCTGCCACAAGATGACAATTCCTTCTTCTATTCAGGTGCTACTGTTTCTTACCTGTTTACTGAAGATCTTCCCAAGAATGATATTCTGACCTTTGGCAAGGTTCGTCTCGCTATTGGTAAGACCGGTAACGATGCCGATCCATACATGATTAATGCAGCCTATACTCAGGCTTTTGCCAATGGTTATTATGGCAGTGGCATCGCTAACTTCCCAATGAGTGGTGTCAATGCTTTCCAGAAAGAAGCTACCGCCGGTTCTACAAGTTTGAAGCCAGAAATGACCACCGAGTTTGAGGTAGGTACCAACCTCGGTTTCTTCGACGGCCGTTTCGGTGTTGACTTTACCTATTATAATCGTGAGACTGACGACCAGATATTCACCCTTCCGGTTGACCCTGCTACCGGCTACAGCTCTCAGGTAACCAACTTCGGTAAAGTTCGCAACCGTGGTGTGGAACTTGTCATCAATACCGTACCGATTCAGACCCGAAACTGGAAGTGGACCTTGGACTTCAACTGGTCGAAGAATGTCAACAAGGTTATCTCTATGCCATCGTCTCTGGAAGGCGGCAAGACTGCTATCTATAACTTCTCTGCCGGTAACGATGCCGTTTATATGTATGCCGAAGAAGGCAAGGCTATGGGTGAGTTCTACACCTACCTGCCAGCTTACACAGATGGTACACTTGATGAGAACGGACAGTTGCTTTACAATTATGAAGGCAAGGGCCAGATGGTTGTGGACAACTATGGTCAGCCGGTTCTCAGTTCTGAGGTTATGGATACACACAAGAACATGAATAACAAATGGAGCGGTGGTGTCAACACAAGTCTTACGGCTTACGGCGTTACTTTGAGCGCTCAGCTCGATATCCGTCACGGCGGTTATATGTTCTCCCGTACCCGCAACCTGATGCAGTTCACAGGTAATGCAGATGTAACGACTTACAACGAACGTCGCCCATTCATCATCCCGAATTCTGTTATCGACAATGGTGATGGCACTTCATCGCCAAACACCACTCCTATCGTTTATACCGATGGCAGCTATCAGGATTATTTCAACGACTATGGTGCAGGCCTCGGCGGTGAGTTCTACCTCCTGGATCGTTCGTATGTAAAACTCCGTAACATAAGTCTTTCTTACAATTTACCTCGCAAGTGGCTGAATCCATTGTATCTGTCATCAGTCAACGTCGGTGTTTTCGTTAACAACGTCTTTACTTGGACAGCCAAAGACAACCGCTTCCTCGATCCTGAGAACACGACTGTTAGTCAGGCAGCTTATGGTGACCTTGCCACACAGTTCGGAGAACTCTATTCGAACCCTTCTTGCCGCACTTACGGCTTCAACATCAACGTGAAATTCTAATTTGCGAGAGTACACATTATTAATAATAGCATATCATTATGAAAAAAATATATATTTTGAGTGCTGTAGCCCTGGGTCTCGCAACCGCAAGCTGCGATGACTATCTGGACATCAACACCGATCCGAACGCTCCCTCTGCTGAGGTGGTTACCTCGGACATGATTATGCCAGCTGTCGAAATGAACCTCGCTGCCTCATACGGCGACTTCATGCGTATCACCGGCGGTTATTTTGCACAGCACTATGCACAGGAGTTCGGCACATCGAACTATGTCGATTATTCGGCTTTCTATATTTCGGCCACACGTTCAAGCAGCACTTATACCCAGATGATGCAGCGTGTGTTGGGTAATGCTCAGACCATTATCGAAAAGTCCGTCGCTCAGGGTGATAACGGAACCCTTCTGGCTGCTACCACCTTGCGTGTGTTTGCCTATCAGGCATTAGTTGACTGCTATGGCGAAGTTCCTTTCAGTGAAGCTTTCGGCAGTTCTTCTTCTCCGACCTACGATAACGGCAAAGACATCTATGAGGCACTGATTGCCGAATTGGACGCCGCTATTGCTCAGGCTTCTGCTGGAGATGTTGTTTGCACTAACTTCCTATATCCGGGTGAGAAAGCCGACAAATGGATTCAGTTCGCCAATTCTTTGAAATTGCGTTTGCTGACTCGTTCTGTGGATAAGTTGAGTGCACAACAGAGCAACCTGGACGCTTTGGTAGCTGAAGGAAACTTCATCACCAGCGATGTACAGTGGGCTGGATGCTGGACCTCTGAAGCCGGTTCTGAATCTCCTTTCTATGCCGAAGAATTTGCTACTAACTTCGGTTCAACTCAGATCAATGTTGTACCAAACATTGCTATTTTGGGAACCATGATTCAAGGCACTTACACCGATCCACGTGTAGCTGCGTTCTGGACAACTGGCAGCAATGGCAATTATAATGGTTACATTTCAAGCAATACGCAGATTCTTCAAGGAACTGTCGATGCTTCAGGAACCACTTGCGATGCCGCCTACTTCAGCCGTCCAGTAGCCTCCTACGATATGCCGGTTGTTATCCTCTCTCTGAGTGATGTAGAGTTCTACCTCGCTGAATACTATGCCAAAAAGAATGACGCTACGAATGCTGCCGCACATTATGCTGCTGCTGTTCAGGCTTCCTTCGATGCCAGCGGTGTTCCCGGCGCCGATGCCAATATTGCCCAGTTCCCTTACGATCAAAGCAATTGGAAGAAGGTAATCGGTGTAGCCAAGTGGGTAGCTAATGCTGGTTTCAATGGCTTTGAGGCTTGGTGCGAGATGCGTCGTCTCGATTATCCAACCTTTGAAAATCCATCAGTATCAGGAGCAAACTTCGACAATGGTTCGGTTCTTGACCCCTCAAGCTATGTTCCAGGCACCATTTACACTCCGAAGAACGTTCGTTCTGAAATTGGTGCTAACAAGCTCTTGGAGCGCTGGCCGTATGCCGAGTCTTCAACCGCTCGCAATGCAAATGCTCCAACGTTCCCAGGCCATACGGTTCCTGTTTTCTGGGCAGAGTAATTGCTGGGTAGTTAAAACAATATTTAATTCTGAGAATAATTATGAAAAAATATTTTTCTAAATTACTAATGCTTGCAGTGATTGCGGTCGCTTTTACTGCTTGCGAATCGGATGATACCGAAGGACTCACACGTACCACCTACTATGCAACTATTAACCTCACAGGGGGTCAGGTCGTTGTGAATCTCGGTAGCTCTTACTCCGAGCCTGGTTACACGGCAATTCTTAACGGACAAGATGTTACCGATCGAGTAGAAGTATCTTCTAATATCAATGCTTCTCAAGTAGGTGTCTATCGTGTTGTTTATTCATGTGTAAACGAAGATGGGTTCAGTTCTGCTGTTACTCGTACTGTTATCGTTAACAACCCCGGTAATTTTGACAATGTCTATTTGGCTGAAGTACAGAATACCGCTGGCACACGTCACTACTATGGTACACCTACAGTGATTACAAATAACGGTGACGGCACATACGATATCGATGATTTGCTCACAGGTTACTATTGGAATGGCATCTATCCAGGATATGAACCGACTTACGATTTCCACAACGAAGCTACTTTGGCACTCAATGCCGACAATACAATCTCGCTCGTAAGTGAGTCACGTTCTTGGTATTTCGGTTCCTCATATGCGGTTGCTCTTGAGTCAGGTGCTTTTGATCCTGCCACTGGAGTCATTACTCTAACAACCGATTGGCCGACGATTTCAACGCTCGTTCCTGTTGAATAATTAAAACAACAATTGAACATTATGAAAAAGGTTTTATATACAGTAATGCTTTTCGCAGGGGTTGCGATGCTTTCCTCTTGCGATGATGAGTTCCTTGGCGATAAGGATGCTGTTGGCGGAACTGCTACTGAGGCTTCTGCCGGAGAGTGGTATGTTTGGGCTGATGGTATCGACGCAAATGGGGACGTAATTGATGGTTACGAAGATTTCTATGGTGGACGTTTCAAAGTATTGACATTTAATACCGTTGAAAACTCCTCGACTAAGATGTTTGTACAGGATACAGATCTTTCAACTTTCTTAATTGGCGGTAACCCCTATTATGGATTTCAGGTTGAATGCACAGTCAATGGACTTTCTTTTAGTACAGATGCCACAGAAGACGTCTGGTATGGAAAAGCAATCACCATTAAGAACGGAAAGATTATTAAGAATGGTGGCCATCAGAATAATGGCAGTGTAGCCGATTCAATCTCATTCGAGGTCTATTATCCTGATGCTAACGAATACTACACCAATGCCTACGGCCATGCCGGCTATCGTATCTATGGTGTTCGTTACAGTGGTCTTGAAGAAAACGACTGATAAGTATTTCTTTAAACAAAAACTCCGCCTGTTTTTCGACAGACGGAGTTTTTGTTTACCCCATAAGACCCATTAACCCAATCAGTCCTATCCCCAACAAATAGAGTAGATGCAGGGGAGGTTATCCCCAAACCCCTCTCATTGCACCTTACGTATGGGTCTCGAATACGGTACTACATACACATAGAAGTTCGCAAATTCCGATATAAAGAACAAGTGGCAACTAAACCTTCGACTCTTTCTTTTATCTGTCCTGTTCACCTTAGCATTGCAAGTACTTGAGGTCTGAGAAGGTAGCTGAAAACGATTTCCTACACTCCAGAGTTGTTGCCGACGCAGCAGAAACAGTTTCCTGTGTTCCGGAGTTGTTGCCGACGCAGCAGAAACAGTTTCCTGTGTTCCGGAGTTGCTGCCGACGCAGCGGAAACAGTTTCCAGCGTTCCGGAGTTGCTGCCGACACAGCGGAAACGGTTTCCAGCGCTCCGGAGTTGCTGCCGATTCCGTCAGAACGAACCACGGAAGATTTGAAATGCTTCCCTGAGAAGCAGCGGCAACTCAGAAGAAAAAATCAGGAATCTGATCGAGATTCAAAAAAGCGTCTGTCTTTCACGGAGTACTTAATGTGTTTTTCTTGATGGCAACAAAAAAGAGAGTCCCGGTTTCCGGAACCCTCCCCGTAAGGTGACCGCCCACCGTCTGAGCAACGTTGAAAGCGGCGCACTTACGAAAAAAGAGACCCCGGAACTTCCGTTCCAGAGTCTCCCGTAAGGTGGCCGCTTCCTACTCTCCCGCGTTGGCAGTACCATCGGCGTTGCAAGGTTTAACTTCTCTGTTCGGAATGGTAAGAGGTGGAGCCCTTGCGCTATAACGGCCTTACTTTGGAAAGCCTTTCGGCTTCAATGGTCGTCAGGAACTTGCTTCCTGCATGCTATGGAAAGCATTTTTGCTTTCAATAGTTGTCCGGCAGCTTACGCTGTCCGGCCTTATCGCTCTAAAAAATTAGTTGTTGCTGTACCAGGATTCGAACCCAGACTGAGAGAACCAGAATCTCGCGTGCTACCTTTACACCATACAGCAAGTTGACCTATTGAAGAAATTCATTTCGAAAAACAGTAAGAACGTATGTCTGTCCGTTATCATGACTCGACTTTTTCTGTCTTGTCCCTGTTCCTAAAAAGAAGTGTTCGGGTGATTAGTACTGCTCGGCTGAACACGTCGCC
>JAFSKF010000048.1 GCA_017449065.1 Bacteroidales bacterium
ACTATGGCTCTCGCTTCAAGCGGCAGAGCCTCTCTTCGATAGCCTTCCGACGCAGTGCTGACAAATGGATGAAGATAATTCTATTCGCCCTTTCAGTGGTAATGATTCTTCTTGTCATCCTGACGTATGTCTTTTTATAGGACTGTTTTGAAGAAAATTAGAAATAGTCCTTGTCTTCTTCCCATTCCTCCATACGCTATATATAATATAGGTAGTGGTCAGCCAGAGAACCTACTGGACTTCGTACAGACCCTGCAAGAGGAACTGGTCAGGGTAGGAGTCCTACCAGCTGATTTTAACTTCGAGACTCACAAAAAGTTGGTTCCTATGCAGCCTGACGATATGACCACGATGTATGTGAATGCAACAGCCTTAGAGCATGACTTTGCGTTTACTCCAAAGATAAAACTCCGTGAAGGACTAAGGAAGTTTGCAAAAAGGTATAAGGAGTATTATTGTTGAAGACTGGTTGATTACCAAGTACAGTTTTTCGCCTGAGTCCGATAATAGTCCTCATAGAATCATGTCATATGGATACGACCACAGAATTCCACTCACTTTGATTTCGAACATTATTGATAAATACCTATACGGGTGTGACGAGATTTTCTAACAAATAACGATTGGATGAAATTTTATAATGAATGAGCGAGAGCCGGGGCTGCGAAGAAGCGGTCTCGGCTCTTGCTCATTATATCCAAGAGATTATAAGGGTCAAGGTATAACGTTTTTGGATGGCAGTATGGAGGACTCTCAATTATTTTTCGTACCTTTGTGCAGATGAAACCGCCAACAATTACTTGGGATGCGAAAAAGGACTTCCTTGAGAAGTATCGAGCCTTGATGGAACAAGTGAACCATGGAGGCCATGACGCCTATTATCAGGTGAAGGAACTGCTTGGCCCAGGTTTCCATTCGCATAACAAAATCCACAAGTCGGATAAAATTTATACGCGCAAGAAGAAACATAAAGGAGGGTGGTAAGATGCTTGACATAGAAAGAATCGATGCCTTCTGTCAGTACAAGACAGAAGTGGATGGAAAAGAACCGATGCCTAATGAAGTGTTCAAGGAACGTGAGAAAGTGATTTTTTACTCCCTTATTACATCAAGTTAAAAAATTGGACAATGGAAGATTATAACGCAACAACAAGAAATGGTCATCAGTTGATAGATTTCTATGACTCTGACGCAAATACGCTGGATATACGTTCAAATGGGCTGTACCCATCGAAGATACTCACAGAACTGCGAGACAACTACGATAAGCGAGACAAGGGCATTGTGCATAAGAAGCGTATCTTCGTGGATATGGATAATGTGCTGGTGGATTTCGATTCGGGGCTGGCTCAGGTCAGCGAAGAGGTGAAGCAGGAGTATGAAGGTCGCTTGGATGAGATACCAGGACTGTTCGGACTGATGAAGCCAATGCCTGGAGCCATAGAAGCAATGCACGAGTTGCAGAAGCGCTACGACTTGTTTATCCTCTCCACTGCTCCTTGGAAGAATCCTTCCGCTTGGTCGGATAAGGTGAAGTGGGTAACGCAATATCTTGATGACGTTTTCCACAAGCGTATGGTTATCACCCATCGAAAGGACTTGTGTCAGGGCGACTATCTGATAGATGACCGAGGCAAGAATGGAACAAGTGAGTTCTCTGGTGAATGGATAGAGTTCGGTTCGGAGAAGTTCCCTGATTGGAGAAGTGTACTTGAATATTTAAATGCAAAAGAAAAATATCCGTTGCACAACTATGGCAGATGAGGCTTTCGATGAGGAGGAGAAGAAGTGATTCCTGATTAGGTTAACTTATATTTTACGATTTTTGGTCGTTTTGTTTAATCGATTAAATGAAACGGCCAAAATTTTAGTCTTCGCTGAACGTTTTGAGCATATCGCGGTAGCTGCGGAAGATGTGGCTCTTGGAGAGCATACCGAGATATTGGCCGGATTGGTCGATGAGGGGGAGCGACCAGGCATTGGTGTTGTCGAAGAGGTTCATGACTTCCGCCATGTTCATTTCCGGACGGATGCGGGCCAATGGACCGATCATGATGTCTTCCACTTTCATGCGATTGTACAGTCGGGATTGGAACATGATGTTGCGGATATCGTCGAGGGTGACGATGCCCAAAAAGTGTCCGTCTGCCTCGCACACCGGGAAAGTGTTGTGCCGCGCTTCGGAAACCAGCTTCACCAGTTCGCCCAGGCGCATATCGGGCGAAACCACCTGATAGTCTTTTTCGACGAAGTCCTCCAGATGGAGCATCGTGAGCACCGCTTTGTCTTTGTGGTGGGTGATGAGTTCGCCCTTCTGAGCCAGACGTCGCGTGTAGATGGAATAGGGTTCGAAGATGCGGATGGTGCCATACGATAGACACGAAGCAATCATCAGCGGCAGGAAGAGGTCGAAGCGACCGGTCAGTTCGGCCGACAGGAAGACGCCCATCAGCGGCGCGTGCATCACGCCACTCATCACGGCGGCCATACCCATCACGGCGAAGTTAGGTGTGGGCAGGAAGGTGAAATAGCCCAGATGATTGAGCACAAAGGCGAAGAGGAAGCCCGCGAAGTTGCCCAAAAAGAGGGAAGGGGCAAAGGTTCCGCCCACGCCGCCGCCCGCATTGGTGGCTGCTGTGGCAAACGACTTGGTGAGCATCAGCAGGATGATGAACACACAAAGCGTCAGAAACTGCGTGTTCGGAATGCCGTCCGAGCCTGTGAAGTTCACCAGCGCGTGGAAGATTGAGTTTTCGGTGATTTCCAGATTGTTGCCGTTATAGAGGTGCTGGATGCTTTCGTAGCCTTCGCCATAAAGGGGCGGCAGGAAGAAGATGGATACGCTCAGGAAAAGTGCGCCGCAAACCCATTTCGTCCATGGATTCCGGATCCGTTTGAACCAGTCTTCAGCCAGAAATGTTGTACGGGTGAAATAGAGCGAAACGAAGCCGCAGAAGATGCCCAAAAGGATAACAAACGGGATACGATCGACGTTGAAATCCATCACATCGTTGAAGCTGAACATCGCCTTGGGTCCGTCAACGGCATAAGCCACCGAGGCGGCTGTCACCGACGAGATGAGCAGCGGCATGATGGAGAAGGCGGTCAGGTCGAGCATCAGCACCTCGATGGTGAACAGCAAGCCGGCAATCGGAGCCTTGAAGATACCCGCAATGCCTGCCGTAGCGCCGCATCCCAGCAGAATCATCATGGTGTGCTGGTCGAGGCGGAATTTCCGTCCGAGGTTCGAACCGATGGCAGAACCTGTCAGCACGATAGGCGCCTCTGCACCCACCGATCCACCGAAGCCGATGGTGACGCTCGAAGCCAGCACGCTCGAATAGATGTTATGCAGCTTGATGATGGACTTCCTTTGCGAGATGGCGTACAGGATCTTGGTGACGCCGTGCGAAATATCGTCTTTCAGGATATATCGCACATAAATGCCTGCAATCAGGATGCCGACTGCCGGCCAGAGCAGGTAGAGGAAGTTGGCGCCGTCGATGAACGAGAAGGTGAGCAGATGCTGGAACGAATGGATGAGCCATTTCAGCACAAGCGCAGCAACGGCTCCCCCCAATCCGGTCAGGAAGGCCAGGATCAGCACTAACTGCTGTTCCGTCAGGTGCTTGTCGCGCCACTTGAGCAAGGACTCAAACCATTTCATTGTCTGTTTCTTTTATCTGATTACTTGAATCAATCCGCCGTCGCCCACTTTGATGATGCCCGATGGTGCTGGGTTCTCGGTCTCTTCCTGTCGGAGGGGAACGATATAATCGACAGCCTTTTTGATTTCTTCACTGATGTCGGCATAACAGCGGGCGGTAGGTTGTCCGCTAATGTTGGCCGATGTGCTGACCAACGGTTTCTTCAATCGGGCGCAAAGTGTCTGGCTCACTTTTTCCTTCGTCAGACGCATGCCCATCGTGCCGTCTGCAGCAATCAGTTCGGGAGCCACATTACGGGCTCGGGGCAGAATTAGCGTCAGCGGCTTGTCGGCCACGTCCCAAAGGTCCCAGGCGATGTCGGGAATGTTTTGGAAATAGTAATCTACACGACCGATGGCATCGCACAGGCAGAGCATCGATTTGCTGTCTTCGCGACGTTTGATCTCATAGATTCTGCGCACCGCTTCGCTGTTGGTGGCATCGCACCCCAAGCCCCAAACCGTATCGGTCGGGTAGAGAATGACGCCTCCTCGGTTCAGCACGGAAACCGCTTCAGCGATGGCTTGATTGAATATCTGATTATCCATAATTATTGCATCTATTATTCTTCTCTTTTTTCAAGTTCCATTGTGTCATGAGCTGTACTGTCAATAGACTTGATATAATCAGAAGCACGTTCCGGAGATACCACAGAACGGCCAAGACGTCGCTCCATTGTCTGCCGTGCATCTCTTGCCACATTGCCGCCTTCCTGAGCAATACGCTAAAATGCCCTTTAAATCAGCTGCTTGCGTCTTGCGGCGCTTCCCGTCAGCGGCGGGTAATTTCAACTGGTAACAATTTGTTACCGTTTCATTTCCCTCTTTTAACAATCTGCCTTTCAATACTTTCCAATACTTGCGAGCGGTCTGATAATCTGCACTATCGGTTAACACCTGTACTATATCCACTATTGCGAAATAGTATTTTTCCTGTTCTTCGTCCCAAACGAAGCGTACTTTCTTGCCCTCAAAGAGCTGGATAGCGAAATTGTCGTTCATCTTTATCTTAATAATAGCGGGGCAAAGATACAAAAAATCTTCGACATATTATAACAGTCGGGATAAAAAGTTTGGTTTTTCTTAAAAACTTTCTTCACTACCCAGTTTTTACTCCCCAGTTAGAGAAAATTTGCTGCCCAGTTAGAGAAAAAGTTTTTCTCAGTAAGGCGGTAAAAAAGGTCGGAACACCCTGATTTGCTGTCTCAGGAGTCTGCACGTGCGATGTCCGGGAGGGAACAAGTGTTGGCTCTCGGAGCCTGCAAATGCCAGCCTTTTCAGCATTGGTCGCTCACCGCAGGAAATATTGCAAATCTTGGAAAAGTGTAGTTCATCCCAGTTCGATGACTTCCAGATTCCTGATCTGGCCGTTGTCGAGCTCGAAGCGCATGAGGGTGCGTTGCACCTGTTGTCCGTAGGTGCCGGCGGCGCCCGGATTGAGTACCAAAGTGTTTAGGTTGTGGTCGAAGACAGCCTTGCAGATATGGGAATGACCGCACACGAAAAGCATGGGCGGATTAGCGCGGAGCGAACTATAGAGGTCTCGCGGCCAACGTCCCGGATAGCCGCCAATGTGCGTCATCCAAACCGAAACGCCTTCCAAGGTGAAGCGCTGGTCTTTGGGGTAGCGCAGACGCATCGACTGCGGATCGGCGTTGCCCCACACAATCCGGCAGGTCTTCCCGGTGGCCTCCAGCCGGTCGCAGATAGTTTCGTCCACCACGTCTCCAGCCAGCCAGATTTCATCGCACGGGGCGAAATACTTCAGGTAGCGATCGTCCCACCAAGCGTGCGTATCGCTGAAAAGTCCGATTTTCTTCATCTTACCATACGTCGCACATCTGGCGAACCTCACTCAATGCCGGACGTTCAGGCAGCGTGTCGCCATTCACGCGGCAGTTCTCGAACCGGTAGTCATCTACATGGAAAAGATAGTATGCATGTGTGGCCGAATCGACCTCGAAATCCCGGACCTTGATGTCGCGCATCGGCAGTTCCTCCAAACCGTCGAAGTAAATAGCGTAGGCCTGCGCCTTGCGGGCATGCACCTGAGCGATGCGAAAATCTTCATATTGGGCGGGCGACTGACCGCCGCGATAGCCGAAATAGTTGTTTTCGAAGCGTAGCACAGCGCCTTGTGCCTCTTGCAATTCGATGTTCCGGACCCACACATTGCGGATATAGCCGCCGCGATCCTTGTTCGACTTGAACAGCAATCCGTTTTTCACTTGGCCGATACGGACAGAATCGACATACACATGATGCACGCCACCGCTCATCTCGCTGCCGATGCAGAGTCCGTTGCACTCCGACTGGAACAGGCAGTTGCGGATCACGATGTTGTGCGAAGCTCGGCCCACGCGGCGTCCGTCCAGGTCGCGCCCCGATTTGATGGCAATCGCATCGTCGCCCGTTTGGAAGGTGCAGCGTTCGATGAGCACCTCCGACGAAGATTCCGGGTCGCAGCCGTCGTTGTTCGGGTTGTGGCTCCGGATGGTCACATCACGTACCGTGATATGCTGGCTGTACAGCGGATGGATGCACCAGAAAGGACTGTCCTTGAGTGTGATGCCTTCCACCAGAATGCGTCGGCAGTTGTAGAACTCGATGGCGCAGGGACGCAGGAAAGTGCCCTTACCGAATACGCGATCTGCCAGCGGAACGAAAACCGCCGTATCGGATGGCGTGCCTATTTCGCGCAGACGGCGCACATCGTCCATTTCCACCGTTTCGCCATGCGTACCGTGTATGTTCTCCGTAAAGTCGTTCTCGCCAGGCACCATACCCCAAGCCGCCATTTCCAGGCTGCCTTGCGCGTCGATGGTTCCCTGTCCCGTTATCGCAATATCTTCCGCATTGTTGGCATAGATCATCGCCGACCGGCCCATCAGGTCGGTACCTTCCCAGCGTGTCGGCACCACAGGCAGAAAATCGTCGCCCCGCCCGCTGAACTGCAATACGGCATCGGCTTCCAAGTGCAGGTTAACGCGACTGCGCAGCCACAGCGTGCCGTTCAGCCGGTACAACCCCGCCTTGACCGATACGGTACCGCCGCCTTGTGCTGCGCAGCTGTCGATGACGGCCTGCAGTTTCTGCAGATGCCAGCCGTTATCGTCGGCCTCATCCTGAAACACCCATTGCCGGTCGGACAGTTTGGGCGTTTGTATCTGCGCCACAATAGCGCTGACGGTTTCGTCGAAAGGATTGGTGGTCACCTTTGCAGGCTCCTTATGGCAGGCTGCGAGGGCTGTCAACAGCAGCCCACCAAACGAAAAATAATATAAATGTTTCATGCCGCAAATTTACATTATTTCCTTTATGTTTCCAAATTATCGGGCAAGAAAATGGTGAGGGAGTCCGAAAACCGGCCTGTTGCGGTGTTTGTTTTTGGCCATATCTTCAATTGTCAGACAAATGTCAGTTTCTTTTTTTGCTGTTTTCTGAATGTTGTCCTACCTTTGCGGCAAAATTGCAAATGGTAGAACAACATCATGCAAATCCAACAATTCAATCGTCTCAACCTGTTGTCAGGTTGGGCTTGTTTCGCGCTTGCGGCTGTCACCTATTGGCTGACCGTTGAGCCGAGTATCAGTTTCTGGGATTGCCCGGAGTATGTGGCTTGCGCTGCAAAGGGAGAAGTCGGACACCCGCCCGGAAATACTTTCTTCCTGTTGGCAGGACGGTTCTTTGCCAACTTCGCAGGAAGTGATGTGACACAAATCGCACTTTGGATGAATCGTATGTCGGCTTTGTTCAGCGCAGGCACGATTCTCTTCCTTTTCTGGACCATTACCGCACTAACCGGACGCTTGGTGTGGGGCAAGGGAACAGAGATATCGCTCTCTGCTGCACAGGCACTTGTCGTTTTGGGTAGTGGCGTAGTGGGAGCCTTGGTTTATACTTGGTCCGATTCCTTCTGGTTTTCGGCAGTCGAAGCCGAAGTGTATGGCTTCTCTTCGTTTATGACTGCGCTAACCTTCTGGCTGATTCTGTATTGGGAACGGCAGGCCGACGATGTCGCCGCCGACCGGTTCCTGATTCTGATTGCCTATATTGTCGGACTTTCCATTGGCGTGCATTTGCTGAATCTCTTATGTCTGCCGGCTATCGTTCTGATTTATTACTTCCATCGTAGCCGGAAGGTGCGATTGTGGCAGATGGCAGGCATCGTTCTCCTTTCGTTCGTGCTTATTGGCCTGATTCTGTATGTGCTGATACCTGGTGTGGTTTGGCTGGCACAGAAGTTCGAGTTGTTGTTTGTCAATGGTTTCGGCTGGCGATACAATACGGGAGCTCTGGCCTGTTTCCTGCTGCTGTTCGCCATGCTTGTCGGAGCGATGTTGGTGCTCTGGCAGGGACACGTTCCGCAGCGGATGAACGGACGGTTGGCATTTAATCTGGTGACAATGCTGCTGATGTTGCTTATCGGCTATTCCACGTATGCACAAGTCCTGATCCGTTCGTCCGCCCAACTGCCCATGAACGAGAATACGCCCGATAATGTCTTTTCGTTGGCCCGTTACCTGAATCGTGAGCAGTACGGCAGCAGTCCGTTATTGTACGGACAGACTTTCGCGTCGGAAGTGATACGCGATGCGTCTAAGGGGCAGGGAACACCGCTCTATGCCAAGGTGGTCAAGCTCGATGAATCCGAGCCGGACCGATACTACGAATTCGACCGGCAGCGGACTTACGAATACGATTATAATATGTTCTTCCCGCGAATGTACAGCAACGCTTTTCCGGAACATATTCAGGGCTATAAGCAATGGAGCAACTTCAAGGGCAAGATGGTGCAAGTGCCGACAGCTCGGGGAGGAACGCGCAAGGTGCGTGTGCCCACCTTCGGCGAAAACCTGACCTATTTTTTCCGCTATCAGTTGGGACACATGTATTGGCGCTATTTCTTCTGGAATTTTTGCGGCAGGCAGAGCGACCTCAAGTGTAACGGAGAAGCCGATCGCGGCAACTGGATTACGGGCATTCCGTTCATCGACGAATGGCTGGTGGGCAACCAGACCGATCTGCCGCGTTTCATCGCCGAAAACAAAGGACACAATGTCTATTATATGCTGCCGCTTCTGCTGGGTTTGCTCGGCATCGGCTGGCAATGGAGCAAGGGTCGGGAAGGCAAGCAGGGCTTTCTGGTGATACTGATGCTTTTCCTGATGACAGGTATGGCGATTGTCGTGTATATTAACCAGCCTCCGTTCCAGCCGCGAGAGCGTGACTATTCTTTTGCGGGATCGTTCTATGCTTTTTCCATCTGGGTGGGAATGGGCGTTGCCGCCGTTGCTGCCTTGCTGAGGTGTGGGCTGAGGGTAAAGTCGCAGACGGGCAACCTATGCCTTGCGGTTCTTGCCTGTGTGCTTTGTCTGGGTGTACCTTTGCAGATGGTGAGCCAGACATGGGACGATCACGACCGCTCGGACAGGTATCTGGCACACGATTTCGGACAGAATTATCTGGCTTCGCTCGATCCTGAAGGAATCATCTTTACCAATGGCGATAACGACACCTTCCCGCTTTGGTATGCTATGGAGGTGGAAGGTTTCCGCACCGATACCCGGGCCTGCAATCTTTGCTATCTGCAGGTCGATTGGTACATCGACCAGATGAAGTCGCCCGCTTACGATTCGCCGGCTTTGCCCATTCCTTACCGTCGGGAGCAGTATGCCGGCAACAATCTGGCCTATTCTTTGCTCAAGAAGCAGGAACTTACCTTGCCGGGCGACAGTATTTGTTCGACGATGCACATTTCGCTGGAGGGGAAGCAATATCTGCAACGGCATGAAATCATGCAGCTGGCGATGATCGACAGTATTGCCCGAACAGGTTGGAAACGCCCCATCTATTATGCGTGTTCTTCTGGTTCTGCGTTGGGCTTGCAGCCCTATTTGCGTACTGTCGGTTTAGCCTATCAGGTGGTGCCGTCTGGCGGAGGTCCGGATTCGGTGGATGTAGAACGTACTTTCGATTGCCTGATGAACCGATTCAAGTGGGGCAACGCCAACAAGCCGGGCATCTATCTCGACGAAACCTGTCTTTCGATGTGCTATTGGCATCGGGTGGTGTTCAGTCGGCTCATCGACGCTTTGCTTCGGCAGGGTGATACGGAACGGGCTTTGCTGGTCACTCGGCGCTGTATGGAAGTCTTGCCTTCCTACAATATTCCCTACGATTATCCGTCGCTTACGATGGTGCGTTGCCTGGGTGTTTGCGGCAAACAGGAGGAAGCCAATGGGATTTCGGCAGAGATCTTAGAGCAGACCACCGACTATCTGCATTGGGCGGCGGGACTTGACAAGCAGCGTCGGTGCTCTTGTACCAACGAAATCGGACGGAAACTGTCGCTCATGCAAAGCACGTTGCTTTTGCTCAACGAGCAGCAGCAAACTGCATTGTTCCAAACCTACTATCCGCTTTTCCAGCAATATTATGAACAATACCGACAAGTCAGGTAGTTTCCCCGTTAGCGAATAAAAAGAACGCCAAAATATTCCAGATTGTAGTCCTTGGTAGAACCTGCTGGAATATTTTGGCGCAATAGTTTTATTATGTATGCTGTTTATCTGTTAGCGTACATGCTTTCGTAATACTTTTCGTACTCGCCACTTGTGATGTTATCCATCCAAGCCTGATTCTCGAGATACCACTTCACGGTCTTCTCGATACCCTCTTCGAACTGGAGAGAAGGCTCCCAGCCGAGTTCCTTCTGGAGTTTGGTCGAGTCGATGGCATAGCGGGCATCGTGTCCGAGACGGTCGGTAACGTAGGTGATGAGATCGAGATCCTCGCCTTCCTTACGGCCCAATAGGCGATCGACGGTCTTAATAACCACCTTGATGATGTCGATGTTCTTCCACTCGTTGAAACCGCCGATATTGTAGGTTTCGGCAATCGTGCCCTTGTGGAAAATGAGGTCGATGGCACGGGCATGATCCTCAACAAACAGCCAGTCGCGTACATTTTCGCCCTTGCCGTAAACAGGCAACGGCTTGCGGTGACGGATATTGTTGATGAAAAGAGGAATCAGCTTCTCGGGGAACTGGTAAGGACCGTAATTGTTCGAGCAGTTGGTCACGATGGTAGGCATACCATAGGTGTCGTGGAAAGCACGGACAAAGTGATCCGAGCTGGCCTTTGAAGCCGAATATGGGGAATGGGGATTGTACTTGGTAGTCTCGTAGAAGAAATCCGTACCATAGGCCAGATGGTGCTCCGAACTTGAAGCGGTAGTGGTGAAAGGAGGCTTGATGCCTTCCGGCTTATCCATCTGCAAAGCGCCATACACTTCGTCGGTCGAGATGTGATAGAAGCGCTTGCCCTCATACTTCTCAGGCAGCGACTCCCAATATAGCTTAGCGGCCTGCAAGAGGCTCAGCGTACCCATCACATTGGTGCGTGCAAAAGTGAAAGGATCCTTGATGGAACGGTCAACGTGACTTTCGGCAGCCAAGTGGATGATGCCGTCGATGTGTTCGTCCTGCATCAGCTTGTAGAACGCATCGAAGTCGCAGATATCCATCTTCACGAACTTGTAGTTCGGTTTGCCCTCCACATCCTTCAGGTTCGCCAGATTGCCGGCATACGTGAGTTTGTCGAGGTTGATGATATTATAATCAGGATACTTATTTACAAAAAGACGCACCACATGTGAGCCGATAAAACCGGCACCGCCAGTTATAACAAGGGTTCTGGACCCCCTCTTTTCCCCCTTAAAGGGGGAGGATTCTGTTTTGCACATATTGTTTAATGATATTTATTGAATTATCTGTATCAAAAAGAATTTGATTGTTGGTAAATCTCAGTATTTTATAGCCCATCTGTTCTAACCACTCTTGACGGATTGCATCTTCTTCCTGCTGTTCCTCAGTAAAGTGATATTCTCCATCAATCTCGACAATAAGCTTGCTGTTTCGAAAGAAGAAATCAACTATATATTTTCCTATTATATATTGTCTTCTACATTTCTCTCCTAATCCGTTTCCCTTGGCAATCTGCCAAAAGGCAGCCTCTGCCTCAGTCATGTTTTTCCGGTTTTCTTTGGCAAAATCTTTTGCAAGTTTATAGTCAAAAGGATCTGCCACTTGCCAACTGAATTGTTTCGGAGTTTTCAGAGAGAGGTTATTTCTTTCTTCTTCCATATTATATTTGGCCCAGTAGGATAAAGTCCCCCTTTAAGGGGGATTTAGAGGGTCTTCCTTCCGTCTCTGTCGATTTCCTCAATTACCTTCAGCAGGTATTGGCCATACTGGTTCTTGATCATCGGCTGAGCAAGCTGGCGCATCTTAGCTTCATCGATCCAGCCCTGACGATAGGCGATACCCTCCAGACAAGCCACTTTGAGGCCTTGGCGCTTCTCAATGACCTCAATAAAGGTCGAAGCCTCCGAAAGAGAATCGTGGGTGCCCGTATCGAGCCAGGCAAACCCTCGTCCTAACGTCTGCACAAGCAGTTCCTTATCATCGAGGAACCATTGGTTGACAGTCGTGATTTCCAACTCGCCACGTGGAGAAGGCTTGATTTTCTTGGCTACATCCACCACCTTGTTCGGATAGAAATAAAGACCCACAACGGCATAGTTGCTTTTCGGGTGGGCAGGTTTCTCTTCGATGGAGAGACAGTTGCCCTGTTGGTCGAACTCTGCCACACCATAGCGCTCAGGATCGTTCACCCAGTAGCCGAAAACGGTAGCTTTCTGGTTTTCTTCTGCATCCTTTACCGCTTTTTTCAGCATACCCGTGAAGCCCACACCATGGAAGATGTTATCGCCCAACACCAGACAGACGCTGTCGTTGCCGATAAACTTCTCGCCAATCAGGAAGGCCTGAGCCAATCCATCAGGGGAAGGCTGTTCGGCATATTCGAAATGTACACCGTAATCCGATCCGTCGCCCAGCAGGCGCTTGAAGCCAGGCAGGTCGTAAGGCGTAGAGATAATCAGTATTTCGCGAATACCGGCAAGCATCAACACCGAAATAGGGTAATAAACCATCGGCTTGTCGTAGATAGGGATGAGTTGTTTGCTAACACCTTTGGTGATGGGGTAGAGGCGGGTTCCGCTTCCGCCAGCAAGTACGATTCCTTTCATAAAAATGTTTATTTGTTTTGTACTGTCAACTGTTTCTTCAGAGTCGGGTTTGTTACTCTGCAATAGCGGCACAAAAGTAGTAAAAAAAACGATTCATCGGTAAAAAACTCCGAAAATTTTAAGAAAAACAAGAATCAATGGGCTGAAAATTTGTATTTTTGCTTAAAACTCATTACATTTGCACCGTAAAATGTATTTTTTTTAGTTTAATTCATTAAAATCGTTATTAAGATGAAAAAAATCTTATTTTCTGTTCTTTTGACTTTAGGTCTGCTTTCTTCTGGTAGTGTAGTTTATGCTCAGAACAATCTGATTGACGCACTTCCTCCGTACAAATTAGGTGTAGTTGCCGGTATCAATGCTTCTTCGTTCTCGCATAGCGACTTCGATGGAAAGTTCGGCTTCCATGTGGGTGTAAATGCTTTGTTCGATGCTTCGGAACTCATTCAGAACAGCTATGTCCGCACACAGTTGCTCTTTCAGCGCAAGGGAGCCCGTGTGGATAATGATGTGAAGTTCCGCACTTGCTATCTGGAACTGCCGGTACGTTTCGGTTATGCCTATGCCCTGAACAACGACTGGACCTTCTTAGGCGAAACCGGTCCTTATTTTGCCTTAGGTTTGGGCGGACGTGTGCGTTGGGAAGATCTTAACGGCGATAAGCACGATGAAAAGTTCTTTACCAACGAGTATTTAGGTAACGACGATCCTAACAACTTCGATATGGGTTGGGGATTGCATTTCGGAGCAATCTTCCAGCAGCATCATGAGCTCACTATCGGTTGGGATTGGGGCTTCATCAACATGAACGATTCTTACGAGCAGAACCGTAACTTCATGGTTAGCTACGGTTACTACTTCTAAATCATGGCAGCGCTACAGAGCTATCTGCAAGTTGAGGGTCTTACCAAGTCGTTCGGCGATTTAGTCTTGTTCGAGAATATCTCGTTGGGTATCAGCGAGGGCGATCGGGTAGGATTGATTGCCCGCAACGGATCGGGTAAGACCACCTTACTGAATATCATTGCAGGGAAGGAAAGATATGATGAGGGGTCGATTGTGTTTCGCAATGACCTCCGCATCGATTATCTCAGCCAGGATCCGGCGTTCCGTCCGGGTGAGACCGTCGAACAGGTTTGCGGCGGCAATGCTGAGATGGTACATATCCTGACCAAACTCAAGGTGACCGACTTGCGGCAGCCTGTAGAACAGCTTTCCGGCGGACAGCGCAAGCGGCTGGCATTGGCCAAGGTGCTAACCGATTCGCCGCAGTTCCTGATGCTCGATGAGCCGACCAACCACCTCGATCTGGAAATGGTGGAATGGCTGGAAGACTATTTGTCGCACACGAAAACCACGTTGCTGATGGTGACACACGACCGATACTTTCTCGACCACGTGTGTAACCGTATTGTAGAACTGGCCGACAAGACGCTCTATACCTATAAAGGTAACTATGCCTATTATCTGGAGAAAAGACAGGAGCGCATTTCGGCACAGAATGCTTTAGTGGAAAGAGCCAACAATCTGCTGCGAACGGAACTCGACTGGATGCGTCGGCAGCCGCAGGCACGCGGACACAAAAGCAGAAGCCGCATAGAGGCTTTCTACGAACTGGAAGAACGTGCCAAGCGCCGCCACGAACAGCAGGCAGTACGTCTGCAAATGAAGTCCAGCTATATCGGCAATAAGATTTTCGAGGCTCACCACGTTTCCAAGACATTCCCGAGTCGCACGCCAGGAGAACCGGAAAAGATTATTCTGAACGATTATAACTATACTTTTGCCCGTTACGAGAAATTGGGAATCATCGGCTCGAACGGAGTCGGCAAGAGCACATATCTGAAGATGCTGCTCGGACAGGTGGCTCCGGATAGCGGACATTTCGATGTAGGCGAAACGGTGCGTTTCGGTTATTACAGTCAGGAGGGCTTGCAGTTCGACGAATCGAAGAAAGTAATCGACATTGTTCGCGATATTGCCGAATATGTGCAGATGAGCGACGGCAGCCGGTTGAGTGCAACCCAGTTCTTGCAGAACTTCCTGTTCTCGCCCGAAAAGCAGTACAGTTTCGTTTATAAGCTGAGCGGCGGAGAACGACGCCGGTTGTATCTCTGTACGATCCTGATGCGTTCGCCCAACTTCCTGATTCTCGACGAGCCGACCAACGATCTCGACATCGTGACGCTCAACGTGTTGGAAGAATATCTGCAGGACTTCGGCGGATGCGTGATTGTGGTCAGCCACGACCGCTATTTCATGGACAAGGTGGTCGATCACTTGCTGGTATTCAAGGGGCAAGGCGAATTGCAGGACTATCCCGGCAATTATTCCGATTGGCGGGAATGGAAACAGCTGAAAGAGCAGGAAGAGTCGGAACGGAAGTCTGGAACCGTTGCCGCAACGCCGTCCTCAGTAAAGATCAAGACGCCCAAAGCACCCAAACTGTCGTTCAAGGAAAAGCAGGAGTTTGCCGCTTTGGAAGAAGAACTGCCCCGATTGGAAGCTCAGAAAGCGGAACTCGAAGCCTTGATGTCGAGCGGCACTTTGTCTGGCCCAGAAATCGTAGAGAAAGGAAAGCTGATGCAGCAGATCATCGACGAAATCGACGAAAAGGAAATGCGTTGGCTCGAACTTTCGGAGAAAGCATAATTCATTCACCCTTCACCCCCATTCACCCCATAATAACAACAATCCCGTGAAACAAATCTTCCTCCTTCTCATTTTTCTTCTGATCGCTATGCCGGTTGAGGCGCGTCGCAAGAAGACCGCCGAAGATGTCGTACCTGTACAGAAGCAGGAGTTTCGAGGCACTTGGCTGCAGACCGCTTTTCAGGAACGGTACCAGAAAATGTCGCCCGATCAATGCAAGAAATATTTGCAGCAAGTGGTAGAAGATCTGTCGGACGCCGGTTTCAACGCCATCATCTTCCAGATGCGGCCGGAGGGCGATGCTTTCTATAAGAGCAGTATCGAACCTTGGAGCCGCTTTCTGACCGGCACCCAAGGGTTAGCGCCTAAGCCTGAATGGGATCCAATGGCCTATCTGATTGCTTTGTGTCATCAGCATCAAATGGAGTTCCACGCTTGGTTGAATCCATATAGAATGACCGCCAGCAAGTGGACGCGTCTGGATCCGAATCATCTCTACAACAAGCATCCGGAATGGTTCGTGCGCTACGACGATAAACTCTATCTGAATCCTGCGATGCCGGAGTGTCGCAGTTATGTGCGCGATGTGGTGAAAGATATTGTCAGCCGATACGATATAGACGCTATCCATATGGACGATTATTTCTATCCGTATCCCATCAAGGGGCTTTCGTTCAACGATCAGGCTACTTTCGAGGCGTATGCTCCTATGATGAACTTCGACCTGAACGATCCTGCTTCGTTGGGCAAATTCCGTCGCCGGAGTGTGGATATTCTTATCAAGAGCCTGCATGAAGACATTCAAACCATCAAGCCTTGGGTGCGATTCGGCATCAGCCCGTTCGGCATCTATCGTCACGCTTCGGCCGATTACAAGAACGGATCGAAAACCAGCGGCACACAATGTTACAGCGACTTGTATGCCGATGTGATTTTCTGGGCACAGAGCGGGTGGATCGATTATGTCATTCCGCAACTTTATTGGGAAATCGGGCACCCTCAGGCCGACTATTCGACTTTGGTGAAATGGTGGAGCGATAATGTGCCCAATACGTGCCACCTGTATATCGGACAGAGCATTGAGCGTTCGCTTGACGATCCGAAAGACTCGAAGCCGGCACCTGATTTGCGCATCAATCACGGTATCTTCTCGAAGAAACTGGCACAAGCGGCATCGTGCAAGAATGTGAAGGGTAACTGCTTCTGGTACGGCTACCAGTTGGATGATAACACTTATCATGTGCGCGACTTCCTGCACAACACCTATTACCAGCAGCCGGCTTTTGCTCCTGCATTTACCCATATTGATGCCATTGCCCCCGAGAAAGTGCAGAAACTCAACATCGCGATGTCAACGAAAGGCTTGCATATCACCTGGCGTTTTCTGGAAACCCAGGATCCTTTGCAGAAACCTCGCTACTTCTGCGTGTATAAGTTCCTGAAGGGCGAGAAGACCGATGTGAGCGATTGCTCTCATCTGTTGCTTAGAACCCAGCAAACCGAATTCTACGATGCCGATATCGCGCGATCCTCCAAATTCACATACGTAGTGACTGCGGTCGATGCGGTCGGCAACGAGTCGGTTCCAGTTAAGAAATCCTTCAAGGTAAAAATTAAGTGATATGACACGTCTCATTGCCGATAGCGGTTCCACCAAAACCACCTGGTGCTGGGTCGATGCTTCCAATCAGGCACCCGTTGTGCTGAAGCCTGTGCAGACACAAGGGCTCAATCCCTTGTACGCATCGACCGAAGATATTGTGGCGGCAGTGCGTCAGGTGGTGGCTCAGGTGGGAGACGACTGTCCGGATCTGGTGCAGTTCTATGGAGCCGGATGCAGCGGTGAGCGTATCGGACAAGTGGAGCAAGCCCTGCGGCGTGTATTTTCATTATCCACTCGGATTGAAGTGGCTTCGGATGTGTTGGGAGCGTGCAGAGCTTTGTTCCCGGCTTCCGGACAAGACGGATTGCCGGCTGAGGGTATCGCCTGCATTTTGGGAACGGGAGCTATTGCTGCACGCTATGATGCTCGGACGGACAAGTTTCAGGCAGCACCGAGTTTGGGCTATATCTTGGGCGATGAGGGCAGCGGAGCCTGGTTGGGGCGTCGAGTGTTGTCCGATTACCTGAAGCAGCAGATGCCCAAAAGTGCCAGAACTTTGTTTGAGGCCGACTATGGGACCGGCGTAATTACCGCCGAGAAAGTGATTGAACACGTCTATAAGCAGCCTTTCCCCAACCGCTATCTGGCATCGTTTGCGGTATTTGTCGGAATGCACGCCGATCACTCGTATTGCCAGCAGTTGGCTTTCGAAGGCATAGAGGCATTCTTCCGTCGCAATGTGAAAGTGCTTCGTCCGGAAGAGGGGACTCCTATCTCGTTTGTCGGCAGCGTTGCCTGGCGTTTGCGCGACACTTTGCTGGCGGTGGCGGAACTGAACGGGCTTAAACTTACGCGAGTGCTGAAGGAGCCGATGGAAGGATTGGTAAAAGTCTGAAATTTGCGCCCCAGTTAGAGAAAAATTTTTCTCCAGTTAGGAAAATATTTTTTGTAGGTTTAACAATAAATAATAAACAACGAATATACAGATTATGTTTGGTATTAGTCCTATGCTTTTGCGAGGAATCGGCACCATCCTGATGCTGATCATTTCGAATGTCTTCATGACGTTTGCATGGTACGGCAGTTTCAAGCTTCGGGAGCTTTATCCTTCGTTCCGCGACTGGCCGCTCATTGCCGTTATTCTCATGTCGTGGGGCATAGCATTCTTTGAATATATCATCATCGTGCCAGCCAATCGCATAGGTTTTCACGAAACCGGCGGACCCTACAACCTCATTCAGCTGAAGGTGATTCAGGAGGCTTTGTCGCTCATCGTGTTTACCCTGATTGTTCGTCTGGTGTTCAACAACGAGCCGTTGCATTGGAACCACTTTGCCGCATTTGTCTGTATTATTCTTTCCGTTTTCTTCGCATTCCTAAAATAAAATAGTATGAAAAAACTACTCTTTCCACTTCTGATTCTGTCTGCCGTCCTGGCGCTGGTGGCTTGCCGTTCGTCGAAGCAGGCGCTTTCGCAGGTGCCGGGCAACTTGCAGCAGGGCGATTACGGGTATCTTTTCTGCCATATGAGCGACAAAGGCCAGTGGACGGCTTACGCTTTGAGTCGCGACGGTTTGCACTATCATGACTTGCTGAACGGCGACAGCGTCTTCAGTTCTTACGAGCATGCCCGCATAGAGGGAGGCACCCGTGACGCATATATTTGTCGCAAGCACGACGGTAGCGGCTACCTGATGGTCACTACCGATATGAACAATGCAATGACCAAGAAACTCGGCAAGGGCGATACTTGGGAGAACTTCGGCATCGATTTGCTTACCTCCGACGATTTGATCCATTGGGAGAGTAAAACTTTCGATTTCCGACAGGGACCCTCTATTTTTGTGGATGGAAAATCTGCGCCTGATGTGTATAAGGACTGGTCGAAGATCTGCCGCGTGTGGGCACCTCAGATTTTCTGGGATCCTTCCTACAAGTGGCCCAATGGCAAGCGGGGCGGCTATTTTATCTACTATAGCCTTTGGAACAAGATAGAGGAGGCATACGATCGTATGTACTACAGCTATGCCGACGAGACTTTTACCCAACTCACCAAGCCGCAGCTGCTTTTCGATTGGGGATATGCCACTATCGATGCCGATATCAACTATCTGACCACCGACGGCAAGTTCCACATGATGATTAAGAAAGAAGGCGGCAAGCCGGGATTGTTTACCGCTACTGCCGATCGACTGACAGGTCCTTGGGGCGAACCGGTGGAAGACGATTATGTGGATTTTGAGGGAAAGAAAAAATGCGAAGGCGTATCTGCATTCCAGATTGTAGGCGAGGAGGGCTGGCGTATCGGCTACATCGAGTACTCCTCCCGTCCGCGACACTATCGTATCTGCAAGGCCGATGCCAATATGCGCAATTTCTCCGACCCGCAGGATATTCAGGGTGTGACAGGTCCGCAGCACGGTTCTTTCTTGCGTCTGACAAAAGAAGAGTACGATCGCCTCGAAGCGTGGGGCAACCGATAAAACGATTGAGAGTTATAATATATAATAATGTACATTACCTAAACAATAAAACTTCCCATGAAATATCTGGTACTTGGAACAGGAGGAGTTGGCGGCTGTATGGCAGGCTTCCTCGCATTGGCCGACAAAGACGTTTCGTGCATCGCACGGGGCGAACATCTTGAAACCATTAAGAAGAATGGTCTTACGTTGCACAGCGATCTGAAGAAAGTAATTCAGAGCATCCCGATCAAAGCCTATTCGGGCGACGAGTATATGGATTATATCCGTAAGAACGGAGAATCGGCCAAACCTGACGTGATCATTGTAGCTGTGAAGGGTTATTCCTTGCAGAGCATCGTTCCGATTCTCGAAACCGTATCGAAATCTTCCACTTTGGTGATTCCGATATTGAATGTGTTCGGTACGGGAAAAGTGATTCAGGAAATGCTGCGCGGTGTGGTGTCCGTACTTGACGGATGCATCTACATCCAGTCTTATCGTCAGGCGCCCGGTTATATCCGTCAGATAGGCAAGGTATTCCAACTGGTGTATGGCGCCCGACCGGAACAGCGCATCCCAGCTGCCAAGCAGGAGCAGATTGCTATGGATTTGCGTTCTGCGGGTATTCAGGTGACTGTCTCCGACGATGTTCGGCGTGATACCTTCATAAAGTGGGGCTTTATTTCGGCGATGGCTTGTACGGGCGCTTATTTCGATTGTGCGATGGAAAAGCTGCAGCGTCCGGGAGAGGAACGGCAGATGTTCTGCGGCCTCATTCGCGAAAGCTACGCCATCGGCTGTAAGTTGGGAATTCCGATGCCGGGCGACTATATGGTTCAGAATCTGTCGCTCATCGATCATTGCAAGCCCGAAACCACCACTTCCATGCAGAAGGATCTCAGCAACAAGCATGAGTCGGAAATTGAAGGAATGCTTTTCAAGATGGCCGACTATGGCCGAAAATTGGGTGTCGATATTCCGACCTACAGTAAAGTTTGCGAAAAATTTAATGCTTACCGATAATGAAACGGATTCTTTTTCTTTGCACCCTGATGGCCAGTATGCTGGGCTTAGTTGCCCAAAACCAATGGCAGGGAAAGCGCGCCGCCTACTTGGGCGACAGTATGACAGACCTTAACAACAAGGCCGCCAATTATCATTATTACGATTATCTGCGCGACAGCTTGGGTATTGAACCCTTGGTGTATGCCCGTAGCGGCAACCAGTGGCATCAGGTTTATAAGTACGCCGAAAGGATGATTAAGGAGCAAGGCGACAACATCGACGTTATCTTTATCTGGGCAGGAACGAACGATTATTTCCATAGCACGCCGATCGGTCAATTCTATACGGAACATGATACGGTGGTGAATGTGAACGGGAAGATGGTGCCTCGCAAGGGCCGCTATTGGATATACGATGATACAACTTTCTGCGGGCGCATCAACAAACTGCTCCAGATGTTGAAGCACCGTTATCCTACGCAACAGATTATTCTGATGACGCCGCCTCATCGCGCTTATGCTAACTTTTCCCGTCCGGAAAGGGCTAATGTGCAGCCCGACGAAAATATCTCTAACGAGCACGGATTGTATATCGAAGACTACGTGCATGTGCTGAAGCAAGCCGGAGAATATTGGAGCGTTCCCGTTGTGGATCTGTTCAGCACCAGCGGATTGTACCCCTTGGACGATAGCTATACCCGCTATTTCGCCAATCCCGATACCGATCGCCTGCATCCCAACAACCAAGGTCATATTCGCTTGGGCAAGACGATTGCAGAAAAAATTAAAAATTTACCTTCTCGCTTTTAAACCTTTTGAGGAAAAGACTGTCATAAGGGGGTAAACGATTAAAAAAATGGCAACAGAATCATCCTCTATTCATCTTTTGCAGGGCCGTCGTTTGATGGCCCTCTTGTTTGTATTCATCAGTTTTATTGGCCTGACGATGGCACAGCCGGGTCCACGCGGAGGTCGTGGTATGAAAGTGACAGCTACCGGCGAGATCGTGGATGCCAAAACTTCAGAGCCTTTGTTTGCTGCAACCGTGAAGGTGACCAGTGCCGATGGAGGTACAGGCACTTTTGCTATTACCGATACGCTGGGTCATTTCAGCGTGGAAGTCGGTATGGGCAAATATACGCTCGAATTTACCTATATGGGTTACAAGTCGCTCACTAAAGATGTGAATATATGGCCGGGTCGCGGTGCGAATCTGGGAACATTCAAGATGGAGGAGGATGCTACCTATCTGAAGGAAGTCGAAACGGTGGCTCGTAGCCAGCGTGTCAAGCAGGTGGGCGATACCATTGTCTATAATGCGGATGCCTACAAGGTGGCCGATGGAGCTTCGGCTGAAGAACTGGTGGCAAAGATGCCGGGCATCGAGGTGACCGACGAAGGGGTGAAGGCACAGGGAGAAACCGTTGAGAAAGTGTTAGTCGATGGTAAGTCGTTTTTCGAGAATGATCCGAAACTGGCGCTCAAGACACTTCCTGCCGAAGTTGTGCAGTCGGTGTCGGTGTTCGACAAGAAATCCGATCAGTCGGAGTTTACCGGTTTCGATGATGGCAACACCGTCAAGGCTATGGATTTGACCACCAAAGCCTATCGCCGTAACGGTATGTTCGGAAAGGTGTATGGTGGCGTGGGATCGGACTTCGATTTCAACAGCGCTTATTACAATGCTGGCCTTAATCTGAATTTCTTCAACGGCGACCGTCGGTTGTCGCTCTTGGGAATGTCGAATAATGTGAACCAGCAGAACTTTACCTTCGACGATCTGATGTCATCGGGGGGAATGGGCGGAGGTCCAGGCCGCCGCATGAACCGCATTGGCGGACAAGCCGGTGTGAGTCGCGCGAATGCCTTCGGCCTCAATTTCAACGATACTTATCTGAACGATAAGCTCGATGTGCAGGGCTCCTATTTCTTCAATCACCTCCGTACTACATATAATAATGAGTCGGAGCAGGATTACATCAATACCGATCGTGCCTCCATTTCGCAAACTAACCGTTTGAGCCATAATTTTTCGCACACCGTCGATATGCGAATCACCTACAAGCCTAACGACAACAACGAATTTCTGTTCCGTCCGTCGTTCAACTTGCAGAAAACCGATCAGGATGGCTATAGCCTGACTCATACGTGGCGCAATCCGCTCGACACTATATTAGCTTGGACGGATGTCGTTCGTGCCGACACTTCGCGGATGCAGAACTATTCGAGCACTCAGACCTATTCGGAGAATACTTCCTGGAATGTGGGCGGTTCGTTGGTATGGCGTCATAAGTTCAGCACCACAGGTCGCACGTTGAGTGCCGAAGTAAACGGAACCTTGTCCGGTTCGGAAAGCGAATCGAACTACGTTAAACTCGGTAAGTCTGTGGCATCTTCCCAGATTTTCCAGAACTCGACCAGCGATCGTCAGAATTGGCGCACAGGCGGTAATCTCCAATACACCGAAGGTTTAGGTGAGAACTCGCAACTCTCAGTACGCTATAATGTCAATTACACCCGTTCGGACAACACCTCTCTGACCGGCTTCGATGATGCAAGCTCCAGTTATGAGAATAATATCCTGAACCGTTATAACTACCATACTGAGATCGATTCTGTCGATGCAGCCAACTCTTCAAAGTACATCTCGAAGAACTTGAAGCAGGGTGGAGAGTTAGGCTATCGTTTCCATAACGATTTCGTCAATATTATGGCTGGCGTGAACTTCGAGTCTTCGAAGCTCGACGGCGAACAGAAATATACGTATTGGGAGAATCATGATCTCGATTATAAGACCTCGAAGACATTCTTCTCGGTGCTGCCGCAGTTGCGTTTCGAGTGGAGTCCGGTACAGGGAACCTCGCTGAATATTAACTATCGTGCCAATTCGTCGGCACCCAGCATCGGTAACTTGCAGCAGTCGGTCAACACTTCCAACCAACTGAGCTATTCTACTGGTAACAAGAATCTTGATCAGACGGTTTCGCACGATATCCGCGTACGCTTCATCCGTTCTAACATGGAGAAAGCTACCAACATCATGTTCTTCGGATCTGTCGGTTTCCGTCAGGATTATATCGGCACACAATATATTGTGAATAATTCCAATGGTACGATGGCGCTGTCCGATTTGGGTTGGGTGAAGAAACTGTCGGACGACGACCGCTCGCAGTATGAATCTCTCACTTTGGCCAGCGGAGCAAAGATCAGTCGTCCGGTTAACATGGATGGTTATCGTTCAGCCAGTGCCGGTTTGACCTATGGTTTCCCTTGGGATCTCATCTATTCGAACGTCAACCTCTCGCTCAATACCAACTACTCGGTTACCCCATCGCAGCAGTTGTACTACAATGATGCGTCCGATCTGACCGATTACGACGATTTTACCACGAAGGTTCGTAACTTCTCGATCGCTCCGCGTCTGCACATCACCTCCAATATTTCGCAGGATCTCGATTTCTCTATCGAATACAGTCCTACCTTCCAGAAGGTGACAGATACCGAGAACAAGTCGAACAATTACGACTATTTGACCCACAATGCAAGTGCTCGCCTGCAGTGGACATTCTGGAAGAACTTCACCACCGAGCAGCAGTTGTCGTACAACTACTATGGCGGTTCTTCGATGACGCAGTCGGAAGACGAATGGATTTGGAATATGTCGATTGGCCGCAAGTTCCTGAAGCAGAACAAAGCCGAACTGAAGTTGCAGGTCTATGACGTATTGAATACCCGTTCCGGTTATTCCCGTTCAGTGAGCGACAGTTACGTCACCCAGAGCTACACGAACTTTATGCCGCGTTACTTCCTGTTGACTTTTACTTACAAGATTGCCAACTACAAGGGTTCATCGCAGCTGAAGGAACGTCAGCGTGGCGGTTTCAGCGGCGGACGCCGGTAACCGCTGACGGGAGCGCGTGGAATCAGAACTTTTTGCCTTCTGCCTCCATGCGCTTATACCAGGCCTCACGTTCCTGTTTGAGGTCGTAGCCTCGTTTGGTCAGGTAGTTGTTGATGCGGCCTTTGTATTTACCGAAAACCTCGTGTTTTTTCTTGCTCGATTCTGCATCGAGCGCCAGTTCCCGGGCTTCTTTCAGCCAAAGCATGATCTGTTGTTTTTCTTCCTCCTTGAGCGAAGGAATCATGTCGATATGAGCCTTGTAAGTAACCTGTACGACACCCATCGTAATGCCGTCCTTCACTTGCTCGATCTGTTGCTCATTAAGGTACATACCTAATTGGGCAGGAAAAGCGAAGTGGGAACGGTACAAACGGGAATCGCACAACTCTTTGTTATGTGTAGAATCGCGTTCGGCATAAATATCATTCAGCTCGAAGTAGCGGTTTGCAACGATGTGGAGTACATTTTGTTTGGTATCCCCTTCCAGGTTCAGAGCGGAGATATTCTTTTCACTGCGTTGCAGGATGACCTGTACGTAAGCGCTGTCTCGTCCGGAATCGTTCAGTTTTACTTGTGCATAAGCAGGAATTGCTGTTGCCCAAAATGAGGCAACAGCAATCACACTGCATATAAGTTGTTTATTCAGCAATGCCATAAGCGTTGAGCGTATCGAAATTATTATTCAGGTCGCGCCAATCGATGCGGATTCGGGTCGGGATTCCGTTGATCCATTTCTCAATATTGGTGTACCCGTCTCCATTCAAATCTCCAGTAGCATCCGAAGGATCGTTCGGATTGAGTCCGTTGGCAATTTCCCAACTGTCGGGCATTCCGTCTCCGTCCGAATCTTCACGAGGCGTTCCCTGATACTCAGGGTAGCCGCCCATCTGACGCGGATCGACAATAATGCCGAGTTTATAACTGTCTTTGCCCATGCGACGATACTTGAAACTGCCGTCTTCGGCCTGAGATTTCGGAGCCAATCCGCTTACGTCGCCCTGATATTTCTCGGCATCAGCCACGTAATAAGGTTGCTTGGTGCGAACTTCCTCAATGATACGTTCATCCACGATGTCTCGCTTCGGATATGTTGCACCTGCGTTGTTGAGCACGAAGTCGTAGGCCTCGGTAGCCGAAAGGATGTGGAGTGGGGGCATTGCGAAGGGTTGCTGGCTGCGCATATAACTTTCATCACCATGACAATCTTCGAAACTCTCCACCTGAATGCCGCCATTCCAGTTGTCGGCCGTCACTTCCGGGAAACCTTCTACAATATTACCATGTGCATAAACACGGCCATAGACGTGATGGTCGAGTTTGGATCGTCCGCTTTCCGGTTTCAGGATGCGATGACTGATAGGCCCTTTGGTCGGTGTGGCAGGTCCTGGCTTGTAGTAGTTATTGATGAAATTGTAGGTTGCTGTCCAGTCACCGCCGTCGGCAGTACGATGTACCCAGTTATAGACGACATTATTCACGAAGTTGAAACAGCCGTTCCAGCCGATACTCGGATTACGTCCGCAGTTGCTTGCCCAAAGATTACGCATGAACGAAGCGTTCTCGCCGCCCAAAGTTGAACCGAAGGCATGGTTGTAGGTGTCGAGTGCCTTAGCCGAAATCGTGTTTTGGATCGTGACGTTGACCGTCGGATACTTCTTGGCAACATTTGTGTACTGGCCTTCACTTTCATCGTACATGTGGCGGTAAAAAGAGATATTCTCGTCCAGGCCCCACTCGCACGAGCAATGGTCGATCATGATGTTACCGACCGGATTGCCACCGAAACTGTCCTCGCGGTGTTCAACACCCGTTTCTCCACGACGGAAACGCATGTGACGGATAATCACGTCGTGTGTATTGATGGCAAAACTTTCTCCGGCAATACAGATACCGTCGCCAGGTGCAGTTTGTCCTGCAATAGTAATATAAGGAGCCTGGACATTGATAGGCGTTTCAAGTCGGATGATTCCACTCACGTTAAACACAACGATACGGGCACCGCCTGTCTCACAAGCCTCACGGAAAGAACCGGGGCCGCGGTCATTCAAATTGCTGACGACAATCACTTTGCCCCCACGTCCTCCGAAGGTGAACATACCACCTCCTTCTGCACCCGGAAATGCTGGAATTAAAGCTTGGGGCAGATCGTTCGGGCGATGTGCCCAAGGTACGTATGGACGGCCTTGGGTGGCTTCCTGCTGAATGATGGGAAGTGCTTTTTGCCAGGCAATGTTCGACATCGAATCCTCATAATGTGCTTTGGCTGCCCATTTGGCTCCAGCTTCAGCAGTCTGTTGTGGGTATTGTGCGAAAACAAACCCGACAGAGGCCGCCATTGCGACCCCTGTCAAGAAAATATTTTTTATCATTGAATCGTTGAATTATTCAAAAGAAACAGAACTTGAAGTATTGTCAACTGGAATCTTGTCTGGATCGGTTTCCAACGGATCAAAGATGCCGTCGCCGCCATGGCTGTAATCCTCCCATCCGATTGTTTGATACAGCGTCGGGTTGTTGTACATGGCACTGTAGCAAAGACCGCAGAAGTAATAGTAAGGCTGGAAGGTAGGAATCTGCGTAGCATCGTTACCGTCGGCATTGATGTTCTTGCGTGACAGATAAGTCTGGTAGAAGGTTTCCAAACTTGCTTCCGTCGTGATACGATCCGCAAGATTGAGACCCGAAGGACGCGTAATGCCGTTTTTCAGAATCGGATCTTGAGAAGCATCTTCTTCAACGGCAGCCAAATCCTTGACGTAAATCTCCAGATGATGGTTCTTATAGCCATTAGTTGCGGTAAAACCGAGGTAATTGCAAGTGTTTCCACCAAAGGCAGACAAAGCCCAAGTCGGGTTCAGAGAGGCTTGTCCCACACCGCCGTCGAAAAGCATCCAGCGACGCATATCCTCAAAACGCTTGCCCTCGTAAGCCAGTTCGATCTTGCGTTCGTTAAGAACCTGAGCAATAGCCTTGCCACGATCGGTATATTGGGTGAGCCCGTAATCTGCTCCACAATTAGAAACATCATCGATGTTATAGACGCGGGAGCGGATTCGTTTCAAGGCATCGAAGGCTTCGTTATAATGACTGGTGGCAGCTGCAGCTTCGGCAAAGTTCAGTAAAACTTCGGCGTAACGGATTTCAACGAAAGGAGAAGCCGACTGACGGAAGCCCTGGTTGCTGGTTGTATAGGTATAGTCATACAGAGGTGAAGCATTGAGCTGCAGATCGTCGCTGCGCTTGCGAACCAGCACGGAAGCATTTCTTGTGCCCAACATATCGGCTGCATAGCCGGATTTGGAAACGCTTGCCTGATTCTCAGCCGAACCGTACCAAGTGTATCCCCAGAAAATATATTCGTTTCCGTCATAAGGATAACTGCCCCAAAGAGACAGATTCGGGAACTTCGTTTCGAGTGAGGTAATGCTACGGTCAACCAAAGTGGAATTGGGAGTGCCCGAGAAGCGCCACCATTCGCCAGGGAAGGTAAAGGTGCGGTAGAAACGTGGATCGCGGTTCTTGAAGAAGCATAGGGAATCGTAGGCGAACGAACTTTCGCTTGCTATCTTACCATCTGCCATTGGGAACGCGTCAACCATTTCTGCGGTTGGTTCCAATCCGCCGCCTGCAAAGGCGTTTCGAGGACGAATGGTGTTTTCCCAACTGTTCCACTGCTGGGTATTGTCGTTGTTATTAGTAATATTATTGTAGAGAGTTACAAAAATATTCTCGTTGACACTACCGTCGCTACCCTTCAGATCCAGGAACATCTTACCCCAGTTGGCTGCTGATTCGGACGTGTTGCCGGGATTGTTCTCATAAGCGAGTCCGTAACCACCGGTAGCCAAAATCTCAAGAGCGTTCTTGTTGATGGCATAGGCAGAATCCCAGCGAACTTGATCGTCTGCACGGTTGAAGAGGGGAGAAGCCCAAAGCAAAGCGATTCTACCCTTGAGGGCAGCTGCCGTACCTTTGGTAACACGGCCCCAGTCGGCGGCTTCATTGGCCCATGAAGCTGGTAACATTTCGATGGCGCGATCCAGGTCTTCATACATAAATTCGATGCATTGAAGCGTTGAAGAACGAGGAATTACGATGCTGCTTCCGCCGGAGATCTTTGAAACAAGAGATTCCTGAACGCGGTCGATGATCGGAATACCACCATACCATTTAACCATTGTGTAGTAACGCCAGGCACGCATAAAATACGCCTGCCCGAGCAGTTCTCTCTTTTCGCTTGCACTAAGTGAACCGTCCTGAATACCTTCTATGCAGTCGTTGATATTTCTCAGATAACCCCAAGGAGAGGTTTCCTTGTTTTCTACATAGAAGTGATCCCATACAAACGATCCTCCGTTATTGATGTCCTTGTAGTCAAGCAAAGCCTGATTGTCTTCTAACTTGGAAAGACCGCCGAATTCGTCTGTCGATTTGGCAAATTCGTCGTCAGTTCCTGTGCTGACAATAGCCACACCGGTACCTTGACCTTCTTTTTTGCCCGGCAATAGCTGGTAGTAAAGATTGTCGATGCGGTTCTTGGCCGTCTCATAATTGTTATAGACGGTGTTGTAGTTGTATTTCCCGTAGAGTTTTTTCTCTTCAAGGAAGTCGTCCGAGCAACTGCCGAGTAAAATCAAAGCCGCTACAGAACCAACTATATTATATATATATGTATTACGAGTCATAATGGTAAATTTTCGTTGTTTCGATTTAAACATATAGCATGATTAATTAGAACGATACATTTACGCCCATAGTAACCTTTCGGAGATTCGGGTAGTAGCTGTAATTGCCTCCCCATGCACTCCAAGCATTTTTGTAGTGAGGAGAAACAATGCTGGCAACATTCTGGCATGTTACGTTGAAACGGCAACTGTTCATACCGATACGCGAAATTAACTTGCGAGGCATCTCATATCCAATACTCAAGCTCGGAATGGTAACTCTCGTAGCTTTGATACGCCAATACGTAGATTCGTTCATGTTGATGCCATAGCGGAAGTTCGGGATGTTAGAGTCTGTGTTGGCAGGAACGGTAACGACTCCTGATGCATCGACAACATCCTCATATACGAACATATCTTTCCAGAAGACAGGAATGTTTCCGTATTCTCCTGTCAGAGCCGTGTAGCTCTTGCGAACGGTTGAAGGAACCATCATGTAAGAACCCCAAGAAGCACCGATCTGAGCTTGAACAGAGAACCCGTTCCATTTGGCACCGAGGTTGACAGTCGCACCCCAAGGATTATCGCTTCGCTTGGAAATCTGAACCAAGTCGTCGGCAGCATCCACAATGCCGTCAGGTTGCGGATCGTAGCGTTTCTCGGTAGAATTCCAACGTCCGTTTACGTCCTTATAAATGAGCATACCCGGGCGGACTTTGTCCTTGGTATAGCCCATATATTCGGTGATGTGATACTGATCGAAATACTCTTCAATCTCCTGCGTGCTCTTGAACATGCCAAGGCACTGGAGTCCCCAGATACCATGATCTTTGCGCTTGCCTACCACCAGATCATCACGGTCCGGGTTGACAATATCGGCACACTTCTTTACTTCATTATCGCTGTAACCGGTTGAGAGACGTACCCAATAAGAACCCTTTTCGCCGAACTTATCACGCCAACCGATGGTGATTTCGTGTCCCCAGTCGTCGAGCTCGGCAAAGTTCTCAGGAGTGGCCTGTACGCCTACCGTCGTAGGATAGATACTTGTTCCTAAATAAGTAGAGAAGATTTCGCGACCACGATCGTAGTAGAAATCATAGTCAATCGAAAGTCTGCTGTCGAGCATACGAGCGTTCAAACCGAAGTTCGTCTTGTAGGTTTTGTCCCAATGGGCATCCTCGTTTGCACCGCCTTGCTCGATTACCATGCCGTAACCTAATGGGGTGGTGATGGAATTGCTTCCGAAAACAGCACCCTTGGCAAGGTCGCGGTTGTAGCGTGTGAGCCAGATGTAGCTGTTCACATTGTCGCGTCCCATCAGACCCCAACTGCCTCTGATTTTGAGAAAGTCGAGATGCGTCTTCTCTTTATTGAACCAAGATTCCTGAGAGATAACCCAGCCTGCCGAGAACGACGGAAAGTTCCCCCAATAGTTCTTCGGTGCGAACTTTGCCGAAGCATCGCTACGGAACAATGCCTCAAAAAGGTATTTGTCCTTGTAAGAATAGTTGGCACGACCGATGTATGACATTCGTCCGGATTCTGCACGACCCCATTCGCTGTTGGTAACATCTCCGTTGCTGTTTGGAGTGATCGAATTGCTCTGACCGTCGGTGAACTGCAAAGGAATACCCGCACTTGTACCGGTAAGGTCTTCAGACCAAGATTCGCCACGCTCGATGGAGAACAATGCGGTAACATCATGATCGCCGAACTTGCGGTTATAATTGACCGTGAAGTTAAGCTGATAACTGTCGCCTCGGCTCATGGAGCGACTCAATGTCTCTCCGTTAGAGAGGGTCCAGCTGTTCAGGTTGGAATAACTGTAATCGGCTGTATCGCCTGTAAAGAGGTGACCGTAAGAACCGCCACGATTGATTAGCGTGTAGGTGTACATGTCGGTGGCAATGACGTTCGATTCTGAGTTATTGATGCTTTTGCTGTAAGATACCTTTGCGTGCAAGCCTTTGAGGGCATTGATGAAGCCGAAATCAAGGTCAAGCGAAGAGTTGAACTGGAAGGAGTTCGAACGGCTTTCATTATGGTCGGAAGACTCTTGAATAGCATCCCAGTTGTAAATCTGGTTGCCGGAAGGGGCATTTTCGCCCGTGATGCCATTATAGACAATGTGCTTGCCGTCAACGGAAATCGGCATAAATGGCAGATGCTGCATCAGGATAGCATAGTCTCCATCGTCGGAGGTAGCACTTGAATAACGGTTTCGTGGGGTCTTCTTGTAGCTTGTGGTACCGCTAATCTGAACGTTTGCCTTCAGATATTTCGAGATGCTGGCAGTTGCGCCGGCACGGTAGTTCCAGCGCTCATATTCCAATCGTCCGAGGTTACCGTCTTGGGTGTTGTAGCTTACACTGGCAAAATAGGTGGCTTTGTCCGTGCCTCCGTCGATATTGACAGAATGCTTGTGCGTGAGAGCCGCACTCCATTCGTCATCGAGTGGCTGGTAATTGATGCCGGAAAGGGCAGCAATTTCGTCCGACTGGAAGTATTGTCTTACTTTTGTTTCGCTTTCGGTTTCATCTGGAGTTCCCATATATGAGTTCCAGGAACGTGCCCATTGCTGAGCGTTCATCATCTTCGGTTCGAAAAGTCTTTGTGTAAATCCGACCTGTCCGGAGTAGCTGATTTTAGGAGCTCCGACTTGTCCGTGCTTTGTCTTTACCAAAACAACACCGTAGGCACCTTGAGCACCATAAATAGCTGCGGCAGCATCTTTCAGTACGGAAATACTTTCCACTTCCGATGGATCGAGGTTGTTGAAAGCCGTTTCACTTGAAATGAAATCATCGATGATATAAAGAGGTGTATCATCCTGATCGGAGAATTTGGCGTTGATAGAACCCCAGTTCTTAGCCAGTTCTGTAGATTGACGGATAGTGAGGTGTGCAGGATCACCCGGCTTGCTACCGGTCATCGAAACATGCAGGCCGGAAATCATGCCTGACAAGGCTTCACCGAGATTAGTAACATTCAAGTCTTTGAACTCTTCCGGGGTGATGCTCTCCACCGAACCCGTAACGTTCTTAGCTTTCTGTGTGCCGTAACCCACGACAACGACCTCTTCAAGGCTCTTGTCGTTGGGTCGTAAGTTGACGTTCAGTCTCTTGGAAAGATCGGTGAATGTCTGTGGCATATAACCCAGATAACTGATTTCCAGTTTCGGTTTTTCTGTTCCGGGTGGAATATTGAAAGAGAAAGTTCCGTCAGAGTCGGTAACGGTGCCGAGGCGGGTGCCGACCAGTCTGACTGCAGCTCCAATCAGGGGCTCCCCTAAATCGTCATAGACAGTGCCCTGTACAACGGTTGCCTGTTGGGCCATAGCCATGATGGCGGTGAGGGCAAAACACAAGCAGAGCGAAAATAATCTTTTCATAGTATGCTATTGTTTTCAGAATTATTTACACTTGTTATTCTTGGCCTGTTATTCCAAGCCTCTTGGATCTCCGCATCCTGCAGCAATGACGTCTGCATTACCGACTTTCCAGATGCCGGTTTCTTCATCCAAAACCAATTGGGCTTCGAACTCAACCTGATCAGGATTCGGATAAGTATTCCATTCCTCTTCAACCAGAACGGTTTCAGTGGCATCTGTGTAGTTATATACATTATTAGAGAATACAGCACCCATGTTGCCATTCTGTCCTGCTAACAGACTATAACGTTTCACACGACGTCCGGCACAGTCAACATAGATATTGTTCTTGTTCGTTACTGTGCAGTACGACTGTCCGCGCTGACGGAGCCAATAGAACATTGGAGCATTAGACCCAGATGTGGCCTTGCTAATATTCACGAAGGTACTGTTGTTAATGCTGTATGTGCATTCCTTATAGGTAGAACCATCCAGAAGTTCTCCTGGCAGTTTCTTTGAGCCATTGCGGAAGATCGTAGGCATACTAGCCGAAGCTGTAGCCAGCGTGGTGGTTGAATAGACGGTGCTGTTTTCGATAGAGAAGTTGACACAGAATCCGGCACCGAATTCAATGATATCACAATATCCTGATCCGTTCTTTGTCTTGCTTTGGGCTTCCTGGTCCACTTCAATAATACATTTCTTGATTAAGACGTTCTGAATAACCCAAGGAGTGCCACCATCTGCGATGAGACGGGCTTTGAGATTCTTGGTGCGGCAGTTCTGAACCAGAATCGGGAAGGTTGTCCAATACTGAGGACCTGTCTTTTCGAACGTAGGAGCAGAAGACATGCACAGAATGGCATCGTTCTTATCTGTAAAGTTCTCGCAGTCAAAAAGGAGGTTTTTGAATTTGACGCCACCCTGTGTAACGAATCCGGTAGTAGCGCTCATCACTATTTTTGCAGGTTTGTTCGGATTCGTACTGCAGATAGTTGCCTGATAATTCTTCAAATCGATTTTACCGCTAATAGTAAATTCGCCGCCTGGCTCCAGGTTGATACCGAATTCAGCCGTGCTGTCCTTGTCGGCAGCATACTGTGTCAGCATAGTAGGAATGATTTCTGCCAAATCAGATCCGCTTGGAATTTCATCTCCCAACTGCTCTACAAATGAAGAGACGCGTAGCAGAGCTGTGTCGGAGTTTGTATTGTGGTATTTGGTGTTGCCAATGGCTACCACTTTGACATCATAATACTGGTCGTCTTCTCTCTTGAAAGAGAATTTGACGGCATCGATGGTTTTGTTGTTTACCAAGGTGTCAGGATGATCCTCATCTGTGACATTCAGAACAGATACGGTATAACCGCTGGCTCCATGAACAACTGGCCACATGACAAAAGCCTGTGTGCCTTCTGCATTCGCAGAATCCTTCAATACAGGGGTAGAAACCTGTTGATGCTTGACATCGGATGTGTAGGTTTCGTCATCATCGAAGCCGTCAATACACGATGTTAAGAACAAACATGCTGTGATTGGCATCAGCCACAGCACTCTTCTTGCTTGTTTCATAATAGTTAGTTATGTTATCGGATAATTATTTTTATACTGGAAACGGACGCTGTTAGATCTGCTGGCTATATGTAATTCCTGTAGGCACATCAGAAGTGTCGCCTCGTGTGGCGTGACCTGCATATATAAGTTTTTTCATGTTAATAAGTATTTGTTCGGTTTGTGGTTTCATAATATAAATTTGCCGCTGAACAGTTGATACTATTCAGCGGGGCAAAGTTATGAAAAAAAATCAAAAGGGGGCTATTTTACTGAACTTTTTTTGAAAAAAAACAAAAAAATGAGCGCAAAATGTATAAAATAGAGTGTTTCTTTAAATTTTTTTCAAGTTTCGTCTTTAATAAGATTTCTAATTTTCTATTAGTAGAAGAAGATGTAACCCATCGTGATGGCAGCAATAATGCCAATCAGATCTGCAGCCAGACCGTAGCCGGCAGCATAGCGGAACTTCTTGATGCCGACCGATCCGAAATAAACCGCCAGCACATACATGGTGGTGTCGGTAGAACCTTGGATGATGGAGGCGACATGCCCTTGGAAACTATCCACGCCATAGTTCTGGAACACATCAAGCATCATGGCTCGCGCTCCGGCTCCGTTCAGCGGTTTCAAGATGGCGCAAGGCAAGCCGGGAACGAAATCGGTATTCATGCCGACCAGACTGAAAACCCATCCCAATCCGTCGGTGATGTAAGTGAGTGCCCCGCATTCACGGAACAGGGAGATGCCGACGAACATGGCAATCTGATAAGGAATGATGGTTACAACGGTCTGGAAGCCTTCTTTTGCGCCTTCCACGAAAGTGCTGAACAACGGCACTTTCTTATAGGCACCGATGCCTAAGAAGAGCATGATACAGCCGAAGAGGAGAATGTTGCTCACCAGCGTGGAATAGAGTTTCAGTTGGGTCTCGTTGAGCGTAGCAAAGAAATAGGAGAGTCCACCGATAAAGACTACTGCGCCGATCAGAAAACTCAGCAGAACCTTGTCCATACGGATACGTTGCTTCAGACAGCACAACAGCAAGCCGCCCAGCGAAGAGCAGGAAGTGGCTAATAGCAGAGGCAGGAAGATGTCGCTGGGATTTGCAGCACCGAACTGTGCCCGATACATCATGATGCTGATCGGAATGATGGTAAGTCCGGAAGTGTTAAGCACCAGGAACATGATCATGGCATCGGAAGCCGTATCTTTCTTGGGATTCAGTTCCTGTAGTTCTTTCATCGCCTTCAGTCCCATTGGGGTAGCGGCATTGTCGAGACCGAGCATATTGGCCGATACATTCATCAGGATGCTGCCTTGTGCCGGATGCCCTGCAGGAATACCCGGAAAGATGCGTGAGAAGATCGGATTGATAAGTTTGGAGAACTTGGCAATCACGCCGCCTTGTTCGCCGATCTTCATCAGACCGAGCCAGAACGTGAGTACGCCGGTCAGACCCAGACAGATTTCAAAAGCACGGGCCGAAGATTCGAAGGTTACATTCATCAGACGAGTCCAAACTTCGATATCTCCAAGAGAAGTATTGACAATAGCCATCACAAAGGCTATTACAAAAAAGAATAACCAGATCCAGTTGAGCATAACTGTAACAAATAATTTGTCCGATGTATATCTTTTATTTGCCTGCGGCTTTCTTCAACCCGGCTATCACAGCGTGGTCGAAGCCCTCTTTCGTCATTTCGTTCAGACCCTTGATGGTGATGCCACCTGGCGTGCAGACTTTATAGATTTCGGCATCCGGGTAGGTGCCGTTCTTTTCAAGGAGTTGCACAGCGCCCAGTACGGTCTGGTCGATCATCGCTTTGGCCACGTGTGGATAGAACCCCAGTTCGATGGCTCCCTGAATGGCGGCTTTGATGTATTCGAAAGCGTAGGCAATTCCGCATGAGGTAACGGCGGTTCCTGCTGCCATCAGGCGTTCTTCGATGACAATGGAGGTTCCCAGTTCATCGAACATAGCTTTCAGCAGCTGTTTTTGCGATTCCTCCACCTCGCTGTTAAACGACATAAGCGTCGGGCTTTGTCCGATGGCAATGGCGGTATTGGGAATGACGCGCACCATCTGGAACGATTCGCCGCCCAGCATCTCGGTGAGTTGGTCGAAACTGATACCGGCAGCCACGCTTACCAATAACGGATGTGACTGGTGAATGACCGGATAAATCTGTTCGAGCACGCTTTGCACCAGCCAAGGCTTAACTGCCAGCACAACCATGTGTGCTCCTTCTACCGCCTGGCGGTTGTCGAGAGAAGTGTGGATGTTCGGAACATCGGCCTGTATGCGGTCGAGGGTCTGCTGTGTATGTGCAGTTATAGTGATATCTGCAGCGTGGACGATGGTGCCTGCTGCGAGTCCGCGAGCAATGGCTCCTCCCATGTTGCCTGCGCCAATGATTGTGACCTTCATTGTTTATTTACCAAAAAGTTTGATGTTGATATAGCGTTTCGGATGCAGCTTGATGTCGGATACCAGGCTGTCGATATTTGCCAGTGTGGTTTCGAGTTGAGTATGCAGTTCGTCGCTGTTAATCAGTTTGCCGGCCGTACCATCGGTATTGTTCAACGAAGACACGACAGTATTTACCGAATCGATTGTTGCAGAAGCTTGGGCAATCAGTTGTTCCACGTGCGCTTGACGAAGTTCAAGGCTAAGGGTGTCGAGGTTCGATGATGCATTGTCAACGTGTTCCAGAATGCCGGGCAGTTCCCGGTTCAGGTCGGTGAGTGTCTTGTCGAGTTTGTGACTCAGTTCGTTCACCTGAAGGAGCGTTTCCTGCACCTTGCTGTCGTTCACCAACACATTCAAGCCGGTCAGTAGCGTGTCGATCTTGGGCAGCAAAGCCATCACAGCAGGCATCGCATCGGCGATGCCGTCGGTCAGTCCCGGAGCCATACCGCCGCCGTAGAGCGTATCGCCGGCTTGCATGATTTCCTGGCTGTCTCCTAATGTCAGATAGATATTGCTGTTGCCCAATAAATCGGGCTGGATGATTGCCGATGTTCCTTTTGGCATTTTCAGACTCGGATCAATGCTGAGTTCCAACAGAATCCGGTTGGTGGCATAATCGATTCGCATATCGCGCACAAATCCTACCTTGTAGCCGTTCAGTTTGACATGGCTCGATTCTGCCACGCGTTCCACGTTGGGACTGATCAGATAGTAGGAGGTCGTGGTGTGCAGCTGTCCTTTCAGGTACTTGATGCCAACCACCATGACAACGATGGCAATAATGGTCCACAGACCGATGCGAAACTCGTTTGCTTTCTTCATAGTGATTTAATTGGTGCGCTTACCTTCTGCGTCAAAATGGACGACAAAGGCATCTGGGAAGAGTTTGCGTACGTTTTGCAAATCATAGCGGAGTTCACTCTTCGTAGCTCCTTCTCCGGTAACATAGCGGTACAGATTGTCCGCTTTATAATATTGCAGGTTCGCCGATATGCCTAACAATTGTGGATCGCCTTTCTTCAAAAGTTTTTCGGTGACCAGGAACTGGATTCGGTAACAATCCTTCTTTTCAATTTGAGGAATAGCGTCCTTGATGTATTTGGTAGTAATATCACTTTCTGCCAACTGTTTGGTGCCCGATTGGTCGGTCTGTTCAACAGCCTGTTGCTTCACTTCTTCAATCGGCAAGTTGTTGGGACTGTTGCTTTCGTCCTCTTTCAGTTGCCGGTACTTCCAGTCGCGGTAGTATTGCTCGCAGCCTTTCAGAATGGACTGTGCGTACAGTTCGTGCGATTCGGTTGTGTTCATGAAGCGTTCTTCTGCTGTGTTGGTCATGTAGCCCAACTCCACCAGAATCGCCGGCATTGGACTATAGCAAAGTACAAAAATGTTTTTCCGCTTCACGCCGCGATCGTGGGCATTGGATCTGTAAGATGATCTCCTCAATCCCGACATAATGCAGTCCTGTACATAGTGCGCTACCTCTTGGCTGTAGCGGTTATGTTTCTCGCGCTGCGTCTGGCACAGAATTTTGGTTTCCATATCAACGGCGTTTTCAAAGTCGATCTGCTTGCCGTCAATATCCAGATTCTCGCGTTCTTGCATGGTGCGTTCGCGAATGCGCTTCTGTTCGGCTTCACTCTTTCCCGCCAGTCCGGTAATGCCGAAGACATAGGTTTCCGGACCGTGGGCACCATTGTCTGCAGCAGCATTCACATGAATGGAAATAAACAGATTGCCCTTGGCCTGACGGGCAATGCGGGTACGGTCGGGTAGGGAGGGATAAACGTCAGTTTGTCGCGTATAAACCACCTTGATTTCCGGATGCTTCTCTTCGAACAGTTCACCCAGTTTCAGAGCAACTTTCAGCGCAATGTCTTTTTCATTCATCCTCAGTTTGCGTTTGGGGGTGCCGATGTCCCCACCACCGTGGCCTGGATCGATAACCACAACGAATTGACTTTCTGCTATGCCGGCAACGGGAAATAACAGACACGAAAGCAACAATGAAAATATGATAAAATATCTGCGCATGGACAACAGATTATAATCGGAATATCCGGTTTTGGTTAAAATTATGGTGCAAAAATAGTAAAAACCTTGCAACTTTCAAAATATTTTCGTACTTTTGTGGCAATTTTAATTCTTTTTTAGCGAAATTCCTGAAAATATTATGTCTGCAACTTCAAAATTCGGACTTTTAGGTCATCCCTTGGGGCATAGCTTTTCACGGCAGTTTCACAACAGCCGTTTTGCCGAGTTGCATATCGATGCGGAGTATTATAACTACGATCTGGAGGATATCTCCCGCTTCCCGGCCTTGTTGGAAAGTGAGCCGGATCTGTTGGGTTTGAATGTGACGATTCCATACAAACAGGCGGTTATGTCTTTCCTCGATGAACTCGATCCGCTGGCTGAACGTATCGGTGCCGTGAATGTCATCAAGGTGGAGCGCCAACCGGCAGATGTTGTCCGAAAGACCCGAATTCCCGGATTTTTCCTGAAGGGCTTCAATTCGGATATTGTAGGGTTTAAGCAGTCGTTACTGCCGATGTTGAGCCAGCTTGGGTTGCGTGGCGGAAAAGCGCTCGTTTTGGGAACGGGCGGTGCCAGTAAGGCGATCTTTGTGGGCTTGCAGGACTTGGGCTTCCATCCGGTCTGTGTTTCGCGGACTTCAGGTGATCAGAAGATTACTTACGGAGACCTCACGCCCGAACTGATGTCCGAATGCCGGGTGATTGTCAACTGTACGCCTTTAGGGATGTTCCCCAAGGTGGATGCTTGTCCTGAGATTCCATACCAGCACCTGACTGCCGGACATATTTGTTTCGATTGCGTATATAACCCGTCGGAAACGCTTTTTATGAAGAAGGCGGCAGAACAGGGTGCTTTGGTGAAATGCGGCTACGAAATGCTGGTCGGACAGGCGCTTGAGAGTTACCGGATCTGGACCGAAGCCTAATTGCAGGAAAGATGAATATTACACTTTTTCAACAGGATATTGCCTGGTTGGATTTCGAAGCCAATTACCGCAAAATCGAAAAGGTCTTGCAACAACATGCCGATACGGATCTGTTGGTTTTGCCAGAGATGTGTACCACCGGTTTTGTGACGTTGCCGGAAGAAGGGCAGATTGAGGTGGCAAGTGCTGTAGAATCCCGTCTGCAGGCTTTGAGCCGCCAGTATAATGCTGCCCTATGCGGCAGTTTTGCGGTTAAGACCGATTCGTGTAACCGGAATCGCTGTTATTTTGTAACGCCAGAAGGAGAGGTCTTTCATTATGACAAGCATCATCTGTTCCGTCCAGGTTTGGAAGATAAAGGCTATTGTCCGGGACAGGAACGCTGCATTGTTTCTTGGCGGGGAATCCGATTCCTGTTGGTGGTCTGCTACGACCTGCGGTTTCCAGTCTGGAGTCGCTTCCGCGACGATTCCCCTTACGATGTGATTCTTTGTGTGGCAAACTGGCCTGAGAAGCGTCAGTTGTCGTGGAATGTGCTGTTGCGTGCCCGAGCCGTCGAGAACCAGGCCTATTGCGTGGGCGTCAATCGGGTGGGACACGACATGATGTGCGATTATCAGGGCGGTTCCTGTGCTATTCATCCGTACGGACATCCTGTGGCAACGTGTACCGATTATGCCGAAGGAACCTGCACCTTTACGCCCGATCTGGAGAAACTGATGCAATTCCGTCAGAAGTTCCCGTCGCTGGGCGATGCCGATGAGTTTGAGATCACTTCCTGCTGAGTTTGTTCTTTCCTTCCCGTTTCAAGCTCGACAGCATACCGCAGGCCGCGTAGATGTCTTCGCCTCGTGAGGCTCTGATGGTGGTGGTCAGCCCGTGTTCGTTTAGAATACTCTGGAATTTCTCCATCTGTGTGGGATCGGAGGTTTGCAGGTCCACGTCGGGAATGGCGTGGAAACGTATCAGGTTTACCTTGCAATCTAATCCCGACAACAGTTTTATCAAAGCGTGCGCGTGTCGTGCATCGTCGTTCAGCCCTCTGAAGACGATGTATTCGAACGTCAGATGCCTCTGGTGGCTCCAGTCATATTTATGCAGCAGGGTTAGCACCTCTTCCATCGGATAGGCACGTTGCACCGGCATTAGTTCTGCGCGTTCGTCAGCAAACGGACTGTGGATGGAAATTGCCAAGTGACATTGGCTTTGGTTCAGGAAGTCAGGCAGGTGCTGCATTTGTCCGATGGTCGATAGCGTAACTCTTTTCGGACTCCATGCCATGCCCCAGGGAGCGGTAATGATTTCCAGCGCTTTCTGTACTTCTGTCCAGTTGTCGAGCGGTTCACCCATACCCATGAAAACGATATTTGTCAGGGTGTCCGATTCCGGAATTGCGTAGATCTGGTTCAGAATCTGATTCGTCGTTAGATTCCCGTTAAAGCCTTGCTTGCCGGTCTGGCAGAAATAGCAAGCCATTTTGCAACCCACCTGCGAGGAAACACAAAGCGTGGCCCGGTTGTCGTGCTCCGGAATATATACGGTCTCAATGGGCAAGCCCGGAACGGATGCGTCTGCATCGTTTGCCGGCTTGTCACCTTTCTGCCGGTGCGAATCGAACAGATAGCGGATGGTACCGTCTTTCGAATGGGCAGCATCCATCGGATCTTCGATGCCAACTTCATAGCCTGCATCGATGAGCTTCTGTCGGTTAGTAAGCGACAGATTGGTCATGTCGAGAATGCTTCGCACACGCTTCTCGTATATCCATTGTGCAATCTGTTTTGCCGTAAACTTCGGCATACCCAACTGCAGCACGATGTCTTGAATTTCCGGGAGATTCTTTCCTAATAGAGGGAGCATGAAAAAAAACTTTGACTGAGTAATCCGAGTAATCAGAAAAAACTCTTAAAAGCAAAGGACGTACCGTGAAGCACGTCCTTTACAATATGTTCGAGATTGCAGATTCCCGTCGATTAATAGAACTTAATGCGGTTATCTACGATAGTAGCGTCGGTATTCAGCTTCTGGTTGGCAACACCTGCGGCATTACGATAAACAACAGCAGAAACTTTTTCCTTATAGTTGTCGGCATTGAACTCCAGACCCTTGTCGGTCTTCGAAGTTACCTTCAGGACAACCACGTTGTTGCTGCCGGCAATAGGACCAACCACTGTGCCTTCAGCAGCCTTGAGGGCTTCGGCAACCACCTTAGGCTCAACGCCCAAACCGGAGATACTGGTGGTATTGAAGTTTACGCGGCTGGCTTCCTGAGTGCTGGTTCCCAAAGCAGCGGCATAGCCTTCGAGAGTCTTGTCGGCCACTTTGCCAAAATCGTTCTCTACCAGATAAGCCACTTTCTTCTCGGGCGTTACCATCATCTTGATATAGTTGTTGAGCTGCTCGTTGTCGATAGAAGCATAACCTTCCTCAATATCACCCTTGATGCCAACCAGCAACAGGTATCCGCCATCCTCATAGATCTCGGAGATATCGCCCTTCTTGCCGTCGAACACGAAACGGATAGCCTGACGGCAGTCCTTTACTTCGTTGATGTCGTAGTTCGTGGTGGCAACGTTAGCATCGCGCATGCGGAAACCGGCAGTAAGAGCGCTGTCCTTCATCTGCTCAAGAGTAGGATAGGTGTTCGAGAACTCGTTCAGCTTGCCGTACTCAGCACGACGGGTCTTGCTGCTTGGGCTGATACGTTCCGCATAGACAGCCACTTTCGACTGGGCCACAGGAGCGGTCTTTTCTACCACTTTAGCTACCAGATAAACCTGCTGCTGACCGTTGTTGAAGTCATACTTGAAAGTCTCTCCAGCTTTGGCAGCTTCGATCTTCTCGCGCAAGCCCTGCTCGAATGCAATCATATTGACACCGGTAGTCCAGTTGGCAGATGCATCCTGATCGCCTTTCTTGATTGCCTGGAAGAGGCTGTCCTGATTCTCGGCGGTAGCACCGGCAATCACCAGCTTGATAGAATCCGATGCGGTACGCTTGCCAAGGATGCGTGCCATATAGTAGTATTCGGCTAAGTTCTGGTCACTCTCGCTCTCCTCGCCCAGCAAACTGAGGATGTCGCCACGATAAACTTGTGGCTCGCTGACGGCATCCGCACCGTTGGCATCCACAAATTCCTTCAGCTCGCCACGGAAGGTATTGTTGTTCAGATAAGCATCAACGAAAGGAACGATAGAGTTGGCGGCAACCACTTCCTGAGCATTGCCGGTAGCAAACTCTTCGCGAATCTTGTTCATATTCTCAAGAACGTTCTCGCGGTCGGCATCGCTTGGACGGAGAGGTACGGCGATGTAAGAGATTTCGCGAGTCTTGACACTCTGCTTGAAGTTCTGTTTATGAGCCTCATAATAAGCCTTGATGTCGCTGTTCTTAACAGATACCAGTGAATCGGCTACGTCATAGGCGCTCTTGCGGACATAGGAGAAAGCTACGTCGGTGTTCTCGCCGTTGTAAACGTCTTCTGCTTCGAGTACATTCGGCTGAATGGCTGCGCTCAGCAGCGCACCGTACTTCTGTGCTTTGCGGGTGCTGATAATCTGACGCTCCAGCACCAGCCAGTTGTTGAGGGTCATGTAAGGAGCATTATATTTCTGCTGGAACTCCTCAAATCCGTTTTCTGAAACCAACTGGGCGAATGTCTGGCCATAGGCCTGAGCGTTCTGTCCGAAAACTTGGGTCATGACGGGAGAGATGTGCGAACCCTGTGCGAGTTCGTTCACTTCGGCATCGCTGACAGCAATGCCGAGATCCTCCAGTTGCTCGTCGAGGATGATTTCCTGAACGAACTGGTTGAAGACCTGATTATTGATCTGATGTGCGACATCCGACTTGTTTACATCCTGATTGAAGAAAGACTGGAAGAAATCGGACTGGTGCGAGCGCTCTGTCTCGAATTGTGTCCAGCCCACCTTCTTGCCGTTTACGTTCAGGACGGTGTCATCATTGCGGAAGAATCCTGCATAATCGTCAAATCCGAACATGATGATCATGAGGATCAAGCCACCACCGAGCACCGCCAAAAGGAGGGTGGGGTGGTTACGAATAGATTGTAATGTTGCCATTAGTTTGTTTTTTATATTATTAATTTTATTTTCAAAGCACAATCGGCGGCAAAGGTACAAAATATTTCCAAATATCGGACAAAAATGAGGCTAAAAAGTGCAAATTAAATGCATTTTTCTGAATTTTGCAGGTTTTCAGGCCGATAAACTTGTCATTTTGGACAAACATCACTTGCTTTTAATCTTGCAGGATGAGGTGGATAAGTTCGATTTTCGTAGCCGATACTTTTTGGATGACCATCTGAATCTTAGGTTCGTCGAGGGTGGCAATATCGCCTTCGTGCGGGAAACTTTGCAGCGTGTGCAGCACGAGTCCCGCAAGGGTCAGGTAGTCGTCCGATTCGGGCAGTCCCAGATCCAGATCTTCGTTGATTTTGCTGATTTCGAGACGTCCGGAAAGTTCATATTCCTTGTCGTTGATTTTCCGTTCGACAAGCTGCAGCCGGTCGTGCTCGTCTTCGATGTCGCCTATAATCTCTTCGAACAGGTCTTCGGTAGTGACGATGCCGGCGGTGCCTCCGAACTCATCGACTACGGCGGCAATCGACTTTTTCTGTTCCATCAGCATACGAAGCACTTTAGGTGCGGCGATGGTTTCGGGCACAATGGGGATGGGGATGATTTTCTGTTGCCAGTCGCGTGGCTTGCGGAACATCTCCGACGAGTGGATATAGCCGATCAGATTGTCGATGTCTTCCTTATAGACAGGAATCTTCGAGTAGCCGGTTTCGACAAACAGCTTGTTCAGTTTGGCAAAGGGGGTATCGACCGAGACAACGGTAAGTTCTGTGCGCGGAATCATGCAGTCGCGCACTTGGACGTTCGAGAAATCGAGCACATTCTGGAACATCTGCAACTCCTGGCTGTCGTCGTCTTCGTCATCGTCGTGCCGATGTTCGTCGTTGTCTTCGTTGCGATCCAGACCTTGCTGGATGAAATGATCCAGATCGATTTTGGTGAGCGCTTCGGGCTTCTCTTTCTGTATCGGGAAACCTGCCATGCGCAAGATGCCGTGACTGAGCAGCGTGGCAAAACTCGAAATAGGATAGAGCACCCAGTAAATCAGGTAAATCGGTACGGCAAACGCACGCATCATCGCGTTTGGATTCAGTTTGAAGAGCGCCTTGGGCAGGTATTCGGCAGTAAAGAGAATCAGCATGGTTGAGAGAACGGTCTGAACCAGCACCACCAGGAAGTCGTTTTGGGTAATCAGGTTGCGGATGGGCGGTTCCAGCAGTTCTGCCATAAAGATACCATACACAATCAGGGCGATGTTGTTGCCCACCAGCATGGTCGATATGAACTTCTCCGAATGTCCGTAAAAGTAGATGAGCGCCTTGGCGGTCAGACCTCCGTTTTGCTTGTCTAACTCCAGACGCACGCGGTTTGCAGAGATGAAGGCCATCTCCATGCCGCTAAAGAATGCGCTGAAGAGGAGAGTGATCAGGATGGAAATATACAGACTCATAGCCGATGCATTTAGGGTTGTCCGGCGGCAGGCTCTTCCTTGACAGGGAACAGTCCGCTGGTCTGCCGTATTTCGTACTTCGAGAAATCATCGTTCGAGGTGAAACCGTACCCCTCGATGATATTTTCGGCACGTTCGATGTGTATGAACGAGTCGCTATAGACCTTGTGGGCTTTCATGTCCCAATACAGGTCGTTGGTGAAGAATTTCTCACCTTTGACGCTAATCACGCGTACATTATTAATAAGATGCCACAGTTGTTTGTCTTCCCAGTTATAGGCTGTGTCTGCCCAAATGGTTTCGGTGGCATCGAAAAGTGTGTCGATCTGCTCGAACTGGATGCCGTCGGGGAAGTATTGGTAGGGTTCCTTGGCCTCGTCGCCATACCGGATCCAGGTCGGGGTGATAGCTCTGTATTTGATGACGCCCGAATCGCTGATGAGCATCGACACATCGTGAGTCACCATTACGGGAATCTCGGTGCCCGCCATAGTGTCCGAAGATGCACCCTGTTCGGAATCCGAACAGCCGACGCTCAGGCAGATGCACAAAATCAAGCCTGAAAGTATTAAAATATGTCGCATTCTGACTTTTTTCCCAGTTAAAGAAAATTTTCTTTCTAATTTGGGCGCAAATATACAGTTTTTTTTCTTATCTTTGCACCCAAATCCTAAAAAATAGCAAAATGAGGCAATATTTGGACCTTTTACAGCGCGTTTTGAATGAAGGAGTTCGCAAAGAAGACCGTACCGGCACCGGAACGGTCAGCGTTTTCGGACACCAGATGCGTTTCAACCTCGCCGACGGCTTTCCTTTGGTCACCACCAAGAAAGTCTTTACCCGAGGTATCATCGAAGAACTGCTTTGGTTTATCAGCGGTTCGACCAACAAGAAAGTGCTTCAGGAGAAGAATGTGCATATCTGGGACGAGTGGGGTGACGACGAAACCGGCGAACTGGGTCCGATTTACGGCAAGCAATGGCGTGATTGGTTGGGCAACAACGGGCGTCATTACGATCAGCTGATGGATGTCATCGGACAGATCAGGACAAATCCGAACAGCCGCCGTCTGATCGTCTCTTCCTGGCATGTGGAGGAAATCGGGCAGATGGGACTGCCGCCTTGCCATTGCTTCTATCAGTTCTATGTTGCCAACGGCAAACTTTCGTTGCAGCTTTATCAGCGTTCCGCCGATCTTTTTCTGGGCGTGCCTTTCAACATCGCTTCCTACGCGCTGTTGCTGATGATGGTGGCTCAGGTGACAGGTTTGCAGCCGGGTGAGTTTGTCCATACTACCGGCGATACGCACATTTATCTGAATCACATCGATCAGGTGAAGCTGCAACTGAGCCGCGAGCCGTTCCCGTTGCCGACAATGGAGCTGAATCCGGAAATCAAGGACATCCGCGATTTCCGGATCACCGACTTCACGCTCAGCAACTACCAGTGCCATCCTGCCATCAAGGGCGCAGTCAGCGTCTGAGTTTTCCGACAACTATGATAACATTAAAAAACCATCTGATAGAGATTGCCGTTTCCGAACAGGGAGCCGAACTGTGCTCCCTGAAGCGCAACGGTCGCGAGTATTTGTGGCAGGCAGATCCGGCCTACTGGAAGCGCCATTCTCCGGTGCTGTTCCCGATTGTCGGTAGTGTGTGGGAAGGCAAATACCGTGTGGCAGGCAAGGAGTATGCCTTGGGTCAGCACGGTTTCGCCCGCGATATGGAGTTCTCTTTGCTGAGTCAGACTTCCGATACCGTATGGTTTGTGCTGGAAAGCAATTCGGAGACGTTGTCGAAGTATCCGTTCCCGTTCCGTCTCGAAATCGGCTATCTCCTTCAAGGCAATCAGGTGGATGTGATGTGGAAGGTCACGAATACGTCGGATGAAGCCGAAATGTTTTTCCAGATTGGCGCTCACCCGGCTTTCTACTGGAAGGATGCCGCCCGTTTGGGATATTTCCGGCTGGAGACCTCCGATGCCGTTCCGGTTCAAGCCGATGGAAGCAGCCGTTTGGTGAAGTCGGTCATTACCGAAAAAGGGTGCGTCGATCCGAACCAGAAGCAGGAGGTTGTTCTGGATGCTGCTTGTCTTTTGCCGCTTTCGTGGGAAGTGTTTGCCAAAGATGCCTTGATTTTCGAAAACTCTCAGGTTCGTAAAGTTTCTCTGCTCGATGCCGACAAGCAGCCTTATCTGTCTTTGTCGTTCGATGCTCCGTTGGTCGGATTGTGGTCTCCGCCCGGCAAGCATGCCCCTTTTGTCTGTATCGAACCTTGGTACGGACGTTGCGACCGTGTGCATTATGCCGGCGACTTCACCGAAAAAGATTGGGTACAGCATTTGGCTCCGAAAGCTACCTTCTCGACACAATATACCATCGGAGTGGAGTAATAACACTTCTGCTTCTACACATATTTGAATTCCGCAACTTTTTGCCTCGAGCTGACGGAGGCAGCGGCAACCCAAATGCGCTGAAAAGATAAATGATGAAGACTTTGCGAATGACGGTGAAATTCAACAGAATCTTATACTCTATAATTATATGTTTGTGCATCATTTCTTCTTGTACAAACCAGTCGGATTATCGAAAAGAGTTATCCCTTGCACAGGAGATTATGCAGAAACAACCGGACTCATCCCTTCTCCTTCTTGATTCTCTTGGCAAAAGAGAAGCTCATTTTAGCAGCCATTTCCGAATGCAATACCAGCTTTCTTTGACGTACGCTCAGGCTAAAGTTGGAAAAATCTTTACGACAGACTCTCTAACAAAGGTATTGACTGATTATTTTGGTCATAATGGTACCCGCGGAGAAAAGTCTTTGGCTTACTATCTGCATGGTTGTGCTTTAAGTGATGTTGGACGAACACCGGAAGCGCTTCAAGCTTACTATGATGCTATAGAAAATGCAGATACCACAAACGGAGACTTCGGATATAATGTTTTAAAGGGTATTTACGGGCAAATGTCGCGCATATTTCATAAGCAGAACTTACCTTATGATGAAATATGGGCATTACGACATTATATAGAATATGTCAGAAAAACATCAAGTTTGGAAGAGTATATTGTTGCAAAAACTCAATTGACTCGTCCTTATTTTTTACTTAATGAAAAAGATTCTGCTCTCATGATTATAGAAGATGCTTACCAGACACTTTTGTTATTAGGGGATAAACAAAATGCAGCTTCTATTTTGCCTTCTTCAATATACGTTTATTTGGAACGCGGACAAATGTCTGAGGCAAGGAATGTTATGGAGATATTTGAGCGAGATTCTGGAGAGATTGATAAAGATGGTAATATTTCTGCAGGTCGGGAAGGTTATTATTATTTGAAAGGCTTTTTTGAGTTGGCCTCTGAGAATATTGATGATGCTGAAATGAATTTTCGTAAAGCGATTCAGTGTGGCTATCTTTCAGAAGGATATAAGGGATTGTTGCAGATTTATAGAGAAAAGAGTGTAATGGATTCTGTCGTGCTGTTTTCCACATTGTATGAGGCCGCACAAGATAGTCTTCACAATAGGATGCGGATTAATGCCATACATCAGATGTCGGCACTTTATAATTATAGCAAAAGTCAAAAAGAGGCCGAAATAGAAAGAAATAATGCACGAAAAACCAGATTTTTGGCAACCATAATTGTTTTAGTGGCAATCATTATTATTGGAAGTGTTTTCTTTATTTACTGGGAAAACTCTAAAAAGAAAAAACTAAAAATACACAAGTTGGAACGAGATCTCCACCGAGCTAAACATACTCGTGAAGAATTATTAGAGGAATTGCGACAATTGAAAACTCAGGATTATAAGAGTGTTATTTTTGCGAAAGAAGAGAAGTTAAAAGAATTAACAAAAATCATTGGGAATTTGCAGTCAGAAAATGAAGCATACAGAGAAAGTCTCCGACTAGGGGAAACAGACCATTTAGAACAATTCTTACAAAGTGACATAGCTTTATTATTTATTAAGAAAGCGACAGAAAAGACCGAGAAAGTTCTGCCCACGGAAGCTGAATGGAAAATTTTGATTTCACAATTCAGCAAGGACAATCCTGTAACCTATCGATCCTTTGGTTTTGGGAAGGCTTTGTCTAAGTTGGAACGGCGCATCTGCATACTTTTGGTACTAGACATTCCAGAATATGTTATTGTGATAATGACCAATTCTTCTGCATCTACCATTTCTAATTCAAAGGCAAGAGCCAATGAAAAACTATTTGGAAAAAAAGATGCACATCCGCTAAAAATAAATCTTATTCACGCTCTAAAGACTTCATGGTGAATTTTGATGAATCATTTTTGTAAAAGATTGCGGAATAACATTTTATCTGGCGAATTAACCCATGTTTGATTAATTTTGATGAACATAAACAAAGCCTTAAATTTGCCAGTTTCCTAATATGCTCGTACCTTTGCGCAAATTTTTTTGTTGCAAGAGTATGAAGAAATTTATTTTGTGTCTAAGTTTTTTATTATTGGTGTTCTTTAGTACTGCCAATATTCCCTCTACGTGGACTCCGATAGATCTTCACGTGGGTTTTGTTGATCCATCTGAGTCGCATGTGCCAATAAAAAGATCTCCAGTTGAAGTACCATCTCTTTATTTAGAGGGTCATAATCTTTGGTTTGATTCTTCTTGTAATAATTGTACTTTGCTTCTTTTGAATGGAGAGGGAGATATTGAGTATTCTATTACTATTCCCGATGAAACTACGAGTATATCGTTTCCTAATTATTTAAATGGAGAATACGAAATCCAAATTATTCGTGGACAATTTTGCTTTTATGGATATGTGGAACTGTGATGTATTAATAAGGTTTTAAGTAACCGATATTTCTTTTAGAAATGCATCAGAATCCGATCATCGCGAGTTGCCTGACAGTGCTTCTGCTGTTTGCCTCCTGCCAGACCCAGGAAGAGAAAGAGCTCCGGGCTTCCCTGGAAAAGGCGGGCGAGAACAGGACAGAGCTGGAAGCGGTGCTACGGCACTATTCCGATGATACGGATTCCCGCAAGCTGGAGGCGGCGCGTTTCCTGATACGCAACATGCAGTACCACTATACGCGGACTTCCCCTGAAATCGGAAGATACTACGGACTCATGGACTCCATCTGCCGGCTCACTCCCATCCGCTGGAGCGTGAGCCGGGAACAGGACTCCCTGTTCGCTTCCTTGGAGAATCCTTTCCTTGGCAGCCAGACCAAGGTCTATGACAACAGGACCCTCCGGTCGGAGGCCCTGATCAGGCACATCGACGACGCTTTCGCCCTCTACGATTCGTCGGAGTGGTGCAAAGGTGTGGACTTCGACGTCTTCTGCGAATACCTGCTCCCCTACCGCGTCGCCGACGAATATCCGGATCCGGACTGGATGACCTACTACAGAAGAAGGGTGGAGGACCGTGCCTATGTGGCCTTCCGCTTCTGCAAGACCCTGCAGGATAGCCTATATACGATCCTGAACCGCATGAGTTCCGCCTACAGGACAGAAATCGTCTATGTGGCGCGCTATCCCTACGGATACAGGCCGCAGCAGCTCGCCTCGCTGAAAAGGGGTACCTGCCTGGACTACAACATCCTTTCCTGCTTCCTGTTCCGTTCCGTCGGCATCCCGGTTGCCATGGACTATACCCCCTTGTGGGGAAACCGCAGCCTGGGCCACGACTGGAGCGCCCTGTTCGTCAGTCCCGGGGTGACCGGCACGGACTCCGCCCTCGACTACAGCTTCTCGGCTGCACCGAAGCCTCTGGGCAGCTACCTCAGGAGCAACCCGAACCGGCCTACCAAGATCTACCGGACCACCTTCAGCCGCCAGGCGGAGTCGCTGGCTGCGGTGCACGGCGCGGAAATGATTCCCGGGGAATTCAGTTCCGGGTTCATCCGGGACGTGTCTGCGGAATACGGACTGGAACACCATGTGAGCCTGACGCTCCCGCCGGCGCACCGCAACAGGAAGTTCTACTACCTCTGCTCGTTCGACAACCGGGACTGGGTGCCCGTAGCCTGGACACGCAGGCAAGGGGAGCGGATCACGTTCCCGGACCTCGGCGGCGGCATCGTCTATCTCCCCTGCAAGTACGAGGGCGGCAGGATGCAGGCCGTGTCCGAACCGTTCATCCTGCACACGGACGGACGGGTAGAGACGCTTGAGGCAGACACCTCCATCCGGCAACCCGTGACCCTCTACAGGAAATACGCAGACGGTGAGAACATCCGCCGCTACAGCCGGCTCTTCGGGGGCGGCAGGATCGAGGCCTCCGACAACGCCGCGTTCCGCAACGCGACTGTCCTGTACTGCTTCCCCGACTCCATAGCGGTCAGATACAGTTACATACGCCCGGAGAAGCCGCAGTCATGCCGGTACCTGCGCTTCGTGGCCGGTAATAGCAGGCACGGCGGAGAGGTGGCGGAATTCGAGGCCTTCGGCAAGGACGGCGGACGGATAGACGGCAAACCTGTGGGACACGGGAAGTGGGAAGACCGGCACCCCATAACGGCAGCCTTCGACGGCGACGTGCTGACCTACGCCAGGGCGGATTCCGCGGAAGGCAGCTGGATAGGACTGGACTTCGGAGGTACCAGACAGGTGGCGGAAATCAGGATCCTGCCCCGCAACGACGACAACTTCATCCGCAGGGGAGAGCAGTACAGGCTGCAGTACTGGCACCGGGGCGGGTGGCACACACTCGGCGACCGGACCGGGGACGAACGGCAGTACCTCCGGTTCGGCAACTGTCCGGCAAACGCCCTGTTCCGGCTGAGGAACCTGACCGGGGGCAAGGAGGAAAGGATCTTTGTCTGGCGTAACGGAAGACAGGAATGGTGGTAGCGGAACGCCTCACGAAAGTGCTATGGTACGGGCTCTGCCTGGCGTTCTGCGCGGACAGCGGACTGTTCGTCTATCTGTCGCTCTCGCAGACGCTTCTGGGCGGGCTGGGCGTGTGCCTGCTGTGCACAGTCGCACTGGTTCACGGGCTGCGGACAGGGACATCCCCGGCTCCGAACGGGATACAGCGGCTGGTGGTGCTGTGGCTGCTCTATATGGTCCTGCACGCCCTGTTCGTGAAAAGCCCGGAACTCTACAGGCTCCTCTATCTGACGGAGACCCTGCAGCTGCTTCTCGCCCTGTCCTGCCTGACGGGAAGCGGGCTGCTGAAAAGGGAAACCGCAGAGAACGGGCTGCTGCTGATGGCCGTCCTGCAGACGGGCTGCCTGACACTGCAGGCCTTGGGAGCCGTAAAAGCCTACAACAGCCTGTTCCCGCTGACAGGCTTCAGCGAGAACCCGAACGTCACCGCCGTCCTGCTGGCGGCATGCCTCCCGTTGGCGGCAGACAGGATCCGGCAAGGCCGGCATACGGCCTTACTGACGGCAGCGGCAGTCCTCATGACCGTGTATGTCGTCATACTGGGCTGCCGGACCGCATACCTGGGGCTTGCAGTCTCCGTTGCCGTCAGAGCCGCCTTTTCCCCTCGTTTTAGGAAGTTCCGGTCGGACTGGAGTCCGACAGTCAGGGTGCTGGCTGTCCTCCTGACCCTGGCAGCCGTTCCGGCAGGCGGCGTGTGGCTTTACAGGTTCAAGCAGGCATCGGCGGACGGAAGGATCCTTGTCTGGAAGATCTCGGCCGCCATGCTCCGGGAGCATCCGGAAGGCACGGGCATCGGCATGTTCGAACGCGACTACAACCTGAGGCAGGGGGAATACTTCGCCGGCGGGCAGTCCACCCCCCGGGAGCGCCAGAACTCGGGTACGGTCTATATGGCCTACAACGACTTCCTGGAGCACGGCGTGGAAGGCGGATGGCCGGGAATGCTGTTCCTCGCAGCCTTCTATGCCTCTCTCATGGCCAGGGCGCTACGCAGGGGAATGGCGAGAGAGCTTTCGGTCATCGCCGCCTTCTCCGTGATGTCGTCCGTCAGTTTCATCTGCGCCACCGTCCAGCCCTGGATTGTGCTGGTCTGCCATGCAGGCTTCGTGGCGGGCGGAGGAACGGACAGCCGCAGGACCGGCACGCTCCGCTTTCCGTCCCGGGTCGTGCTCACGGGGGCGCTGCTTGTCCTTCTGCCCGTCCACCTGACGCTTCTCTCTGCGCAGATACAGCTGGGCCGGTACCAGCGGCAGGCAAAGGAAGGGAACGGAATCGAGATTGGGAAAGCGGAAGCCCTGGCCGGCCGCATCGGCACCTCCGAAGCCTACTACCGCTTCCTTTACGGGCAGTACATGCAGCGGAAAGAGTACCGGAAGGCGCTCGGAAGCATCCGGAAGGCAGCCTGCTATACCTCCGTCCCGGATGTCTTCTTCTCCGCCTTCGACTGCTGCGACAGGATGGGGCAGACCGGGAATGGCATTCCCTTCCTTCTCAAAGTGAGGGACATGCTGCCCCTGAACCTCACGTCGAGGCTCATCCTGCTCAGATGGTACGAACGGAACGGGCAGGAAGCCGCGGCCTCGGACATGGCCCGGGAAATCCTGACGGCACCCGTCAAAGTCAGGAACCGGCAGGGCGACCGGATCAGGAGCTATGCGGAAGCCTTCCTCTGCCGCCAAGCATCTGAAGGAAACCGCCAGAAAGACAAACCATAGACAGTACATGAAAACAGGAACACTACTCATCTGCATCGCCTGGCTCTGGCCGGCACTCGCCTTCCCGCAGCATCCCGGCTGGACGGAAGCGGAACAGGAAGCCTTCGCCCGATACCGCACGGAGATCGAGGCACCCTCGGAATTCCTCGGCGAGGACGCCTTCGCCGCCCTGCAGGCCGACTACTACGTCCGTCCCCGCGATGCCCGCGAGATCCGCAGGCTCTGCCGCCGGATGGAGACGCGCAAGTACGTCCACAACTTCATCCTCGAGACGCCGGAGGAACGGCTCCGCAGCAAGCGTGAGATCGGGGAGCTCTACCTCGACTCCATCGCCATGCTGCTCATTCCCGCCAATCCCGCGATGGCCGGCCGGTTTATCGGCTATGCCGTCAGCATGGAGGAAGAGCTGGGACTTGCGGAAGGAGTGCGGAGCTTCCTCCGGCAGCAGGCAGCGGCTTTCGCCCGCCGGCTGAGAGCCGCCCCGTGTGCGGAGACCGGCAGGGAAGAGACGTTCGTGCTCAGGACGGTGCTCGGTGCGGGACAGGCGGAACGCGTCATCAATGCCCGCAACGCCCCTGCAGCGGAAGGGAAAGTCCGCTCCGTATGGGCGGCACTGGCTGCCGCCGGACTGGACGGGCAGCTCGACAGCGTGGCGGACTGCAGGCGTGCCTGCAGCTACTACCTGAAAGAGGCGTTCATCCGAGACTATCATGCGGGGGACGCAGAGCTTACCTCTGCCAACCTGGAGGACCTGTACCGCCACAAGCCGCGCATCGTCACCGTGTACGAGGGACTGCTGCAGCGGACCGCCATCCGCCGGAAGCACGAGGAAAAAGTAGGCAGGGAATTCACATGGTGAAAAAGAGATAAAGAAAACAAAAAAGATATGACACTCAAGACAAAGAAAAACATAGCAGGCCTGCTGGTGCTTGCCCTGCTGCTATGGACGCTGCCCTGCCTGGCACAGGACGGCAAGGAAGAATGGCGGCTTGCCGTCGATGTGCTCAAGGGAAAAGACAGGACGAAGGATAAGAGCTGGGCGTTCGGCCTGCTTTCCGATTCCCAGCTGGAAGAGAAAGACGCCTTCGTGCAGAACGTGCTCGGCATCGCCTGCCTTCACGGCATCGGCACCGCGGCTGACACGGCGAGGGCGATCGCCTGCTTCGAGGAATCCGGACGGCTGGGCTACACCCTGGCCTGGCACAATCTGGGCATGTACTACAAATATGCCGGCAACGGACGGCAGGACTTCGCAAAAGCCTGCGAGGCGTTTGCCCGGGGAGCGGAAGCCGAAGACCCGTCGTGCTGCTACGACTACGCCTTCATGAAATACAAGGGACTCGGCTGCAGGCAGGACTATGCCGGAGCGGCGGATCTCTTCTACAGGGCCTCCGACATGAACCACGCCCCATCCGTCTATATGCTGGGGCTCTGCTTCCGCAACGGCTACGGAGTGGAGGCGGACACCGCCATTGGAAACATCTACCTCCGGCAGGCGGCCGATCTCGGCTACAGGGACGCCGTGGAGGAACTGCTCAACGAAATGCCCGAAAACAGCAGGCAATACAGCTATGACGAAGCGGAAGAGACGGCCGCCTGTCCCGACCGGATGCCGGAGATCACGCCCTACATCCCGCTTGACAGCAGGGTGATGTCGGGCTGCTATGAGGGTCTGCTGGTCACCTACGACTGGAGCGGGGAACACGTCCTTTCGGAGAAGCCCCTGCAGGTAGATATGAACGTAGCGAGGGATACGGCGACCGGCGTCTGGATACAGGGGAACGACACCGTCCGCTTTACCGCCGGCATCGGCGACGGCGGCTCCTTCCGCTTCGGAGGACAGGAGAAGGACCTGTACGACCGCTACTCGCCGGATTTCATCTCCAGGTACCGCTTCGAACAGGCGGACCTGAACTACTGCCGCGGATACATCACCGGACGGCTGCGCCTGTACTCCCTGGACGAGATGGAGCCGGAACGCCCGATGTACGTCAGCCTGCACAAGACGACGCTGGCAGAAGGGGAATGGGAGGACGAGGACGGATATGCCGCCATCGTGGCCTATTCCGACCCCTGGTCCCGCCGCATCACCCTGAAGTTCGAGCTCCCGGAGGCAGTCCCTTCCGCACGGATCCTCATCTGCGACCGCACCGGATTCGCGGCGGGCACCTACAGCTACGGAGCCATGGATGCGGGCATCAACACGCTCACGCTCAGCCCGGACCTCCGGGACGGCTACTATGTCATCTACGTCATGGCCGGAACCCGGAAGTTCCAGGCAGTCATAGTCATCTAAAAAAAACGACCTGTATGAAAAAGCTTTTACTTTTACTGCTACTGTCCGCAAGCCTGCAGACGGTATGGGGCCAGCATATGCACCGGGAAGCCGGAGACAACTGCAAGCTCAACAACCTGTGGTACCAGGTGGAGGATGTCTGCGAAAGCGACGAGTCCTCCCAGCTGAGATGCGACTACTGCGGCCTGTATTTCACGAACAGAAACGCGCGCCTTGCCCATCAGGAGACGTGCGGATACCGCCCGCACATAGAGTACCTGTACGACAACGCCGGCAACCGCACGGAAAGGAAGACCGAAAACTACCACTGGGGAAGAAGGATAACCGCCTGCAGCGGCTGCCTGCCCGGACGGAAGCGTACCGGCCTGCCCGATGCGGACACACGCCCGTGGCTTGCCATGAAGAACGAGGAAGAGGAATCCCTCCCCCACAGCAGGACTGTGGCATAGACAGAAGACATAATCCCAAAACAGAAAAAACAGTATGACAGTCAGAAATATCATCCTTGCATCGGCTTTCATAGCCATGGGCAGTACCTTACAGGCAGAGAACAGCGACCGCGCGGTAGGTACGCCACAGGGCGCGCTTTCGGTTTCCGAACTGGGCGCTGCCGTCTATAGCCTGAAATTCGAAGTGCCGGACGGCGGACCGCTGACCCCGGAGGTCGGACTCTGCTACAACAGCCAGATGATCGGCTACGGTCTCGCCGGCTACGGCGTCAGCATCACGGGCATTTCCGCCATCACCAGAGGCGGGAAGGACCTGTTCCACGACGGAACGCTGCAGGGCGTGACCTACACGGACAGCGACACCTATTTCCTTGACGGGAAACGCCTGATCCCCGAATCGGATTCTACCTATACCGTAGAAGGCGATCCATATACGAAAGTGAAGTATTATTCCAACGCCTCTCCATACCCTCATTTTCTGGTGATAACCGACAAGGGGATATCCTATCAATATGGCAATACAGAGAACTCCCGCCTGTCTTACACGAATAAAAAAGGACAGCAGCACACGGCAGCCTGGTATCTGAATAAGGTTCAGGACCAATATACGAATTACGTCAACTACTATTATCATGCTCCCACTGACATGACGGTCCGTCCGAGTTCCATTACCTACGGATTCAATGCAAGGAAATCGCGAGGAATCACCAACCGAATTGATTTTAACTATAATTCCTTGGGGGCTAATGCACGCAATTTCTATATTGAAGACACTCATGGAGAAACCGGCTATTACCTTGCCTCCGTTACGGCTTCATCAAACGGAAACCTCTATCGGAAATATACACTTAACTATGCCCATTCTTTAGACCAGAGCACCAGGAAGTGGACACGCCTGACAAGCGTCACGGAAGAAAACGGTCAGGGAGAGCAGCTGAATCCGGTTGTGTTCAA
>JAFSKF010000049.1 GCA_017449065.1 Bacteroidales bacterium
CATATCACTCACGGACAAGACACCGCTCAGAGAACTGTTCGATAAGACTTATTCCAATGATGTCAAAGAACAATTTGATCCCCTTATTCCGGGGTTATTTGATTAATTTATAATCGTCCCAATTTTAACGGGACACTAATGAGATTATTAATAAAAATTGGTATTTTCGGAGGTTTTTACCAAAAATATTTTTGTAAGTCAATTGTTATGGCTATCTTTGCCGAGCAAATTTGGTAATGCAGAATAGGCATGGAAAGAATTTTTAAGCGAAAGCTCTACGACCGTCTTCTTGAATGGAAGCGTGTCCAGAATGGCAAATCGTCCATTATGATAGAAGGTGCACGTCGTGTCGGCAAGTCAACACTTGTTGAACAGTTTGCAAAGAACGAATACGAGTCCTACATCCTCATCGACTTCAATGAAGCACCCGACGAGGTGAAATCGTTGTTCAACAACCTGATGAACAAGGACTTTATCTTCCTTCAGCTGCAGGCACTATATAATGTGGTATTGAAAGAGCGTAAGTCGGTTATCATATTTTGACCATGTTTATATAATACAAGTTAGGAGAATCGTCCGGAAAGTATTTTCCTCAATTATTATAAACCATGATACCCATTTTGTTAACAGCTACGGTCAATCCGAACGGGATGCAGGGGGCAAGTTTTTCGGTGGAGGAACGTGCCCAAATGTATGTTGAGGCTTTACGGTTCTATATGGGGCTGTCATCGTTTGGAAAAACGTTCACATTGGTTTTTGCTGAGAACTCCGGTTCGTTGGAGGCGGTAAAGAAGGCCTTCGATGAAAGGAGCGGAATCGAATGGTTGGATGTGAGTGGGTCGGAATATGATCAGACACGAGGCAAAGGCTACAATGAGACCATAATCATTCAAAAGGCGATTGAGAGGTCTGACTATATTCGTCAATCTGGCTGTTTTTTTAAGGTGACGGGACGCTTGAAGGTGCTGAACATTGAAAAACTTTTGAAGGAATGTGCAGAACCAGGTCTCCGGTTCAAGGCGGATTGCAAGGATCATCGGGTCTATGAGTTGCTTCACATGCCTATTAACGGACATTCAGGCGAGTGCCGCTATTGGTTTGCTACAGCCGACTTTTTCCGACAGACGATGTGGAAATATCTGGATCGCTTGAACGACTATGGCGAGAAGATGTTTCTGGCAGAGGATGCCATGCTGGCCGTTTGCCGGGAAACGCGGGGGCAGAATGGGTGCAAGGACCGTTTCCGCACGCAGGCCAGGATTTCCGGACGTGGCGGGCATAACTTGGGAAAGGGTTTGAGTTTCTTTTATTCGACCGATAACGACAGCTTTGCCTTGAAGTTCAAGTGTTTTTTGCGACAGTTGCTGCGGTGGTTCCTGCCCTTCTGGAGATGCTGACGAGATATTGAATAATAAAGCGATGAACGAGAAGATATACTTGGGAAAGGTGAGTTTCGCTATCAAATTGAGACGAAGCCTTTGGAATCTGGTCCGATTCTTTCTGTTCCGTCCATTTGGCACCAAACTGTTCCGGTTGTGGCGCCTATTGCTGCTGAAGCTGTTCGGGGCTAAGGTCAGTTGGGGCTGCGATGTGTATGCATCGTGCCGGGTGTGGGCCCCTTGGAACCTGACTATGGAAGCGGGTAGCTGTTTAGGACCGGAAACTGTTTGCTATAATCAGGCCATGGTGACTCTGAAGAAGAATGCCTGTCTGTCGCAGTATGCGATGATTTGTACAGCTGGCCATACATTGAATACAGAAGAATCCGGACCGTTGAATAACGCCCAATCCGGACTTGTAGTAGCTTCGGTTACCCTGGAAGAGGATGCTTGGGTAGGCATGAAAGCCTTTATTGGCATGGGCGTCGTTGTCGGACAAAGGGCTGTGGTTGGCGCTTGTGCTTGTGTTTTTAAGGACGTGTCTCCGAAAACCGTGGTTGGAGGCAATCCGGCTCAGGTATTGAAAACGTTGGAATAAGATGTTTCTGTCGGTTATTATTCCAGTTTATAACGCAGGGGCTTATCTGGAGCCGTGTGTTCGCAGTGTGCATCAGTTGCCAATCGGGAAGGAAATCATTCTGGTGGATGACGGATCGACTGACGGGGCTGTAGATCGCTTACCGAAAGAATTGAATTGCCAGATTATCCGACAACCGAATCAGGGGGTAAGTGTGGCAAGGAATACGGGATTGGCATCCGCGAAAGGCGAATGGATTTGGTTTGTGGATGCAGATGATGAGGTGCGAACGGTTTCGCATAATTTGCCCACGGAAGATTGCAAGGCTCCTATGTTGCTGCTGCCTTTTGTTTGGGACGAAAACAACGTTCAGACGACTTTCAAGGCCGGGGATGGAGAAATCCCCTATAATCTGTGGCGATGCTGGTTCCGAAGGGAAGAAATAGAACAGCAAGGGCTGAGGTTTACTCCCGGACGCAAATACTGCGAGGATCAGGAGTTTATTTTGAAATATCTGCTTCAGGCAGGTTCAGCGACTAAAGCCGTTGAGGGTCCGACGTATCATTACACGATGCGCGCCAGCGGTGCCATGAGAAAACCCGGTATGAAGCGGAAGCAACTGAACGATATCGCTGCCGTTTGGTGGAAATTCTCCAAATTGGCTTTCCTTTCGGGTAAAATCGGACAGAAATGGGTGTTTCAGCAGCAGAAGCGGCTGATGAAAACCTGGTGGGTGATAAAAAACAGTCAATAAAAAACAAAAACAGATATCATGAGATTAAGTGTTATATTGCCGGTTTACAATGTCGGTAAATGGTTAGGGCGGTGTGTGGCATCTATCCGTAATCAAGGCCTGTCGTCCGAAGACTACGAGATTGTAGTAGTGAATGATGGCTCTACCGACGATTCGATGGCGGTGTTGCAGGCATTTCGGAACGAGGAAGAGAAAAACGGAAGCGCCACTGCGCCATGGGTTATCATCAATCAGGAGAACAAAGGGCTGAGTGCTGCGAGAAACGCAGGCTTGAAAGCGGCTCATGGTACATACGTCTGGTTTGTGGATAGCGATGACTATTTGGTGCCAGGTGTCCTCAGAAAGCTTCTTGAGAAGGCAGAAGAATCGCGCTTGGATGTGCTTTGCTTTGGTCTGCAGTTGGTTTCGGAGAACGGGGATATTATGCCATACGATATTCCGGACCAGTCAGAGGGTAAGGTGATGCGAGGCGAGGAGTTCATGCTGAAAGTGGCTATGCCTCCTGCAGCGTGGGCAGCTCTCTACAGACGGGGATACTTGCAGTCGAAGAATCTGGCATTCTACGAAGGCCTGCTGCATGAAGATCAGGAATTTACTCCAAGAGCCTATTTTCTGGCCCGGAGAATCGCCTATGTACCCGTTGTGGCCTATAATTATGTACAGCGCGAAGGATCGATCATGAAGAGTGCCAATCCGAAGAAATCGACCGATATGCTGATTATTTGCCAGCGGTTGTGGGACTTCGCCATGGAGCATACGCAGATTGAAAGTACGATCCGATACTTTTTCGTTAACAGAATATCGTTCCTATTTTCGCAGGTACTTTCGAATTTATGCCGATGTGGCATCAAGGAATTCCCGGGCGACGAAAAGAAACTTCCGTATTATCCGTTGTCGATTAACAAGTATTTGAACAAAAAAGAGCATTATAAGTACCAGTTGATCAATAGTAGCGTAAAACTGTACCTGAGTTTGTATTCGAAGTTCGTCAAAATGGATAAACCTGCCAAACCAGGTCGTCAGTTGCGTACGCATGCTTAATCGGATCAAAGTGGTTTGATAATATTTCAGTGCTATGAGAATCTTGTTTTTTCAGAATTGTGTAAGTCCTCATCAGATGCCATATATCGAGGTGTTGGCCCAAAGACACGATGTGGTGGTGGTGGTTCCGTTCATCTCTTATGAGGCACGCGAGATGATGGGTTGGGGAAAGTACGAAACCACATCTCCAGTCAGAATGATCATTTCGCCAACCGATGAGGAAGTGCAGAATCTTTTTGAGGAGCCTTACGAAGGAAGGACTGTGGCTCTTTTCAGCGGGATTTCTGCCTTCCGCGATGTGAAACCTTGGTTTTTGGTCAGTTTGGATTATGACGTGGAGCGAGGTATCATTACGGAAGCTCCGTTTACCTTCAAGTACCCGCTTTGGATGCACAGAATCCGTTTTTGGATTCAGGATTACAAGTTCGTCAAATATATCAAGTATGTCTTTGCCATTGGTGCCGGTTGCAAGGAATATTATCAATCGTTGAGCGATCGGTGGAAAATTGTGCCGTTTGCCTATTGTGTGAGCGACCGGGAACAAGCAGGTGATAAAGTTTTGTTGCCTGTCGATAAGGCAAACTTCTGTTTTGTGGGGTCGTTGGACAAGCGTAAGAATGTGATTGCCTTGCTGAAGGCTTTCGATATTTTTAAGCACAAACACAGGTCAGCAGCAGAACAATGTCATATTACGATTGTGGGTGACGGTCCGAAACGTCAGATGTTGGAAACATACGTTTCCGATAATGGACTGACCGACCAAATCACATTCTTGGGTACGTTGTCGATGTCTGCGGCCCGTCAGATCATTGCACAAAGCAATGTGCTGGTATTGCCTTCGCTATACGATGGATGGGGTGCCGTTGTGAACGAGGCTTTGACCGAAGGAACGATGGTATATTGCAGCTCTGCTTGTGGCGCATCAATGCTTTTGACTGATTCGAGCAGAGGAAGAGTGTTCGGATCGTCCGATTATCAGGGTTTGGCGAAGTTGTTTTGGAATGATTACGGTTTCTTCTTAGACAAGGACAAGACTGCCCATCGTCGCGAAGCGTTGAAAAAGTGGGCAATCGAAAATATCGGTCCGGAAGCGATGGCTAAGCGAATGGAAGAAGGACTGCGTAGCAGAAAGAAACAATGAAAGTATTACAGTTCGTCCCTTCGTTGAATGCGTATGACGGAGGAACCGCCACCTATATGCAGCAATTGACGTCATCGTTGGGCAAATTGTCCGAATTGCACGTTTGCGCTTTGACGCCTGTGAAAGATTTTGTCCCATTGGAACGATGCACGCCTCATAATATCCCATTGAGTTTAATGCATGTCGGACAAATGAAACGGGCTTGGCTACGTTTGTTGGAAGACATTCAGCCCGATATCGTACACGTGAATTGTTGCTGGATGCCGCAGATTGCACTGGTTACCAAATGGGCAGTTCAGTGGCGAAAGGAACAGCAGCGTCCGATGGGAATCGTGTTGACGCCGCATGGTATGCTGGAGCCTTGGCTGATTCAGCGTAATTATTGGACCAAGAAGTTCCCTGCCATCTGTTTATATCAGCGCAAGGCTGTCGAACGGTGCGATTTGGTAGTTGCAACAGCAGATGAGGAGAAACAGCATTTGTTGGAACTTGGCTGGAATCAGCGAATTGCTATGGTACAGAATGGCATCGATGTCCGGCAGATTGTGATGAAGTCGGAATGGAAAGCTCCCCGGAAATTGCTTTTTATGAGCCGGGTTCATCCGAAAAAAGGCCTGGAACTGTTGTTTCAGGCTTTGGCAAGATTCGAACAATGTCCGTTCCGTCTCGATATCGCTGGAAGCGGGGAAGAGTCCTACATTGAAAAACTGAAACAACTTGTGAAAGAATTGGGTCTGAAAGATGTTGTCACGTTTTTAGGTCCTGTTTACGGAACTGCGAAATGGGAATTGATTCGTCAGGCAGACGTTGTGGTCTTGCCCACATATTCGGAGAATTATGGTCTGATAGTGGCAGAGGCATTGGCGAGCGGGACTCCTGTGCTGACTACGACGGGAACCCCTTGGCAAAGTGTTGAAAAGGAATCCTGCGGATGGTGGGTGAACCCGACGCCCGAGGAAATTTATTCCGCTCTTGTCGATGTAAGCAACCTCGGGGACACAGAGATGGAGAAGATGGGAAGACGAGCCAGGTTATTAGCTGAAAATGATTGTGCAATCGATGTAAAAGTTGGTCAGTTATATCAACTTTACTTGTCAATATTGGTAGCAGAATAGTGTTTTTTTCTTAAAAAAACTAACTTTTTTTATTTTGAAGTGTTAATCTGTTGATAGATTGCGAAAAAAAAATTACCTTTGCAAGGTGTATTGGGCTATTTATTCATTAATATAATCCCTACTTGCAAATAAGCACGGTGTCCATAATAAGATGGTTCCGTTTTATCTATGAATTATTTTCAAACTAAAGAGATGAAGAGATTTTTGCTTGTATTGATTTTATTTATCGTTACATTTCCGGTGCTATTGGCACAGGAAGGAGGTTTTGGTGGATTTGATCAGCAAGCAACTGCCAACCAGAACGATTCGCCAGCTGAAGAGGAGGAAGGCCCAGAAGCTACGGGAGAACTTTCTACATCGTTAAAGCAAAGAATGTCTTTCACGCGCAGGGAATTGCAGATGATTACCGATCCCCGAATCCGAGACCTTTATTGGTATGCGCTGAACGATACGACCGATACGAATCGTTATCTGCGCGCTCATTATGCATTTAATAAGATGCGCGATAACTGGGCTTTCGAACTTCATGGTGGTATTCATTCGATTATTGTCAACTATATTGACGAACATTTCAGTTTGGGTCCGATTTTCGAGATTGCTTTCAAAAAAGACATTCACCCCTATTGGGCAGTACGCGGAGAACTGAGTTGGAGTAAGTATGAAAAGGAATTGTACACATCCCACCTTTCGACGATGGTGACTGATTGGTCAAACTATCCGGGAAATAATGCTGATTGGTGGATGCCTCTCAAATTCTCGATGCTCGGAGTTCGCGCGGGTGTTATGCTTAATGTCGTCAATCTGTTGGCAGGACGAGAAATGCTCTATACGCCACTTTCCGGTTATCTTTATGCCGGTGCCGGTTTCCTTTATTCTGCCAAAGATTTCTCTCACCGCGATGGTTCCTGTGTTGTGCCGCAATGGTTCTTTGGTATGCAGCCCGGTTGGAACTTTAACCAGCGATATACTTTTGTGGTTGATGCTAACGTTGGTTGGCAGAGTGATGATATTGTCGGTTTGACTACACAAAACAGTACTTGGAAGTTTGCGGTCACGATGGGTATTGCCTATAAATTCTCGAAAGTTATCCACTTCCAGCGACTCGGTTTCGATGAGAGTTTCGTTACCAAGACGGTAGTGGATGCAGACGATGGCGAAGGAGAAGTGATGCAGACTGTTATTGAACAGAACCAGAGTAACAATGTGGTGAATTTGCCGTCCGATCTGATTGAGGCTGCGTTCTTCCAGATTGACCGTATCGAGCTCCAGCATACCTACGTATTGAACCTCGGTTTCTATGCTAAGCTGATGAAGGATCACCCGAATCAGAAGTTCCTCGTGAAGGGTTTTGCCGATATTGAGGTGGGTTCCATGAAGCGTAACGAGTGGTTGAGCCAGCAGCGCGCTAAGGTTGTTGCCGATGTGCTTGTGAAAACTTACGGTGTGAATCCGGATCAGTTGGTAGTAGGTGGAGGTGAGCTGGATTATGAGATTCCTTTCCTTCGTGAAAATGGCCACCACCGTTTCAATCGTTGTACTATTGTTTGTCCGTTGGATCAGGATTACCAGATCATTCGCGAGAATACCTTCGACGATAAGAGTGAGTTGATGGACGGTCGTGTTGCTCCGACTAAGAAAAATTACTAAGGTGAAAGTTTCGATCGTAACCACATGCTTTAATCGTGAGGCTTCAATCGGCAAAGCGATTCGAAGTGTTATGAGTCAGACGTATCCGGATATTGAGCACATTGTTATTGATGGTGCTTCTACGGATCGGACACTCGAAGTAATTCGTAACTGCAATTCGTCGAGAATTGCAGTTTTAGTTTCTGAGAAAGATCATGGTTGCTACGAAGCTTTGAACAAGGGTATCAAGCTTGCTACTGGAGATATTATCTGCTGGTTGCATTCAGATGACTTTTACTATTCCGATCAGGTCATTTCCCATGTAGTCAGGAAGTTCGAAGAGACCGGTTGTGATTTCTTGTATGCCGATGGCATGTTTGTGAAGTCCGATAATCTGGATTTGGTGATTCGTGCTTGGCCTGGTGGTTCCTGTTCAGATAAAAGAATCAGTAATGGCTGGTTGCCTTTACATACTACTTGTTTTGTCAGGCGGGGGGTTTTCGAACGCTTCGGATACTACGATGAGAAGTATGTGATTTCCGGAGATACTTTCTGGCTTCTTTCCTGTATGTACAGAACCGGCATTCATATTGAGTATTTGCCGGAATATGTCGTCAAGATGGGTTATGGGGGGTTATCGACCAGTTGGAGCAAGACATTTAAACACTGGCGGGAAGATCTGGACATTTATAGTCGTGTGGGGCTTCCTCCCTATCTGACTTTATGTAAGAAAGTGCTCCGGAAGGTACCGCAATTCTTTAAGGCACGATTTTTGAAAACTAACAGCTAAACATTTTTTTTATTTTTTTACGCGCGTACATTATTATATAATTACGCGCGCGATTTTTTTGTCTAATGGCCTGATTTTTCTCAGCAATATGCTCCTGTAATTAAATTTTTTGCTGAAATTTATGTGAAAAAGATTTAATTTCTACGTTTATAGCGTTAACGATTCTTTATTTTATCGATTGCGTAGTCGAAAAAACGTTAAAAAATATTACATTTTTGTTCTTTGTATAAATAAAATGTTTAACTTTGCACCGCAAAATTGAGAAGATGAAAGAAAAACAATTAATACCCGACTTTTTGTTCGAGGTTAGCTGGGAAGTTTGTAATAAAGTGGGCGGCATTTATGCGGTCCTCTCTACAAAGGCGGCAACCTTGAAGACTCAACTGGGTGACGGACTTGTTTTTGTGGGTCCTGATATCTGGTTTAATGAGGAATCTCCCTTTTTCGACCCACAAGCATCAACCACTCTTTCCGATTGGGCCAAGTCTGCCAATGCAGATGGCATGAAGGTGCGCGTTGGTCGTTGGAAGGTGCCTGGAGATCCTCAAGTAGTGTTGGTCGATTTCCGTCCTTTCTTTGCTCAGAAGAACTCCATCTACGGACTGATGTGGGAATGGGCTGGTGTTGACTCTATGCATGCTTACGGAGATTACGACGAGGCTTCGATGTTCGCCTATGCTTCCGCGCGTGTAATAGAAAGTATGTACAAGCATCTTTGTCCGCAGCGCAGCAAAGTGGTGGCACATTTCAACGAATGGACAACAGGCATGGGTTTGCTTTATTTGCACCATAACCTGCCTTCCATCGCAACGATGTTTACCACCCATGCCACTTGTGTCGGACGAAGCATTTGCGGCAACGGAAAGCCACTCTATGACTATCTCCCAGGCTACTTTGGCGACCAGATGGCGGAAGAGCTGAATATGGCAAGTAAGCATAGTGTGGAAAAGCGTGCGGCTCAGTTGGCCGATTGCTTCACAACGGTCAGCGATATTACTGCCGCAGAATGTAATCAGTTGCTGGAGCGTATGCCTTTGGTGACTCCCAATGGTTTCGAGAGCGGATTTGTTCCTTCCGGCATTGCTTTCAATCGAGTCAGAAAGGAAAGTCGTGCTGCATTCAACCGTGTTGTGGAATGCCTGACCGGGCATAAGCCGTCCGACGAGGCCTTATTTATCGGTACGGCAGGCCGCTGCGAATTCAAGAATAAGGGCATTGATGTCTTCCTCGATGCTCTGTCGAGACTTCGTAACCGTGATTTCGGACGCGAGATTGTCGCTTTCATCATGATTCCGGGATGGGTGCAGGAAGCGCGTGCCGATGTTCGTGAGCGCTATAACAGCAATGCTTCTTTCGCATCATCATTGAGCGATGCTGTGTTCACGCACGCCGTCCATAACTATTTTGATGATGTGATTCTGCGTCGTATTCATGAACTCGGATTCCACAATTATCCGGATGATCGCGTCAAGGTCGTTTATATCCCATGTTATCTGAACGGTAATGACGGATTGTTGAATCGGGATTATTATACGATGTTGAGCGGTTTGGATCTGACCATCTATCCTTCGTATTACGAGCCTTGGGGATACACTCCGATGGAGTCTTGCGCTTTTGGTGTACCTACCATCACCACCAGTTTGTCAGGCTTTGGCATGTGGTGCAAAGGCATCGGAAAAACAAGACTTCAGGATGGTGTCGGGGTGGTGCCGCGCACAGATTCCAATTATGAGGAAGTGGTCAATCGCATCTCCGATATGATCATTAACTTCACAGAAATGGGTCCCGGCGACGTGAAGGTAATCCGTCAGGATGCCCGCAAGATTGCAGCACGTGCTGACTGGAAACATTTTATTAAGTACTACAATCTGGGCTATAATCAGGCACTGATGAAGGTTCAGTCCCGTCAGAATCTCGAATGATTTCTCTAAAGAAGTATTTTACCCATTTGTATTAAGTAAATTCTATTATTCACCCAATAAATTAACTATTATGAAAGTACAGGTTTGTAACACCAACGCCCCGGCTTGGCGTACTATTACCATTAAGTCCAACCTGCCTGCAGAGCTTGAGGATCTGCTTACGGTAGCACGCAACCTTTGGTGGTCGTGGGATACCAATGCTCGCGAACTCTGGCGTGAACTCGACATCGAATTGTGGCGTTCTACCGGACATAATCCAGTGGCTATGCTCGAGTCCATGAATCTCGACAAACTGAATTCCATTGTTGCCGACAAGGAACTGATGGCTAAGGTGAACGATGTTGTCACCCGTTTCAAGGCGTATATGGCAGAACCCAAGGACACAAAGCGTCCGTCGGTTGCTTATTTCTGCATGGAGTACGGTTTGACTGCTTGCCTGAAGATCTATTCCGGCGGTCTCGGTATTTTGGCTGGTGACTACGTAAAGGAGGCATCCGATTCGAATATCGATTTCTGCGCTGTAGGCTTCCTCTATCGCTACGGTTATTTCACACAGACCCTTTCTGCCGATGGCAGCCAGGAGGCTAACTACGAGGCACAGAACTTCGATCAGCTTCCTATCGAGCAGGTGAAGAATGCCGATGGTACCCACATGGTGCTCGAAGTGCCTTATCACGATAATCTGATTGTTTATGCTCGCGTATGGCAGGTAAACGTTGGTCGAGTTAAGCTTTACTTGCTCGATACCGACTTCGACAAGAACTCTGAATGGGATCGTAGCATCACCCACCAGCTTTATGGTGGCGATTGGGAGAACCGAATCAAGCAGGAGTATCTGTTGGGTATCGGTGGTATCCTGTTGCTGAACAAACTGGGTATTAAGAAGGATGTTTATCATTGCAACGAGGGCCACGCAGCCCTGATTGCCGCTCAGCGTATGGCCGACCTCATCGAGAAGGAGGGCCTGACCTTCCCACAGGCTTTGGAGGTTGTTCGCAGCAGCGCTCTCTATACCTGCCACACTCCAGTACCTGCTGGTCACGATTACTTCGAGGAGGGTATCTTCTATAAATATATGAGCCACTTTGCTCCAAAGTTGGGCATCGAGTGGGCTGACCTGATGAACCTGGGTCGCGAAACTCCGGGCGAGGGCAAATTCTCAATGTCTGTGTTCGCCTTGAACACCTGCCAGGAGGCCAACGGTGTGTCTTGGCTGCATGGCGCTGTGAGCCGCAATATGTTCCAGCCGGTTTGGAAGGGTTATGCACCTGAAGAACTTCATGTAAGCTATGTTACCAATGGCGTTCACCATCCGACTTGGGCCGCCAGCGAGTGGAAGGCTTTCTACACCAAACTGTTCGGTAAGGACTACTATGCTACTCAGACCGATAAGAAGATGTGGGCGAAGGTTTATGAGGCTGATGATGAGGAAATCTGGAACATCCGTAAGGCTTTGAAGAAAAAGCTCTTCGAGTTCATCAAGGAGGAGGTTGCCAACAACTTGCGTAAGAAGCAGGAGAACCCTGCCAAGATTCTGCAGGCTGTGAACGCTTTGAACCCAGAGGCATTGACCATCGGTTTCGCCCGTCGTTTTGCCACCTATAAGCGCGCTCACCTGCTCTTCACCGACTTGGAGCGTCTCGATAAGATTGTTAACAACCCGGAGCGTCCTGTTCAGTTCATCTTTGCCGGTAAGGCTCACCCCGCCGATGGCGGTGGCCAAGGTCTGATTCGTCGTATCGTCGAAATCAGCCGCATGCCACAGTTCGTAGGCAAGGTGGTATTCGTCGAGAACTACGATATGGACGTTGCCAAGCGTCTGGTTTCGGGTGTAGATATCTGGATGAATACGCCAACCCGTCCGCTTGAGGCATCTGGTACATCTGGCGAAAAGGCCATTCAGAATGGTGTCTTGAACCTTTCTGTGCTTGATGGCTGGTGGTATGAAGGTTACAAAGAGGGTGCTGGTTGGGCTCTTACCGACAAGCGTACTTTCCAGAATCAGGCTTTGCAGGATCAGCTCGATGCTGAAACTATCTACACGATGCTTGAGACAGAAATCGTTCCTCTCTACTTCTCTCGCAACCGCAAGGGCTATTCTTCCGATTGGGTGAAGTGCATCAAGGACTGTCTTGCCAAGATTACTCCCGACTTCACTATGAAGCGTCAGTTGGACGATTACTACGATCGTTTCTACACCAAAGAGGGCGCTCGTGCTAAGCGTGTGGCTGCCAACAACTACAAGCTGGCTAAGGAATTGGCCGCTTGGAAGGAGAAAGTGTCTGAGAACTGGGATAAGGTGGAAGTGAAGAAGGTTGAGCTTCCTAAGGGTCTCTATAACGACATGAACGCTGGCGATTCGTATGTTGCTACGGTTGTGGTCGATGGTCATGAAATTGCCGATAGTTTAGGCGTCGATCTGGTGATCGCCAAAGCCGGCGACGGTTCTACCCACGATTACCATAGCTACGAGATGGAGGTAACCAAGCGCGAGGGTTCGGTTGTCACCTTCCAGATCAACCACCCTGCTAAATATGCAGGTGCTTATCGTATCGGTTTCCGTATGTTCCCAAAGAACGAGGAACTGCCACATCGTATGGACTTCGCCTATACCCGTTGGTTCTAATCGGTTTTATCCGAATAGGGAAACCTCATTATTCAAAAACCTGCATCAGTTCGTGCATAACTGGTGCAGGTTTTTTGTTCCTTTTTGCGGCATAGTTATAAAAAAATTGCTACATAGTTATGAAAAAAGTTTTTCATAGTTATGCCGCAAAAAACGAAAGGTATGTCTATGGTTTGCACTTTTGTCTTTATTCCTAAAAAAGTTGCCACTCCAAAATCTTTGTCCTGAGACGGCCTTTATCTGTATGGATGAATGGAAATGTTTCAAATTTTATAACATATTCCTACAAATTTGTATCTTTTTCCGGGAATGTTACTGATTCAAATTTTCATGTAACGAAATAATTTCAGGATTTCGATAGAACCATGTACCTTTGCAGCGCAAAATATGTGAAGCTCCTTCATTACTCTAATACATGATAGTTAGTTTATTGATTCGGTTAGTTGTTACATTTTGAGTTAGTAATTTGTTAAGTTAGTAAAGATGGTAAAAAGTCTTTTTCTTTTAGACCGACCGGTGCCTGCCCCTTGATCGAAAGGAGCAGGCATTGCTCGTATCTTTCAGGTGCGAGTCTTTGCTGATTCAACAAAACATGGAAGCCATACCTTTTATATTATATAGCATATGAAAAAACTTACCTCTTTATTTGTTTCAATCGCTATCTTTTGTCCGACGCTGTTCGGGCAGAACCACTCCGCAGGACCGCAAGCGCAGGGCCTGAAGGATGCATACGGGGATTATTTCAAGGTGGGCGTTGCCTTGAATGTGCGGAATCTGACGCCTGAACAGGAGTCGGTGGTGCTCCGCGAGTTTAACAGTGTGACTTGCGAAAACGAAATGAAGCCGTCTTCCATCCATCCGGCTGAGAATGTGTGGCATTGGGGTGGAGCAGACAGCATTGCCAACTTCTGCCGTGCCAATGGGCTGAAGATGCGCGGGCACTGCCTGATTTGGCATACGCAGTTTGCCGACTGGATGTTTACCGATAAGAAAGGCAAGCCGGTAAGCAAGGAAGTTTTCTACAAGCGTCTTCAGGAATATATCCGGACGGTGATGCAGCGCTATTCGGATGTGGTGTATTGCTGGGATGTGGTGAATGAGGCCATATCGGACGGCGGGTTTGCTCGTCGCGGACAGCAACCGAATCCTTATCGCGAATCCAAGTTGTATCAGTTGTGCGGCGATGAGTTTATTGCCAAAGCGTTCCAGTTTGCCCGGGAGGCTGATCCTACTGTCCAGCTCTTCTACAACGACTACAATGCTACCGATCCGGGCAAGTGCGACCGCATCTACAATATGGTGAAGAAAATGAAGGAGGCAGGTGTGCCTATCGATGGTATCGGCATGCAGGGGCACTATAACATTTACAGTCCTTCGGAAGAAGATCTGGAGGCTGCCATCGCCAAATATTCGGAACTGGTGGATTACATTCATATCACGGAACTGGATGTGCGTATCAGCGAGGAGATGGGCGGACAGCTGCAGTTCTCGCGTCGCGCCATCGAAGTGAAACCTTACATTCAGGCGATGCACACCGATCAGTATAACCGCTTGTTTAAGGTGTTCCGCAAGCATAAGGACGTGATCGATGTGGTTACTTTCTGGAATCTGCACGACGGATGTTCGTGGGTGGGTGTGAACAATTATCCGCTCTTGTTCGACAAAGACCTGAAACCGAAGCCAGCCTATCAGGCCGTCTGCCACTTCGATCCGAAACTTGACAATTTCTTGGTAAAGGAAGACTTCCGGCCTTCGGAGATGAACCAGCCGGGACAGTCCTATCCGATGGTCAATTCGCAGGGGTATGCCCGTTTCCGCATCGAGGCTCCGCAAGCCAAGTCGGTATTGGTGAGCTTGGGTTTGGGCGGACGAGGCGGCACGGTGCTTCGCAAAAACAAGGAAGGTGTCTGGGTGGGAACCACCGAAGGACCCATGGATGAAGGTTTTCACTACTATCACCTGACCATCGACGGCGCCGTGGTGAACGATCCGGGAGCCCAGAACTATTTCGGGTCGTGCCGATGGGAGAGTGGCATCGAAATTCCGGCACCAGACAAAGAGTTTTATGCCTGCCGCAAGGACATCGCCCACGGAGCTGTGCAGGAAGTGCTGTTCTATTCGGAGAGCACCGGACAGATGCAGACCGCTATGGTTTATCTGCCGCCTACCTATGGTAAGACGGTCAAGGGAAAGCAGGAACGTTTCCCGGTGCTGTATTTGCAGCATGGTTGGGGCGAAAACGAGACCAGCTGGTCGAAACAGGGTCATGCGGGCCTGATTATTGACAATCTGATTGCTGACGGCAAGTGCAAGCCATTCATCATCGTGATGGCATACGGCCTGACCAACAACGTGAAGTTCGGAACCATTGGCCAGTTCACCGCCCAAGAGTTCGAAACAATGCTTATCGACGAGCTTGTGCCTTTCATCGATGCTAACTTCCTGACTAAGGCCGACAAGTGGAACCGGGCAATGGCCGGTTTGTCGATGGGCGGTGTGGAGACCAAGCTCATAACCTTGCGTCGCCCGGATGTGTTCGGTTACTATGGTTTGCTGAGTGGTGGCACCTATATGCCAGACGATATTGCCGATCCGAAGCAGGTGCGTCTGATTTTCGAGAGTTGCGGCTCGAAAGAGAATCCCGATCGCATCCGTCAGTCGGTGGATGCCCTTCAGGCCGCCGGCTTGAACGCTGTGGGCTACGTATCAGAGGGAACGGCGCACGAATTTCTGACGTGGCGTCGCAGTTTGAAGGAAATGGCTCCGTTGTTGTTTAAATAATAACTCTATGAAAAATATACTTCTTTCCGTAGCGTTTAGCTGTGTGACAGTCGCTGCAGTAGCACAAAACCCGTTTGTTCAGACCTGGTACACCAGCGACCCGGCACCGATGGTGCATGAGGGAACCATCTATGTCTATACCGGTCACGATGAGGATAATGCCGATTTCTTCTGGATGCAGGAATGGCGTGTGTATTCGTCGCAGGATATGGTCAACTGGCAGGATCATGGTTCGCCGCTGGCTCTCGAATCGTTCTCATGGGCTGACGATCGTGCGTGGGCTTCCCAGTGCATCGAACGGAATGGCAAGTTCTATTGGTATATCTGCGCTCATTCGAAACTTTCAAACGGAATGGCTATCGGTGTTGCAGTGGCAGACAGTCCGACAGGACCTTTCCGCGATGCCATCGGCAAACCGCTGTACGAAGACGGTAAGTGGGATCATATTGACCCGACCGTAATGATTGACGATGACGATCAGGCCTGGCTGATGTGGGGTAACCCGCAGGTCTATTATCTCAAACTGAATGCCGACATGGTTTCGTATGAGGGGGAAGTAGGCCTGCTCGATATGACCGAAGAGGCTTTCGGTTCTCCGGCGATGAACAAGCGCGAAAAAGGCAAGCAGTATAAAGACAGTTATGTGGAGGGACCCTGGCTGATGAAAGCTCCGGCTTGGTCTAAGACGCAATCTCCTTATTATCTGCTGTATGCTGCCGGAGGCGTGCCTGAGCATATCAGCTATTCGACGGCTCCTGCTCCGACGGGACCTTGGACCTATCAGGGAGAAATCATGCCGCTGAGCAGCACCAATTCGTTTACGAACCATTGCGGTGTGGCTGATTTCAAAGGACACAGCTATTTCTTCTATCACACCGGACAACTGCCCAAGGGTGGCGGCTTCGGACGCAGTGTGGCCGTCGAGGAGTTTACTTACAATGCCGACGGTTCCTTCCCGACTATTCTGCCCACGCGCGAAGGTGTGAAACCCGTAGAGGCATTCAATCCCTATCGTAAGGTGGAAGCTGAGACGATGGCTTATTCCGAAGGCCTGAAAACCGAGCAGAACAATCAGGTGGGTGTCTATGTTACCGATATTCACAACGGAGACTATATCAAATTGCAGCAAGTCGCTTTCGGCAACAAGCTGCCGCGCACGTTTACGGCCCGTGTGGCAAGCGGTTTGCGAGGCGGACAGATCGAAGTGCGTATCGACAGCGTTGGCGGACCGTTGTTGTGCCGGCTCAATGTGCCTGCCACGGGCGGTTGGGAGCAGTGGCAGACACTGACGGCCGATTTTACGGAGAGAGTGACAGGCACGCACGATCTCTATTTCGTGTTTACAGGCCGGAAGGGTCCGAAGCTCTTTAATTTCGACTGGTGGGAAATACGCGGATTAGAGCAGGTGAATATGCCGCTCTTCCAAACCAAATTCACGGCCGATCCATCGCCGTTAGTGGTAGGCGACACGCTGTTCCTGTTTACTTCGCACGATGCTTCGCCTGAAGATATTCCCGATGCCAACGAGAAGAGCTCGGCAGGATTCTTCATGTACGACTGGTTGCTTTGGAGCACCACCGATATGGTGAACTGGACCGAACACGGTGCGGTGGCTTCGCTGAAGGACTTCCCTTGGCGCAGCCGTGATAACGGAGCCTGGGCCATTCAGACCGTTGAACGCAACGGCAAGTATTATCTGTATGCACCGCTGCATGGGCACGGTATCGGTGTGCTGACAGCCGATTCGCCCTATGGTCCCTATCGCGATCCGTTAGACAAACCTTTGGTATGGGATCGCAACAACTGGTATGACATCGATCCGACGGTCTTTACCGATACCGACGGTCAGGCGTATATGTATTGGGGCAATCCGCACACATTCTATGCAAAGCTGAACGACGATATGATATCGCTGAAGAGCGAGGTGGTTAAGCTTCCTCATATCGATACCTATCAGGAAGGCCCGTGGTTCTATAAGCGTAACGGTCATTATTACCTCGGATTTGCCTCCACCTGTTGTCCGGAGGCTTTGGGTTATGCCATGAGCGATTCTCCGACAGGTCCGTGGGAACCGAAAGGCTACATTATGCGTCCGACACCCCGGGATCGCGGCAATCACCCCGGCATCTGTGACTATAAAGGACACTCGTATGTGTTCGGACAGAACTACGACCTGATGCATCTCGAAACCTTCGTGCATCATGAACGTCGTTCCGTATCTGCTACCGAGATTACCTACCATGCAGACGGAACCATACAGGAAGTGCCTTACTGGCTGGACCAGCAGCCCCTGAAACAGTTGCATTGGCTGGATCCCTACAAGCGCGTGGAAGCAGAGACAATGGCTTGGGGCTATGGACTGAAATCTGCCAAGATGGGCATCGAAAATACGGGTGTAGTAGCTGATATGCCGACTTCCACAGGACGGAGGAATATGTACATCTTCGATATCGATAATGGAGAATACATCAAGCTTCGCGGTGTGGATTTCGGTGACAATGGCGCCCGACAGTTCCGCATCACCGCTGCCGCTATAGGTACGGCAACCGTTTCGCTGCGTCTGGGCAGTATTGACGGTCCGGTGGTGGGTACAGTCACTATCAGCAGCACCGGTTCGGTGGAGAAGTATCGCGCCTTCAGCGGGAAGGTGAAGAACGCAGTCGGCGTGCACGACCTTTATCTTTGTTTCGATAAGGTAAACGGAGACGTTCGTCTGGATTGGTGGCAGTTTAAGCATTAAAAAAATGAGATATACGATGAAATACTTACTGACCCTTTTATTTTCCCTGTCCTGTCTGTTGCCGGTTCATGCGGCCATGGAGATTTCTCAGAAATATACCAGCGTAGAGGATGCTTTGGGTAAGACCTTCGCTATCGTCAATGAATCGGAAGGCAAGGCTTTGTTCGGTTCGGATGCCCAAAACTTGGGTTATGATGATTACCAGACTGCGTTCAGCGATGCGAACAGCGGCTATCAGTTTAAATTGGAGAAAAGCAGCGTAAGCGGAGGCTATCTGCTGCGACTCATGACTCCCGACGGTTCGGAATACAGTATTTGGGGCAGTCCCGGCTATTTGAATTCGCAGCCGGCCAACCAGCAGTGCTGCTTTATTCTCGGTCTGAATTCCCAGAACGGACAGGATATGAAAAACGGGGCTGTCTGGGAGATTGACTATGCTGACGGAAAAGGATTTTCGCTGAACAATGTAGCCACCGGAAGGTTTTTGCACGATGCCAGTCCTGCCAAATACGATGATCCTGTCTATTTCCAGTTCTGCACGCTCAAGGATAACGATCCGAACATAGTGCTGCATGATACTATCGACATCAGCGGTAACAACACATCGAGCAGTTATGTGACTTACGATAAAGCCCTTTCGATTCCGGAGGGAAAGACCACCGATGTGCTGATGGCCCGTTACTGCTACTTCTCTTCGAAAGTGACGGGTACCGGTGTGCTGAATCTTCGTGCCGGTGGCGAACGCAGCTATTTGGGCACCGCCAAGGGTGCCGCCTGGCCGGATTGGTCGGGCTTTTCGGGAGAAGTACATATTTATCCTTATCCTGAGAATTCCTCTTCAGCAGGATTCTATGGGATGGTGCTGGCTCATGGCGGCAAGTCGTTTTCAGCTGAAAACATTGAGGACGGTATCAAGTCGGGCAAAGTGAACAATTCGATGGAGAACAATCGGGTTACCTTGCACAAGGGTGCTACCCTCTGCTGTGAGGCGAATACCAGCGGGGCCGGATTCCGTATCGGTGAATTGCAGACAGAGGCTGGTTCCAGCATTATCGGTTACATGAAGAAGAATACGCGGGCTGCCCAGTTTATTGTGGGTTGCCTGAATACCGATGCCACATTGGCCGGAACCATCGCCCCTCCCGATTACAGCGACACACATCCTGTGGGTATCATCAAAGAGGGTACAGGTACTTACCGGTTAACCGCCAACAATAACTATCTGTCCGGTGCCTTGCGTGTGCTGGGGGGACGTGTACTGGTGATGAATGACAGGGCAGAGACAGAAAGCAAGAAACTGCGTGGCGCCCTCGGAGCCAAGGCGAACGATGAAGACGCTATTGCTTTTGTTTTCGAAGCCGGTGAACTGGGTGGTACGGGAAGTATTGGCGGAACCGTCGATAACTATGGCATCCTCGAACCGGGAGACGATACCATCGGAACGCTGACACTGAAGAATTATGCGGCAGTCAAGGATGCCAATCTCTATGTGCGTCCGGACAGCAAGCTCCGGTTTAAGATTGCTTCAAGAGAGGAATACGACCAGTTGCTGGTCGATGGTACTGTGAAATACTTCAATATTGCGCAGGATTTTACGACATCCGACAAGATGCCTGTCATTCAGTTGGTGCTGGCAGACAATGCAAGTGTTAAGGTGGGCGATGAGTTCCCGGTGCTGAAGGCAAAGAGCAAGACAAGCAAAGCGGATGAGTGGCACTTCGAGTTGCAGAAGCCGGAGCACTACACTTGGAAGATTGTGGAGCATGAGGAAAACGGAGAGTATCAGGTCTGGCTGCGTGTGGAGTCTTTGGAAGATCAGCAGGGTGGCGACGACGATCCGAACGATCATCCGGACGATGGCGAACAGATGGGTGCTTTCTACGATGACGGCATCGATGAGGCTACCGATTTCACGACGCTTCGCGAGTATGCCACTAAGAACGGCAAGCGGATCGGAACCGCAATCTCTATGTGGAAGAACGACCTTACCAATGCATCTTTGGGTGAGACGCAGGAAGTCGGTTCCCAGTTCAATATGCTGGTGGCAGAAAACGAAATGAAGTTCGATGCCTTACAGCCCAATCAGGGTGAGTTCAACTACTGGGCTGCCGATAATCTGGTCAGCTTCGCACAAAACCACAATATGTCGGTTCGCGGACACTGTCTGGCCTGGCACTCGCAGTTGCCGACATGGGTGAGCAGCGACGGCAAGAAGAACGATAAGAACTGGAGCCGTGAGCAGGCGCTGAAGATTCTGGAGAACCATATCAATCAGGTGATGGCACATTTCAAGGGAAAAGTGACCGAATGGGATGTGGTGAACGAGTGTCCGGATGACGATCAGACCACTGTGCGCACCAATCCGGACGGCTACGACCTGCGCAAGGAAAGTGTGTGGACCCGTGCCATCGGAGAAGGATTTATCGATTCTGCATTCGTATATGCCCATCGTGCAGATCCGGATGCTAAACTCTATCTGAACGATTATGGCGTGGAGTTGCAGGGCAAGGCCAAATCGGTGGCTTTCTACAACTTGGCTCTCCGTTTGAAGCAGTCGGGTATTCCGATTGACGGAGTCGGTTTGCAGTGCCACTTCTCGGTGGGCGATGTGGATTCGGTGAAACTGGCTGCTACGTTCGAGAAGTTCGCAGAAATCGGTCTGAACTGTATCGTTACCGAACTTGATATGGGTATTTCTTCCACTTCGGAGGAGGATCTTCTGGAGCAGGCTCGCAATTACCGTATGATTACCGATATTATGCTCAATAGCGCCAATAGTCCGCACATGGTTATTTGGGGCCTGAAAGATAACAACAGCTGGCGGGAGGCTTCGAGTCCGTTGCTCTACAATGCAGGCCTCGGTCGTAAACCGGCCTGGTATGCGGTCCGTTCGGCATTGCGTCATCGTACCTTGGGCAACGAAACCCCGATAGATGCAATATTGAGTATTCCGGTAGAAGAAAACGTATTTTATGATATGCAGGGACGTCGTGTGGAACATCCTACGAAAGGTCTCTATATCGTGAACGGTAAGAAAGCAATGAGATAACCCATGAAGAAAAGGCTATTCATTTTAACTATACTTGGCAGCTTGTCGCTTTGGGCGACGGCTGCCTCTTCTGTTGCTTCAGAAAGCAAGTTGAGGGTAACGTATGTGGCTGAGAATGCGGTGCGCATCCAGTATGCACCGGAGGGTGTGGAAAGCAGTCTGCCCGATTGGATCTATGTGGAGCACGGGGAAGTTGCTTCGCCAAAGATTTCAGCCTTGGTGAAAGGAAACAAGGTGACAGTGAAGGATCCGAAAGGACGAGTTGTCTTCCGTGCGACCACTCACCGGTTGGAGAACGGTGTGGCGACCTTGGTCTTCGATTCTCCGAAAGAGGAATGCCTGTTCGGTCTTGGTCAGTTCCAGGATGGCTATAGCAATGTGCGCGGTCTTTCGCGCCGTTTGACGCAGGTGAATACACAGATTTCCATTCCGATGCTCCTTTCGAGCAAGGGGTATGGTGTGCTGTGGAACAACTACGGCCTCACGGAGTTCAATCCGGGCGATCAGAGCGTGCAACTCGTGAGGCGGGAAGGACACGGCGAAAAGGAAGTGGTCAATGTGACATCGACTGAAGGAGGAAAGAAAGAGGTGCGTGAACGTAATGTGTTCGAAGCAACCATCGAACTGAAGGAAGATGGCGATTACTCGCTGCTGCTTGATGTCGGGCAAAAAATGGCGCGCCGCCATCAGCTGACCATCGACGGACAAGTAGTCATTGAGATGCAGAACCTCTGGCTGCCTCCGACGGCTTCGAAGATTGTGCACCTGACGAAAGGAATACATCAGTTGTCAGCAGAACTGACCAAGGAGGATGTGCCGGTGCTGTATTATAAAAAGGTGACCGACCAGACCGTGTTCCGTTCTCCGGTGGCTGAGGCAATCGATTATACGGTGTTTGTGGGCACTCCCGATGAGGTGATTGCCACCTATCGGAAGCTTACGGGAGAATGCCCGGAAATGCCGTCGTGGGCGTTGGGCTACATCCATTGCCGCGAACGGTTCCATTCGTCGGACGAAATCCTGCAGACGGCGAACCGCTTCCGTAGCGAGCAACTGCCGCTCAGCCTGATTGTGCAGGATTGGCAGTATTGGGGTAAATATGGCTGGAACTCGATGCACTTCGACGAGGAGTTCTATCCCGATCCGAAAGCGCTGACCGACAGTTTGCACCGGATGGATGTCCGTCTGATGCTGAGCGTGTGGTCGAAGATTGACAAACGTTCGGAAGTGGGACGCCAGATGGAGCACGACGGATATTATATTCCCGGCACAGAGTGGATCGATTTCTTCAATCCGGAGGCTGCTGATGCCTATTGGAAGAACTTCTCCGAGAGATTGCTGCCCTTGGGCATCGATGCCTGGTGGCAGGATGCTACGGAACCGGAAAACGATGATTTGGCAGGGCGCCGCGTGAACAACGGCAAATGGTCGGGTGAACAGGTGCGGAATGTCTATCCGCTGTTGGTCAACAAGACGGTATCGGAAGGGTTGCAGAAGGCTGGTAAGGCTCCGATGATCCTGACCCGTTGCGGCTTTCCGGGCATTCAGCGCTATGGCTCCGCATTGTGGAGCGGCGATGTCGGCAACGACTGGGAGACGTTCCGCCGCCAGATTGTGGCAGGATTAGGAGTGCAGGCAGCAGGCATTCCATGGTGGACCTACGATGCAGGCGGTTTCTTCCGTCCTTACAACCAATATACCGATTCGGCATATATCGAACGGATGCTGCGATGGATAGAGACCAGCGTCTTTCTGCCACTGATGCGAGTGCATGGCTATATGAGCAATACGGAGCCTTGGAACTATGGACCCGAGGCGCAGTCGGTCATTGCTGAGTGTCTGAAAGAGCGGTATCGGCTGTTGCCCTACATCAAGCGCTGTGCTCAGGCCGTTGCCGGACAGGGTGGCACCCTGATGCGTCCGCTGGTGTTCGACTTTGCCAACGATCCGGAAGCCCTGAAACAGCAGTACGAATATATGTTCGGTCCGGCCTTGCTCATCAGTCCGGTCACAGAATCCGGTGTCAGTACCTGGCGGACCTATCTGCCCAAGCATCCCGGTGGCTGGTATGATTATCGGACAGGCGAGCACTACGACGGTGGCCAATATGTGGTCACTCCGATAACCAAGGCTTTCATCCCGGTTTTTATCCGCGACGGCTATCAGTTGGGTGATTAAATCTGATTACTCTGGATACTCCGAGTGCTCTGAATACTCAGATTATTCAAAAAACTGCCATTTTTTTTGTTTTTCTTGAAAAAAAACTATATCTTTGCGGCGTTCGACAACAAAAAACATGAAAACATGGCAAAATCCAAATCAACCAAACTGATAGAGAGAATCACCGAATGGTTCAGCCAGCATCCGAATAATTCCTATAACTATTTGCAAATTTCGCAGGAGTTGGGCATCTTCGGTCGGAGTAACCGTGCCGATGTTTACGATATGCTGATACTTTTGCAGCAACAGGGCTTTCTGCGCGAAGTGTCAACAGGCCGTTATGCGCTGAGTCAGACTTCTCGTAAGTCGGAAGAACTGGAGGGTGTCTTCGACCGTCGCCACAACGGCATGCACCAAGTGACCGTGGAAGGTTACGAACTTCCGTTCACGGTGTATGACGGCGATGATATGCAGGCACTGCCGGGCGACAAGGTGCGTATTCAGAAAGTGCCGGGTCGCAACCGGGGACGTTCCTCTCGGGGTGCCGGAGGTCCGCAGGCCCGTGTGGTGGAGGTGATTGAACGTGTGCCACACCGGTATGTGGGCGTCTTGCAGAAGAACAACAAGTACGCTTTCGTCACGCCCGACAACCGCTCTCTGGATAAGGATATCTACATCCCCAACGAGTTGCTCCATAAGGCCAAAGACGGCGATAAGGTGGTGGTCGATTTCGAACGTTGGCCGGCTTTCTCGAAAAACCCGATCGGTAGAGTGGTGGATGTGCTGGGTGCCAAGGGAGAGAACACCGCTGAGATGCATTCCATTCTGGCAGAGTATGGTCTGCCTTACAAGTATCCTCAACAGGTTGTGAAGGCCGCCAACCGGATTCAGGACGGTTGCACACCCGAGGAAATTGCCAATCGTCTGGATTATCGCGACGTGGTGACATTCACCATCGATCCGGCAGATGCCAAAGACTTCGACGACGCCCTTTCGCTCCGGAAACTGGAAAACGGACACTGGGAAGCTGGTGTTCATATTGCCGATGTCACGTTTTATGTCCGCCCGGATTCGGTAGTGGAGAAAGAGGCTTTCAACCGTGCAACCTCGGTTTATCTGGTCGATCGGACCATCCCGATGTTGCCGGAACGCCTGTGTAACGAGCTTTGTTCGTTGCGTCAGGACGAAGACAAACTGACCTACAGTGTGCTTTTCGAAATGGACGATGATGCGAATGTGCTGAAACATCGTATTGTGCGGACCGTCATTCGCAGCAACCGGCGCTTCAATTACGAGGAGGCGCAGAATATCATCGAGACCGGACAGGGCGATTTCGCCAAAGAAGTGTTGCAGCTCGACCGTCTGGCCAAGCAGTTGCGTGCCCGCCGCTTTGCAGAAGGAGCCATTGCCTTCGATCGTGCCGAAGTGAAGTTCAAGCTTGACGAGAAAGGCGCTCCGGTGGATGTATATTTCAAAGTATCGAAGGACGCCAATAAGCTGGTAGAGGAATTCATGCTGCTCGCCAACCGTACTGTGGCTGAAGCCATCGGAGCTGTCGGTGAGGGCAATACACGCGCCAAAGGGAAGACCAATAAGAAAGCCAAGACCTTCGTCTATCGCGTGCACGACCAACCCTTGCCCGAGAAACTGGAGAACCTGGCAAGTCTGGCATCCCGCTTCGGACACAAGATGCCTGCTACGGGCAACAACAAGACCATCAGTCAGGGCATTAACCGGCTGATGACCGAGATACACGACCGGCCGGAAGAGAACATGCTTTCCATGCTGGCCATCCGTTCGATGGCAAAAGCGGTCTATACCACCGAGAACATCGGACACTACGGATTGGCATTTAAGTATTATACGCACTTTACATCCCCGATCCGTCGCTATCCGGATTGCATGGTGCACCGGTTGCTGAACCGCTACCTGAACGAAGGCGGACGAAGTGTACCGCGTGAGCAGTACGAAGAGTATTGTAAGCATTGCTCGGAAATGGAGCAGCTGGCAGCTTCTGCTGAGCGTGCTTCCATCAAGTACAAGCAGGCTGAATATCTGGCTGCGCGCATGGGGCAGGAGTTTGAAGGAACTGTCAGCGGTGTGTCGGAATGGGGTATCTATGTGGAACTGAACGACAGCAAGTGCGAAGGCTTGGTGTCGGTGCGCGACTTGAAGGATGATCACTATGTTTTCGACGAGAAGAACTTCTGCCTCATCGGACGTCGCACCCACAAACGCTATACCTTGGGTGATGCCCTGACCATTAAGGTGGCTGCCGTCAATATGGAGCGCCGCACAATCGACTTTGTCTTAGCCTAATACCCATTCTCCCCATTAGTCCCACTAACCCCATGAGCCCCATCCCCGATGTTACATTTTTTTAATCTTCAAAATTTGTAACATTACTATCGGGGAGCGGCTCAAGAATTAAAAAATAATCCCAAGAGGGGGAAATTTGTTTTAATTATGGGGTAAATTTAAGCAAACATACAATTTTTCACCTTTTTGTATTTTACCTTTTCATAGAAAAACATTAACTTTGCACCGCATTTTGAAATTATACCATACTACGTGGAACAAGAATTTTCAGACTGAATAAACAAATATCTAACATAACTCATGAAAAAAATGCTTCTCGGTAAAAGCAAATTAGTTGGCTGCGCACTGGCTTTGGCTTCGCTCGCCGGTCTGACCGTATCCTGTCAGGAGGATATGAAAGACTACTACGAGGAACCCAATTGGCTCAAGGGCAGTATTTACGAGATTTTGGAGGACAATGGTAACTACAGCCTGTTCCTCAAGGGAGTGGATCTCTGTGACTATACAGACTTGCTGAAAGGTCGTTCGATATTGACAGTCATGGCTCCGGATGATGCTTCTATGAGCAGTTATCTGCAAACGAACTATGGAACCACCGATTTGGAGGCGCTGCCTTTGTCAGAAGTAAAGAAGCTGATAGGCTTCCATCTCCTTTATTATTCCTTCGATTCACAGAAACTTCGGAACTTCCGTCCGCTTGAGGGAGATGGTGCCACAGAGGAGGAAAAAGAGGTTAATGCAGGTTTGTATTATAAGTTCCGTACACGCAGTCAGGATGCACCTACACAGGTTCAGGCGTCACGTATGATTGATGCTTCCGGAGCTATTGTAGATACTGTAGGAGTTACCGTGGACATATATCATCTGGAGCGTTTCATTCCGGTTTTCTCGAAGTACATGTTCCAGACCAAAGTTATCGATGCCAAGAAGAACTATGAGTATTTCTTCCCCAATACAGAATGGAAAGGCGACGATGCTTCGAGTCTGGGTTTCAACGTGTCCGACGCAGTTGTCACGAACGAGCAGGAAGTGATTGCCAAGAACGGTTATATCTATTATGTTGATCGAGTGATTCGTCCCTTGGAGACCATCTACAAAGAGTTGGAAAGCAATTCCGACTATTCTCAGTATCTGGCGCTCTATGATCAGTATGGTTACTACACTTTGAACGAAGATCTGACCAATACTTACGGTGGCGGTACCAAGACCTATTATTCCAAGTATTACCAAAGTTCCTATCGCTTGCCGAATATCTGGTTAGAGTGGCCGGTAAGTATTTATAGCGAGATGGCAACGCTTTCAAGAGCCAGTTATTCTATTTTTGCTCCGACCAATTCGGCATTCGATAATTTCTATAGAGACTATTGGGGTCAGCCGGGAACCGGTTATCCGACGGAAGTCAGCTACGATTCAATAGCAAGCGACGCTATCGGCTACCTGCTTTCCAACTCTGTTTACAGTTCTTTGTGTTTCCCCGAAGAAATCACCAATGGCGATATTCAGAACGCCACTACAGGAACTGTGATCTCATTCGATCCGGAAGGAGTTCCGCAGGCCAATCGTCGTATGTGCGTCAACGGTGTGCTGTACGGTCAGAGCATTTTGACGCCTCCAGCCGTATTCGGTTCGGTGTCTGGTCCTGCTTATCAGTATAAGAAATATAATCTTTTCCTGCAGTTCCTCAACAGAAGCGCCATGCTTTCGGAACTTTTCTCCGATCAGGTGAAATACATTGTACTCTATCCGAACGATGCCCAGTTCGAATCGAACGAGATTTGGTATGATAGCATATCGGGCAACATCAAGTCCGGACTGATAGGATCTACAACGGCCGTTAATTTGGGTTCTTCTGCGCAATCGCAATACGCCAAGGCCCATATCATCAACCTGTATGGTGCCACCGATGCTTTGCCGGAAGGCAGTGGCGTGAAGGTCTATCGTACCTTTGCCGACAATAAACTCTATATTTATGTAAAAGACGGAAAGATTTCAAACAGCTACCAGCTGAACAATCTGTTGCAGTATGCCGGAAACATGGAGCCGGATGCTTCGTCTGTATGGACCGACTTCGATGAAATCCTGTTCCGAGGTGAAGAGTGGAGTAACGGACATTGCTACGCATACGATACGCAGAACAATAGCTTCCTGTTGCCAGGTAACCTTGACAATGCCACCTACGCCAATTTCGTGCCGCTGATGTATGCGCACCGAAATGATGAGGGTACCCTTTTCCAGGGCTTTATCCAATTGCTCATGAAAGCTGATATGATTGATGAGCAGGCGCAGACTATGAACTATCAGACTGAAAACTGCATCATGCTGATTCCGACCACGATGGCTATCAAGCAAGCCATCCTTGCAGGAACTTTCCCGCATGTGATTACGACGGCGACATCGGCCGATGATGCTGATTTCTGGAATCTCACCACTGTCAAAGAGGGTGAATTGGAGGCTTTGCAGCACTATATGCTTCAGTATTTCCTGCCGGAATCGACTTCTCCGGCTACCGAATATCCTTATTTGGGCTGGGAACAGGATACCGAGGGCTCTGGTGGTATTCCATCCATTCAGGATGTGCAGACAACGCCAGCCACCTGTGTTTATATCAATATCTACGACCGGGGAAGCCAGTTGACGGCCAAAGTGACGGGTAGCGACAAGGAGGTTGCATTCTATAGTGGCTATGATTATCTCCCGTTCGTGTTCAATGATGGCTGCATTCAATTCATGGAAGGCATCTTCGATGATGTTTGGCCGGTATATTAAGTGTAATGAGAAAAGAGTAAACTGATGATGAAACAGCTCAAATATATATTTGCCCTTGTGCTTCTGACGACAGTTTGTCCTGTTGCCATGATGGCTCAATCTGTAATTACGGGTACCGTATATGAAATGTTTGGCGGCGATAAGGAGCCCTGTATGGGTGTGAACGTTGCCGTAGTGAATGATCAGAATCGTACACTTACCGGTACTACTACCGATATGGATGGTAACTATTCCATCAAGATGCCAGTCGGATCGAAATTGACGTTGGTCTTTTCGTTTATCGGTATGCAGTCACAGCGCGTGGAATATACCGGACAGAAAAAACTGGACGTGACCATGCAGGAAGATTCCAAGCAGTTGTCGGAAGTGGTGGTGGCCACCGAGCGCACCATTAAGTCCGACCTCGGTGTTTCGACCAAACAGTTCACGGGTGCTTCGCAGCGTGTAGATATGGCCGAACTGGCAGAGATCACTCCGGTAAACTCTGTGGAGGAAATGCTGCAGGGCCAGATGGCAGGTGTGGATATCCTGACCGGCGGTGACCCAGGTGCCAAGGGTTCTATCCGTATTCGCGGTACAGCTACCCTGAACAGTAGCGCCGATCCGTTGATTGTTATTAACGGTGTGCCTTATAATACCGATATTGCTGACGATTTCGATTTCTCGACCGCCAATACTGAAGACTTTGCCGATATGCTTTCATTAAACCCTGCCGATATCGAGAATATCGAGGTTCTGAAAGATGCAGCTTCTACGGCACTTTATGGAACCAAGGGTGCCAATGGCGTTCTTCTGATTACCACCAAGCGCGGCCAGCGCGGTAAGCCGAAGTTCACCTTCACGCACAAATCGACCTTGAAAATGGAACCGGATGCCATTCCGATGCTGAATGGTAATGAATATACCGCCTATATGCAGGATGCTATCTGGAATACTGCTAATGCACGCGGACTTGCCAATTCCGGGACCTTGCTCGATATGCTATTCTCCGAGAAGTCGTATGCCATCGGATATCAGCCCGACTGGTCGTATTTCGACGAGTATAATGCCAATACCAATTGGGTGGACGATGTTCGTAAGAACGCCTATTCGACCGAGAATAACTTCTCAATGTCGGGTGGTGGCGATAAGGCAACCTACCGTTTCTCTTTGGGCTATACTTCGGAAGACGGTACAACGAAAGCTACCGATATGCGTCGTCTGACTTCCAGTCTGCGTATCGGTTACAACTTCTCCGATCGTCTCAATGTGCAGGCCGAGTTTACGTATTCTGACACCAAGAATACTCAGGATTTCTTCGGTTCTTCCAAACTGCGTACGGAAGCTCAGCGTAAGATGCCGAATAAGTCGCCTTATTATATCGACGATGCTACGGGTAAGGCTACTGACATCTATTTCACCTATCAGGATGCCAATGAGTTCCAAGGAGCCTTCGACGGAGACAACTCGAAGAATTTCCATCCGATTGCCGCTTATGAGGAATCGTGGAACAACACGAATACCAAGGAGGAGAAGATGACGATTTCGCCGAAGTATGTCATTATTCAGAGCGAAGACAAAGTGCCGATTCTCCAGTATCAGGGCTATGTTTCCATGAAATTCAAGACGGTAAAGAACAATAAATTCCTTCCACAGGAAGTTACCGGTGTTGATATCAATAGCAAGTATTGTAATCAATCGACCGACTCCTACACGAACAACTTCCTGTTGCAGTCGGAAACCAAGTTGCTCTACAACCAGTCGTTCCGCGAGGATATGCACAATATTGTGGCTACTGCTATCTGGCGTACTTCGCAGAGCCAGGGTTCTTCACACTCCGATATCGTTTATGGTGTGGCTAACGGGCACATGTACGACCCTGTGAATGGCGGGACTCTTTACAGTGGTTCCCTTAATTCGGGTACCTCCGATGCCCGCACGCTTTCTTTGATCGGCAACCTGAACTATACCTTCATGAAATGGATTACCGTGAACGGTACCTGGAACTACGAAGGAAATTCGGCGATTGCCAAGGATAACCGATGGGGTCTCTTCCAGTCGTATGGCGGTGCCTTGAACTTGCAGGAGATTGAATCGTTGGCCGAGAAGACCGAACGGTGGTTGTCGCAGGCCAAGATCCGCTACAGCTGGGGTCAGTCAGGCCAGGCACCGAGCGGCACTTCTCCATACGTGGGCACTTATACCGCACTTACTTCAAAGTATGGTACAGCCACACCGATCATTCCTAATTCCATGCAGTTGGAAAAGTTGAAATGGGAGACTTCAGAAGAATGGGACTTGGGTACTGATCTCGGCTTTTTCAACAACAAGCTGACGATGACCTTCGACTACTACGACAAGAAGACGCATGATCTGTTGCAGAAGAAAGTCAAGGTAGCATCTACCTCAGCCTATTCCACGATAGCTTGGACCAACAGCGGTTCGGTGGAGAACAAAGGTTGGGAATACCGCATCGATTACGAGATCTTCAAGAACAAGAAGTGGCTTGTAAAGATGGACTTTAATATCGCACGCAACGAGAACGAAATCCTGAAACTGCCGTCGAACCTGACAGAGGATACTTATTCCTTCGGTAACGGCAACTATGCTCAGAAACTGCTGATCGGCACGCCTACAGGTTCATTCTTCGGCTACCGTTACAAAGGTGTTTACCAGAATACCGAAGATACCTATGCACGTGATGCAGAAGGAGGCATCATGCGCGACCTGAGCGGGAATGCCATCGTCATGAAGAACGGTTCGTATCTTTGCTATCCGGGCGATGCCAAATATGAGGACATCAATCACGATGGTATTATCGATGAGAACGATATCGTCTATATCGGCAACTGTAACCCGATGGTGACCGGTGGTGCCGGTATTTCGGCCAAGTACAAAGACTGGACGCTTTCCATGCGTTTCAACTACCGCCTCGGACAGAAGGTTATCAATTCCTCGCGAATGAACAATGAGGCAATGTATAATACCGATAACCAGTCGAAAGCCGTGTTGCGGCGCTGGCGTTCGGAAGGAGATCAGACGGATATTCCTCGCGCGCTATATAATTATGGTTACAACTACTTGGGTTCAGACCGTTTCGTGGAAGACTGCTCTTATGTGCGCTTGCAGACGGTGACACTCAATTACAAAGTGCCGAAGAAATGGTGCGAGAAGCTACATGCCTCAAGTATTTCATGTTTCGTAACCGGTTACGATCTGCTGACCTTCACCGACTATAAGGGTCAGGATCCGGAAGTAACATTGCCTAAGAAGGTAACCGATCTTTCGGAGGATAGCAGTACAACTCCGCGCAGCCGTCGTATCGCTGCCGGTCTGACGGTGAATTTCTAATAGATTGTTGACATTTGACAAATGATAATAATGAAAAAGATATTTAGTATTGTTGCCAAAGGGGTGCTCGCCGCTTGTCTGTTGCCCATTCCGACGGCGTGTTCCGACTTCCTTGAAGTGACACCCGAGAACTCTCAGGTGGCCGACGATTATTGGAAAACCGAAGCAGATGTTGAAAACATGCTTTTCGGCGGTTACTACGATTTGCGGGCAACGGTCGAGCCTTTTCTTATTCCTTGGGGCGAGGTCCGTCTGGGTATGGTTTATAATGCCAGATCGACAACCAAACTGCAGTCTTGGCAGATGACATCGAGCCAGAGCCTTTGCAACTGGTCCTCTTTCTACCAGATCATTAACATCGCTAACACGGTGCTGGAACGGGCCAGTGAGGCACAGGCTGCCGACGATACCTACAGTGAGGCATCGATGCGTAGCCACTATTGTGAGGCTTACTTCCTGCGTGCGCTTTCCTATTTCTATCTGGTGCGCAATTTCCGCGACGTCCCGATGCCACTTAAGGCCTATGCCGACGATAATGTGGAGATTAACCTGGCCAAGAGTGATGAGGCGACTGTGATTGCACAGATTAAAGCCGATTTGCGGAATGCTTTGGCAACGGGTGCCGCCAAGGAAAGTTTCCCAACCACTTGGGAGACGAAAGGCCGTGCCACCAAGTGGGCTATCTACGCGCTGATGGCAGATGTGTGTCTGTGGAGCGAGGACTATGAAGGATGTATTCAGTACTGCGATATGGTTTTGAATGCTAAAGGTGCTAAGACGCCAGCCTTTATGGCAACTCCGACTCGTTCGAATTTTATGTCGATGTTCAACCCAGGCAATTCAAACGAGTCTATCTTCGAGATCCAGTATAATTACGAGGAGGAACAGACAAACACATTGCCGATTCTTTTCGATGATATTAACGTGGAGAATACTTATGCCGTTTCGCCTGATGCTTGCACAGACTTCGTGAACGAGTTTACAAGCATTGCCGGTGATGATGAAGTATCGCTTACCGGACGCGAATCCGCCCGTACATATCATTCCTCTTTCTATCCCGGTGCCGGAGCCGGTATGTCTTACGGCCTGTCGAAGGGTTATGTCTGGAAGTATCTCGGTTCAACTACCGAAGACAAGAAGCGTACTTCAACCTATTATGATCCTAATTTCATCATTTATCGTGTGGCAGACGTAATGCTTATGAAGGCAGAAGCCGCTTTCCGTCTGCTGGAAGAAATGCCTGAAGATATTCAGCGCATGGAACAGCAGGTAAATGCCTGGATTGCTGATAACAGCTACGAGGAGTGGGATGACGATCTGGGCGATGTAGTTACCGTAACGGATCCGATGCCGGCTGACATTCAGGCACTGAAAGATGCTGTATCGGCTTGGAGCGAGAAGAACAATACCTACAAACTGATGGGTATCTCTCTGATCAACCGTATTCGTGAACGTGCCGGATATACGGCTGCCGACAATGTGGCAGGTTCTGTCTATAAATTGTCTGATCCGTCGGAGGCTTACGCAATTCTGGAAACCAAAAGTCAGCAGGAACTGTTGGAAATGGTACTCAACGAGCGAAAGATGGAGTTCTTGGGTGAAGGTAAGATCTGGTATGACGTGCTTCGCATGGGACGCGCCAACAACAACCAGTTCAAGCAAGACTTCTTGGTGGAGCAGGTTGTGAAATATAATACATCGGCTTCAGAATCCTGGTTGCGATCAGTGCTCAATTCCGACAATGCCTTGTTCCTGCCGATTCTGGCTTCTGAAATTGAACGTAATGCCAACCTGGTACAAAACCCCTATTATAACTAATCGGAAACTTCGTAATACACCAAACCGCTATGAATACTTTTAAATATATATATGTAGTGAGTGCTTTGGCTTTGCTGACGTCGTGCGACGATCCCTTCGAAGGTGACACGTTTGTTACACCTACCGATGTGGAAAGCGAAATGACTTGCACCACACTTTTGGAGAACCGTTCCGACGATTTCTCTGCTTGGTTGGAGTTGCTTAAGTATGCCGATTACTATAACGGTCTGAAAGACGCAGCAGCTGTTGCCACTGTTTTCGCACCGACCAATGAAGCCATTGCAGAATTCCTGGAGTGGAAGGGCGTTAACAGCATTGAGGAACTGGATAAGACCTATGCCCGCGAAGTGGTGCAGAACCATATCATCAATGGCACTAAGATCAATTCCGAAACCTTTATCAATGCGGCAGTGGCAGGACAGTCACTTTCCTCACAGACGCTTTTCCTGGCTTATCTGAAACCGTCTTTCGGGTATGTGGAGCGCGATGTAGATGATCAGTATCGCACAGGCGATACTTTAAATGCTACCTCTATCTACGTGAATAATCAGGCGATTGTGCAGCCTCGTGACAGTGGTGGCATCAACAGCATCGAAGCATCGAATGCCATTATTTATTATATGGACGATGTGATTCATCCGCTTTCGGAGACAATGATCGATAAGCTGGAAGCAGAAGGAGAGTATTCCATCTTTGCTGCAGCCTGCCGTCAGTCCGGCTACGATTCGGTGGTCAGCCGTTTGCGCGACACCGTACGTATTCAGGGTGGAGGTTATTCAGTAACGACTTATAAGTTCACTTGCTTTGCTCCAAACGATGAGGCCATGCGAGCCGCCGGCATTCAGTCGGTGGCAGATTTGGAGAGCAAAATCGGCAACGTTTCGCTGCGCGATTATTGTGCCTACCATTTCATTAACGGACAGGCGCTGACCAAAGACCAGTTTTTCAGTTTCGACAGCGATGATGAAACGTTGATTTACGATACCGACTTGGTGGGTCAGGTCATGACCGGTAAGAATGAGTTCAATGCTGACAGTACACAGATTCTGGGAGTTCTTTTGAACGAGCAGGCACACATTGTCCGTTCAGACATTGAGGCTCGCAATGGTGTCATCCACAAGATCGATTATTTCTTGCCAGTTTGGGAACCGGAACCTGTAACAGTGCGTTGGGACTTCTGCAACTCAGCCGACATTATCGCATTCGTAAATGCTTACGGTGCTGCTAAGAGCCTCGGAGAACTCTATACTTCAGCGCTCACCAACAAGGAATATCAGATTGACTTGTCGGACAACTACCGCGATGGGCAGTATGGCGAACTTACTTCGTTTGCTTATCAGGCCAATGCGGCAAAGGCAAGTTATGCAAGTTATCGTGCTATTGGCTTCAAGAAGTGCAAATACACTTCAACCAGCAAGAAGACAGAGAATGCCTATGGCGCTTATTTGAACAATCTTTTGGTGCTCAATTTGGGCTATGCTGGTTGGATACAGTTCACGACACCTACCATCATCAAGGGTAAATATAAAGTAACGCTCCACTATGCGTCTGAAGCCAGTTTGAAGACGTTCCATAGTGCCGGTTCGCTTACCAAGTTCCAGGTGGATCCAGATCTGGGTATTCCGGAATGGACTAAGAACGCTTACGTTTTCAAGGGCTTGCCGACAGGCACCTACACCTTCGGCAATGGAGACTTGGAGCTTTGGAATGAACAGAACTGTTTGGAGTTCACATCTTCGGGAACCCATCAGTTTAAGGTAACGATGCTTGATATCAATGCCAAAACCAACGGATCGTACCACCAGTTGTGGGATTACCTGTTGCTGGAACCAATCACCGAATAAACATTAACGACTATGAATAAATATTTCCATATCTTGTCGGTCGGTTCACTCTGTCTCTCTTTGGGGCTGGCAGGGTGCAACCAGGAGTGGGACGACCACTACGATGAAGTTGAGACAAAGGCAACCGAAGGGGTAGAAATCTATCGTGGCACGGCTGCTGAGTACTTGTCGCAACAATCCGATTTGTCGGCTATTCAGGCACTTTATAAGGAAGCTGGTCTGCTTGGCTTGGCTGAGCAGGAAGACGGCTGTACGATGGTGGTTTGTTCCAATAGCGTTTTAGGACAAGCCGGTTCAGTTACATCCGACTCCCTTTTTGCTGCCAATTTGATTTCCGATCTGGTGGTACCACCCACTTCGCTGGTGGAAGGTTTCGGTCTTTACATGCAAAGCGGTAAGAACCTTTGGGTGACCGTCGATGCATTGGGGAATACATATTTGAACGGGCAGAAGATTGTCCGCACTGTACTCACATCCTCCGGATATATCTATTATGTGGAAAATGTGATTGAGGTGCAGCCATCCATCTATGAGTATATTCAGGGCCTGGGCGACGATTACAGTTTGTTTAAAGAATTAATTGCCGAATTTGAAGAAGCCTATTTCGATGCAGATGCTTCTATTCCGAACGGAGTGGATTCGATGGGTAACACCACCTATAGCGTGTCTGTATATGCTACCAAGAATTCGCTGATGGACCGTTATACGGAAAACGGTCTACCGATGTGGGATATGCGTAGCGAGTCTTATCAATCGACGCTCTTTATTCCTAACAATGCCTTGCTTCGTAAGGCTTACGAAACAGCATTAGACAGCGTGCCGCTTTTCATGAATCGGGGTGTGACTGCCAATGACTCTCTCAAATTCCGCAAGTGGATATTGGAGAGTTGTTTCGTGGACCGTAAGCTTGATCCGGCTGATGTAACAGTGTCCGGTAGTCAGTTTGCCTGTGTGGGCGGTTATATTCAGGAAATCGACGAGACAACCGATAAGGAAACCTATACACAGATTGATGCTGCTCAATGGAATCCAGCTGTCCAGCATGTAGATGCCGATCATCCGGTATCGCTTTCCAATGGTGTCGCTTATCTGTTGACCGACTATTACAAGATTCCGAATCATGTTGTCATTTCGCGCGTGAAAGAGAAGTTCTATAATGTCTGGGCGGCTCTCGGATCGGATCAGCAGGGCGTTACTGCGGCTGGTTTACCGGTTGAAGGCGGGTATTTCCGCTGGAATCACTGGATTGTGCCTATGGTTATCAACGACTGTCAGGGTTCGTTCGAACTCTCTTCGACGTTGCCAACCATGTACTATCATGAACTGACTGCCGTGCCTGATGTAGAGGCCCGCGACGGACATTTGCCGGTTTCGGTTGATTTCGATGGCGTGCTTTACAATACCACAGAGAAGGACTACGGATTGAAAGAGGTTTATCTGCCTGCCGGCGAGTACAATCTCCGTATGGGATTCAAACACTCGCTGGAGTATTCTCTTTCCATCTATTTCTGTGGTGCCGATGAAGAATTTTCGGATGATAACTGTCTGGTGCGCGATATGGGTATGCGAGCTACCGGTTCGAATTTCCACTTCGACCGTGCCGGTGCTTCCGAGGGTCTGGAACTTTATGGAGACGATGCTTCAGGATATCCGGAAGGTTTCGACTGGCGCTGGTGGTATAATCAGGATCCGGACCTGTATCAGAAAGCTTCTGCTTACGATACCGACGGATATCAGGTAGCCACCGTAACGCTTCGTAAGCCCGGTAATTTCAAGATTCGTATCGAATCGTCCGACAATGCCGAATTCTACCAGAATGTTTACGGAAACAGTTTGGATGCTTCGCTTCGCACCAAGAGCAATGTACAGCAGCTGATGATGTACCATTGGTGCCTGCGTCCTACAAAGAACAATTATTAATGGGTCTCTGTTACCCCTAAAAACTGATCCTTTAATAATAGAAATTCAACGTCAAACTATGAATAAAATAATTCTTACATTGACTGCTGCAGCCTTGACGCTGGCTGCTATGGCACAGGAAAAGCAGACCTTTACCGGCAAGGTGGTGGGTACTGACGGTCAGCCGTTGGAAGGTGTAATCCTCTCGTTGCCTGGTGCTACAGGTTCGGCCATCACCAACGAGAAGGGTGAATACGTCCTCGAAACTACGGCAACTCGCGGAACACTCAAGGTGACTTTTTCCGATTATTATACTCACGAGTACCCGCTCAAGGAAAATCTGATTCCGAAGGTGATTGTGCTGGTTCCGACTGCTGAACGCAACTACAGCGACCAGGCGCAGACACATTACAAGAAAGATTTCTCTGATTCCCCTTCTGCCGATCTCTCATGGCAGGGTGTGGACCCAGCGCTGAATATCGTCGGAAAAGGTGGTATGCCTGGCGAAGGCGGATATCTGAATATTCGCGGCTTGAACTCGTTCAACGGCGAGAATACGCCGCTGCTGGTTATCAATGGTGTGCCGTTCTTAGCCAATCTTTCAGTGAGTGAGGTAATCAATGCCTATAGCAGAGATGCCCTTTTCGGTTACAATGCCCATGATATTCGCAGTATCAAGGTGCTGAAAGGTGCCGAAGCTGCCATGTACGGCTCTTTAGGTTCGAACGGCGTTATCGAGATTCAGACCGAACAGGCTACCAGCGACAATCTGGATACAAAGATTTCTTTCCAGGGCAGTTATGGTATGCAGGTTGCCAAGGATCAGATTCCGACCTTGAACGCCAATCAGTATAAGAACTATCTGATGTCTCTCGGACAGACACGCTATAGCAGTCTTTCGGCATTGCAGACCGATTACCCGTTCCTTTCTTCGAACCCAGGCTACTATGGTTATCTGTTTGGCAGTAATACCGATTGGACAGATAAGATCTACAATAACGGTTTCGTGACTGACAATGTGCTGCGTGTAGAAGGAGGTGACGAAGTTGCCAAATATAATATTTCATTCGGATACACGCGTAATAATGGCGTGCTCACCAACACGCAGACATCCCGCTATCACACGGCTTTGAACACCAACATTATGGTGAGCCGTCAGTTCGATATCTTTGCAGGTGTGAATCTTGCATACGTAAACAGCGATCTGAACAATACGGGTATGTCGGAAGAGACCAATCCGATTTTGGCTGCCTATCATATGATGCCGAATCTCAACGAACATGAGCAGTTGAGCGACGGTTCTGTCATCAAGGGACGTTATTTGAAGTACAACGGATGGAACGTCAATGCCAATCCTACCTACAGTTACGATAATGTGTCGAATCCGTCGGCTATCGTAAATACGGTTGACGGGACCGATAAGATCTACGATGCCAATATCAATCTGGGTCTCAACTATCGTATGACTCCGAACTGGACGTTCACGGGTCAAGTGAACCTCTATTACGATTACACCGAAGAGTACCTTTTCGTGCCAGGTGTAACCGATAAGGCCATCCTGCCGCAGCTCTATGGAACCGGCAAGAATTATGTTTCTATGGGAGTGATCCGTCAGCAAGCCTATTTCTATAATTTGCATGCTGCCTATCGCAACACCTGGAATCAGGTTCACAACCTCAGTGCCTATGCCGGAGTACGCTTGCTTACTAAGAATTTCGAGCTTGACGCTTCTCGAGGCTATAACTCGGCTAACGACTACTATAAGACTCTTTCGAAGGTCACAGATGAGTGGGGTATTTTCGGTAATAACGACGAGTGGAAATGGCTCTCGTTCTATACCCATGCCGATTATACTTACGATAACTGGCTGAAACTGGATATGGGTGTGACTGCCGATGCTTCCAGTGCATCCGGCGTCGATGCTTCGCGTTTCGGATGGTTCCCGTCGGCCAGCCTGACTTATTTGGCTGCCAATCAGCTGCAACTGCCGGATGCCTTCGACCGACTCAACGTCATCGCCGAGGCTTCGATTTCTGGTAACAGCCGTTTTTCAAGCAATTATGCCAAGAACTATTATACATCCAACAACCTGTTCAACTTCGGAACGATTGTGCGTCACGGTGTGCCCAATACCAAATTGGAGTGGGAGAAGAAGGCGCAGGTCGATTTAGGCGTGGATGTCGGACTTTTGGGTAATAAGATCAATGTGCAAGTGTCCGGTTTTGCAGCCAAACATTATGACTTGTTGCTGGATGCCAATATTTCTGCTGTTTATGGATCGAATGAGAAGTATTTCACCAACAGCGGAGAAGTGACCGATGCCGGTGTCGAGTTGTCGCTGCGATACAATCCGATTCACAACCGCGATTGGGACTGGGTTATCTATGCCAATGGTTCTTATTTGCGCAGCGAAGTGACATCTTTGGGTAATCAGGATCGTATTGTAACTGATTATACAGCCTTTAACAACGACGATGCGCAGACCTTGCTCAAGAAAGGGAAGTCTCCGTATGAGTTCTATGGCTATCGCACTAAGGGCGTTTTCGCCACCACAGCCGAGGCTGAAGCTTCCGGCTTGAAGAGCACCTACGGACACAGTTATCAGGGAGGCGACGTCATCTTTGTCGATCAGGATAACAACGGTATCATTAACGATAACGATCGCGTCAGTCTGGGTTCAGCAGTTCCCGATTGGTTCGGCTCTTTCGGTACTTCGCTCCGTTGGCGTCAGTGGCTGCTCTCGGCCGATTTCAGTTTCAGCATCGGCAATAAGGCCTACAATGCTGTGCGCCGGCAGACCGAATCGATGGATCGTTTCTACAACCAATCCACATCGGTGCTTTCTCGTTGGCAGAAGGAGGGAGACCAGACCCACATGCCTCGTGCAGCTTATGGCGATCCGTCAGGTAATAACTTCTTCTCCGACCGATGGGTGGAAGATGCTTCCTATCTGAAACTGCGTGACGTACGCCTGTCGTACGACTTCACCAAGCGGCAGGTTCGCTTTGCAAGTGGCACTATCTGGTTGGGAGCTGAGAATCTCTTTACTGTGACCAAATATCTGGGTGCAGACCCGGAGTTCTCATACTGCTATAGTGAGGCTCTCCGCGGATTTGATTATGCTAAGGTATCAAATCCGGTTACCTACAAAGTCGGCGTCAGTCTGAACTTCTAATGGATCATGACGCATATAAACATCAACCCTATTCATTCCATTATGAAAAAATACTTTTCCCTTCTGTTGCTCGGTTTGACTTTCGTCTTGACTGGCTGCGATGATTTCTTTGAGACCGATCCTGACAATGTGCTCAATGAGAAGGATTACATTGAGAAGGAATCGGATATGTACAAAGGTTATCTGGGTATTCAGACCCGCGTACAGGAGGTAGGCGATCACGCCATGATTCTCACCGATACGCGTTGCCAGTACCTCGAAACCACCGGTAATGCACCGGTTGCTTTGCAGGATATCAATAACTATCAGCCAACTGATGGAAATGTCTATGCCGACCCGACTGGCTATTACGCCGTTATCGTGGCAAGCAACGACTTTATCCTCAAGATGAATGACTTCTATAAAGAAGTGAACGGAGCCCTTAGCGACTCTGCCAAGGTGCATATTCCCCGCCTTATCTCCGGAGCTATCCGCTATAAGGTCTGGGCTTATACGATGCTGGCCCGTATTTACGGAGAGGCTTACTGGTATGATACCAATAATACCGAACTGGTGTCGCTCGACAATGGCGCGACTTTCCAGCGTCTCGATGTAAAGGGTATCTGCGACAAGTGTATCGACCTGCTCGATAACGGTATCTATGCCTGTGGTCAGCAAGTGCCTGCCGACTTGCGGATGGACTGGACGCGTTGGGTCGATCCGATTAACGGAGATGAGAATTACGACTATTGGAAGTATATGTCGCCGGATTGGCTGTCGATGCGTGCGGAATTGGCATCGTGGCGCACCAATTATGAGGATAATGCTGCCGCCCTTGCCGATTGGCAGTGGATTAAGGAAAATGTCCTTCAGTTCCTCTATGAGCAGGCTACGCAGGCTTGGTACCGATATTCATGCAGTATGACTTTACAGCTTTACTACAGTCAGCTTTTCCGTGGCGAAGGGGCTGTGGAGGAGACTATCAATATCGGTTCCGGTGACGGACACCAGCAGACTCTCTCTGCTATTTTCTACGATTACGACAATCAGCAGCGTAACCGCATCGTTCAGTATCTTTGTCCGGAGTATCCGGGCGACGGCTACTATCTGAAACCCTCCGACTATGCGCTTTCACTCTATAATGGTTCCGATCTCCGTAGTGAGACGCAGCGTCTTATGGTGACTCAGTTCAGCGGAGGTCTGGCTCTTACGAAGTTCTATTACACCCGTTATAACTCGTTGGGCTATCTGCGAACCAAGATTTTCGAGATTGAACCCATGATTTATCTCTATCGTGGACATGAGTTGCATTTCCTGTTGGCCGAGGCAGAAAATCATTTAGGTCACTGGGATGTGGCTGCCACTTTGCTGAATCAAGGTGTCATCAACCGTTTCCCGGGTGGTGTGAACACGCTCGCTACCGATAGCATTGCCGGTTCCCGCATTTGGGATGAGCGCTACACTTCCTTCTTCGCCAGCAATGGCGGCTACGGTGATTTGGGTATCGCCGGTATGGTGAAGGGTACGGAACATTCGCTCACAGACATCGCCGCAGGTGCTACGGCGGCCGACAGTCTGGCATTCGCTTTCGATGCCGATCGCATCAAGGAGTACGATTTGGCATTGGCAGACGAGTTCTTGCTTGAGTTTACCGGCGAAGGCAAATCGTACAGTTACCTCTGCAAGATGGCTGAGCGTTATGGAAAGGATTATCGGATTGTTTATGACCGCATCAAGGGTAAGTATGCCAATACAGCTTACGATGCTCAGGTTAGGTCCTCTTTGGCAAATAAGTACTTTGTAGATTGGAGCCTGAAGTGAAGTAACCTCCTTTTTATTCCCCTTTTGAATACCTTTATTAACTATATTTACTAACTTTTAAACATTATCAAAATGAAGAAGATTTTTACTTTTTCGGTGTTAATGGCTGCATTAGTAGCAGGTCAGGCATTTGCCGACACTACCGTCAGCACGAAGGCTGATTTGGAGAATGCAATTAAGGCGGCTGCCGGTACGGGTCAGGAAACTGAGACCGTCATCAACATTGCTGCAGGTTCTTACATTTCTTTCTCGAACGGTTTCGAATGGCCTCTTGATTGTAACATCACTATCAATGGTCTTACCGATGACGAGCATCCGGACAAACCGGTTTTGACCATGCAGACTAAGTGGGCTACACCTAACACAGAGGGTACAGCTACCAATTTGCATTTCAACAATCTGCAGTTGGAGTGTACTGGCGGCCGTACAGCAAACTCAAAGTATATGTTTACCATTGCAGATAAGCAGGATTTTGAAGTGTATGTTGGCGATCTTCATTTCATCAATTGTGACTTTACGAATTGGAACCGTGCCATTATGCGTTGTCAGCCCAATGAACGTACGGTTGAGGAGAACGGCGAAGCCTTTACTGTGAAATGCGGTGGCGAAATTAATTCTTTCAAGTTGGAAGGTTGTAAGTTTTATGACGGATATTCACAGGCGAACCCAATGCCAATGTTCTATCTTGGCTTGCGAGTTGTCGAAGCTGACATCGAAAACAATCTTTTCTACAACATGGGATATGTTAACGCTTTCTTTGCTTTTGCCTACATGACTGATTACTCAGTGGTTGACATCAACTTTACAATGAAGAACAATATGTTCGTTTGCCGTCCATCGGGTACGTTCATGACGTTTAGCAGCTTTGTAGGTCAGAGCTCTGTTTTCACTGTAGAAAACAACTTCTTCCTGGTTCCGAACTGGCGTGATGAGTACAACAACATGGATATCACCGACTCTATGCTGGTTGCCGTACCTGATACTCTTTCCCGTTTGCCTCGCAAGACTTTGGCCAATATCCGTTATGGTATGGGAACCTTCTCGAACAACGTGCTTGAGCAGTTCGGCAAGGCTGTCAACGGACTTGATGCAGATGGTGAAGGCATTTGGTCAGTAGATACCCTCAATTGGTTTACTTTCGAGGATGTTGATTTCTCTTGGGATAAGTTCACTGACGCACAGGGTGGTCTCTATGGTATTTGGAATGGTGAAAAGGTTTATACTGCCGGTACCAACGGCGAGCCTATCGGTGCTAAGATCCAGTACACCAGCGAGAAGCAGGAGGTTGTTTCTCTGACTGTTTCTATCGAAGGTTCGGAATCTGCTGAGGTTTCTGTTTCTCCAGCTCAGGCTAAGTATCTCAAGGGTGATGTTGTTACTGTTACCGTTGATACCAAGGGTCTCAATGAGGTCGTTTCTTGGAGCAATGGCATGACAGGTCTTTCTAACGAAATCACGCTCGAAGAAGACCTCAACCTGGTTATCACTTGCAAGGAAACACCTTACTTCGCTATCTGGAACTTCCAGCAGATTACCAAGAACGGTTCTGCAGCTGCTGCCGACCTCGTTCCTAACTTTGCTAAGGCCGCTTTCAAGGACGTTCAGATCCAGATGGTTCAGTATGTAGATTCTTTGAACGGTTACACCACCGAGGGTCAGGTATTCCAGACTCGTGGCGAGAAGATGGGCAAGCCTTGTATCATTGTTCGTGACTCTCTCTATAACGTGGCAGCTGCTCACGTAGCTTATCTGCAGATTGTTATTCCTGAGGTTACTGCCGATATGACCTTCAGCGCAGAAATCGGTACTGAGAACTACATGACCAAGACTACGAACCTCGAAGCCAGCACCGATGGTACCAACTGGACGAAGCTGGCAAGCATCGATCTCGATACCAAGAATTCTAACACTTGGAATCAGATTTCCGGTAAGCTGGATGCTTTCGCAGGTCAGAAGAACGTCATTGTTCGCATCAAGGGTGTTGAAGAGTCTGGTTATTGGATTGGTCAGGATGTCATTGATTTGGCAGATGCTGAGGGCGTTGAACCTGAAACCAAGCTGACATTCTACTTCCCATACTTCACCAACTTCCAGCTCATGGGTGCTACCGATACCGCTATTGAGCAGGTTGAGGCTAACAAGGTTGCCGGTAACGCTGTTCGCTACGATATCCTGGGCCGTAAGATCAACAAGGCTAATGGCCTCCAGATCCTGAATGGCAAGGTGATCTTCGTGAAGTAAACGAAGATTGTGAAGTAATGAAGTAAGTTCTTACTGAAAGATATAAAAATTGAGGTTGTGCTTTTTTTGGGGCACAACCTCTTTTTGTGTTTCGTTTTGCGAATCTGCTTACTTTGTTTTGCGAATCTGCTTACTTTGTTCTGCGAATCTGCTTACTTCGTTGTCTTGAATCCTTTCACCGTAGCGTCGGTTGAAATGGCATCTCCGACGGAGTTCGTGATGGTCACTTGCTTGAAGTTGATGTCTTTGGCATAATGCAGTTCAGCACCTTTCTTGGCAACGAACAGGCAGTTCTTCATCGTCAGGTTGGAGAGAGGCATCTCTGGCAGGCCGTTGATCCAGATGGCGCGACCGGCACCTTGGCAAACCACCTTCGAGATGTGGATGTCGCGGAACGAAGGAGTCTCTTCTGTCACGGGCTGCACATCGCCGCTCTTGTCGCTGTCAGCATCTGCTTTGCCCGTTGCGGGTTTGTTGGCATAATAGAGGTCGAGGGTGAAAGCATCGCCGGCAATATTCACCATATTGATTTTCTCGATGTAGATTTTCTCGACCACACCGCCGCGTCCGCGGGTTGATTTCATGCGCAAGCCCGTATCCGTACCGTTGAAGACGCAGTTGTGCACCCAGATGTTGCGGGCGCCGGAGCTCATCTCGCTGCCAATCACAAAGCCGCCGTGTCCGTGCAGCACCGTGCAGTCTTCGATAATCACGTTCTGGCAGGGTTTCTTCCACGAACGTCCCTCAGCATCCTTGCCCGATTTGATGCAGATGGCATCATCGCCCACGTCGAAGACACAGTCGCGGATGATGGCACGGTTGGCTGATTCCAGATCCAGGCCATCGCCGTTCTGAGCATACCACGGGTTACGAACCGTAACACCGTCCATCGTGAAATCCTCGCACATCAGCGGATGCGTGTTCCACGAAGGGGAATTGCTGAGCGTAATGTCTTTGAGCAGCACGCGTTTGCAGCGGGTGAATTCCAGCAGGGTCGGACGTCCGTTCACGCGGCGCAGGTCGGGAGCTCCGGGTTTGCCCTTTTGGTCGTCGTTCTTTGCATTCGGATACCAGATGTTGTTCTGCTCGATGCCGTCGCCCGAAGTCAGTTCCTTCCATTGGTTAGTCGTGAACTTGCCTTTCTTCGAAGGGCGCCAGTGTTCGCCTTGTCCGTCGAAGCTGCCGTGACCCGTAATTGCCACATCGTGCTTCTCGTAGGCCCAAAGCGGCGACATCCTGCGCTTTGCCGATTTCCCTTCGAACACGACGGTCACTTCCGGATAAGCGTCGAAGTCGGTGGTGAAAAGCACCAGGGCACCGCGTTTCACGTGCAGTTCGCAGTTGTTCTCAAACTGGATCGGTCCCGTCAGCCAGATGCCCGAAGGAACATTGAGGCGTCCGCCGCCTTTGTCCGACAAGGCCTTCATTGCCTTGGCGAAGGCTTCCGTGTTCAGGGTGCCGCCATCGCCCACACCCCCGAAGTCGGTCACCGAAACCTCGTATTTCGGAATCTTGGGTTGCGCCACGTCGGGCATCGTGAACGGACACTCGGCCTTTGCCGATACTTGCAGGGGCAGCAGGGAAAGCGCTGCTGAGAGCAGGGAAAAGAAAAGTTTCTTTTTCATGAGTCAGGGTTTTATGAATGAGTCATTATTATATTAACGTATATAGATCTTTTTGTTGTTGCGGATATAGAGTTGCCCGCGAACCGGACGGGTGACGGGGCGACCCAGAATGTCGTAGAGGGTGTTGTCCGAAGGCTGCTCCGTGGTCTCCACTTCGCGAATGGCGGTTTCCTGTTCACCGTCGATGAGCCAGAACTTCAGCGTAGGCGTATTGCCGTTGAAGGTGATGGTGATGTCCTGTCCGGAAACAGCCTTGTCGAACTCGATGTCGAGCGTGGTTCTGACTCCCGACGTGGCGTCGATGACGTAGGTGCCCGCATCGATCTTCTTGCCGTTCACCTCCGTCACGTTGATGTTGTTGCCCGTATAATTGCTGTAGCCATACACGCGCATCTTGGTGATCGAATAGCCGGCAGGCACGAAGATGCGGTATTGCTGAGCTTTGAGCTTCAGGCAGTGTTCCTGTCCGCCGGCAATCGAACCCGTGGCGTTCTGGATGGCGAAACCGTCAGCAAACAGCTGCTGCTTGGCGCCCGAATCGTAGCCCTTGTAGGTCAGCGTCGAAAGTTCGTGCTTCCAGGCAGGGGCGATGTCGCTGCGGACGGTCATCTCGTTGTAGGTCACGCCCCCTTGCAGTTTTGTGTCGTAGCATGAGTCGGCAATGGCGCGCACCGATTTGTTCAGATAGTTGGCGGCATATTCCGTGTAGCTGTAACCGACGCCCGCAGCTGGGGAAGAGGCAATCACCTTGCCGGTCTCGCTGCCTTCGATGCCCCACGAATCCTCGAACGAGTCGCGCACATAGTTGTCGTTCAGGTCGCGGATGGAGGAACTGTATTCCGCATCGTCCTGCACCAGAATAGGCCAGGCGCTGTTCTCCACCTGAGCGGCAGTCAGTCCGTTGCGGAGGTTGTCCGACTGGGTGTCAATCATACCATAGGAGGCACCGTTCGAACCCGATCCGTTCTTACCGATGCGGCCCGTCACCTGTGCGATGACCAGCGAATCGACGCAATCGCGACGGTAGTTGGCCGAGTTATATTCGCAGCTGAAACAGCCGGCGAACTTCAGCACGCGACGGTAGGCCTCCTCAGCGCTCCACGTGGTGGCAAGCATATATTCGCGAGGCTCGCGCAGACGCATGGTGTCTTTGGTGACCGACGAATAGACCGACGACGAGTAGCCCGAAATCTGGTTGTAGATGCCGTAGGTCCAGTTGTCTGCAGTCACGTCGCTGTAGTCGGGATTCACGTTGCCGTCCACATAGAAATGGCCCCAGGCATTCACGGCTCCGGCAAAGGCGGGGTAGGTGCGCACATAGTCAGCGCTTCGGGCTCCGATGGCGCAGATGCGCTTGCGGCGCACCAGGCTGCGCTGGTCGGTGGCTGGTCCGGGCTTATAATAATTGTTCACGAAATTGGCATCCGTAGCCTCTGCACCGTAGCAGCCCTCGCCGCCCCAGTTGTAGAACACGCAGTTGCGGATATCCACGAAGTCGAGTGTAGCCAGGTCGCCGTCACCGCCCAAGCGGGGCACGCGGCTCGAACACTGGGCAATCAGGTTGTGCAGGTAGCTCACATTGCGTCCGCCCCAGTTGCCGCCATAGCCGTGCGCACCCTTCACGTGTCCGGCATTGGTGAGCGACTGTTCGATGATGCACCACTGGATGGTGATGTTCGAGCCTTCGCTGACCGACAGGCATTCGTCGATGCTCCAGCTCACCGAACAGTGGTCCAGGATGATATTGTCAGCTTCCTCGATGCCAAAGCCGTCGCCTTCGTGGTGGGCCACCTGCCTGTTGCCCAGGCGGAAGCGCATGAAGCGGATGATGGCATTCTGGCAGGAGATGGTGACGGGATAGTCAGCCAGACAGATGCCGTCGCCCGGTGCCGTTTGTCCGAGGATGGTCAGGTCGCCGCAGTCCATGTTTAGGGCAGAAGTCAGATAGATGGTGCCCGACACCTTGAAGATGATGATTTTCTTGCCCGGCTGCTTCACCGCCCAGCGGAAGGTTCCTTTCACCAGGTTGCTGTCCGAGCAATCGTCCAGGCTGGTAATGGCATATACTTTGCCGCCTCGTCCGCCGGTGGCATACCGGCCGTAGCCTTCTGCACCGGGGAAGGCCAGCATCTGTTCCTCAGCCAAGAGCGGGACATTCAGCAGCAATTGCAGCATGAGGCAACCGAGAAGTAGAAGTGTTTTTTTCATAATTTGTATGGTTTTATTGATTTCGTCTGCTTGTTATGGTTGCAAATATAGTGGATTTTGCCCTGATTCGGGTGGAAAGACCGCTCAAAAACAGAAAATGACTAAAAAGATACCCCATTTGATTCAAAAATCTCCTTTTCTCCGGTTTTGTTTGGCACGCAAAGTTCAGTTTCATGCGAAAAATGACTTTGTTTGGCACGCAAAGTCAATTTTCGTTCGAAAAAAGGTTTTGTTTGGCACGCAAAGTTATTTTTCATGCGAAAAAAGACTTTGTTTGGCACGCAAAGTTAATTTTCATGCGAAAAAAGACTTTGAAAAGTTTTCGAAACTCGGTTTCGCATGAAAAATGGCTTTGAAAAGTTTTCGAAACTCAGTTTCGCTTGAAAAAAGACTTTGAAAAGTTTTCGAAACTCGGTTTCGCTTGAAAAATGACTTCGAAAAGTTTTCGAAACTCGGTTTCATGCAAATAATAACTTCTTTTTTGCTCCGATGGGGCGATTTTTTATGCGGAATGTTCCGTTGTTTCTAAAAAATCCTTATCTTTGCCACATGAAATTTACTGACCTCATGAAGAAACATATTTTTCCGATACTGATTCTTGCCAGTCTGATGCTCGCTGCCACAGCAGCCGCAGCACAACCGATACTGAAATGCACCGAGTATAAATCGGGCGGAGCGATGGACCACACTCGCGTCTCGACCTACGAGCAGGATTCGAAGGGAATCCTCTGGTTTGGCACCTGGATCGGGCTGTGCCGCTACGACGGCAAGGACTTCCACTATTTTAACACGAACGATGGGGCGTCCGACGGGGCTTCGCAGCCTTTGGGCAGCAACCGCATTCTGAAGCTGAACCTCGACAGTCGCGAAAACATCTGGTGCCAGAACTACGATCAGGGCCTGTATCGCTTCGACCGCGTTACCTCCACGTTTCAGGCCGTGCTGCCTTTGGTGAAGGACTATCCCGCCCAGCAGTCGCTGAAGGACAAGGTCTATGTGATGCGTCGCAACCGCGTGGTTTGGGCAGTGCTTGCCGATGGCACCCTGGTGCGCTTTCAGGATGCTGACCCGTCGCAGAACGAAGTGATTCCCTGCGAGGCGGGGCAAAAGAACCGTACCGTCTATGGAATTCAGGAAGACAGTTTCGGGCGGGAATGGGTGCTGACCGACTATGGCGTGATTCTCTATGGCCAGAAGGGGCGGATCACTACCTACCCCTACACCCACTTTCTGCAGCAGGGAGAGCATTGTTTCCTGGCAGCGCGCAACACTGCCCAGCTGGTGGAATATCAGGGTGAGGGCGTTTTCCGCAACATCGAACTGCCGTCCCAAATCCGCTTCATCCGATATATGCAGCCGCATGGTGAGGACCGGATCCTGCTGGGCACCGACCGCGGGCTGGTGATCTACGACGTCCGGACCCGGCAGCTTCAGGTGGTCGATACTGCCACCGACGGACGACGGGTGGAGAACATCGGACAATCCTTCACCGACAGCCAGGGGCGCATCTGGATCTTTGCGGGCGAAACAGGCGTCTATTGCCTGAGGCCGGGCGAGGCCCGCTGCGAGTATCTGCAGAATCCGGAGCCCGATATGCCCAAGCTGAACGAGAGCGGCAAACTCTATCTGATCACGCAGGACGCGAACGGCGTGGTGTGGCTCAAACCGAGCCGGGGCGAACTGTGCTGGTATTGCGAAGAGGACGGCCGGCTGCATTCCCACCGGGAAGCGATGGCACCCGGCGAGACGCTCCCCATACACGACTATAATTTCTATTTCGTCGATTTGCAGCGCAATCTGTGGGTCAGCAGCGGGACGCGCCTCTATCACCTGACCTTCGCGCGCCGTCAGTTCCACTCCATTCAGACCGATCCGGACGTGGAAATCCGTTCGCTCTTTGCTGAGGACAGCCTCCACGTGTGGTACGGAGATAAATTGGGGCATCTGTGCCGCATGAACGTGTCCGACCGTTCCAGCCAGTACCTCACGCCCCAGGGACAATGGACCGACCGGAAAGTTCCGTTCTGCACCTACGGCATTTTCCACATCATGCAGACCCGCGACGGGCAGATCCTGTTGGGCACCCGCGGTGACGGACTTTTCCGGCTCATTCCGCAGGGCAAAGGCTTCCGGGTGAGCAATTATCGGGCAGCAGAAAAGGAGGGGGCACTGAACTGCGATGTCATCTACGATATGTATCAGGACGAGAACGATCGCGTCTGGGTGGCATCGTTCGGAGGAGGCCTGAACCTGATTGAATCGGTGACCGACGACACGCTGCGGTTCCTGAACGGAGGCTTCCTGGGCTATCCGATGAACTCGTTCGAGATGTCGCGATGCGTGCAGGGCGACGGCAAGGGCCGCATCATGGTGGGCACCAACAAGGGTCTGGTGGTGTTCTCCTCGAAGTTCAACCGCTTGTCCGACCTGAAGTTCCAGACCTATCAGGCACAGTCGGAACAGGGTGGCGGCTTGCCCGACAATATGATTATGCGCATCGTCTATACGCCTGGTGGAGATTTCTATATCAGTTCGTTTGCCAGGGGCTTGTGCAAGGTGGAGGGCGACGGCATCGCCAGCCTGCAGTTCCGTCACCTGCCCAACCGCGATTTCCCTGCGGGCGATGTCAATGCCACGGCCATTGCGCTCTCGTCGGGGCAGATCTGGACGATTGCAGAATGCGGCATCACCTGCTATCGTCCGCAGCAGGAGCAGATGTGGTATTTCGACCAGCACGACTTCGACCGTCCGTATTCGATGACCGAATGCGAGCCCGTCGAACTTTATGACGGCAGGTTGCTGTTGGGCATGTTCGGGGGCATTCTGGTGTTCCGGCCCGCATCGATACAGAAATCGGAATACCGTCCGAAGATCGTCTTCACCGAGCGCTTGTATGCCGTCGGTGCCCAGCAGTATGTGCAGGAACTGAACGACGTGGATACGCTCTACATCGAACCCCATCAGCGCTCCAGTTCGTTGCGCTTTGCTGCCATCGACTTCGTGCAATCCTCGCTGGTGCGCTATGCCTATTGGATGCACAGCGCCGGCAGCGTGTCCGACAAGCAATGGGTGTATGCAGAGTCGCCGGAAGTGAATTTCACCAACTTGGCTCCGGGCAAATACGACCTGCACCTGAAGAGCACCAACAGCGATGGCGTCTGGATCGACAACGAGCGCGTGCTGCGCGTCATCGTGGTGCCTACGTTCTGGGAGCAATGGGGCGGCCTGATCATCTTGCTGTTGCTCCTGACCGCATCGGGCATTGCGGTGTTCGTCTATGTGCGCCACCTGAAGCAGCGCCAGCAGTCGGTGATGAAGCAGGAGGTTTCTGCCGTGAAGATCAACATGCTGACCAACCCGGCTCCGCAAGTCGATCAGGAGTTTATCAAGAACGTGATGGCCTACCTGACCGAACACCTGTCGGACGGCGACCTGCAAGTGAACGATGTGGCAGATGCCCTGAACATGAGCCGTGCCACCTTCTATCGTCGCCTGAAGCAGTCAGCTGACCTTTCGCCCAACGACTTCATCCATCAGGTGCGCATGCGGCAGGCAGCAGAACGCCTCGCCACCACCAACGATCCGGTTTCTATCATTGCCTATTCGGTCGGTTTCAACAATCCGAAATATTTCAGCAAGTGCTTCCGTCAGGACTACGATATGTCGCCTTTGGAATACCGGCAGCACGCCCGGGCAAAGGCGGCGGCTTCTGCGGAAGATGAGGGCGGAAACTAAGCCTCAAGAATAGCCAAGGAAACGCAAAAAAGTGCAAAATTATCTCAAAGGAGGGCAAAAAATGGCTCATTGTCATGTTTTTGCTCCCCTTTTTGAATGATATTGCCCCGTTGCGAAGCAGAAAAGAAAATATCTTTGCGTCGTCAAAACCATTTTTTCTAACTTAAACACAGTTCTGTCTATGAAAAGACTTTTACAATCTGCTCTGACTTTTGCTTCCGCAATGGTTCTCAGCGTCGGATCGCTTTTTGCTGATCCCGATTACTCACAGTATCCGCAAGTGCCAAGCGACGATTTCTTCCCGCTCCAGTCGGGCAATTACACCAAGTACAGCACCACGGGTCCGAATGTTCCGACCTACGAATCGGGCAACCAGAACATCGGTTACCTGAAGAACGGCGGTGTTTCCGAATATACTTTCTATTGTACGCGTAAGGCGTATTACAATCTGGCCATCGGTATCAAGAACTATTCCGGCGGTACCATCGAGGCTACTGTCGTGAACGAGGATGGCAATACCGAGCTGTCCGGTTCGTTCGAGATTGTTGCCCCGTCGTCCGATTACGGTGAGGTGCAGTATGAATTCGGAGACGTGCTTTCGACGGGTGTCAAGACCCTGAAGATGGTGTTCAAGGCTGATCACTCCAGCTGGATCATGAACTACAAGAACGTCACCCTGAAGAAACGTGCCGACTTCGACGACGGAAGCACCAAGTATAAGGTTTCCTACAGCCAGAACATCGAAGAGGCAGGTTCGGTTTCGCAGTCTCCGTCGGGCGACGATGCACCGGAAGGTTCGACGGTCAAGTTCACTGCCAAACCGAATTTCGGTTACCATTTCATCAAGTGGACCGATGCCAACGGCACCGAGCTTTCGACCGAGAATCCTTATTCCGTTACGGTGAATGCTGATGTGGCAGTGGTTGCCGTTTACGAGCAGGTGGCTACCTATCAGCTTTCTCTGAACATCGAGAACGGTTACGAGGATATGATTACCATTTCTCCGGCTCCGACCGTGATCGACCAGAAGTATATGTATGAGACCGGCACGGAGGTGGCCTTGACCGCTTCGGAAAACAAGGTGGTGAAGTTTGCCAGCTGGAGCAACGGTGCTACCAGCAACCAGACCTCGGTTACTATGGATCAGGATGTAACCATCACGGCTACCTACAGCTTGGGCGATTTCCTGGCTGCCTGGGATTTGCACAATACGGCAAAGTCGCAGCCCTATACCGCTGACTTCTATTCTTCCGAGGATAACGAGAAGGCAGGCCTCTATCTGCGCAACTTCGATACGAATCAGGTGACCAGCCGCTCTTATTGGGTGCGCGATTCCGGTAATGCCGTTATCTGGGGCGATGATGTGAACTATGCTTACGAAATGAACCTGAACACCACGAACTTCACGGGTATCTCGATCGAAATCGATCTTTGGTATTCTTACAACTATTGGGAGAAAGTGCAGGGTCAGTATTCCATTGATAATGCTGAGACTTGGGTGAACGTAGGCGATCCTGTCACAATGACTTCCGGTTCGACCACCTACACCTGGACTTTGCCGGAGGCTTGCGAACACCAGGCAAAACTCTTGTTCCGCCTGTTGCCCGATGTCACTTCTCCTGTGCTGAACGAGGGTGCTTCTACGTATCGTCCTCTCTGGATTGACAATATTTATGTGTTGGGTCAGGGAGCTATCTTCAACGATGGTGTGGCCCCGGTATTGAAGAGTTTCGTGCCAGCCAATGGTGCTGCCGGTGCTTCTTCCACCGGCCGTGTGGCTCTCACCTTCGACGAGAAAGTGAAGCTCACCGATGCCGCTAAGGCTACTTTGACTGCTGCTGACGGTAAGGTGACCACCCTCACCGGTGCTGCTGCCGGCACAATTGTTACCTTTGCCTATACAGGTCTTGATTACAATACCGAGTATGTCTTCACTCTGGTTGCCGGTTCGGTGGCCGATCAGGGAGACAATGCATTGCAGGAGGACATCACCATCCGGTTCACCACAATGGTTCGCCCGACCGTTGCCAAGAAGGGCTTCGACTTCGTGGTGGGTGTTGACGGTACGGTGGATGAAGCTTTTGCTGCTGCCAACAACCAGTCGTCCGACCGCTTCAAGATCTTCGTGCCAAATGGCGAGTATCTGTCGAAGGGTAACTCTGACTATTCGATGACTTACATCTATAAGACTGTTTCCATCATCGGTCAGGATCGCGACTCCGCATTGATCTATAACACACCTGCCGGTTACGGTATCTCTTCTTGCTCTACCATCGACTTCCGTCAGGGCGACGACAACTATGTGCAGGATATCACCATCGAGAACCGTCGTGGTGTGGATGGCGGACAGGCTGCCGCTTTGCACGAGAGCACGGAGCGCAACATCTACAAGCATGCTACCTTCTTGGGCAATCAGGATACCTACGTTTCGAACAATCGCGAATACTTTGAGGATTGCCAGCTGATCGGTTCTGTCGATTTCATCTGCGGTGGTGGTGACATCTGGTTCGAGCAGTGCGATTTGCAGATCACTCGCAGCGGCTCTGTGCTGACAGCTCCGGCTACAGCCAGCACACAGCTTTGGGGCTATGTATTCAACAACTGTACCGTAGATGTCTATAAGGGTAAGGTTTATAACCAGGATGGCACATACGGCTACTGCAATGCCGGCGATGGCAGCTACACGCTGGGTCGTCCTTGGCAGAATTCTCCGGCTTCCACCTTCCTCTACACCAAGATGAACATTCTGGCGGGAAGTGCCGGCTGGCAAGGTATGTCTTCCGATAAGGTGGTTCGTTTCCACGAATTCGGAACAGTCGATAAGAACGGTACGTTGGTGGACCTCTCTACCCGTTCTATCAGCAGCCTGAATCCGGCTGAGGGTTCAGACGCTCCTGTGCTGACCGAAGAGAAGGCTTCTGCCTACAACATGGCAACCGTCTTGAACGTCGAGAAGGATGGTTGGATCCCAACGCTCTACACCGAGCAGTGCGATGCTCCTGCAGTCGAGCTGAACGAGGATGTCCTCACTTGGGCAGACGATGCTTATGCTTCCTGCTACGTTATCTTCAAGGATAATGTGTATGTGGCTAACGTTACCGAAAACAGCTACAAGCTCTCCGAGGCCGGTAACTACACCGTACGTGCTGCCAACGAGCGTGGTGGCTTGGGCGATGCTTCAGCAGTAATCAGCTATTCTGAGCCTACCGCTATCGAGTCTGTCTCTGTGGCTCCTGCCAGCCAGACCGTTTACAACCTGCAGGGTCGCAAGGTCAGCACCCTCTCGAAGGGTCAGATTTACCTCAGCAACGGCAAGAAGTTCCAGGTGAAGTAATCATCTGTTGCCAATAACGAAAAAGAGTGGTGGCCAACCGGTCGCCACTCTTTTTTGCTCTTAAACTTTTTTCTGACCAAAAGGCGAAAAGGTTATTCGTCAATAATTCTTGGTTATTTTCCGATTTTGCTTAAAAATCATCAGTTCGAACTATTGAACGGATGCAAGCGATGAATGATGCTTTAAGGGCAGAATAAAAAAGCCATGTTACAGTATTGTCAAAGAAACTCTTTTCCCTAATCCATTGAAAATTCGGAAGAGAGTTGTCAATTGGATATCAGAACGTCCATTTTCAATTTTGGAGATGTAACTTTTCTTCGTGCCAATTTTTGCTGCCAGTTGTTCTTGTGTTAGGCCAGCCTGGCGCCTTTGTTCTTTCAAACATTCAGCTAAACAAAATGCTTCTGCCTCTGCTTCAAATGCCTCGCGAGCAACTGTCCCGCGTTTGCCATATTCAGCATCAAGTAGGTCGTCAAAACACTCACATTTCATAATAGTGTTTTTCTTTTTTGTTTCCATTACTTTTCCTCCTTGCTTTTAAAATATTCTTTTTTAATGATTTCTGCTCGCTTGATTTCTTTTTGAGGTGTTTTCTGACTCTTTTTTTGAAATCCATGAAAAAGGACAACTATCGAACCTTCATCCATACAACAGAATATTCTGTATATATTACTCTCTACTTCGATGCGAATTTCATAGAGACCCTCAGAACTTTCAATACGTTTAAAGAATTTTATTGGAATTATGCGTTGGGTTTCTACTAGTCTCAACACAAAATTTATTTTCTCGCGTACCGTTGCCGACTGCTCAATATAAAACTCTTTGAAGTAGGATTAGAAGAGAATAATTTATCGAATCGTATCCATATTGTTTCTTTTACAAGTGCAAAGTTAATTAATTTGTGAACCTTCTGCAAATTTTTTGTTTTTTTTTGCGTTATTTTTATAAAATTGAAGTATAGAAGCCAAAAATGATTCACTGGGAATACATTATAAAAAGGCACCCCGATTGATCGAGGTGCCTTCAATAGGATATGTTGTTCAAATGAGAGGATTAGTTCTCGTAATCAGACCATCCACTATCTACTCTGCGGCTGCAAGCCTCGTTGCCGGCTTTCGTACCGCTACCGAATTCGACAGTAGCAGATGCTGCAATAACCTGTTGTGTTTGAATCTTCACAACGTTGATGTTTGGAATAATATATTTCTTTTTCATTGTTTTTATCTCCTATTTTTATTTAATGATAACTTTCTTTCCGTTCACGATATACATACCCTTAGTAGGCTGGTTAACGCGCTGACCTGCCAAATTGTAGAAGATGCCATTTTCAGTTGTGCTGCGGATAGCATCAATACCTGTAACTTCTTCGTCGCTGAAGATTACCTTCAATGCAGAAGCAGAAGGAGCGCTGTCTAAGTGCAGATATGCCTTTCCAACTGCAACAGATCCGCTGCCAATCTGATAGAACAGACCGTCGCTATACAGGATATAGTCATTCGTAGTGCCGTCGAACTCAGTAGTGCCGTCACCAGCTTTCAGCAGGTTCGTAGCAGGAGCAGTTGCTGAAGCGGCTACAGGAACGGTGTACTCTGTACCAGCAGTACCAATCAGCAACAATGGAGTTCCAGCAGGAACAGCCTCTTCCACTTCGGTTATTGTCACAGCGCTGGCAGAAGCAGCGGTAGCTACGTATGCCTTCAGACCTTCAACACCAGTGAAGTCCAGTGCCTTCGTGGTGACGTATGTTGTCATGTCCTTAGCAGGAGTGACGGAAACAGCAGCAGAAGCTTTTGAGAGTTTAATGTAGTAAATATGCAGACCCTTGCTCGGAGTAACAGTCACATTGCCATCTTTGTTAATAGTCCATTTGCAGACTTGATAAGTCTTGGCAGTAGCATCGCCCTGTATCTGAGTGGCATTGCTCAACGTCACGCCACGGGCTTCAGAAGCCTTATGTGACTCTACGCCAATCTCGATGATTGAGCCTTTGGTTACAGAAGGAATGGTAATCACCGACTTGTTGCCATACAGCCATAAGTATTGACTGCCATGATAGGTTCCAAGACTTGTGCTGGGATAGTTGAACATAATGGCCATAGAGTATGCGCCGCCCGTATAGGTTAAGCCTTCTGTCTCAGCAATATTGGTGCTAGAATACTGAAGGGCACCGTCAATAGCATTTATATTGGAACGTCCCTGACCGTCACTCCAATCCGTGCCGCCGTCTTTCTCTGCGTTGAGCCAGTTCGTTGCATCGTCAATCAATCCAGTCTTTGTAGCATCGCTCCATGCAGAAAAGTCCCAAGTGGTATCCTCATAAGTATATGAAGAAGGAGCATACTCCTCACCATAAATTTCAATGTAAGCGCCCAATTGGTTGCTTCCTGGACGCATTGTGATGGTTGCGCCATAGCCAAGTTCCGACTCGGGAATGAATTCAATGGTCTTTACATAGGTCTCGTCAACATAGTCGTAGAATGAACCAGAGGCAGGAGTGAAGCCATCAAATGCAATAGTAGAAGCATTGCCTTCACTGCCCTTCAACCAAGATTTACCAACAACGACAATCTTTGTTACCTTAATATTGTTACTGATTTTAAGAGTATAATTGTCGGTATGGTTCAGTTTGAAACCGTCATTTGATCCAGCAAGACTTACTGCGTTTTGACCACGGCCTTCCACATTATCAGTAAGGATATAATTGCCATCTGTGCTTGTCCATACATCTCCCGACACGTTTCCTCCATTATAACCAAGAACTGCTTTAGCAGTTGCGTGCGACACATAGCAGTCTTTGAGCATAAGGCTTGAAGAGTTTTCACCCTTGATTGCAATAGCACGTACTGTACATGGATCGGTGATGGTTATTTCAGCACTATAGGTCGTGCTGGAAGAGGTAGGTGTAGAGCCATCGGTAGTGTAGTAGATGGTCGCTCCATCGGTGCTACATGTTATCGTTACGCTGCTTCCGCTCTGTGTGATGACGGGGTTAGCAACATCGTCAGCTGCTGGACGGGAGATGGTGAAAGAAGTGAAATTTTTTACACCATCTTTCCAAAGATATACATCCGAATTGCCAATCAGGTCTGATCCGTTAGGCACGGTATATGGGAATGTAACCGATGAGCCTTTTGTCGAAGTAGCGCTGATGAACATTGTGCCACTGCCAGAAAGGGAAATGATGTCTCCTTCTGCTATGGTTTCTGACGTCAGAGTTGCATGGAAATAGCTAGCTCCAGAGCCGCCTAAGTTAATCTGACCTTGACCCATATTGCTGACTGCTGAAGATTTGCCATTACAAACTTGTGCAGTACCGCCTACAAACGTAGCAGTAACATCTGCGATATCTCCTTGGGCTAAGCTTGTTGTCGGTCCCGTCACTGCGGTCATCGAGTAAATGGTTGTAGCTTCTGCCCACGCACCACTCACTGCGGTTAGCGCAAGCGTCAATAAAGTAAATAATTTCTTCATGTTTTTTGTTTTGTTAAGTTAATATGGTTGTAATTGTTAGTTGATTTCTTCGAAGTGAGAGTCACCGAGCGGTGAAATAAAATGACCTGTTTTTTGCCACAATTGCAACAAAACTGTGAATTTGTAATACAAAAGGAGTATGGGAAATAGTTATTCTCCTACAGGGTTGTAAAATTTCTCTAACTGGGGCGTAAAATTTCCCCAGTAGGGCTGTTTGTTCTGTGCCAATACACCAAAACTCTTGCGGAAACGTTTTCTTGGCATCCGGAATAGCCGCTGACGAAATTTTTTTCATTCCATACGTTCCGGAGTTGCTGCCGACTCAGCGGAAACCATTTCTTGCACTCCGGAGTTGCCTCCGACTCCGTCAGCACGAGGTCTGGAAGATTTGAAACGCTTCCCCGAGCGTCGGGAACAGCTCCGGAAAATTTGGAATGCTCCCCCGACTCTCAACCAAAATATTTGCAACCACGAGGAGAAAAATTTTGCTACCACGAGGAGAAACGTAAAATTGGGCTCTGCAGCAATGTTAACTCGTTACCTCGAAACGGACAAAGATACCCGTTTTTACCTAAGGACTCAACTTTAATATATATACTCAACTTTTGCAAGCAATGAAACCCTAAGAGAAACTTGAATGATAATCTCAAGAAAGCACGAAAATATTAAATCCTTCAAACCGTGTTCGCTGAAAAACTTTCTGAGTGAAAACTAAACGAGAGTAAAAAAAGCAAAAAATCGGTGTTTTTGCAACTTGAAATTGCAAAACGTGTTAAATTTTTGTTAAATTATTGGAACTACGTTGCCATTTGGACGCTTTTGGCTAACTTTGCGCCAAATTTATGCATGACATACGAAAATCCCTTTGTGAGCAGTTTCTGCACCATGATGAATTTTAACGGTCATTTTAATTCACCGCTCGGTGACTCTCACTTCGAAGAAATCAACTAACAATTACAACCATATTAACTTAACAAAACAAAAAACATGAAGAAATTATTTACTTTATTGACGCTTGCGCTAACCGCAGTGAGTGGTGCGTGGGCAGGCGATCTCTACAAGATTTCGTTTAATGGCAGTGATGCAGAATCCAAGAATGGCGAAACTCATTCTTCCTACTTTTCAAATTCCGGCAAGCACAATTTTAACACAAAGTTCAATGGTTGTACATATGACGGTGTAACCTATACACAGGGTTTGAAAATGGAAGGAACTACAAATGTTTCTTGGACATCGACTGCTACTTCGACCGTTACGATTGTACAATCAACTTATGGATCCAAAACTGTTAAATTAGATGGTGAGGACCTTGCGCTTGAAGAAGCAGAGGCTATTACGGGTGGGTACGTTCACACTATTTCTGATGTAGCAGCAGGAAGCCATTCTATAACACGTGGCAGTGGTGAAACCGGCCTTTTTGCAATAATCGTAGAGTATACGGGCGCTGTTATGACCCAGCTCACTGCTCCAGAAATCACAGTCAATGCCGCAAGCGGCGAGGTGACTATTGGTGCTGTTGCAAATGCCAGCAAGGTGACCTACACCACCGACGGCAGCGAGCCCACAGATGAGAGTACAGAATATACTGCCGCATTCACAGTTGAAGACGGTGTTACCATAAAGGCCGTTGCTATTGGTGATGGTGTATCGTACACCAACTCTACCATCGCTTCTAAGGTGGCATACATTGACGGTATCACAGTAGCTGAACCGGTAATCAATCAGTACAACGGCACTGTTGCCCTTACCACTTCTACTCCCGGAGCAACGATTGAATACAGCCTTGACAATGTGACATTTAACACTTATTCTCGTGCGTTCACACTGAGCGAGGATGTAACGTTATATGCCCGTGCTTCCCGTGCAAACTGCACCACTTCAAGCGTTGCCTCTGCTGCTGTTACAACCATCAGCAAGGGTCTCGCCAACAAGACCATTTGGATGGGTCACGGCTCGTTCGACAACAACACCACGAACTCTATGACCGGCAAGTCTGGCGACGATGCCGAGGGTATTGTGCTGACTATTTCTGGCAATAGCAGCAAGAATTGGTCTTCTGGCAATGGAAAGATTGCGATTGGCGACATCGAGAGAACTTCCATAAAACTGTCTAATGGTGCTCAGAACACAATTACGCTACCCACAGGCATGAAAGCCACCCGCATCACCTTCTACAGTTTCATCAATGCCGCCACCAGTAGCACTGTTTCTTACTGGAAGGAGTTCCAAGGCGATGCTATTAGCGGTGCCAATGTTCCTATGGGAGCATGGAATGATGTTGACGGATATCTGACGACACCTGACGTGCGCTCATTTGCCCTCAATGGCGACGAGACCACCATCACCTTTACCAATGCTGGCGAGCAGCTCTGCTTCATCATTGCACTTGACGTAATCGAAGACCCTGTTGTTTCCATCTCTGCCGCAGGTTACGCTACTCTCTATTCTGAGTCTGCTCTGAGCATTCCTTCGGGCGTTACTGCTTACACTGGCAAGGTAAGCGGAAGCAGTTTGGTTCTTACCGCAATTGAAGGCGGCATTATTCCAGCTAACACAGCTGTTGTTCTGGAAGGTGAGGAAGGATCTTACACATTCAATGTAACTACCGGCGGTACAGCTGGCGATAACGACCTCGTGGGTGGTACTGGCGAAACTGCAACTGACGGCGACCTCGTTCTCGGTGTTGCTGAAGGTGTTGTAGGCTTCTACAGTTATACTGGCACCTTGGCTGCCAACAAGGCTTATATCCCAGCAGATAAGGTTGCTTCTGCATCCGGTCTCCGTCTCGTATTCGAGGAGGAAGGCGAGGTTACAGGCATCGCAACCCTCCGTGCTGAGGAGAATGCAACCAGCGTATTCGACCTTACAGGTCGTCGCACTAACACCAAGGGCTTGGTTATCAAGAATGGCAAGGTTGTTCTCGTGAAGTAATTAACACTCCTTTCCCTTCGGGGAGAGGAGATATCCAAAAAACCATAAAAAAGATTACAGATATGAAATCATATATCAAACCTGAAACTCAGATTGTGGAGATTGAGAACAACGCCATCATGGCTGCCTCTCTCCCTGTAAACAGCGGTAAGACCACCGATACCCAGCTCGTAGGACGCGAGCGCGGCGGCTCTTGGTCAGATTATGAGAACTAATCCTCTCATTTGAACAACATATCCTATTGAAGGCACCTCGATCAATCGGGGTGCCTTTTTGTCTTTCTATTCTCTTTCGCAACCCATTTTTTTATTGCGAAAAAATTGCGAAATAGCGAAAGTGTGCGAAAAAGACTGTTGGATAAAGGGAATTATCGTTTTTCTAAGGTTTTTCGTTCGCATCAAAAAGCCTTTAGCCTGCTTTTAGCCTTACTCATGAGTATGGAGTAAGCAGCTTAGAAGGAGCCTAAGAGCTGGGTAGAAGCTGGCTACAGCGACTGAACATCGAGTCAGAACCTCGGATAGCAGAACCTGTCATCGCCGGAGGTGAAATGCAGGCCCGGGAGGGAGGAATCGGAAAGAGTGCGATCTAAGCGACGGATGAGGTGATAGTCGGTCGCATCGAGGGCATAGTGGTGGATGGCATAGTCATCGAGCACGGAAACGGTCCAGTCGAACATATTGCCCAGAATCATGAGGCGATCGGTGACAGGCTGGAAACTCTCCACACCGGTCAGTGCTATCCGATAGTCGGAGGTGAGCACATACAGCCGGTTTTCGGTATCGACCGCCAAGCCACGGAACTGACGGGCCGCAGGCTCGATGGCGAAGACATGAGTCAGGATTACCCCCTCGGGGATGGGGAACTCGTGCACGAAAGGACGTCCTGCACAACGCTTCAGGTGAAAGAGGCGGTGCTGCGCATCGAGAATCAGATAGCCTTCGTCGTAGGCCTTTCTGACCGATGGATTGCCCGACACCCATAGGGCTGGGAAGGAAAAGCCTTTTTCTTGTAATGCCTCCGTGAACAGTCGGCTCTTCTGGGTCTTCACCTCGTTTGTTTCCATTTTGATGAACTCGATGCCTGTGTCGGTAATGCGGAACATATCGTCCGGCCACTCCAGGTCAACACGTTTAGGCATACTTTCGATGAGCGGATAGAGAGCGATGTTATTGCCGTTGATGTCGCGCGGGTTCAGGCGGATAGAGATATTCGTCTGCAGCACCTCGTGCGGCGTGACGGCCCGACCGTGAATGCTGTCGGGGAAGCGTCCGTCAGCCACTAACTGACGCATGAAGAAGCAGGGCAGGAGCGAATCGGTTTCTGCCGTCGAGTATTCGCGTCCGTCGGTGCCGTAGCGATGCAGTTTTTTGTCTTCACCGACAAACTGATTGCAGATGAAATCGTCTGCCAGGCTGCTATAGAGGGCGAAAGTGTTGTTGGAATCGGGAGTGCGGAGGAAATTGATCAACCACGGGAGCTGCCAGACGAGCAGCACCAGCACTATGAAGCACAAAATAAAATCAGCAATTTTACGCATAACAGTTTATTCCTTTCCTTCCTTAAAACGGGCGATGCTGATCCAGTTGAGGGGCAGCAGTGCCAGCGTGAATACACTCAAGTAGGGCAAGAAGCCGTTGTATGAAGCCGGAGCATCGCTGATGAAATAGATTTTAATCACCAGCAGCGACACCAGCAGATTGAAAACGCGACGACGCCAGTCGGGTTCGAGGATGGTCCATGCCGCTAAAAGATAAGCCGCCAAACCCGCCAGATACCAGGGTAAGGCCGTCAGCAGGCAACGGCTCCAGAGTTCGTAGGCAAGCACTTGGTGCATATAGCTCCACAGAATGATGAAATTCAGGATGTCGCACACCAGAACGATAGCGACGCCAAAGCCAAGCATCTGTGTGATGACCGTGAGGTGCGACACAGGCAGGTGCAACGTCAGTTTGAGGCATTTGTGATACATTTCGGGTGCAAACTGCACGACGGCCAGCAGCAAGCCGGCTACCAAAGGCACATATTTCAGATAATCGACAAAGACCACATCGTGCGTGAGCATGATTTCCCAGACGTGACCGATGCCTTTCAGAGCTATCACCCGATGCAGGCGCAGCAGGCAATAGCCCGCAAAGCCCGACGTCGAAAGGAACATCAGCAGCAGGTACCAGCGGGTTTTGATCCATTCTTTGTAGTACATGGTGGGGTGGGGGTATGGGGTTAATGGGTTGAATGGGGTGGATGGGGTTAATGGGTGATTGGGGGATGCTAATCAATATTTCCCGGTCAGACCGATGAACGCATCTTCCAGATTGAGGGATTCGGAGTTGAGTTCGCCTTGCATTGGCACGCCTGCCTTCATGAGCCGCTGCTTCACTTCGTCGGGCGGCAGGAACGAATAGACCTCGAAGTGCTTGCGGATGGCAGCCGGATGATACAGTTCCGCATCGGACAACTGCGGTTCGTAGCCTTCAGGAACGGTGGCGCTGTAGCGATGCAGCGTCTGGAGAATCTGCTGCAAAGGCTGCTGGGTCAGAATCCGTCCGTAGTCCATGATGATGCAGTCATCCACCAGCCGTTCCATATCCTGAATGATATGGCTGGTGAGGAAAACCGTCTTGTTTTCAGCTTTCACGAATTCGCGGAGGTAATCGACAAACAGACGACGATAGCCGGGATCGAGACCGATGGAGAAATCATCGAGTACCAGCAAATCGGGGTTTTGCGCCAGAATCAGGCCCAATGCCACCTGACTGCGCTGTCCGCACGACATACGCGAAATCATCTGCTTGGGAGCCACTTTGAGCTTCGACATCAGTTCGTAGTAGGCATCGCGGCGCCACTGGTTCGGATAAAAACGTGCATAGAACTTCTCGATCTGTTCGATGTTCATGAACTGATATTGCACGTGTCCCTCAATCAGCAGACCGATGCGGCGGCGAAGAGACGGATCCATGGTCTGTATGTCCTGACCGAAAATCCGGCAAACACCCGATCTCGGTTTCAGGTAGCCCGAAAGGATATTGATGGTAGTGGTTTTACCCGTTCCGTTCTTGCCCAACAGACCCAGAATGCGACCTTGAGGAACCTCGAAGCTGAGGTCCTCGTAGATCTTCCGTTTGCCGTAATAATGTGTCAGGTGTTGGCACGATATTACCGATTCCATAATGTTTTCAAGTTTTCAGTAATTATTCCTCTGTAGGAACGATTTCGTAGGCAGTAGCCTCCAGGTGATAGAACGAGAGATACTCTTTGCCTTCTGCCTCTTTGCGGGCAGCAATCTGTGCGCGATAGGCCTCAATCTTATCGTCGATGGTTTCGCCCTGTTCCTTGCGTGCCTTGCTTTCGGTGGCGCATCCGGTCGAGGTGGTTACTTTTTCTGCCTGTTCTGCATCCGCTTCACCGAACTGGGAATCTGCGGCAGCCTGAGCCTGACGTTCCGCCATCGCTTCTTCGTATTTCTGTTTCCAGTTCTGCAGATAGGCTTCGTCCATGCGGGTTTCGCGCACATAGCCGGTAACGCGCACCACACTGTGCACGCATTCGGTGCTGAACTTGCCCAAAGCGGCAGCCTCACAGCGCAGGATGTTTTCGTCGTTGCTGCCCATCAGGAAAATCTTGGTGGCACCATGCTTGCAGGTATGTGTGCAGACACCTTCGACGGTGACGAGCTGGTCGGTCAGACTGTCTGCTTGCGCCAAGGTCTGGTCAACGGTGATGGTTGCGGCTGCATCGGAAGCAGCAGATTCAGAAGTTTTGTTTCCACCGCATGAGGTAAGCATTAAGGCAGCTGCGAAAGCTGCAAAGAAAAGTTTTTTCATATTATTTAGAATTTTTAGATTAACTAGATAGACTAGTATAACTAGTAGGACTAGTGCTACTAGAGAGACTAGATTAAAAATTGCATCCTACTGCAAGGCCAAGCCGCTGCCGGTAGGTGTCTTCCCAATGGAAAGTGGTGTCCCAGGCTTTCAGCCAGTTTGCCTGAAGCGTCACGTAAAGCCTCACGGGAGCTTGCTTCAATTGCCTGCCGTATTCGCACGATAAACCGATGTTCCCCTGCCGGGCAATCAGATAGTCAGCATGCTGGTTCAGCAGGAGGTCGGAAGTATAGAGGTTCGTACTGGCAATGTTCTCCGAATCGCTGTACAAACCGTCGTCTGCACGATTGCCTCCGCCCTGACTGTAACCCGTCTGCAAAGTCAGCGACCAGTCGTTAACCGATTGCCGCCAGAGCCGTCGGGCAGACAGATTGATGCTCGAATAGTGCAGGTCCTGCTGGCGATAGTAGGGATAGTAGCTGGCAATCAGGCCTCGGTTGGCGTGTGTGAAGCTGGCATCGAGCATCCAGTCGCTGAGGGTGCACTGGTAGGAGAGCATCACATCGAACCAGTCGCGACGACAGGTTTCCAGTTTTCCGTAATAGCTGTATTCGTTCACGCCGCCGGTATCGGTGGTGTATTGGAACAGTTTCCGCTCGTTGGTCACATGACTGCCTGTCAGACCGAATCCGACCTGATGGCATCCGATGCCTATCCGGGTGCGATAGCTCCAGTGGATACCTTCGTGTTCCATGAAAACTGGTGTGAACAGCGATTTTCTGCCATAATAGCCAGAGGCATAGTCGAAGTGCAGATCGTTGTACCAGTTCAGACCGCCACAGTCCCTTGCATTGAGCTGCCAATCGGTTCCGAAACGGTTTTCCACCCAAGGGCGACCCACGTTTTCGTCCGTCAGTCCATAGCTCGAACTGTATTCCGAAACACCGAATGCACCGCCATAGTCAATAAGAGAAAGGAATTTCCTGTCGGTTGTTCCGAAGGTGCGGAAGGTCAGTTCTTCGATGGTTCGCCGGTAATTGAAGTCTGCACCGAGGCTCCATCGGTAGTTGAGATGCCACAAGAGGCCTGCCGTGGCGGTCAGGTCCATCAGTTTGTTCTGATGGCGGAGGTCCTTCTGCTTGGCGTAGTTCGCTGAAGTCAGATCCATGCGGAACCCAAGGGCCAACCGATGGAACTCGGCACTCACGCCACCTGCAAGCCTATAGGTTTCCAGATTCTTGGTTCCGGCGTTCTCGCGGGTAGGCTCTATGATGTCGAAGGGCCGTTCTTCCGGATAGATCCACACCGATCCGCTCATCTTCCGGCCCGTGAAGTTCGTGTATTCCACTTGTCCGTCGAGCACCCACCGTGAATCGACCCGATAGACCGAAGCGGCACGGGCACCCCATTGGTAGCTGTCAGCTGATCCGGAATAGTCGATCCAATGTCCGTTATCCTTATGCACGAAGGTCTCGGCATAGCTTACCTGCTCTGTGCTGTCGGGGAGCAGACAGAGTTCAGCGGCATTCGGGCTGGATAGCCAGGCACTAGTCGCGAAGAGCAGATTGATAACGTTCGAAGAAATCATTGGTAGAATTATTAGTATCCTGATAGATAATCACGGCACCATTGGCCAACGAAGCCTCAGCATCGATGCCCGAAGGGTCGGTTGTCACCACTCCGTCTGATGCATCGGGCGTGGAAGGCAGACCATACACCAGTTTGTCAGCATTGCCTTCGACGGCAAGCGTTGCTTCGACATCCACGCAACGATAGAGCGTGTAGCCCTGTTGGTTGGTGAAATAGACAGCTCCGGCATCCAGGTTGTCCGTCATGCGTTTGCGGTTGGAGATCGATGTCGTGGTAAATACCTCGATGGCATCGAGCACCCAATCGGTAGGTATCTTGCGACAGGCATAGGTAGGCGTTTGCGTGCCACCGCTATAAAACAGGTTCGTGTCGCTGTTTGCATATTCCTGCGGCGAGATGCTGTCGGGCGACTGCCAGATGAAAAGAGCAGGAGATGTGGTGCTCACCGGCCAAGCTGTTCCCGCACCGTAGAAGACCGCTTTCCAGTAGTGACTGCTTGGAATCAGCGTGGAAGGCACCGGATAGTAGGAGGTGCTGGTGAAGACGGTCGGATCGTACGTGCAATAGTACTCAGCCTTCCCCAGATTCACCGAGTTCTTATAGCTCACCGTGTGGTCGATGGCTCCGTTGAGGACAATGGTGATTTCCTCGTTGCCTTGTAGTACCAGCGAGTCCGGATAGTACCAGATGGCCTGAATGGCAGGGATGAATCCTTCCGACTCGTAGTTGAGCCGTCCGTATTCATTGTAGTTCGAACCGGCATTCGACTGTGCATTGTAGGGAGCCACCATGCCCAATGCCAGATGGGTCAGTGTGAGCGGCGTCTGTCCGTTGTTATAGAGCGTACAGTATTTGTCGTACTGATAGACTCCGGAGCCGTCATCCTTCTGGCAACCTCCGTTGTATAGTTCCTTGATGATCAGACTTCCCTGTCGGGATGCCGTATATGTAAGGGTTACCGATGTTGCGCCATGAACGCAATGCCCGGCATTGACCACCAGATTCTCGGTGCTGGCATTGAGGAAATAGTGAGTGCTGTCCGAATTGACATATGCTGCAGACGAAGACAGACGGTACAATCCGGCAGGCAGGCGGAATGCGGCTACTCCCGAACTGTCGGAGACCGATTTCCAGCAGTTACCCATCGACGAAGTGAACGAAACCTCCGCATCTGGCACCGCATTGCCAGTCAGCGGATTGATGAGCGTCACCGATACCCGATAGGTGTTGTAGTCGGAAACCTCATCGTCCGTGCAGGCAGCCACAAAAATCAGCGCCCATGCGAAAAGCAAATATCTCAGATACGTCATTGGCAGTCGTTTTATATTTTCACTTTCAGCGTCAGACCGTAGTAGAATGCCGGAATCTTGCCGCTGGCATAGAGCGAGGTTTTCCGGTCGGTAGCGGAAGAGTGATAGAGTGCAGTATTGTTCCAGAAATTGGTGGCATAGAACGAAAGTGACACATGCTTCCCGATTTCTTTCGTCACATTCAGGTTCGACGAGAAGTAAGGGGAGATGCGGTCCTGCTTGAAAAAGTATTCGGTCGAACTGGTGCGCACCAGTTTAAGCAGGTCGTTGTAGAGCGATGCGTCTGTCTCAGCCAGAGCCAGCAGTTCCTCAGCAGACGGATAGCTCCGGAGCGTATTCGGGTCGCTCCAGGTGCTGTAGTACAGCGGCAAGACGGCAGCATGGTAACCGAGGAAATGATCCAGACGTCGGTCGTTCAAGCGTTGTGTCATCTCGTAGAAGGTGCATTCGAAGCGCATTGAGACAATCAGCTTCACCACTGGGATGTGCGTTGTGATTGTCACGTTCGTGTTCACTTCCTTCTTCAGCGATCCGTTGGCAGCTGACTGTCCGCCGGCATAATAACCCACATACCCGAAAGGCTGACCGTCCGATTGGGTGGTCGATGAAGGACAATAGGCCATCAGGGTATTCTCTATACCTTTATAATAATAGAAATCGCCATCTACGCGGATTTGCGTGTTCAAGCTCTTGATTTTGGCGAAGTCGATCACCCATTCCAAGCCTTGTCGGGTGGTGGAAGAACCATTCACCCAGCGGGTGTTGGCTACATAGCGACGCATGGTTCGACTGTCCAAAAGAGTCTGGTTTCCGGACTCGTCCGTGGTTGTGATTTTTCCGGTTGCAGCATCCACCGCATACGTATATTGGTCAGCATTTGCTACCGGTGATGTGTATTCGTAGCTGAACGGCGTATAGACCGTCGAAGAAACGTACGGATGGCGGGTTTGCGTGTGGAAGTAAGTCAGACTTACCTTGTTTCCTTTCAGGTTCGTTTCGACGCCCACCTCCCGCTGGATGCTGTACTGCCACCGGAGCCGGCTGTTATATTGGGCACGCGACGGGTAGGAGTAGTAGGCATAGATTGAGTTGCCATTGGCATCCGTGCCCGATGCGAACGACTGCCAGTCGGCAAAGCTGGTAGGAGGGAACAGCACCTGCATGGACGGCAGTTTGACCGATTTGCCCATACCGACCGTCACTGCCAACTCATGGAAGAGACTTGAACGGCGGTCCTGACCAGAGAGGTTGAAAATATTCCATCGCAACGTGCCGCGAGGAGACCAGCTGCTCACAGTTCCGTAGTCGGAACCCTTCACGTGGGTCAGGTCTTCGCGCAGACCGACGGTCAGTTGCAGGTTACCGTTGCGTTTGCCCAAGGGAACTTGCAGCTGGTCCTCAGCATACAAACCGATGTTGTGCAGATAGGGGAGGGTGTCGTAGCGGGCTTCGCGCCAATGGGAGGTGCCCAATGCGAGGTCATCGTAGTGCATACCGTGTCCTTCGTTGCCCGCAAGCGTGTAGTCGGCACCAGCCTTGATGTGGTTCGACGCCTCCAGACGGGGAATGCCAAACCATTGCGGCCAGTCCTGATTCCATTTGCCTTTCAGGTGGAAACCGGCATTCACGGGTTTGCTGTCGGTGATAGCCAACTCATACCAATAGCCTACAGGTCCCATTACAATCGAGGTTCCGTCTGCGATGTGGTAGCCGGCTTCAGGGGTGTGCACATAGGGCTGCGATGAAGCGCTGCTCTTATTGGTGTTTACCTTCTGTTCCTTATCTTCGATGCTATAGTTGGCGGTAAACTCGAGGTCTGTCAGCCAAGCCTTTTTAGGTTGCCAGTTGAGGCGCAGTTGTCCGCGCAGGGCATAGTCTTTCTGTTTGGTATATACGTCCGAGAATGCATCCGGATCGGATTGGCTGTCAAGGCCGCCCGTGTTTCCCTTCAAATCGACGTACAGGAACAGCGGCATCGCCTGTTCTTTCAGGAACTGTTGCGAGTAGCGCAAAGTGATGCCGTTGCGGGTATAGCTGGTGTGCGGTGATACCAGCGATTGGTAGCTGCGTGCCCACTCGTAGTTCAGGTTCAGAATGCCTCCGTGACCTTGGTTGCCGAGACTGATGCCTTTGCCCACAGAAGCCAGTTTGGTGTGAGGCTTCATGGTGACGTCGATGCTCAGCGGGGTCTTGCCGCGTCGCGTTTTAACCTTCACCATGCCGTTCGAAAGATCGCCGTGCTCCACACTTGCCACGCCCGTGATGATCTCCACGCTTTCGATGTCACTGGTCGGGATATTGCGGGTTGAAGCACCATCGGTTTCACTCATTTCTGCGTTGTTGCCCACACGCATGCCATCCACTTCGATGGCTGTACCGAACGCAGGATTACCCTTTTCTGTGCCGCCGTCACTGCGCAGGACGATACGTTCGTCGTTTATCAGGCTGAGGTCACCCTGACTTTTGCCGCCCGGCAGCAGCGCCATCACGTCGCTGACGTTCACCACCTGATTGTGGTCGAGTGCTGTGCGGTCGATGTTATAGCTGGTCGAGGCTTCCGTTTTCGACTTGTTGGAAGTCACAGAAACCTCCTTCAGCTCCAGACTTTGCGAAACCAGGCGGATCAGCACCCCAGTCGTGTCGTGACTCAGGTGGAGTTCGAGGAGCTGGGTAGCATAACCGAAATAGCGCACTTCGAGGGAAACCTTGCCGCCTGGCAGGCGTCCTAAAGAAAAGCTGCCGTCAACATTCGTCATTGTGCCTTGCCGGGAAGCTTCGTGTGCGATGGTGGCAAACTCCAGCGGCTTTCCTGTGGCGTCATCCACTACATGCCCAGAAACAAGGTATGGCTGTGCAGACAAGAATGCCTGCGCAGCCAACCAATAGGAAAAAAGAACCGAAAGAATTCTTTTCATGTAGTGAATCGGGAGTTTATGTTTACTTCACAAGAACCGCCTTGCCGTTTCTGATCAGCAAGCCCTTGCCGTTGTAGCGGCGGCCCCAAAGGTCGTAGGCAGATCCGGAAGTATTATCGTTGATGATAAGTTTGTTAATGCCGGTCAGGTTTTCAGGATCCAAGGCAAGCTTGGCCAGGTCGCTACCGATCTTGCAGTTGCTGTTGATGGCGATATTAGCATTTCCGCGTAAGTTGCCCGACAAATCAGCATTGCCTGAGGCCGTCACCACGCCATAGTTTTCGCAGGCATCGAGGGTAATCACACCCGCTACACGGGCAGAATTGCCAGCCACACCGCCCACAATCGAATCAGCAGTAATGGTTCCGCGATTGACGCAGTTGGTGACGGTGAAGTTCGAATCATCGCCTTTGAGCACATAAGCCAGAATACCTGCCACATTGCGTCCGCCGGAAATAGCACCGTTGTTGGTGCAACTGTCGAGAGCAACCAGATAGGTGGCTGAGCTGACGATGCCGGAAGTGTATTGCTTGGTCTTCAAGGTGCCATTTGAGTCATCGACAGCACCATTGTTCGTAGCGTTTCGGATAGAACCGGAGAAAGCACCGGCAATACCGGCAGCGCCCAATCCGTTGGTGGTCGAAATGTTACCGTTGTTGGTGCAGTGGTCGATGAGCGAGTGATAGCCGTCAGCTGTTGACGAAACGCTGGCTCCCGACTGACAGAAGCCTACAATACCGGCAGCATAGGTCATCGAAGAAATGTTGCCGTTGTTGATGCAGTTGATAATGCTGCCTTTACCACCAATGAAACTGCCCAAGATGCCGGCAGCAGCTGTATTGGTGGCTTCGATATTGGCATAGTTGACGCAATTCTCGATAGCGCCGCGGCTCACCGAAGCGAATGGAGCGATATAGTTGTACGACTTGACGAAGTTGTTGGCAGAGAAGACCAGATTCTTGACGACGCCGGCGGTATCGATCGAAGAGAACAGGGCGTTGAACTTACCTTCATCGTTGTTTTCAAAACGATTGTGATAAATGCCGGAAATGCTATGCTCCTGTCCGTCGAAGTTGCCATTGAAGCCGGCAGATACAGTGTTGACATTCTTGATGTACTTCTTACCGATGGCAGGCAGTGGAACGAAGTTTTCAGCAGAACCTCCGAAGTCGATATCGTTCATCATGACGAAATACTCGTTCGAGCCGTCGTTAGTGTCGGAGAAGTTCTCAGCCAGGGCTGCGAAATCGTCAGCGTTGAAAATCTTGTAAGGGTTAGCAGCTGTGCCACGACCCACCAGGTTCCAGGCATTGTTGACGGTGTAGTAGCCAGTGCTCTCGTAGGTGACAGGCATTGGCATAGATCCGTAAGAGAAAGTGACACTAATCTGGAAGGCGCCGGTTGAATGGATATAGGCAGCAGAAAGAGTGCCGGATACATTCTTCTCGAAGCCGTCGGTACCGATAGTTGTGGTAGTGAACGACTGCTCTGCCCAAGTGGATACGAAGGTCGCCATATCCATGGCCCACGTGGCACCTTTGATGGTGAACGGATTCACGGTGAGATTGCCGTTGTAAATCATCTGAGGAAGGGTGATGTTGGACGTGTTATTTTCTGTCATTTCAACCACAATGGTATCCTTGACATTGGTCGTCAACGTTGTTTCCTTCATGTTCGAGACGTAGAAATCTCCATTACCGATAAAGTTCATTGCGCCATGCTGCGCCATCAGCGAAACGGTTGCCGACAGAACGACAAACAGAGTAAAAATTTTCTTCATTTTAAATAAGTTTAGTTTCGTAAATAAAAAAGTCTCATTTTGAGAGCGCAAAATTACGGCTTATTATCCATTTGACAAATACCTATAATTTGGTATTTTGCCGCAAAGGTACGAACTATTTCCGAAACCGCCAAATTTTTTGTAGAAATTGCTATAATTTGTGACTCATATATTTGCAGGAATGAAAATAATATTTTATCTTTGCACTCCAAACGATGAAAGCGACGAAAGAGTATATCCAAAAGAAATTCGACGAATATAACCGATTGTGTTTTGATGGGAAGTTGGAACCGCTTCCTATCCGGCTGAGCCGTGCACGGACTTTTTTAGGACAGGTGGCCTATATGCGAAAGAGGAAGTGGAATGGCTCCTGGCACTATTACAACTTTGTTTTTAAGATCAGTGTTTTGCTCGATCTGCCGGAGCAGGAAGTGGAAGATACCATCCTGCATGAAATGATTCACTATTATATCCTGTCGAATCAGATTCAGGATACCTCTGCTCACGGAGTGGTGTTCAGACAGATGATGCAGGACATCAACCAGCGTTTCCATCGGAATCTGACCATTACGCATAGGCGTTCGAAGGAAGAGCTGGAGCAAGACCAACAGGTTCGCCAACATCTGATTTGTGTTGTCCGATTCAAAAACGGTCAAACGGGAATCACCATCGCTGCCAAAACCCGCTTATACCGTCTGTGGAATGCGCTGCCTAAGGTGCCAGAAGTCGAATCCTGTCGCTGGTACGTTTCAACCGATTCTTATTTCAACCGTTTTCCCCGGGCTCTTTCGCTAAAAGTATATAAAGTTCCGCAAGAGGAGCTGAAACTCCACTTGCAAGATGCTTTGTCCTTAGTGAAAACGGGTAATGTGATTCAGGTGCAGAAATAATCTAATACATATTAAATCTTAAAAATATGAAAAATATCTGGTGATAGTTGGACGGTTCCCTAAAATTACCTATATTTGCAGCGCATTTTAGGTTTTCTAAAACAAAACGGGTAATGCCAAGATTTGGTCATATTATTATATAGAAGTTGGAAGATTGAGTGATAGATATAGTTGAATATAGGTTTATGAAAAAGACGACAATTATATCCCATATTAATCAAAGTGACATGTCTATTCAAACGAACGAAGAACATCAAAAGGGAGTAGCTTTTCGTTCGGGCTTATTTGCATCTACGTTTGGCATGGGTGAAATAGCTTATGTTATGGGATTGCTTCATGACAGAGGAAAAGAACAGAAGGAATGGCAGAAGTATATACGGGGAATTACAGGTTATGACAAGGAATACGCGCATGTTAAGCAGGGTCCAAACCACGCCTATGTGGGAGCAAGCATTGCTCAAAAGCAATATCCCCAACTGGCTCCACTCATTGCACAACCTATAGCAGGGCATCATCGGGGGCTGTATGATTATTGCGATTATATAGAAGAGACAAAAGGTGTTATTCCCGAAGATGTCTCATTGGACGAACCTGTTCCGTGCGCCTTACCGAAACTCAGCAATTTGAGAAAACAAGATTTACACCATGTTGTCCGCATGCTCTTCTCATGCCTTGTTGATGCAGATAGTCTCGATGCAGAAGCATTTATGAATTCTGAACAATCCGAGCTACGAGGATGTCATACTTCCGTGGAAAAACTTTTGTGGAAATTGGAGGAACACCTGCAAATCCTTAGAGCGCAATCTGCCAATAGTGAAGTCAATCATATTCGCAACTACGTTCAAGAGCAATGTGTGAAAGCAAGCAAAGGAGAAGTGGGTTTCTATAGCCTTACCGTACCAACCGGAGGCGGTAAAACCTTGGCATCAGTTCTTTGGGCCTTGCATCATGCTGTGAAGAACAATTTGCAGCGTATTATCATAGCGATTCCATACACAAGTATTATTGTTCAGACGGCTGCAACTCTGAAAGGTCTTTTTGGCGAAGAGAATGTATTGGAACATCATTCGAATGTTAACCCAGAAGACATCGACAACTGGGAATTACGGGAACGGATGCAGTTGGCAACAGAAAATTGGGACTACCCCATCATTGTTACCACGAATGTGCAGTTTTTCGAATCATTGTTTAGCAACAAACGCTCCGACTGTCGCAAACTTCACAATATTATCAAGAGTGTAGTGATACTGGACGAGGTGCAGACGCTTCCTTTAGGATTTTTCAAACCAATTGTTCATTCGCTTGACACGCTGGAGCGAGTCTTTGGTACATCTATTCTGTTTACCACAGCCAGTCAGCCCATTCTCAGCGGCAGGATTGAAGGGTCTAATCCCATGGCTGGATTTGACGCCTTGCCGAATGTTCATGAGATTATTCCTATTAATGCCCAATTGCATGATAAATTGAGGCGAGTTAAGTTAGAATTCATGGAAGGTGCCAAGAGTTATGATGAGATTGCCAATGAGGTGTCTGAGCATCCTCGTGTTTTATGCATCGTCAATACACGCAAAGACGCTAAAGAGTTATATGATCGGTTGCCAGATGATGGCATACGACTACATCTGTCCAGAATGATGTGTCCGGCTCATGTTTCGGATACCATTCAGCGCATCAAGGAAGCCTTGAAGGACAAAGGAGATAAGCCTATACGAGTAATAGCAACACAACTCATCGAAGCGGGTGTCGATATAGATTTTCCAGTAGTCTTCCGTCAAGAGGCAGGACTTGACTCCATCCTGCAGGCTGCAGGACGTTGTAACCGAGAAGGGAAACGGGGAATTTGCGTCACATACGTTTTCAGTCTTGGGAAAGAGCATCCGCTTCCATGCGGTTTTATCTCGCAAACCAATAATGCCCGATTGAATATGGGAAAGGACTTTGACTGGTTCTCTCCTGAAGCTATGAAAAGCTATTTCCGACAGCTCCATTCAAGAACCGCCAGTTTTGACACTGCCCAGATGCAGGAGATGCTCTATAAACCAGAATGCGAGTTTGAGGAGGCTGCAAACCATTTCCATCTGATTGACGACCAGACCACATCTGTCATCATCAACTGGAGAGGAAGCATGAACATTTACCAGCAACTCATGTCACAGGGGCCTTCATACCCACTGATGAAAAAAATGGCACAGTATAGTGTCAGCATCAGAAAACGAGATTTTCAATTACTAAAGGAAGCAGGAGCAATAGAGGAGCCTTTTGAGAACATCTATGCCATTACCAATCCAAACTTCTACAAGGAGGATACAGGATTGACATTGAATAACCAGTGGTTAGAAGAAACGTTCATAATATAGAAAAGAAGATATGGCAGTAACACGCAATTTCGTGACTTTGGCTCAAAAGGGCGAAGGGCCTCAAATAGAGTACAAGACTTGCCGAGAGGATATTTCAGACTCACTCTATGAGACGGTATGCTCATTCTTGAACCACAACGGTGGGCAGATCCTTGTCGGAGTAAAGGATGACGGCTCAATTACAGGAGTAAACCCAGACAAGGTGGAAACATTGAAAACCAACATCATCAATTGCATCAATAATCCAGAGCTGTTCCTACCTTGCCCGTATTTTACACCTCGCATTTTGGAGGTGGAAGGTAAAATAGTGATGCAACTCGACATTCCATGTGGGCAATATGTCTATCGATACAAAGGACGCTACTGGGACCGCAACGGTGATGCAGACATTGACGTGACGGACCAGCCCGAACTACTTCTGTCTCTCTTTGAGCGAAAGAACCCTCACCTGTTTGAAGAGCGTATTGCAGAAGGGATGACCATAGAACAGCTGGAGCACAAGACCTTTCAATATTGCAGAAACATCCTCGCGGCTCATAACTCTTCGCATCCCTGGCTTCAGATGACCGACGAAGAAATACTGGTTAGCACGCATCTTGCAAAGCGTGATGGCGGTCGCTTGCTGCTGAAATATGCAGCATTGATACTCTTCGGACGAGAGGATACCATCATAGAATTGATGCCTCGCTACAGGTTTGAAGCAGTGTTCCATATGTGTACATACGCACAATATAACGATGTGTCCCAATTTCCAAACCGTTATGACGACCGCCGCACATTACACTGCAATCTTATCAATGTCTACGACCAGCTTTCCGCATTCGTAATGCGCTATCTGCCCGACAGATTCTTCCTGCCTTCGGGCTCCAATCAGCGTGAAGACCTCCGCTGGAACTTGTTCCGTGAAATTGTCGGCAACCTATGCGTTCATACTGATTTCAGTTCTGGCTATGCTTGCTTTTTCCATGTGTTTAAAGACAGGGTGGTAACCAAGAACCCAACTCGGTTAATGCCAGAGATACCAGAAGGAGATCTGACGCTCGAACAGCTAAATAATTACACGAAGAATCCGCTATTGGTACGCGTGTTCCACGAACTGAACTGGGCTGAAGATCTTGGTTCAGGCACGCGCAACATCCTGCGTTATGCTCCGTTGTACTATCCAGACTACAAAGTAGAAATCAACAGCGGCTCACAGTTCATCTTCTCCATCACCTATCAGGACTCGCCAGTCGAAAATGTCCGAAACAGTAAGAAGATGTCACTGACAAATGTCCCAGAGACAAGAGAAATGTCCCAGGCGGAAGCCGAAAATGTCCCAGAACTGACACTTGAAGAATTGGCACTTCCACTACTGCCTGTTGAAACGAAATCCGTGAAGGAAAAGAAAAATAGGCGCAAGCAGGCAATTGTTAGTTTAATGGCTCAAAATCCCCATATCAGTTCGGAAGTGATTGCTGAGAAGTTAGACGTTAATGAAAGAACGATTAAAAGAGATATAAAGGATTTAAGAGAACACGGCATCATAGAACGTGTTGGCGGCGACTATGGTGGCAAGTGGCTGATAAAAAAGTCAAAACAATAGATATTTATGGAATACTACGACAAAGAATTCTGTTTGGAAGTTTGGGGACCGATGGCCTGCTTTACCCGCCCTGAGCTGAAGGTGGAGCGCGTGAGCTATGACGTTATTACGCCATCGGCTGCCCGTGCCATCTTTGAGGCCATTTTCTGGAAACCAGCCATTCACTGGCAGGTGACGAAGATTGAAGTGTTGAACAACATACAATGGATGTCCGTGCGCAGAAATGAAGTTGGTGCCGTGGCTGGAAAATCGCTCATATATATTGAGGACAAGCGGCAGCAGAAGAACACGCTGATGTTGCGTGATGTTCGCTACCGCATTTGGGCAAAACTTTGCTTTATTCCTATGCGAGAACGTATCAAAGGGAATCAAAGCAAGTATCAAAGATGGTTTAATGAGAAAGAAGACCAGTATGTCGAGTCAAAGAATCCTATGATTGATGCGGTAGAGAATGATTTGCTTCGCAAAGACGAGAATCCCGGCAAGTACAATGCGATGTTCGAACGACGTGCCAGCAAAGGGCAGTGCTTTACACAGCCCTACTTGGGTACTCGCGAGTGTACAGCATCGTTTCGTTTGGTCAATCCTGAAACGGAAACGCTTGTTGTCCCCATCAGCGAAGACCGTGATCTCGGCATTATGCTCTATGATATGGACTTTGAGGCTGATTTGAAAAATCCCCCAGCCATGTTCTATCGTGCAAAGATGGAGGACGGTGTTATTATTATTCCACCTAAAGACAGTGAGGAGATTCTAAGATGATACTGAAAGCGTTATATGACTATTACTACCGAAGCAAGGACAAATTGCCTGCCTACGGGCGTGAACTGAAAGAAATAGGCTTTCTGATTGTCATCGACAAAGAAGGTCATTTCTTGAGATTTGAAGACCGAAGAATAGACAAGAAACAGGCTCAGAAGTTTCTGGTCAAGAAAAGCGTAGGCCGTTCGAGCGCGCCAGTGGCAAACTACCTTTATGACAACAGCGCATACGTATTTGGCTATTCTGACAAAGGGGATGCAATGAAGTATTATGACACCTTTAAGAAGAAGGTCAAAGACATCTACGATGTCGCCCCCGACAATGATGATCTGAAAGCCATCTGGTGCTTCTACCAAACAGAGCAATCTGCTATTCTTTCGAATATGCAGCAAGATGGTCTTTGGCCAGAAATAGAGAAGAATCTGAATAAGAAGTATTCCACTTTCTCATTCTTAATAGAGGGTGACACGCACATAGTAGCAGAAAAAGACGAGCTACTGGATTTGCTGCGTGAAGACAGCAATGGCAATGAGAAGATCTGTTTGGTGTCTGGCGAAAAGGGTATCGCTGTGGAAACGACCACTGCCACGATGATACCTGGCAGTCAGGCAACAGCAAAACTCGTAGCCTTTCAGGTAAAATCCGGCTATGATTCATACGGAAAAGAAAAGGGAACAAACGCCCCTATCAGCGAAGAGGCAGAATTTGCCTATACCACCGTCCTTAACCATCTATTGGCTTCTGATTCAAGAAACAAGTTTATGGTGGGCAATCGCACTTTCCTCTTTTGGGCATCGAAAAGTGATGAGGCTGGCAAGCAAACAGAAGAAAATATCTTTAGCTTGTTCGGATATGACACCGACGATGACCCAGATAGAAAGATAGAGCAAGTAAGGAAAGTCTTCACTGCCATCTATTCCGGCTCCCTGAAAACGACAGCTGATGACAAGTTCTATATTCTTGGTCTCGCTCCAAATTCTGCAAGAATTGCAGTGACCTATTGGGCAGAAATACCATTGAGAGAATTTGCAGAACGCATCAACCGGCATTTCGAAGACATGGAAATATGCGGTGCTAACAAGCCTTATTTCGGGTTGCGCTCTATGCTGAGTGCTGTGACGTTGGGAGGCAAGTCATCTGAGGCCACTCCCAATATGCCGGAAGCTATTGTGAAAAGCATTTTCCAAGGGCTACCCTACCCTTATACGCTTTTTTCCGGATGTATGCGCCGTATCAGAGCCGAGCAGAGCATCTATATCGCCCGTGCTGCCATTATCAAGGCTTATTTAAATCGCTTAAACAGTAATGAACAAAAAATAAAAGTTATGCTTGACAAAGAAAACACCAATCAGGGCTACCTCTGTGGCCGCTTGTTTGCCGTACTCGACAAGATTCAGGAGGATGCAAACAATCAGCACTCTATCCGTGAGCGCTACATGAACTCCGCAAGTGCAACTCCATCCGCAGTGTTCGCTACCATTCTCAACCTGTCGTCACATCACTCTGAAAACCTGAATGAAGGACGGAAAATCTATTTCGAGAAACTGAAACAAGAGATTATCGACAAAATCCCATCTGACGGTTTCCCCGCCCATCTGGATCTGCAAGACCAAGGTCGTTTCTTTGTTGGTTACTACCACCAGCGGCAGGACTTTTTTACTAAGAACGATAACAATAATAACTAAAAACAGATACAACTATGTCAGAATTGAAGAACAGAATCGATTTCATTTACATCTTTGATGTACAAGATGGTAATCCCAATGGTGACCCCGACGCAGGCAATCTGCCTCGCGTAGATGCGGAAACAGGTATGGGGCTTGTTACAGACGTTTGTCTGAAGCGGAAAGTGCGCAACTATGTGCAGGTTGCCAAGGAGCAGTCGGCTGGCTACGACATCTTCATCAGGGAGAAGGCTGTATTAAACACGATGATTGACGCTGCGCATGATGACGAAGAGGTGAAAGCTGCAAAAGACAAGACATTAGCAGCTCGCGACTTTATGTGCAAGAAGTATTTCGACATTCGCACCTTTGGTGCCGTCATGTCAACAGGCAAGAATGCCGGTCAGGTTCGTGGACCGATACAATTCACTTTTGCTCGCTCTGTAGACCCGATTGCAGCAGCCGAACACTCCATTACCCGCATGGCTGTTGCTACGGAGAAGGAAGCAGAGAAGCAAGGTGGCGACAATCGTACGATGGGTCGCAAGGCCACCGTGCCCTACGGCCTCTATGTCTGCCACGGTTTCATCTCTGCCAACCTCGCACATCAGACAGGTTTTTCTGAAGAAGACCTCACTCTGTTCTGGGACGCGCTAAAGAACATGTTCGACATGGACCGCTCTGCTGCACGTGGACTGATGAGCGCCCAGAAACTGATAGTTTTCAATCATGAATCAGCATTAGGCAATGCACCTGCCAATAAGCTTTTTGATTTGGTGAAAGTGGAAAAGGTATGTGATGGTGCTCCCCGTAAGTTTTCTGACTACAAGGTAAGCATTGAAAAGGAAGAACTTCCTGCCAACGTCACTATCGAAGAACTGATATAACCACTTATGGCTAAAAAGCACGAAATAAGAAACAGCACGGCGGAGTTCCTCATCTTCCAAGCGGAGAATAAGGAACAGGGCGTGGAGGTTATGTATGCCGATGAGACTATTTGGTGTACACAGAAGGCGATGGCGGCACTCTTCGATGTGGGAGTGCCAGCCATCAGCAAACATCTCGCGAATGTGTTTGAGGTAGGTGAACTAAAGGAAGAATCAACTATTTCCAAAATGGAAACAGTTCAGCAGGAAGGAAGCCGAACCGTAAAACGCTCTGTGGTGATGTATAAACTCGATGCCATCATCGCCGTGGGCTATCGTGTGAACAGCATCCGCGCCACGCAGTTCAGGCAGTGGGCTACAAGCGTGTTGCGGCAGTATGCCATTCGTGGCTACGTGCTTGACCGCAAGCGGATGGAGAACGGCACGTTCTTGGGCGAGGACTACTTCGAGCACCTGCTGGCAGAAATTAGGGAAATACGTCTCTCTGAGCGGCGATTCTACCAGAAGCTGACGGATATCTATGCTACCAGTATGGACTACAACAAAGATGCACCCACTACGAGGCTATTCTTTAAGAAAATACAGAATAAGATGCACTATGCCGTTCATGGTCATACAGCTGCGGAGTTGATTATGGAGCGGGCTGATGCCGACAAGGAGCACATGGGGCTGTCCACGTGGGAGAATGCCCCCGACGGCAAGATTGTAAAGACGGACGTGTCTGTGGCTAAGAACTACCTGACACAGATAGAGCTGGAGGATATGGGACGCATCGTGACGGCCGTGCTGGAGTTCGCAGAGAGTCGCGCCAAGCGGCACATCCCCATGACGATGGAGGACTGGGCCAAGCGCATCGACGCCTATCTGAGCAGCGATGAACGCCCACTGCTTGACAATGCCGGCAGCGTAAGCCACGAGGAGGCGGTGCTCCACGCCGAAACGGAGTTTGAGCGCTACCGCATCGTGCAAGACAGACTGTTCCAGAGTGACTTCGACAAATATCTGGACGCATTGCCATTTGAAGATACAACAGAATAGCATTATGTATTACGAGGACGACGATATGCTCATGTTGTCTGGGATTCAGCACTATATGTACTGTCCCCGACAGTGGGCGTTGATCCATATAGAACAACAATGGGACGATAATCGTCTCACTGCTGAAGGTAATTTGTTACACCAAAATGTGGATAACCCAGCCTATCGCCAGAAAAATGGTGGTGTCATTACCTTACGTGCAGTACATATAGCCTCTCACACGTTGGGACTATATGGAATCAGCGATGCCATTGAACTTATTCCATCAGACACAGAAGAGAACGCCATCACGCATCCTCGATATATTGGCTATTGGAGGCCTTATCCCATAGAGTATAAGAGAGGTCGTCGCAAGCCGGATGAACGTGACGAAGTGCAATTGGCAGCGCAGGTTATCTGTCTGGAGGAGATGTATGGAATACATATTCCAGAGGCAGCTTTGTTTTATAATGAAACACGTCATCGGGAGATTGTGATAATTGATGGTCGGCTACGTCAGTTAACCTCCGAACTTAGCGAAGCCATGCACAAGACCTTTACTAGCGGTATTACACCCAAGGTTAAGGAGCAATACAAGTGCGGGAATTGTTCTTTGCTTGACATATGCGCTCCAGAATGGACAAAGAAAACAAGTGTATCACACTATATTAAAAATTTTTTCGATGAGGAAACTTCTTAATACTCTCTATATCACCACTCCAGAGGCCTATCTTACTAAAGATGGACAGAACGTCGTTGTGTCGGCTAATAAAGATGAGTTGTTTCGTATCCCGGTACTAAACATTGAGGGTATTGTAACCTTTGGTTATATGGGAGCGAGTCCTGGGTTAATGAAACTTTGTATGGATAACAACGTTTCTTTGGTATTCATGTCTCCACAGGGCCGTTTCATTGGACGAGTTCAAGGTGTTACGAAAGGCAACGTTCTTCTTCGAAAGAAGCAATACTCCATGTCGGAAGATGAGGATGTTTCATTACATTTGAGTAAGTTATTTGTAGCAGGAAAGATTTTTAATTCCAGAAATATTCTTAGGCGTTTTATTAGAGATAATGGGATGGATGAAAAGATTGAGTATGCGGCCAAGCAAATGGATTGGAGCAGGAAATGTGTGATGGAGGCAGATAGTATGGATGTGCTACGTGGCGAAGAAGGGCGAGCTGCCAATGTCTATTTTGGAGTTTTTGACCATCTTATCCTGCATCAAAAAGCAGACTTTTCATTTGATGGACGATCCCGCAGACCTCCCAAGGACGAAGTGAATGCTATGCTTTCGTTTGTCTATACTCTTATTTCCAATGATGTGGCAGCAGCGGTAGAGTCGGTTGGCTTAGATCCATACGTTGGTTTTATGCATACCCTGAGACCTGGTCGTGCATCTCTTGCATTGGATATGATGGAAGAACTGAGGGCATATCTTGGCGATCGGCTCGTTCTTTCCATGATTAATCGCAAGCAAGTCAATAAGAAGGATTTCATTCGACAAGGTGATGAGGGTGTACTTATGACAGACAACTGCAGAAAAGAACTGATAACTACTTGGCAGAAACGTAAGAAGGAAACCATAGAACACCCATATTTGAAGGAGAAGATACCTCTTGGGCTTTTACCTTTTGTTCAGGCGAAACTTCTATCTCGTTTTCTACGCGATGAATTGGATGATTATCCAGTATTTTTAATGAGATAATGATATGCTGATACTAATTACATACGATGTCGATACCACGACAAAGACTGGAGAGAAGCGACTGCGAAAAGTTGCAAAAGAGTGTGTCAACTATGGGCAACGGGTGCAGAATTCAGTTTTCGAATGTCTCATTACTGAAGCTCAGTTCATAGGATTGAAAGCTACTTTGGCGACCATAATAAACAATACCACCGACAGTATTCGGTTCTATTTTCTCGGTAATAATTGGCAGCGGAGAATAGAAAAGTTAGGAAAAGAAACATCATACGACCCTACAGAAACCTTAATTATATAAATGCGAACGTGAAGCTTTGCAATAAACTTCGTGTTTTCGCATTGCTTGATTACAAGATAGTTGGATTTGTGAATTCGTTTCCAAAGTCATCATCAAAACCAATAATTTTTGGTTCGCAAAAATGCATATTTCTTGCATTGAGAATTAATGCATTGTAAGGTATGAGTCGCTCCCCTCGTGGGGGCGTGGATTGAAACTTTTTCGCTTATAGAATCATCTTTACAAATACGCTGTCGCTCCCCTCGTGGGGGCGTGGATTGAAACTTTGTCAAATCCTTGGTAATAAACTGGTTTAGGGGCAGTCGCTCCCCTCGTGGGGGCGTGGATTGAAACCAATTGTCATAGTCATTCCTCCTCTACTTCCGGGTCGCTCCCCTCGTGGGGGCGTGGATTGAAACATACGCACACTTGTAGTAGTCGCCGCCGCGCTCGTCGCTCCCCTCGTGGGGGCGTGGATTGAAACTTTTCAAATCAGTCTTTATTTAAAGGCGTTGCGAGTCGCTCCCCTCGTGGGGGCGTGGATTGAAACAGTGCATACATTACGCATTTTTCGCGCCGAAATGGTCGCTCCCCTCGTGGGGGCGTGGATTGAAACGTAACTGGAGACGGGAACCCTTGGTCAAGTTCTGGGTCGCTCCCCTCGTGGGGGCGTGGATTGAAACATGCTCGGCATGGTTACTGGCTCCCAGCGTCTTGGTCGCTCCCCTCGTGGGGGCGTGGATTGAAACCAGAAAAGTCAGCTTCAGGAACATGCACACCTTGTCGCTCCCCTCGTGGGGGCGTGGATTGAAACTCTCATTTATATTCCGCAGTCAGGATCTTCGGAGGTCGCTCCCCTCGTGGGGGCGTGGATTGAAACCTCCAATCGATGGTAGCAGAAAAGGAGTTGCAGGTCGCTCCCCTCGTGGGGGCGTGGATTGAAACGTTCCG